>JAICYD010000128.1 GCA_025934375.1 Streptosporangiaceae bacterium | reverse complement strand
GGGGATATGCACCGGAAGATCGCGGATGCCGTGGTGAGGAGAGATCTCGACGCAGCCGTGGCCGCAATCGAAGATCATCTGGATGAGGTAGAGAACCTCATGGTGCAGGAAATGATCTAGCTCATTTCCGAGAAAGGGCGTCGGCATGACGAACGATCGATACGTCTGGCCGTTCGACGATGCCAGTTTCCGCGAGGTGAAGCCGGGATTCTGGCGGCGCGTGTTCACGGGGGACAGCCTCATGCTGACCTTCTGGCGGATCCGGGAGGGCATGGGCCCGACCGCGTACGGTGGCCACCCCGACAACGAGCAGTTCGGGATTGTCATCGCCGGGCAGCTCGATTTCCGGATCGGCTCGACCGAGCGGCAGATCCTGCGGCCCGGCGATATCTACTGGGCGCCCAAGAATTTCCCGCACGGCGACAGCATGTTCATCGGCGACCAGGCGCACGGGGAGACGTGGATCCTGGACGTGTTCGCTCCTCCGCGGGCGGAGTACCGCAGTGGCTGACTGGCGGCTCGCCGTCGACATTGGCGGGACCTTCACCGACGTCGTGCTCCTGGACGCCAGCAGCGGCTCGGTGTGCGTCGAGAAGACACTCACGACGCCGGACAACCCGCTGCTCGGCGTTCAGCGAGGCGTCATCAGTCTGCTCGCGAAGGCGTCAGTCGACGCAAGCGCCGTCGAGGTCCCGATCGTGCATGCCACCACCCTGGTCACCAACGCGCTCATCGAGGGCAAGTCGGCACGGGCCGCCCTGATTACCACCGCCGGTTTCGGCGACACCATGCTGATCAGGGACGAGCACCGCTACGACATGTACGACCTGCAAAAATAGAGTTCCCGCCACCGCCGATCCCGCGCGAGGCGACAGTCGAGATCGCGGAGCGAACGCTCTCGGACGGTACCCTCCTCGCCGTGCCACGCGAGGCGGAGCTGCGCGGCCTCGCCCGGCAGTTGCGCGAGCGGGCGGTGGAAGCCGTGGCGGTCTGCCTGATCAACGCGTACGCCAACCCCGCGAATGAGCGTGTGGTCGCGGAGGCGCTGAGCATCCTCGGGGTGCCCGTCTGCACCTCCTCCGAGGTTGCCCCGCAGATCCGCGAGTACCCGCGGATGGTAACGACCGCCTGCAATGCCGCCACCATGCCACTGGTGGCCAGCTACCTGAGCGAGCTGCAGGACTGGCTGGCGCGGGTTGGGTTCAGCGGCCGGCTCATGATCATGCTCTCCAACGGCGGCGTGGTGTCCGCGGACGTGGCGCGGGGGTGCCCTGTGCGCCTCGTCGAGTCCGGCCCGGCCGCCGGCGCGCTCGCCGGGATGTGGCATGCGAAGAAGCTGAACGAGTCACGGCTCCTGTGCCTGGACATGGGCGGCACGACCGCCAAGGCATGCCTCATCGAGAACTTCCAGGCCTTGCTCACCCCGGACTTCGAGGTCGCGCGCATGTACCGGTTCAAGAAGGGGTCGGGCTTCCCCGTCATAGTCCCCTCCATCGACCTGGTCGAGATCGGCGCTGGCGGCGGCAGCATCGCGCAGGTCGACGAGCTCGGGCTGCTGAAAGTGGGCCCGCAGTCGGCCGGCGCAGACCCCGGCCCGGCCTGCTACGGCGCGTCGGGAACTGAGCCCACCGTCACCGACGCCGATGTCCTGCTCGGCTACATCGATCCTGGGCATTTCCTCGGCGGCGACATGCAGCTCGACGCCGCGGCGGCCGAGCGTGCCGTCGGCAAGCTTGGCGACCTGCTGAGGATGTCGACCGCCGATGCGGCGCACGGCATCCATGAGCTGGTGAACCAGAACATGGGCGCCGCCGCGCGGATGCACGCCATCGAGCGCGGGGCCGACCTGCGCGGCATCCCCGTCATCGCCTTCGGCGGCGCGGGCCCGGTGCACGCGTGCGGGCTCGCGGAGATCCTGGACTCGCCGCAGGTCATCTTCCCGGCGCATGCGAGCGTGCTGTCCGCCGTCGGGACGCTGGTCACGCCGGTGCGGATCGACCTCGCGCGCAGCCTCGTGCGCATCCTGGACGACACCGAGGATCCCGAGCGCGACCGGATCATCTCCGAGCTCCGGGCGCAGGGCCGCCGGATCCTGACGGCGGCCGGGGTGCCGGGGGATGAGATCGAGTTCCGGTACGGCATCGACGCCCGGTATCACGGCCAGGGCAACGAGATCACGATCTGGCTCGCTGAGGGCGAAGCCGGGGAGATCGCCGCGCCCACCGCGATCGGGGAGTTCACCAAGGAGTACGAGCGCGTTTACGGGATGAGCATCCCCGGGCTGCCTGTCGAGGTGGTCACCTGGCGGGTGTCGGCTCTCGCCGGCGATCCCGCTTCCTCGATGATCGAGCCGGACGGGCCGGGCGGGCAGGCTCCCGCGAACGGTCATGCTCTGGCCCCCGCGAGCCGCCTGGTGCGGTTCGGGCGGGCACAGCCGCCGCAGGAGACACCGGTCTTCCAGCGGTCGGCCCTGACACCCGGCATGCGGATCACGGGCCCGGCGGTCGTGGAGGAACGCGAGACCACCATCGTGATCCGGCCGGGCTGGGCCGCCAGGGTCCAGGCCGACCACTCGCTCGTCGCCACGAGGGCCGCATTATGGATGCCATCGAGCTCGAGGTGCTGTGGAGCAGCCTCATCAGCACCGTCAATGAGCAGGCCAAGGCGCTGCAGCGGGCCGCGTTCAGCCCGATCGTGCGCGAGGCCGGCGACCTGGCCAACGGCCTGTTCGACCGGCGCGGGCGCATGGTCGCCCAGGCGGTGACCGGTACCCCCGGACACATCAACTCACTGGCCATGGCTGCGGGCGTGATCCTGGACGAGCATCCCATCTCGTCGCTGGAGCCCGGAGATGTCCTGATAACGAACGACCCCTACCGGACCGCCGGCCAGCTGCTGGATGTCACCGTGCTCGTCCCGGCCTGGCGAGCGGACCGGGTCGTTGGCTTCTTCGGCTCGACCATTCACCACACCGACGTCGGCGGGTACGGCATCGGCGCCGGGGCACGCGACGTCTTCGAGGAAGGGCTCTGGATACCGGTCACCAAGCTCATGACCCGCGGCCAGCGCAATGACGATGTCTGGAAGTTCATCCTGTGCAACGTGCGCGAGCCAGAGCACATGACTGGAGATCTGTACGCTCAGATGGCGTCCGGCGAGATTGGCGCCCAGCGCCTCAGCCAGCTGTGCGACCGCCACGGCCTGGACGACATCGAGGCGCTGTCGGACGAGATTGTCGGGCGCTCGGAGGCGGCCACCCGGAGAGCGATAGGCGAGCTGCCCGGCGGGCGCTACGAGGCGGAGTCCGTGCTCGACCTGGCCGACGGCAGCGAGATAGTCATTCACGTCACGGTGGAGATCGACCCGTCAGCCGGCTCCATCGTGGTCGACTACGCCGGCTCGTCCCCGCCCAGCCCGTACGGCATCAACGTCGTACGCAACTACACGCACGCCTACACGACATTCACCATCCGCAGCCTGCTGAACCCCGAGGTGCCCAATAACGCCGGGAGCCTGGCGCCGATCGAGATCCGCGTGCCGGACCACAGCGTCGTGAACGCCAGGAACCCGGCACCCTGCACGGCCCGGCACGTCGTGGGGATGTTCGTGCCCATGCCCCTGCTGCAGGCGCTCGCGAAGGTCCTGCCGCGCAACGTCATGGCAGAGGGGTCCGCTGCGGTGTGGACGATGCAGGTTAGCGGCACACGCGCGGACGGGCGGCCGTTCATCACCTCGATGTTCAACTACGCGGGCGGGATGGGTGCCAGGGCGGAAAAGCCCGGCCTGTCGGCGACCGCCTACCCCACCGGGGTGGCTGCCGTCCCCGTCGAGGTGGTCGAGTCGACGGCACCGCTCCGGTTCCTGTGCAAGGAGCTGCGGGCCGGGTCCGCGGGCGCGGGCACGCAGCCTGGCGGGCTCGGGCAGGTTATCGAGTTCACGGTAGACAACGGGCGAAGCTGGACACTCAATGCGGTGACCAGTCGCCTGCAGCATCCGCCGGCCGGGGTCTTCCAGGGATCCCCAGGGGCACCTGGTCGCTTCACCATCAACGGCGAGGCCGTGCGCACGCAGCGGCGCATGGAACTCACCTCGGGAGCGCTGGTCAGGCTGGAGCTACCGGGCGGCGGCGGGTACGGCCCGCCTCGGGACGCCGTCGCATAGGGCAGGCAGCCATGGACGCGCCCGCATTCGCCTCTCGGTGGGAACGAGCAGTCGCGTCCGTGCCTGACCGCCCTTTCCTGCTCTGGGACGATGGCTCCGGCGCGACCGCATCGTGGACGTACGAGCAGTTTGACCGGCTCGTCGCGGAGGTCGCCGGCTGGCTGGCGGACCAGGGTGCCGGCGCCGGGACCGGAATTCACCTGGCGCTGCCCAACTCGCCTGCGTTCGTAGCGCTCTGGCTGGCCAGCGTCCGCACCGGGGCCTGGATCCTGCCCGCTGACCCGCAGGCCACCCCACAGGAGATGCGGCAGCAGATCGAGCTGGCCCGCCCGCGACTCGGCGTCTGCGCCGCCGAGTCGGCCTCGGCCTATGCCCCGGCCGCCGGCCAGCTCGATCATGTCACCGCTGTCGACCCGCTGGACACCGAGCTGGCCCCGGTCCGCGGCCGCGCGCTGGACTGGGCCCGGCTGCGTCACCCGGCTCCCCGCGACCGGGCGGCGGTGATGTTCACCTCCGGCACGACGAGCACGCCCAAGGGGGTAGTGGTCACGCAGGCGAACTACGCGTTCGCCGGGGACGTCATGGCGGCGGCCGCGGCGCTCACGGCAGCGCACCGCCAACTCGTCGTCCTGCCGCTGTTCCACGCGAACGCCCAGTACTACTCGTTCGCCTCGGCCATCTGCGCGGGCGCGAGTGTCGCGCTCATGTCGCGCTTCTCGGCCTCTCGTTTCATGGAGCAGGCCGCCCGCTACCGCGTGACCCACGCGAGCCTGTTCGCCGCGCCGATGAGAATGATCCTGGCCAGGGGCGCTGAGCGGGTTCCGGGTTCTGCCCTGCAGCACGTCTGGTACGCGCAGAACGTCAGCGAGGCACAGTACCTGGAGCTCAGCGCCGTCTTCGGGTGTCGGCCGCGGCAGCTCTACGGGATGACCGAGACCATCCCCGCCGTCCTGACCAGTTCCGCGCTGGCTCCTGAATCCGGCGCGATGGGGCACCCGACGCTGGGCTGCCAGGTCCGGCTCGGCGACCTCGGGAACGGTGCTGAGGTCCCGGTCGGCGAGGTCGGCGAGATCCTGGTCGCCGGGGTGCCGGGAGTCACCTTGTTCGGCGGCTACCTGGACAACGCGACGGCCACGGCGGCGGCCATGCGAGACGGCTGGTTCCGGACCGGCGACCGGGCGATCGTCGATGACCGCGGCTACTACCGTTTCGCCGGGCGCGCGAGCGAGATCCTCAAGGTCGCGGGCGAGAACGTCTCCACTGTCGAGGTCGAGGCCGTCCTGGCCCAGCATCCGCAGGTGCTCGAGGCAGCCGTCGTCGGCCGCCCGGACGCCCTGCGCGACGAGGTGCCCGTGGGCTACGTCGTCAGCATGCCCGGGACCACGGGCCTCACGGCGTCGGCGCTGGCGGACTGGTGCGCGCGCCATCTCGCCCCGGTCAAGCGGCCGCGCGACATCTACCTGGTCCAGGAACTGCCGCGAACCTCGGTCGGGAAGATCCGCAAGTTCCTGCTCGCCGGCCACGGGGGCGCGGCGGGCGAGAAGACGATGCATTCTGGCACGAATTAGAGCAACTCATTCGGGGGGATTGCCACATGAGATATCAAGGCAAGCCGAGCCGATGCGGGCGGGTGCGTTATCAATGGCTTGGCGTCAGCATGGCCGCGCTGGTCGCAGTTCTCCTTGCTGCTGCCTGCGGCAGTGCCAGCTCGTCGAAGCCATCCGCCGCCGCATCGAAATCCGGCGCGGCACTGAAAGTAACCACAATCGGATACGCGCTATCCGGTCCCGCCAACGACGGCGGTTATTACCAGGACCAGGCCCAGGAGATCAAGCGAATAGGTCAGGCGGCCGGCATCAAGGTGATAGTCGACCAGAACGCCGACCCGAACTCGGCGGCGGTCTTTGAGGACCTGGCCAGGCAGGGCGCACAGGTCGTGATCGCAGACGGGTCGGAGTTCACCCCGGCGATGATGTCGTTCTCAAAGAACACGGCGTTCAACTCCACGCTTCCGCTCATGATCTCCGGAGATCCGCCGGTGGCGTCCACCTACGCGACAGCCGGCGGGAACGAGCTGCAAGCCCACTTCATGGGCGGCGTGGCGGCGGGCCTGCTACTGCAGCAGCACGGGCGCAACGTAGCTTGCGACGTGGCGGGCCTCAATGTCACCTTCGTGAAGAATGCGGCACTCGCCATGAAAGCCGGTCTGCACTACTTCAATCCCAAGTACAAGTTCCTGAGCACCTTCACCGGCGACTTCAACAACGCGGCGCTGGCCGCATCGGCCAGCAAGGCGCTGATCGCGCAGGGCTGCTACGTCCTTTACCCCTACCTGGGGGGCGCGATTCCGGCCGCCCTGAACGCGGCGACCAAGGCCCACATCCTCGCGGTTGCGACGTCCTTCAACCGGTGCGGCACGTCGGCCAGCCCGCCGATCGCGATGAGCATCCTCTACAACCCGGCGTTCTACCTGCCGAGCGTCGTCCGGGCGCTGGAACTGGGTCAGATCCACCGCGGGCAGCACTGGCGGCTATTCTCCGTGGGCTCCAACGTCGGGATCGGCGCGGTCATCTGCCATCCCACTGCCCATCAGACGCAGGTGCTCAACCAGGTGCGGAAGAAGCTGGCGACGGGTGCGATCAACGTGCCCAAGCTGATCGGCAGCAACGTCCAGGGCTGACCGGAGCTACAGGGGGTCGCGTGATGAGGCTGTGGCACCATCCGGCCGGCTCAGTGCCGGATGGCGCCCGCGCGGGGCCGGAGCTCTCGGCGCGGGGGCTGAGCAAGCGGTTCGGCTCGGTCACCGCGTGCTCGGAGGTCAGCCTGGACGTCGCCGCGGGCGAGATCGTCGGCCTGCTGGGGCAGAACGGCGCCGGCAAGACGACGCTGATGAACATCATCGCCGGAGTCGAGCGGCCGGACCAGGGGAGCGTGACTCTCGGCGGAGTCACGCTCCCGCCCGGGCATCTCGGCGCGGCCCGCGCTCTCGGCATTGCCATGGTCCACCAGGAGTTCAGCCTCATCGATGCGCTGACGGTCTGGGAGAACGTTGCCCTAGTGCGTGACGGCCGCCTGTCCAGGCGGTGGACGGCCGACCGCATCCGTCACCTCAGCGAGGCATTCGGCCTTGACATGTCGGTCCATCTGGACACCCCGGCCGGCCAGCTGTCGGCTGCGATGCGCCAGCGGGTGGAGATCGTGAAGTGCCTGGTGCAGGAGCCACGCCTCATCCTGCTCGACGAGCCGACGGCGATCTTGTCCAGGCAGGAGGCCTCGCGGCTGTTCGCGATACTTCGCCGGCTGGTCCGGGACCGGCTGGCGTCAGTGGTCGTCAGCAATCACCGGCTAGCCGAGGTGCTTGGGTCCACCGACCGCATCGTCGTGCTCCGGTCCGGAGCGGTGGTCGCGGATCTGCGCACGGCCGACGCGACCGAGCGCGAGCTGGCCGTGCAGATGCTGGGCAGCGACCCGCCCAGCGCAGCGACGGAAAAGGCGGACACCGCGGTCATCGTCGGCGCGGCGGGAGTTCCGGCTCCAGCCCCGGACGCCACCGGCGAGTCGCGGGCCGAGTCCGCTCCGGGCGCCGGGCCCGGCCCGCCCGCCGGGCCAGCGCTGGAGATCAGGGCCCTCCGGGCGCGCGGTGCTCGGCACTCGGCCGCGCTGGATGGCCTGTCCCTTGAGGTCGGGCGTGGGGAGATCGTGGGGCTGGTCGGGGTGGAGGGCAACGGCCAGGCCGAGCTGATGGACATACTCGGGAACCGGGCCCGGCCGAGTTCCGGCTCGCTCAAGGTGGCCGGCCGGCCGTTCCGGGCCACCCGCGGCCAGCGGCTGAGGGGAATCGGCATCGTCCCCGCGGACCGGCACCGGCACGGCTGCGTGCTGGACATGACCGTGGCCGAGAACCTGGCCCTGGGCGAGCTCAGGCAGGTGTCATACGGCTATCTCGTCAGTCGGGCCAGGATGCGCAGGCGCGCGGCCGCGCTGATCGACGAGTACGGCATTAGCTGCCCCGACCCCGGCGTGCCGCTGAGGTACCTGTCCGGCGGCCACCAGCAGCGGGTGATCCTGGCCCGCGAGCTGTCCCGGAATCCGGCCGTCCTGGTGGCCGATCAGCCGACCCGCGGGCTCGATGTCGCCGCGGTCGAGGACGTCTGGGGCAGGATCCGCGACGCCGCCGGCCGAGGGACAGGGGTGCTGCTGAACTCCAGTGACCTGGATGAGGTTCTGCGGCTAGCCACCCGCGTCGTCGTGATCGTCCGCGGCCAGGTCGCCGGCGAGGTCCAGCCGGGGGCCGTGAACCCCGAGGCACTGGGCCTGCTCATGGGCGGGGCTGGTGCACAGTGGGCGGCCTAGTGCGGAGCCAGCGAGTCTCGCGCGTCATTCTCTCTGGCGCGCTGCTCGTCGTCGCGGTGACCGCGGCGTTCCTGTTGTCGATGGCGCTGATCGCCCTCACCGGAGGGTCCGCGATCAGCGCGGCATCGGCGATGCTGCAGGGCAGCGTCGAGTCCACCGCCTCGCTGATGACCAGCCTGCAACGGGCTACCCCGCTGCTGCTGGTCGCCATCGGCACCGTCGTCGCCGGCCGGGCGGGCCTCATTAACGTGGGACAGGAGGGACAGGTTCTAGTCGGTGCGGTGGCCGGGACGGCCTTCGGGCTCTATGTGCTCGGGTCGGGCTGGCCGGGCCAGGTCGGGACGCTGCTGGCGGCCGCGCTCGGCGGCGCGGCCTGGGCCGGCATCGCCGCTGTCCTGCGTACCTGGGCCCAGGTCAACGAGACGGTGAGCACGCTGCTGCTCAACTTCGTCGCGATCCAGCTGGTCTACTTCCTGGTCAGCCAGCGCTACCTGCTGCAGGCCCCGCCGGGGTCACAGGCCATCAGCCGGTCGCTGCCCGCGCCGGATGACCTGCCGAACTTCGTGCAAGGCACCGGCTACGCGCTGACCAGCGGATTCATCATCGCAGTCCTGCTCGCGCTGGTCGTAGCCGGGTTGTTGAAGCGCAGCCGCTTCGGGTTCGATCTGCGTGTCCTGGGCCTCAACGAGCAGAGCGCCGACACGTTCGGCATCAGGCGTAACCGCGTGCTGATCACCAGCCTGATGTTCTCGGGCGCGACCGCAGGCCTGGCCGGGGGCGTGCTCCTGTCCGTCAGCCCGGGCGGAGTCACCCCGACGTTTTCCGCAAACTACGGCTGGGATGGACTGCTCGTCGCGCTGGTCGCCAACTACCAGCCGCTGACGATCATCCCCGTGGCGCTCGGTTTCGGGATCATCCGCGCCGGCTCGGACTTCGTCGTCGCGACTGGAGTCAACGCGACGATCGCCTATGTCTTCGAGGGACTCATCGCGCTGGCCGTGCTGCTTCCGGCGGTCATCCTGCGGCGCCAGGTATGGGCGCTGCGCCTGGCCGGCGTCACGGAACCGTCAGCCGAGGCCCCCGAGCCGGCCCAGCCGGCGGCGAGCGCCCGCCCCGCTGCTAGTTCGGGCGGGAGCCCAGGGGTCTCGATACCGCCCGCGGCGGCCGAGACGTCGAGGGAGCGTCCGCATGCATAGCGCGGCGATCCTGGTCGGCAGCGGAGTGACGCTCGCGGTGCTGCTCCTGTTCGCCGCGCTCGGTGAGCTGATAGCGGAGCAGGCCGGCACGCTGAACATCTCCGTGGAAGCCATGATGCTCGCCGGTGCCTACGCCGCTGGTGCCGCGGCTCATGCCGCGGGGAGCCCGGCGGCCGGGGTGCCGGCCGGCATCGCCGCGGGCGCCGCGGTGGCCTTCGTCCAGGCGAACCTGAGTCATCGGGCTCGGCTTGACCAGTTCGTGGTGGGACTGGTGCTGGTGATCCTCGTCCAGGGAGTAACCAGTTTCCTGATCGGGACCACGAACCTGGCCGCCGTGCCCAGCGCCGGAAACATCCGGATCCCCGGCCTCGCGTCCGTGCCGGTGGTCGGCGGCGCGCTGTTTAACCAGCCCTGGCCGTTCTATGCGATATACCTGCTGCTTCCGGCCGTCGGCTGGGGTCTGTACCGCACGCGCTGGGGGCTTGAGCTGCGCGCGTCTGGGGAGAATCCGCGGGCCGCGCGGGTCAGCGGAGTCAACGTCGGCCGGCGGCGCCGCGGCGCGATTTACCTGTGCGGGCTGCTCTCCGGATACGCGGGAGCCTTCCTCACGATAGGAATCGTCGGCGCGGTCAGCGAGGGCATGACCGCCGGCAGCGGATACATAGCGATCGCCGCAGTCCTGCTCGGGGGCTGGAGCGTGCGCGGAACCGTGATCGCGTGTGCCGTGTTCGGAGCAGTGCAGGGAGCTGCCGTCGCCCTCCCCTCCCTGGGCGTCACGGTCAACAGTCAGCTGCTCACGGCGGCACCGTACCTGGTGGTGCTCGCCCTCACGCCCCTCATCGCCCGCCGCCGGTCCCAGCCAGCGGCCCTCGGCCTCCCGATGTAGCGCCGAGCGTTAGTAGCCCTTTTGACGGACAGCAGCGCCGCATCACCGGCGGATGATACGTCGGGCACCTGACCGCGGCTCGGCCTTCCGCGGCGGCGCTGGCATCAGCCGCGGCGCCTTTCGCCTTGCCCGCCCCGGCCCATTTGCGGAGATGACCATGCGGCGGGCGCGCTGGCTCGTGGTGCTTACCGGCACCGCGGTCGGCATTATCGCCACCCCGCGCCACAGCCGACTGGACACAGCGGTGAGCTCGGCGAGCAGGATCCGGCGTCGCCGACCCCCGTTTAGCAGCATGGGTCGCCGCGCCATGACCGGATGCCCTCACGCGTGGCCGTGGCGGCGATGCCCAGGCCGATGACGGGGTCCGCCGGCCAGGCGGCGGGCCAGGCGGCGGTAATGGCCAGGCCGGCCAGGACCGCGGCGGCCTGGGCGGCGCACAGGTAGTTCTGGGTACCTTCCCCGGCCGTAGCGCCCGAGCCCAGCCGGGCCCCGAGTTGGTGCTTGGCCCGGCCCAGCAGCGGCATCATCACCAGCGCGGCCGCGGTCAGGAAGATCCCGGTCCCCGTGATCGCGGCGTGGTGGCCAGCGGCCAGGTCGCGGACGGACCCGGCGGTGACATAAGGAGCCAGCAGCCAGAACGAGACCGCGACGCCGCGCTGCGCGGTGCGCTCGGCGGCCTGCGATTGGGTGCGGGTGCCAGTGAACCGCCAGATCACGATCACGCTGGCCAGGCCTTCCACCGCGCTTCCCAGCGCCCATCCGGTCAGCGCGATCGACTCAGACGCCAGGCCTTGCCATAGCCCGATGGCGCCCTCGGCACACATCCACGCCAGGCTGGCCCAGGCCAGCCAGCGTGCCAGCCGGGCCATCCGCTGCCGCCCGGCCTCGCCTGCTGCAGGCGTTCCCGCTCCCGATGCGTCGGGGCTGCCCGCCGGGCAGCAGGCATCCAGTACGGGCACATCCAGCTCGCGGGCCTGGCTGGCGCCGGTCAGGACGACTTCTCCTCGCCTGCGTCCAGGCCCCAGGCCGGGCACAGGGCGACGGCGCTGCCGGTCGCAGCCAGGACTGTCTCCGCGGCAGCCAGCATCTCGGCCAGGGCGGGCTGGGCCAAGCGGAACACCGAGGCCCGCCCGGCGGGCTGCGAGGTCACCAGCCCGCAGTCGCGCAGGCACGCCAGGTGCTTGGACACCGTTGACTGGGCCAGCCCCAGCGCCGCCACCAGGTCGTTCACCCGCGCCGGGCTTCCGGCCAGGCGGCGCACGATCATCAGCCGCGCCGGATCGCCTAGCGACCGGAACAAGGCAGCCGCCGGCGCCAGCTCCACACGCTCGACTCCGGAATCAAGAGCTATCATCGACATGTAGCGATGATAGCGCGGAAGGCCGGGGTGGTGCCGAGTCGTCGGTCCCGCGCCCGGCGACAGCCCTGGCCGCAAAAAGTGCCGGGGAACCGGCGGATTGCGCTGCTTGAACGCCCCGGCGCGGGGGACAAGCGTAATGCAGGTATTCCAGAGGCGAGGGGGCGCCCCTTATGACTACGTATGTGTCTTTGATCAGCTGGACTGACCAGGGCATCAGGAACTTCCGTGACACGACTCAGCGTGCCGAAGACTTTTCCAAGCTCGTCGAGAGCTCGGGTGGCCGGGTCCGGGAGTTGCTGTGGACAGTCGGCGAGTACGACGTTGTCTGCGTCGTGGACTTCCCAGACGAAGAGGCCGGGGTCGCGGCCCTGCTGCAGGTGTGCGCATCGGGAAGTGTCCGATCCCGGACGATGCGAGCCTTCAACGCCGACGAGATGAACGGCATTATCCGCCGGACCGGCTAGCAGCCAGCCCGAGCGGACCCCAGCCCGGCGGTCGCTGCAAGGGGCACAGCCGGCGTACCGTCAGCAGCCCGGGACGGGCTTGCTGTAGCCCGTCGAGCTGGGGGGTGGCGACGCAGGTAGCCGCCATTGACAGAGCCAGCCAGCTAAGCGGGCCCGGTGCCACGTACTCGCTCACTGGAGGCAGATATCTGCGCCGCGGCCGTCATCCGGCTGGCAAGCGGGACCGGCGGACCGGAATCGCCGAACGCCCGCGCTGCTGGCCCGGATCCTGGCGGGCTGGCGGGCTATGTCTAAAGATTGATTTACCGCAATGTTTTCACTAGGTCAGTAACATCACGACGAAATATCATGTGGCAGCGCTGACCGTTACGCCGCGATCATACATCGACTACATATGATCCACGCACGGGCTGCACGGGATCCTGTTCTGCTGATAACCGGGGATGGCTGTTGGCGCTAGTCGGCTGACTAGCACGGGGGGCCTAACAGCAGGACGGCAAAATGGGCATGCAGAACCAGGGGCCGGCGGGACGCGGGACGACAGCATGGCGCCAGGACCGCGTACCCGCAGTCCGGCTGGCCGGGCTGCGCAAGTCGTTTGGCCAGCTTGCCGCCGTCGACGGGGTCGATCTGGAAGTCCCGCAGGGCGAGTTCTTCACCATGCTCGGTCCATCCGGCTCGGGTAAGACGACCATGCTGCGGCTGATCGCCGGGTTTGAGCAGCCGGACTCCGGCGTGATCGAGCTGGCCGGCGCTGACGTGACGCGCAAGCCGCCGTACTCGCGCGACGTCAATACCGTTTTCCAGGACTATGCCCTATTCCCCCACATGAGCGTGCTGGAGAACGTCGAGTACGGCCTGCGGGTGAGGCGCGTCCCGCGCGCGGAGCGGCGTAGCCGGGCGAACGCGGCGCTGGAGATCGTCCGGCTTCCGGGACTAGGCGGACGCAAGCCGGTGCAGCTGTCCGGCGGCCAGCGCCAGCGGGTCGCGCTGGCCAGGGCGATCGTCAACGAGCCCGAGGTACTCCTCCTCGATGAGCCCCTGGGCGCGCTCGACGCCAAGCTTCGCCAGGAGATGCAGCTCGAGCTCAAGCGGATCCAGCGCGAGGTCGGGATCACCTTCATCTACGTCACCCACGACCAGGAGGAGGCGCTGACGATGAGCGACCGCCTCGCCGTCTTCGACCGCGGCCAGATCGAGCAGCTCGGAACCCCGGTCCAGGTATATGAGCAGCCGGCTACTGATTTCGTGGCGGGGTTCATCGGCATCTCCAACGTGCTCGAGCGCGGCGGCCGGCGCTTCACCATCCGGCCAGAGAAGATCTGCCTGCTGGCCGATGGGGAGCAGCCTCCTACTGGCAGCCACATTGAACAGGGGCGGATCGACGACGTCATCTATCTCGGGTCGGCTACCCGCTACCAGCTGACCTTGTCTGGCGGCGGGCAGCTCACCGCTGTGCGGCAGAACACGCAGGACGCCGTGGCCGGGACGCTCGGAGCGGCCGGGCAGACGATCGGCGTCGCGTGGCGTGAAGATCAGGCCTACGAGATCGCGGGCAGGCGCCGGGGGGCCGCGGCATCGGCTGACGACCTGGCGCCAGCTGGCCAGCGGCCTGTGCGGCACGAGGGGAGGGAACGGGGATGAAGAAAAGGACCTGGGGCGGGGGATTGCTCGCAGTGGTATCCGCCACGCTCCTTGCCGCCGGTTGCGGGTCGGCGGGGAACACCTCGGGTGGTGCGTCCGGTGGCGGCGGGACAGGGCTCGGACCACCGCCGCAGGCGGACCATGCGGTGCCGGCATCGGTCGGGAAGGGCGAGGGCAAGCTGAATCTGATCGCCTGGGAGGGCTACGCCCAGCCGCAGTGGGTGCGACCGTTCGAGAAGGCGACCGGCTGCCAGGTGAGCGCGAAATACGGAGGGTCATCTAGCGAGATGGTGTCGCTCATGGCCGACGGTGGAGGCGGCCAGTACGACATGGTCTCCGCCTCGGGCGATGCGGACCTGCGGCTCATCTACGGCGGAGACGTCAAGCCGGTCAACATCAGCCTGATCGAGCCGTGGAAAGACTTCCACCCCTTCCTCAAGTCGCCGCCCTTCAACACGATCGGCGCTAAGCACTACGGCGTATCATTGCAGTTCGGCCCGAATGTCCTGCTTTACTCCAAGAAGACCTTCGCCAGCAAGCCGCAGTCGTGGTCGGTCCTGTACGACCAGGCTCACGCGGGCAAGATCACTGTCCCGAATAACCCGATCCAGATTGCGGACGCGGCGCTGTTCCTGTCCAAGGTGCGGCCGAGCCTGGGCATCACCGACCCGTACGAGCTGACCCAGCCGCAGTTCG
This sequence comes from Streptosporangiaceae bacterium, assembly GCA_025934375.1. Lineage (GTDB taxonomy): Bacteria > Actinomycetota > Actinomycetes > Streptosporangiales > Streptosporangiaceae > Trebonia. The sequence continues at coordinate 5,243 of JAICYD010000128.1, read as the reverse complement.
ATGCGGCGGTGACCCTGCTGGAGCGGCAGCACCCGATGGTCAAGAAGTACTGGGACCTCGCCTCGCAGGAGATCTCGCTGTTCGAGAGCGGCACGACCGTCGTAGGTGCCGCGTGGCCCTATCAGACCAACACGTTGATCGCGGCCGGCTCCCAGGTCGCCGACACGATCCCGCGCGAGGGCGCGACCGGCTGGGCCGATACCTGGATGCTGGCGACCAAGGCACCGCATCCGAACTGCGCCTACAAGTGGATGCAGTGGATTACGACACCCAGGGTGCAGGCGCAGCAGGCCGTCTACTTCGGCGAGACGCCAGCGAACAAGCTCGCGTGCCCGATCATGGATCAGCTTCAGAAAGGCGCGTGCGCGGCCTACCACGCCAACGCCTCGGAGTCGTACTACAACACGATCAAGTTCTGGAAGACACCGCTAGCCCAGTGCGGCAATGGCAAGAACAACTGCGTGCCGTTCCAGCAATGGGTGTCCGCCTGGACGCGGATCACCGGGTAAAGGGCGGGCGGTCCGTGACATCGACCATGCCCCGGGAGGGCCGGCCCGCTCCGGATCGGCCCTCGCCGGGCATGGCGGGCCGCGGGTCAGCCAGGATCTCGGCCGCACTCTGGCGCCGCACCTGGCTGCGGGCGACCCTCACGCTGTCCCCGCCCCTGGCCTGGTTCCTGGTGATCTACCTCGCGTCGCTGCTGGTAATGCTGGTCACGGCGTTCTGGTCGGTCAACCCGTTTACCAACGCGCTTGAGCACACCTGGACGCTGGCCAATTTCCGCGAGCTGTTTACCGGTACCTACCTGTCGATCATCGGGCGCACCATCGCCATGGCGGCGATTGTGACCGTGACCGATGCGGTGCTCGCGTTCCCGGTCGCGTACTACATGGCCCGCATCGCGACCCAGCGCGGCCGCCAGCTGCTGTTCACTGCCGTGCTCTTGCCGCTGTGGGCCAGCTACATCGCCCGCGTCTACGCATGGATCGTGATCTTGCAGAAGGACGGCACGCTGAGCTGGTTCTTCGACAAAATCGGCGTCGGCCCGGTGAACATCGGCTACAGCAACGTCGCGATGTGGCTGGTCTTCTCCTACATCTGGCTGCCGTTCATGATCGCGCCCATCTACGCGGCACTGGAACGCATCCCCGACTCGCTGCTGGAGGCATCGGGCGACCTGGGCGCCCGCAACTGGCGGACGGTGCGCAGCGTGCTGCTTCCGCTGGCGCTGCCCGGGTTCGCGGCCGGTTCCATCTTCACGTTCTCGCTCACCCTGGGCGACTTCATCACGCCACTGCTGGTCGGCGGGGCGAACTCGAACTTCATCGGCAATGTCATCTACGCCAACATAGGCACGGCCAACAACCTGCCGTTCGCCGCTGCCCTGGCTATCGTGCCCATCGTGATCATGATCTGCTACCTGCTGGGCGCCCGGGCGGCCGGCGCGTTCAGGTCGATGTGATGGAAGGGCGCCTGGCCCGAATCGGGCTGCGGATCTGGGTGGGCGGAGTCCTGCTGTTCCTGTTCGTGCCGATCGGGATCATCTGCTTCTACGCCTTCAACTCCTCGAACGTGCAGAGCTGGCCGATTCACGGGCTCAGCGTGAAGTGGTTCTCGGTGGCCTGGCATGACCCGCAGGTGCGGGCCGCATTCCTGCTCTCGCTCCGCGCGGCCATATTCGCGACGGTGGTCGCGCTGCTGCTCGGATCGGCGGCGGCGTTCGGCGTGCACCGCTTCCGGTTCTTCGGCCGGGAGGCGGTGTCGCTGCTGCTGGTGCTGCCGCTGTCGCTGCCGGGGATCATCACCGGCATCGCACTCAACTCAGCATTCAATTTCGCCGGGATCGGGCTGTCGCTGCTGACGATCATCATCGGCCATGCCACCTTCTGCATCGTGGTCGTCTACAACAACGTGCTCGCGCGGCTGCGCCGGGTCTCCGGGTCGGTCAATGAGGCGGCCGCCGACCTCGGCGCGCACGGGCTGTTCCTGTTCCGCACCGTGACCCTGCCGATGCTGTCCACCGCGGTGATCTCCGGAGCGCTCCTGGCGTTCGCGCTGTCCTTCGACGAGGTGATTGTCACCACCTTCACCGCCGGCGCGCAGAACACGCTGCCGCTGTGGGTCTTCGGCGCCATCCGCCTTGGTCAGGACCTGCCCGAGGTGAATGTTGTCGTGGTCGGCGTCCTGCTGCTCACCGTGGTGCCGGTCATTGCCGCCGCACGGCTCACCGGGGGCGGCGGGATCACGCGCGGATCAGCTGCCGGCCCTCGGATCTCGGGCGGCTGAGGTGGATGGACCAGCCTCTGGGGATCAGTGACCGGAAGGGAGGTTGGGCTCGGGCTCGGCCGCCTGTCGGGAGACGAGCCTGAGCACTTCGGACCTGGGGTTGCGTACGGCCTGGGCCCAGAAGTAGATGACCAGGCTGAACCCGGCCACGATGGCCATGTCCGGGCCGAAGGCGATCCGGCCGGTGTTGTCCGGGCGAACTGGCCCTGCCAGGAGACGATGCCCATGCCGATGAGGTAGACCGGCAGCCATTGCGCCGACTTCCAGTCCAGCGGCGGCCGCTGCTTGTCGAAGATCATCGAGATGCCGATCAGAATGTAGCCGATGACCAGCACGATGCCGAGCTTCCAGATTGTCTCGAACCCGGACCAGTAGATGATTTCGCCCGCGATGACGAACGCGACCGGCGCGACGACTGCGGCGACGGGCAGCCGGTAGGGCCGCGGCGCGTCGGGTACCTGCCCGCGCAGCGCGCCCAGGGACAGCGGCGCGCCGGCGTACATCAGCACGCTCGCGGAGGTGACCAGGGTGACCAGCGCGCTCCAGCTCGGGAACGGCAGCAGGAACACCAGACCAAACACGAACGCGAAGATGAGACTGACCCAGGGCACGCCATTGCGGTCGACCATGGCGAAGACCTGCGGGTAGTAGCGGTTGCGGGCCAGGCCGTACCCGACCCGTGAGGTGGAGGTCTGGTAGATCATCCCGGTGCCGGCCGGGGAGATGAACGCGTCCACCCGCAGGATGGTGGCCCACCAGGCCAGCCCGACTCCGGCGGTGATGAATGCCAGCGGCCCGTCGATCAGGCCCGAGTTGGTGGCCAGGCCGGCCCAGCCGTGGTGCAGCGCGCTGGGCTGCAGGGTTCCGATGAACACCACCTGGAGCAGGATGTAGATCGCGGTGCACAAGAGCACGGCGATGATGATCGCGCGGGGCAGGTTGCGCTGCGGGTTGCGGATCTCGCCCGCGAGCTGGTCGGCCTGCTCGAAGCCGAGGTAGGCGAACACGATGCCCGCGCCGGGAATCGCGGCGAACAGCGCCTTGCTCCCGAACGGCAGGAACCCGCCGTGCGCGTTGAAGTTCGTCGTGCGGAACTGGGTGAACAAGATAATGATGGTCAGGACCGGGATGGCCACCTTCCACCAGGTAATCGCGCTGTTCACCTTGTTGAACAGGCGCATGGCGAAGAAGTTGACGCCGGTGAAGAGCGCCATCAGCGCGACGCTCAGCCCGAATCCCGTGCCGGTGACCTCGCCCGTGGTGGTGTTGAACAGCCCGTGCCAGTAGTAGGCGGCGTACTGCATCACCGCGAAGCACTCGATCGGCGCGACCGTGATCGCCTGCACCCAGGAGAAGAAGCCGAACGAGATGCCGGCCACGCTCCCGAAGGCGAAGTGCGGGAACCGCGCCGTGCCGCCGGACACCGGGTACATGCCACCGAGCTCGGCGTGCACCAGCGCCAGGATGATGATCGCAATGCCCGCGATGACCCAGGCCAGCAGCGACGCGGTGCCGGTGGAGTAGCGGCCTTCCAGGAGCCGAACAGCCAGCCGGAGCCGATGATCGACGTCACCGACGCCCAGGTAGCGCCGATCAGGCCCATCTCTCGCTTCAGGCCGATATCAGCCGGCGCTACCATCGCCTGCGTAGCAGGCTGTGTGGCCATGATGCACCACCCCCCGCGGCTGCGTGCCTGAACCAGGCCACGCGCCTGAACCAGGCCCGCCGAATACCCGCATAATAACAAGCCGCCCCAGGAAATGAGAATACTAATGCTGGGTATAATCCTCGTTGGATGCGCCGGATAGTCGACACGAATAAGTCACCTTTATGCGAAGCGGGGCGTATCACGAAAGCGGCCAGCAATTCAGCATTCATGGCCTGGCCAGGACATCGACCCGCCCGCCGGGTAGGCAACAGTTTTGAGAGATCCCGATGGGCTGGATCATGTGCGTCCCCATGGGCTGCCTTCCACAGGATCTCCACATCAAGCGCATGCCAGGTGCACGAGCGGATGGTGTTCTTTTTGGGGGTACGCAGTGGGGAGTCCGCCTGTCACTCGCCAGGTGCTATCGGGCGGGCGCAGGGTTGCTGAGCCCGGCCATGATCTCGCCCGGGCTCAGCAGCCCATTCCGCTGGAGCCATCGTGGCCCGCCCGCGGTTAGTTTCAGCAACTACGGTGCAACCCATCTGGTCGTGAGTTACGTCCCGGCCTGCAATTCCAGGGGCAGCTGCCGGATCCTGGCTTGAATCGAGGACAGATGGCTAAGTTGCAGTTGCCCGAGGGCAGGCCGCGAGCCAGGGCCTTTCTGGAGGGCTCGGTACGTGCCAGTACCACCTGGATCGGGCGGCCGAGCTTACTGGCTCGATATGGCGGTCCGTCGGATCGGTGAATACCTGCTGACCGGCACAGGTATTCACTTCTCCATGCGGGTGCTACACGGGTTCGGTGTTATAGCTCAAAGGTGTCCTCTGAGCCGGGGCGATGGGAGCTCCTGGGCTTCCAGCGTTCCGATTTAAGAGGGCACCTCGCAAGTGCGCCCCCGGTCTCGTCTCCGACTGCCCTCGGTGAGCTGCCGTGGGCGGTCGGTTTCCGCGGCCTGCCGGCATACTGGGCAATGCGGGCTGCGCCCAGCGCCGGCTGTGGATCCCTCCCGCCCAGCGGGTCACGTCTGCGCCCGCGGGGCGACGGCGTTCGTGCCCGTTTCGCGGCCCTCGCGGCAGCGCGGTCGCCTCAGCGGTAGGGCGTCAGGTCGGCCCGGGGGTAGCGCGTCTGGGTGTCGGCCAGGGTTTGCTCGTCCCAGTACGGGTCCCCGGGAGCGGGCCATCCGAACACCGACCGCTCCCGGGGAGTTGCCCGCTCGACGATCTCGAACCAGTCTGGTTGCGTGGCGCGCTCGGCCCAGGCGACCCGGCCGGTCCAGCGCGGTGCCCACACGTCGTAGTCGGCCAGGAGC
>JAICYD010000186.1 GCA_025934375.1 Streptosporangiaceae bacterium | reverse complement strand
GCCGAACAGGATCGCCAGTGTCAGCACCGGCAGGTATGGCTCGATCGGGCCGGCCCGGCCCAGGCCGAGCGCGCTGGTGCCCCAGCCCCACTGGAAGAACGCGGTTAGCACTCCGAACGTGGCCGCCGCGGCGAGCAGGTTCATCACCGCGGCGGTCGCCGGAATGAGCAGGCTGCGGAACGCCGCCACCAGCAGCAGGAAGCTCAGGCCGACGATGGCCAGGAGGAACCATGGCATCTTGGCGGCGACGGCGCTGGCGAAGTCGGCGTTGGTCGCGGTAACGCCGCCGACGTAGACCCGCAGCGTGGTGCCGTGCTCGGCGGTCGGGATGGCGTGATCGCGCAAGGCGGCGATGAGGCCGGACGTCGCCTTCGCCTCCGGTGAGGTGCGGGGGGTCACCTGGATCACCGACGTGCCCGGCGTCGCAGCCAGGGTGCGCACGCTGGCCACGTCCGCCGTGTGAGGCAGCCGGGCCTCCAGCGACCTGAGCGCGGCGGTATCGGCCGCCGCACTGGTGCGCGCGACCAGCAGCAGCGGGCCGTTGAACCCCGGCCCAAAGCCCTCGGCCAGCAGGTCGTACGCCTGCCGGGTGGTGGCCGACGCAGGGTCATTGCCCTGGTCGGTGGTGCCGAGCCGCACGCTCAGCACCGGGATGGCCAAGATGACCATGACCGCCCCGGCCACGGTGGCGAGCACGGCCGGCCTGCGTTCGACTGTCCCGGCCCAGCGCGCCCACAGGCCGCGTGAGCCAGGCACCGCCGCCTGGCCGGCCATCCGGCGCCGCTGCCTCCGGCTCAGCACCCGCATCCCGAAGACGCCGAGCAGTGCGGGCATCAAGGTGACGGCGGCGGCTACGGTGAACGCGACGGTGAGGGCGCAGGCCACGGCCATGCCGTTCAAGAAGCTCATGCCCAGGACCATGATGCTCAGCAGCGAGATGCCCACCGTGATGCCCCAGCAGCACGGCCCGGCCGGAGGTGTCGATCGCCTGGACCGCCGCTGGACCGGGGTCCAGTCCGGACTGCAGGCCGCGCCGGTGCCGGGTGACGATGAACAGCGCGTAGTCGATCCCCACGCCCAGGCCGATCAGCGCGCCGAGGATCGGGGCGATGCTGGTGACGTTCATCGTGTGGGTCAGCAGGGCGATCGCGATCAGGCCGCCGCCGGCCCCGGCGATCGCGGTGACAATCGGCAGCAGCATTGCCAGCAGCGAGCCGAATGCGATGAACAGCACCACCGCGGCCGCCAGCACGCCCACCGCCGAGATGACGTCCACCGGCGCCTGCTGGGCGCTCCCGATGGCCGGACCTCCGAGCTGGACATCCAGGCCAGGCGACCGTGCGGCTTCGGCCGTGTTGATCACCCGGGTAACGTCCGTCTTGACCAGGGTGTCGGCCTGCCGGGTGAACTGGACCGTGGCATACGCGATGCGCCCGTCGCGGCTGATCTGCGCGGCTCCGCGCGGCCTGTACGGGCTGGCCGCGGCCGCCACTTCGGGCATCGTCGCGATCTGCCGCAGCACGCCGGCCATCCGCCTCCTGACCGCGCCATCACGCACCGTGCCATGGCTGACTCGCCAGACGATCGTGTCGGAGTCGCCGGCCTGCGCGGGGACGGCCTCGGCCAGCAGTCGCTGTGCTGTTCGACCGGACCAGTCGGCGGGTCGCGCTCACCCCGCTCGGCGAGCAGTTCCGCGGCGAGCTAGGCGTGGCCTACGCCCACATGCAGGCCGCCCTGGACCACGCCCGCCGCGCCGCGAGGGAAGCGGCCGGGCAGCTACGCATCGGATTCGCCAACACCACTGAAGGTCCGGCGCTGTCCCGCCTGGTTGCCGTGTTCGAGGCCCGCCACCCCGCCACCCCGGCTGCCAGGTCACGCTCCAGGAAGCCCCGGTCACCGAAGCGTATGCCGCGCTACGCGCCGGCGAGATCGACGTGCTGATCCACTGGCTGGTTGTCGACGAGCCCGACCTGACCCCCGGCCCGGCCATCGACCGGCAAGACCGGATGGTCGCTGTCGCCGTCGGCCACCCGCTCGCCAGGCGCGAGACGATCAGCGTGGAGGATCTCGCCGGGCAGCCGGTCGCCCGGCCGCCGGCGGCCTTCCCGGCTGGGTTGTGGGAAGCACTCGTGCCGGCGTACACGCCCTCCGGCAAGCCAATTCCGCCAACCCACGACGTCCGCAGCATCCACGAGATATGGGCGCTGGTGGCACGCGGGCTGATCATCCACCCCACCGTGGCATCCACGGCCCAGCTGCTGCGCCGCGACGACATCGTCCTAGTCCCGATCACCGGCATGCCGCCGATCCGGCTCGGCCTGATCTGGCGCACCGCCAGCTACAGCGCCCGCATCCAGGCGCTCGCCACCGCAGCCCGGTCCATCTATCCGGCAAATCACCCGGAACCCCAGCTCACGCCCGGCCGCACGGCCACATGAGACCGCCACCGCTCCCCGGCCGCGCCATAACCGGCTGATCTACTGAAAGGCGGAAGGTCGGGCCGCCGTACTGTCGGCGAGCGCGCGGCGAGCCGGTCAGAGGGCCGTGCCGTTCGCGCGTCGGCTATGGCAATCGCCGATGCCGATGCCGAGGTTGCGAGAGAAAGGGATCGTGTCATCGGCCTTCGGGGTAGGCCATCCGGCCGTCACAGCTTCGCCGAACCGGTACTCCAGGCACCGCCGCAGCAGGTCGTAGAACGGGCGTACCTGGGGGCGGCTGAGCACCAGCCAGTCCGCGGCCTGGACATCGCGCAGGTCGGCTGCCGTCAGCGCCGACTGCGGGCGGCCTGCGATTCCCAGCAGGTCCGGGCAGTGGTCCGAGACGACCTGGGCGAACCCGTCGCCGCCGAGTGCGTAGCAGGTTCCAGCGGCCGAGCTGAAAAGCCTGTTCGCGGTTGTGCCGTCGGGTTCGCGGGAGAGCGTGGCCGGCTCGGGGACAAGCTCGTCAAGGTCCCGGACTGCTCCGTGTTTGGCGAGGAAGCGGACGGTATGCCCGCTGACGCATACCGGGTCTCGTGCTGAGCAAAGGCGGGCGCGGCGGTCGCGGTCTGACAGGCGGAGCTTCTCGATGCACCACGTGCCGGCGACGACGATTTGCTCGCCTTGCTCGCCGTAGAAGCAGACGCCTTTCTCGGTGTGATCGCTGGGCAGATCGGCGATCACGTGCGTGCCGGCCGGGTCCAGCACCGTGACGCTGCCGGCATGGACGACGGCGATCCGCCCGCTGCCGTGGTCAACGGCGACGGGCTGGTACTGATGCTGGTTGCGGTAGAAACGCCAGTTCGGCCCGCGGAACGCTGTCGACGTGGACCGCGTGCCGTCCTGGTCGTAGAAGGTCAGCATGCCGTTGTACCCGGCGGTGACGAATCCCGCCGGGCGGGCGGCCAGTCCGATGGTGTAGGTGTCGTCGTGGAAGACCAGTTCCGCGTCCTGTCCTTCCGGGTAGCGGTAGATCCAGGTGCCCGTGCGGACATTCACGTAATCGTCGGTGGACGCCGCCAGCGCCATGAGGGTGTCGCCGCAGTACGCCAGGCCGGCGTGTTCCTGGACGGGGGCGTCGTACCGGGCCGTGGGGGTTCCGAGGGGCAGATCGTAGACGCTGATCGTGCCCGCCTTCGGCCATCGCGACCCGTGATAAAGGCGCGACGGGTCATCGATGGTCCACACCGCCAGCCGTCGGCTGTCGTCGGTGAGCGCGCCGGCTTGCACCAGTCCCGGAACCTCGATCCGGATGGTGCGGCCCGAGGCGGCGAACGCGGCCTCCCCGGCCGCCACCGCGTCGGCATCAGCCCTGGCGAGCACCGAGAAAAGTTCGCGCTCCGCGTCCGGCCGCCACCGCGGGTCGACGGGGCGCAGTATCTCGACCGCGTCGCGTAACGGCAGTTCGCGTGCGACCTGCCACAGTCTCGCCCAGTCCCGGCGCTCCGCGAGCCTGTCCCGCACGTAGCGACGTTCAAGACTCGTGATCGTCTCAAGCCGGCGCCCGCTGCCGCCGGATACCATGTGCACGACATCCAGGTCGCTGTCGCTGGCCAGGGCTTCGTGCAGGGCCCACCGTGCCCGCTGACCGGCAGCACCGTACGCAGCGGCGAGTAACGTTCCGTCCGGATCAAGCGCGTACAGCTGCTGTGGCTGCGCGGGTTCCGGCACGGCTGCGTCCCCTCCGTGCCGCCCCCGCCGCGGGATGGCTGGCGCCCTCCTGCGCGCGGAAGGTGTCAGGCGATCCTGAGGGCGGGTGACACGAGAATGAACACAAGGTGAACGGATGGGGCTGGAATGGCAAACGACGGGATGCTGAGTCCTTGCGCCGGGCTAGCGCAAAGCGCTAGTAAGGGCACGTGACCGGCTTCGCCGGCATCTCACTCTTACCGGAGGCAGGCATGATCTTCAGGACGAGTCGCGGCAAGGCCGCTGCGATCACTGCTGCCGTTACTGTCGCCGCTGCCCTGAGCGTGGGGCTGCCGGTGGCCAGCGGCGCGGCCACGACGGGCGGCCGGGGCCACGAGCAGGCACGGCTGGACCGCGCGTTCATCATCGTGCTGGAGAACCATTCCCAGCACAGCGTGATCGGTGACCCCAACACGCCGTTCATCTCCTCACTGGCCCGGCGCTTCGGCGAGGCGGCGGACTACTTCGGGGTGACCCACCCGAGTGAGCCGAACTACATCGCGATGATCAGCGGGTCCAACTGGTTCACCAACAACGACAACCCCGCCAACAGGTTCGACCACACCAACCTGGTCGACGAGCTGACCGCCCGGCACATCAGCTGGGGGGCCTACATGGAGGCACTGCCGGCCGCCGATCCGCTGACGGACTCCTGGCCGTCGGCCGCCGATCCGCTCTATGCCTCCAAGCACAACCCGTTTGCCCTGTTCACCGACATCCGCGACAGCCCCGCCCGGGTCGCGAACATCAAGCCGTACACTGACCTGGCGGCAGACCTGAACAGCGCGCATGCGCCCAGGCTGGTGTTCATCACCCCCGACCAGTGCAATGACATGCACGGCGGGGTGAGCGACGCCATCGCCGGGCACCCCGAGACCCCCTGCCCGTTCAACTCAACCAACGACGACCCGAACGACGTGCGCCTCAAGCACAACGCCGACGCCTTCGTCCACGCAGCGGTAACGACGATCATGTCCAGCCGGGCCTGGACGCGGCACAGCGCGATCTTCATCGTCGCGGACGAGGGAGACTTCACCGGCAACGCGGCCAACGGCGGCTGGGACTCACCGGCGGGCTGCTGCGACTCGCCCGTCCTGCCCGCCGGCGACCCCGACATCAGCCCGTCCTGGCCCGGCGGAGTGTTCGGCGGGGCGCTGGTCCCCGCGATCGTGATCGACCCCAGCGGCCCGCGCCACTTCGTCAGCGAAACCCCCTACAACCACTACTCGCTGCTGCGCACCATCGAGGACGCGTGGCACCTGCCCGAGCTTGGCTTCACCAGCGACCACGCCCAGGTCACCACCATGAACGAATTCCTCACCCGATAAGACAGCAGGCGCCGCCGGGCTGACGCCATGACCGACCTCCGCGGACGTCAGCCCAGCGGCCCCGGCAAGCGAGTCTGTCAAGACTGTGGCCTGTCGCATTCCTCGGCAGAGCATCCGGCTCGGCCGCGCCGCGTCCCTCAGGCTGCGGCCAGCGGCCGGAGGGGATGGTGACGGGCGGCGGCGCCGGCGCCGCCACCGCCAGCGCCAGCGCCAGCGCCAGCGCCAGCGCCAGCGCCGAAACCGTTCCCGCCCTGGGCCTGTCTGCAATCGGGAGAACTCCCCATAGCCGGGGGCCTCTCGCAGACGGCAGCTGCGTGTAATACTCCGGCTACACCCGATTCTCGTGGGGGACCTGGTGACAGCAGACCGCGGGCGCCCGGCCGCCTACATCCGCTCCGGCTTAGACGACCAGGCCGGCCTCGCCCGCCACTTTGAGGCCGTCGCCGAGGGAGCCCGGCAGCGCGGCTGGCCGGCGCCGGAGGCTTACGCCGAGGAGCCCGGCCTCGCGGACGGATACGGGCCCGCCCTGGCCCGGCTGGAGGACGCGATCGAGGCGGGCCGCCACGACGCGCTGCTGATCACCGATCCCGGCGCCGTCACCGGGACGGCCAGCTACCTGCTGCGGCTGCTGTTCCGCTGCACCCGCCACGGCGTGGTCGTCGGCTTCCTGATCCCGTCCGTGCCGGCCGGATGCCGCGCAGCCGATCCAGGGCCGGCATCAGATGGCGGTGCCCGGCTCGCCGGAGAGCACGACCCGTTCCCGCTGCTGGGCGAATCGTGGGGCGTGCTGGCCCGCGCCCGCGTCGAGGCCCTGGCACGGCTGTTCCCCGGCTGGCGGATCTGGCTCGACCACGCGGGCTGGCACGCCCGCCGCCGCGATGTCAGCTACCTGCAGCTGCGCTACGACGGCGCCCCGGCGTTCAGCGTGCACGCCGATAACTCGGTCGACCTGGCCGCCCAGCTGTGCTGGCAGCAGGCGGCCGACCAGCACGCACCCGACGGATGCATGGCCCGCCAGCCGGGGCAGCCCCGGGGCTGACAGGACACCCGCCGTGCTGCGGCGCCGGATCCTGGCGACCGGGGGCCGTGGCGGCCAGTTCCATCGTGGTACTCGCTGCGACCACTGCGTCCAGGGCCGTAGCGGCGGTCAGGCCGTCGTGCCAGGTACCGCGGGTCGCTCGGCATGGATCTTGGCTGATGGACCCCGCGTGTACCTCCAGCTGGGGCGGCAGGGGCGCGACGGTCATGCGATATAGGGGTGGTCAGCTGCTCTGGAGCCGGTCCAGGCCGTCGAGGATGAAGTCGAGCGCGAACGCGAACTCGGCGGCGTCATCGCATGCTCCCAGGGCGCCGCCGTGGGTGACCGCGAGGGCCATCTCCACGACGTAGGGATGGGTAGTGCCGAGCTGGTCCTGGAGTTGGGCTGCGGTCTCCGGATCGAGGTCCTCGTCCCCGGAATCGTCGAAGAGCGCCTGGGCGAAGCCGAGCGCGCGGCTGCCGAGGATGTGTATGGCCTGGTGCGCCTGGGCGATGGTGAAGCCGCCTTCGCGCAGCGTCCCGATCACCGCGTTGATGTATCCGAGGGCCGCCGGCCCGGGCGCCGTGCGGGTCTCTACTACGCGCGGCGCCCACGGGTGGCGGAGCATCACCTCCCGCGCGGCGAGCGCCATCTGGCGCAGCGCAGTCTTCCAGCCGGCTCCGCCGGCACTCAGCGGTATCTCGCTGATCACGGCATCGGCCATCCCGTCCAGGAGGTCGTCCTTGTTGCGCACGTGCGTGTAGAGGGACATCGCCTCGACCCCCAGCTCCTGCGCGAGCCTGCGCATGCTGATCGACTCGGTGCCATCGCTGTCGGCGAGCTCGACGGCAGCCGCGACCACCCGTTGCCTCGTCAGCTGAGTGCGGCTTGTCGGCCCTGTCTCGCCCAGCGCAGAGATTTTCATGTCACCAGCCTCGCCTGCGGTCCGGGTTCTGCCACCACGGAAACTCTTCCCTTGACTCCCTTACATCGTATGGCTTAACCTTACAACGTAATGAAGGTCATTACGACGTAAGGATGATATCACGTCATGCTTGTCCAGAACGAAGGGCGAGTGGCTGCCTCCCAGGAGGTCTCGCGTAGCAGAAGGAGCACGAACATGCCCGCCAATCCGCCCGTCATGCAGGCCGTCATCCAGGACGGCTACGGAGCTCCCGAGCGCGTGCTGCAGCTCGCGGAAACCGAGGTACCCTCGATCGGCGTCGGCGACGTCCTGGTCCGGGTGCGGGCCACCAGCGTCAACACCCCGGACTGGGCCACCGTCGCCGGAGCACCGTACATCATGCGCCCGGGCATCGGGCTGCGCCGGCCCAGGCGCCCGGTCCGCGGCAGCGACATCGCAGGCGTGGTCCAGGCCGTCGGCCAGAACGTCACCGACCTCGCCCCTGGCGACGAGGTGCTCGGGTCCACCAGGAACCATGCCGGCGCCTTCGCGCAGTACGCCGCCGCCCCGGCAACGCAGCTCGCCAGCAAGCCGGCCGGGCTCTCGTTCACCGACGCCGCAGCGTCGGTGATGTGCGGGCTCACCGCCCTTGTCGCCGTCCGCGACGTGGCACGGGTGAGCGCCGGCACGCGCGTCCTGGTCAACGGCGCCTCGGGCGGGGTCGGGACCATGGCGGTCCAGATCGCCAGGACGCTGGGCGCGGAAGTCACCGGCGTGTGCGGTACCGGCAGCATCGAACTGGTCCGGTCGCTCGGGGCCGACCACCTCATCGACTACACGAAGGAAGACTTCACCCAGAGCAGGCAGCGTTTCGACGTCATCCTCGACAACGTGCTGAACCACCCGCCAACGGCGGTCGTGCGAGCGCTTGCTCCAGGCGGGACGTTCATCCCGAACAGCCTCGGCTACACCGGCGGCCTTTTCGCGGGCCTTCCCCGGATGGCGCGGGCAGTCCTGATGGGACTCGGCCCCGCCAGCGTGAAGACCGTGACCCCCGCCATGACCCGCGAGAACCTGGCCGCGCTCCTCCGGCTCCTCGAATCGGGCCAGGTCAAGGTGGTCATCGCCCAGACCTACCCGCTCGGCCAGGCGGCAAGAGCCGTCACGCACATGCTCGCCCACCACCCCGGCGGCAAGATCGCCATCACGGTGTAGCGGAGCAACAACGACATGCCCGCGTGAACTCGCCGGCGGCTGGCGGCGGGAGCGAGCGCGGGCACCGGGGCGGTCCTTTCCGGCGCGGCGGGCGGGAACTACATCTGGCAGCCGAGGGCGCGGGGGCGACCGCCCCTGCAGCCGGAGGCTTTGGCTACCGCCCCGGCTAGGGCGGGAGGGGCTGAGCAGGCAGCCATTCGGGGCCTTCTTTCGATTTTATTTTCTTAAATTCAACAAGTCGATACCAGAGAGGAAAACCCCGTGTCAGCAACTCTCGAGAAGGTGAAGAGCACGGCGCAAGAAGTCGCCGTCGGCACGCCACCAGGAAGGCCCGGAAAGCCAGCAGAAGCGCCAAGGCCACGACGGCTCGGGCTCGCGCTCGCGGTCATCGCTGCCGCGCAGCTCATGGTCATGCTGGACGGGACCATCGTCAACGTCGCGCTTCCGCACATCCAGGACGCGCTGCACTTCTCAGGGACGAACCTGGAATGGGTCGTCAATGCCTACACGCTCGCCTTCGGCGGGCTGCTGCTGCTCGGCGGGCGGTCCGGTGACCTGCTCGGGCGGCGGCGGACCCTCATGGCGGGCATCGCGCTGTTCGCGCTCGCCTCGCTGGCCGGCGGATTCGCCACCGACCAGGCGTGGCTGCTCACCGCCCGGGTTATCCAGGGCATCGGCGGGGCGCTCGTCACACCCGCCTCGCTGTCGCTGATCGCCGTCACCTTCCCCGAGGGCAGGCAGCGGAACCGGGCGATGGGCGTGTACGCGGCGGTGTCCATCGCCGGCGCGGCCATCGGGCTGATCGCCGGCGGGCTGCTGGCCAGCTACGCCGGCTGGCGCTGGGTGTTCTTCGTGAACCTGCCGATCGGGCTGGTCCTCGTGCTGCTCGCGCCCTGGGTCCTGGGCAAGTCGGAGCGAGTGCGCGGCGGCTTCGACCTGGCCGGCGCGATCACGGGGTGCGTGGGCCTGGGAGCGCTGGTGTACGGGCTCTCCGGGGCGGCGACCACGTTCGCCAACGGCCAGGCGATCTCGCACTGGGGAAACGCCAAGGTCATCGTGTCGCTGGTGGCGGCCGTGGTACTGCTCGGGGCGTTCGCGTTCATCGAGGGACGGTCGCGGCACGCGCTGGTGCCGCCCCGGGTGCTGGCGTCCCGCGACCGGACCGGGGCGTACCTGATCAGCCTGTGTATCGTCACGGCGGTCTTCGGCTTGTTCTTCTTCATGACGCTGTTCGTGCAGACGGTCTGGGGGTACTCGCCGGTCCGCTCGGGGATCGCGTACCTGCCGATGGTTGCCGCGATCATGGCCGGGTCCGGGCTCTCCTCTCAGCTGGTCGCGAGGGTCGGCGCACGGCCGCTGATGACCGTGGGGCCGCTGTTTGCCGCCGGGGGCATGTTCTGGCTGTCCCGGATCTCGGAGACCAGCACGTACGCGGGCGGGCTGCTCGGGCCGCTGATGCTGACCGGTCTCGGGATGGGGCTCACGTTCGTGCCGCTGTCCCTGGTGGCGCTCGCGAAGGTGCCGCACAAGGACACCGGGGCGGCGGCGTCGCTGCTTAACACCGGGCAGCAGGTGGGCGGGGCGATCGGCCTGGCGATCCTCGGCACGGTGGCCTGGTCGGCGGTGGCGTCGAACACGAGGCCGGCCATCGCCGCCATGCACGGGGCGCACCTGTCAGCGGCCGCGCAGACGGCGCTGAGCAACCACGCGCTCGCCTACGGGTTCGGGCGCGGGTACCTGGTGGCGGCGGCGATCGCGATCCTCGCGGTGATCATCGCGCTGATGATGATCCGGGTCAAGAGGTCGGACCTGGAAGGCATCGACCCGATGGCGGCCCAAACGGGCTGAGCCGCGGGGGGCAGGGATGCGCCGCTGGCGACGCCAGCGGCGCATCCCTCATCTACGAAGGGCCACTGCTCTGCAGAGGGCGAGATGGCCCCGTGCCGAATGGTGGCCCGGGGCGGACCGGGAACGCACCCGCGTGATGGCGTCCCTGCGAACAGCCTGTCCAACAGCCTCCTGCGCCTGGACGGCCACACGAACATCGCCGCCGCCAACCGCCGCCATGCCCGCGACCCGCAGCGCACGCTAAAGCTGCCTCAGACCGCATGACCAACTTTGCCGGGTCCCTGGGTGACCACCGCGGCCGTGAGGCACTCGCCGCTGATGCTGAGCTCAGCTAGATCCGCGTTGAAGCTGAGGCGCACATTTACCCAGCTAGGCGGCGCTCGTGGCCCCGCCGCGCTTCTGCGCCCCGACTACTGCGGGAAACTGGTCACCGACAGGGCAGGCTCTGCCTTGAACGCGAACAGCTAGCGGACCAACGGAAGGTCGTCGGCCCGGTCACCTGCGGCAGCATGTGCTTCGGCTTGATCATCGTGGACGTGGCTGGCGCAGAGTCTGCAGCAGAGACCGATGTCCACGTTGGCGATTGCTCGCGATATTGAGAAACAGCTTATTAAGCATGCTTGAATCTTGAATTACAAGGGCTGCATATTTCGTAGCGAATCATTGTTGTGAAGCTGACCTAGTTCGCGAACTTCCCCTGTAATACCGTCGGGCTTAACATGAAATGTATGAAACATTTGCGTTTAGGTCGACGGCGAATAAGGGGAAAGAGGCATGAATAAGCGATTTGGCCAAATGCTAGCAAGCTCGCATGGTCGTTGTCCCATTGCGGGTGCCGAAGTCCCGTGCCGTCGAGGGAGTGCAATAAAGATTGGACAGCGGACAGCCTCCAAACACTGGCCATAATGACGGCTGCCACCGCCTGTACAAGGCCGCCCGGCTCGGGCGCGAGCACCTGCCCGCCTTCGTGCTCACCGCCGAGGAGACCCTGTCCATCCGCCGCCCGGCGATCCTCATGCCCCGCCCCGGCCCTGCCCGGCGGCAAGCCCGCAGAAGGGAGAACCGGCCATGACCATGATCACGGTCACTATCTGGCATAACGTCCCCGTGGACGGCCAGGGCCGGCACACCGGGATGCTCAAGGGCTACCAGCCCGGCGACCCGGTGGTCCGCGTCTTCACCTACCAGGCCGACCCCGCCGCAGGCCCGGAGGAGATCGCCGAAGAGGCGTTCGCCATCTGCAACGGCCACCCGTGCGACGCGGCCGGCACGGACCTGTCCCGCCGCTACTACGCCCGCGAGTTGCGGTCCCTGTCGTTCCCTGGAAGGTGAGCGTGTTGCGGCTGGTCATGTTGCCGGGTGTCAGCGTTTGTGTTGTCCCAGGTAGTGCCCTGCCGAGGTGGCTGCCGGCGCCGCCAGGATTCGCCTGCGGAGG
>JAICYD010000130.1 GCA_025934375.1 Streptosporangiaceae bacterium | reverse complement strand
CGTACTTGAGGACAGCACCGTACTTGAGGACGGCACCGTACCTAGGGACAGCACGCCTCATGGGAGCCTTTCCTCCCGCACCGGGAGCCCGGCCAGGAAGATCGCGGTGGCGAGGACCGACAGCGCCATGATCAGGACCCCGTAGGCGGCGGCCAGGTGCGGCTCCTGGAACTGCGTGTAGGCGTTGTTCGCCTTCGTCGCCAGCACGCTGAGGCTGCCGCCGGCCAGCGCGATGACGGTCGCGAACACCTCGAACGCCAGCACCGTCCGCAAGATCAGCGCCGTGCGCAGCGCGGGGCGCAGCAGCGGCAGCGTCACGTGCCAGAACTTGCGCCAGGGGGAGGCGTAGAAGACGTCGGCGGCTTCCAGGTACTCGCGCGGGATCGCGTCTAGGCCGCCGACGAGGATGATGACGATGATCGAGGTCGACCGCCACGCCTCGGCGACGACGATGGTGGCGATGATCAGCAGCGAGTCGCTGTAGCTGAGCCAGATGACCGGCGCGTGGATCAATCCGAGGCTGGTCAGGATGCTGTTGAGCCAGCCCTGCTGGGTGAAGACCGAGTACCAGACGATGCCCGACGTCAGCTCGCTGACGCCGAGCGGCAGCATGTAGACGTACAGCCAGAAGCCCGACCCCTTGGGCCGCGAGGTGACCAGCAGGGCCATGGCCATCGCGAGCACGAACTGCACCGGCAACACGATGGCCAGCATGATCAGGGTGTTGGTGAGAGCGGACAGGAAGCCGGGATCGTTAAGCATGGAATGGAAGGTCGCCAGCCCGTACTGGCCGCTGGTGCTGGTGAACGCCAGCTCAATCCCCTGGACGAGGGGGGCGATGAAGAACACCGCGAGGAACGCCACCGAGGGCGCCAGCAGGAGGTAGGGCGTCCAGCCCCGGTGGCGGGCACGGGGGCGGGCGGTCGGGCGGCGCTGGCCGGCGGGGGCGGAGACGCTAGCCAACCTTGCAGACCCCGCTGCCCAGCGGGTCGGGCTTCCAGCACGCGGCGTTCGCG
The DNA here is from genome assembly GCA_025934375.1 of Streptosporangiaceae bacterium. Lineage (GTDB taxonomy): Bacteria > Actinomycetota > Actinomycetes > Streptosporangiales > Streptosporangiaceae > Trebonia. Next base: position 18,260 of record JAICYD010000130.1, on the reverse strand, counting down.
GATTGCAGGATGCCCTGCAGCGTGGCGGCCTGGGAGGCCAGCGTGGCCGGGATGGGGGCGTTGCTGAGGGCGATCGCGGTGAACGCGTCGACGAAGACCTTGTCGTAGGAGGCGGACTGCGCGCCGAGCCCGACGGGCAGTTGCGCGGGAATCGTGGCCGGGGACGAGACCGTCGCCTGGATCGCGGTGGCCTCGTCGCTGATGCCGGGCGCCAGTCCCGGGGGCAGGCTGCCGGGCCCGGCCGGCGGGAACCAGGCCTCGGCGTTGAGCATCGTGGCGGTCGTCTTCGGCTCGGTGAGGTAGGAGATGAGCTGCGTCGCCTTGGTGACGTTCTTGCTGGTCGCCGGGATCGCCAGCCCGCCGAGGACCGGCAGGTAGCCGCGCCCCTTGGGGCCGAGGGGGGCGGGGAAGGCGACGAACTGGCCGGGGGCGGACTTCAGCGCGTCGATGAGGCGGACGGCGTGATCCCAGGCGACCCAGACCTCGCCGGACTGGAGCGGCTCCTGCATGAACGCGTAGGTGGGGGACTGCGGGTTGGACACCGCCCACGCTTGCTGGAACCACTGCCAGGCGGTGACGGCGGCGGGGGAGTCGAAGGTGGTATTCAGCCCGCCGGTGAAGCTCGGGTACAGGTACCCCTGGATGAAGCGCTTGATCAGCCCATCGGGGCTGGCCGGGAAGCCGAGCAGCGGCCGGCCGGTGGCCTTCTTCAGCGCTTGGCCCCAGGCCAGGAGCTGGGCGTAGGTGAGCGCGTTCACGTTCGCGCCGGCCGGCAGGTACTTCAGCGCCTGCTTGCTGGCCGCCATGAGGTACGTCGCGGTGATCCACGGGACGAACCGGTAGGCCCCGTCGATCTTGGCCAGGTCCAGGTAGGCCCGCGGGAAGTTCCGGTCCGCGAGCTGGCCGATGACGTCGCTCATGTCCCGCAGCCGCACCTGGGCCTGCAGGCTCACGAAATCGCCCTGCAGCCCGCCGATCACGTCGACCTTGGCCGCGCCGGCCTTCGCCTGCGCCACGACCTGGGTGATGAACTTGGTCGTGTCGGCGAAGGAGATGAAGTCGACGCTCCCGCCGCTGAAGCCGGACAGCACCTGGGTGCGCATCGCCTGCGACTCGGTGGTCTGCGAGAGCTGGTCCGAGAGGAAGACCAGGCCTCCGCTGCCGCCTCCGCCGCTGCCGCCTCCGCCGCCACTGGCGCCGGCCGGGGTGCCCGCGCCCGGGCCGGCGGTGCTGCAGGCGGCCAGCCCGGCTGTGCTGGCCAGCGCGGTGCTGGCCAACAAGGTGCCGGCCGCCCCGAGGCGCAGCACGTCCCGGCGGTTGACTTGATTATCCACCCGCACCACCAGTGCAATCACGTAGGCATCATTAGCTCGTGCAAATCACGATAGAGCTAACTCATAGGTGATTGTCAAGCGGGGCTCGTTCCTGGTCGGCTGTGCCCGGGTGCGCCGATTACATATCGGTATACCGCCCTGGAGCTGCATGAATTGCACGCAGCGGCATCTCATAGGACAGTTATCGAGTGACCCCCCACGCTGACGCCGAGGCACCCCCCAAAGGCCTGCACCTCGGCTGGATCCCCAACGAACCCGGGCGTCGCCCGCGTGACTTCCCCGAGCGCGTGCCCGCCGAGCCGGCCGGCGACCCGGCGAAGCTGCGCAAGGCCCAAGACGGCCAGCACTGGTCCGGCCTGCGCCGCGTGCTGGTGTTCAGCGGCGTGCTCGCCCTTGCCCTGTTCGGCGGGGTGGGCGCGCTGTCGCACAAGAGCCTGCTGTGGGCGGTTGGCGGGGGACTGGCCGCCTTGTGCTGGCTGGCGGCGCTCGCCTCCGCGCAGGTACACCGGCGGGCGGTCAGGGCGCTTCGCCACGACGAGGAGCGCCGGGCCGAGCAGCACGCGGCCGAGCTGGCCCGGCACGAGGATGCCAGGGCGGCCTGGGGACGCGCCGAGGCGCACCGGGTCGCGGCCGCCCCCAGGTGGCTGAAGGTGTCCTCGGCCGACGACACTCACCGCCTTGACGTCTTCGGCGGGACCGGGCCAGGCAGGCGCAACATGATCGCTGGCCTGGGGGGCTCGTTGCTGTCCGAGCATGCCGTCATCGTCCTTGACTTGTCGCAGGACCGCGCGTGCGCGCAGCTGCTGGCGGCCGCGCGGAAGGCGGGCGTCGCCACCGAGGACTACCTGCTGCCCCGCGACCTGGCGGCGACGCCGCTGCTGTCCGGCCTGACCGGCGAGCAGGTCGCCAGCCTCATCGTCGAGGTGCTGCACGCCGATGACCCGGCCGCCACCGCCGCGCGTCGCGCTACCGACCTGATGGTCATGCGCAAGGTGATCGGAGCCCTGGGCGCGGACGTGAGCATGCGGCAGATCCACGACGCGCTGGCCGCGATCCTGGCCGGCCCGGCCGAGGGAAGCGCGCTGAGCGCGCAGTTCCCGGAGTCGTTCCGCCGGGAGGTCGCCGGGACGCTCATCCGGCTGGCGGCCATCATCGAGCCGCTGAAGGACCTTGGCGCGGACGGCGCGCCGCCCCCGCCGGCCCGGCTGACCTGCCTGTCGCTGGCCGACGGGCCGCGCGACGTCACCGCCGACCTGACCGCGGCGCTGGTCGTGCAGTGGGCGACGCAGGGCATCGTCGGGTCCCGCGGCGAGGGCCCGCGCCCGGCCGTCATCTTGATCGGCGCCGATGAGCAGGCGATCCGGCACGTGACCCGGCTGACCACGGCATGCGAGCGGTATGAGATCCCGCTGGTGCGCGCCTTCTCCCGGCTCACCGAGGACTCCGCGCGCCACCTCGACACCCGCAACACCGCGTTCATGCGGCTGGCCACCCGCAGTGAGGCGCTGCGGGCCGCCGAGCACATCGGGCTGGAGCGCCGCTTCGTGGCCGGGCGGTTCACCCACAGCCGCACCGTCAGCGAGTCCCGGACCCGCACGCGGGGGGAATCCGTCACGCACACCACGTCGAACACCACCGGCGGGGCGGTCACCAAGACGACGGGCACCACGACCGGCGAGTCGGCGTCGCAGACGCTAGTCCAGCGGCGCAGCGACCACGCCGATGGCTTCACCCAGGGGCTGCGCGACACCATGCGCGAGCACCGCGAGGCGACCAAGCGCGACAACGACGCCCGCCGCGATGGCGAGTCCAGGCGCGGCGGCGGGCAGGGCGGCGGCTTCGGCGGCGGTCCTGGCCGGGAGAGCGGCCCCGCCGACGGCGGCTCCTTGCGGGGCGGAAGGCCGGGCGGGGGCAAGGGCGGCTCGCGGGCCGGCTCGGGCGACGCGTCCGGCGGCGATAACAGCAAGAAGCGGTCATCGGGGTGGGGCGGCTCGGCCAAGGGCGGCGGGTCCGCTGGCGGCCGTTCCGGTGGCTCGGGGGGCCTGGGGCTGCGGTGGGGCAACGGTGACAGGCAGGGCGGCCAGCGCAAGCCGAAGAAGCCCGTCTGGGTTGACTACCTGTCCTCGAAGACGCAGACCCAGTACAACTTCACGCACTCCAGCGAGGCCAAGACGCAATCGTGGGCGCAGACGGAGGAGACCAGCCGCACGACGTCGCAGTCGGTGTCCAAGACGGACGGCACCAGCGTGGGTGACGAGATCACCTACGAGCTCAGCTACGACCACAAGGTCGCCCCGGAGACCCTCATGGACCTGCCGGAGGACCAGATGCTCGCCCCGCATGTCGTTGAGGGGATGACGCTGGAGGCGGGGGCGGCGGAGGGAGTCGCGGTGACGGCGGCCCGGGAGGCCGTGGCCCTGCCGAGGGAGACCAAGATGGTCGCCCTCGTCGTGGACCCCGCGGTGATCGGCGATGAGCCGGTGGCCCACGTCCGGCCGGGTGAGATCCCCGCGTACCGGCCGCCGGCGCCGATCGTCTCCGCGCAGGTCCCCGATTACCGCCGCGTCCGGGAGATCAACGGGCCGGGCACCGCGACGTGACCGCTGGCCGCGGGAAACGGGCGAGCGCGGCGCTCGTTACATCAGCTGGCGATTATCGGCAGATTCGGGCGAGGCGTGTCCACGTGGCTGAGCTTCACGCCGGGGATCCAGAGGCGGTCCAGGTGGCTGAGCTTCGAGACGGGAATCAGAAAGCCGGAGTTCAGCCTATGTATCCGCTGGTCTGTCACCACCTCTAAGAGCGGTAAGAGGGCAGGGCGCGGGGATAATTCGCCCTTCCTCGCGAATTCGCCGATCGCGGCGAATTCGCGTTCAGCCAAACAAGGGGGCTCTACGAGCATGCAGCAGAAACTGTCGAGCGGGATGACCGTCACCACGTACTCGCCCGCGCACGGGTTCGACCCGCTGACCGCGGACGTCACCGACCTAGTGAAGGCCGGCTTCCCGGCCCGGCCCAGCGACCCGCGTCACCTGGCGCGGTTCAACCAGGTCCTGGGCGCCGTCAAGGGCAAGTTCAACTACGTCACCCCGACGCTGCGGGAGAACCCCGAGGTCTTCCACGGCCCGCGCAAGCCCACGGTGTCCCCGAGCACGGTGTCGCCGAGCACGGTGTCGCCGAGCACGGTGTCCCCGCGCAGTGGCGAGGCGGGCACCCAGACCTCGACCAACTGGTCAGGCGGGGTGGCGTTCGCGCCGTCGGGTGAGACGTTCCGCTGGGTCGAGGGCGACTGGGTCATCCCCAACGTGGACGCTCCCACCGAGAACCGGTGGTACTACTGCGCGAGCTGGATCGGGATCGACGGGGACGGCTCCGGTGACGTTTGCCAGATCGGGGTCGAGTGCGAGGCCTACCGCAGCGGGACGTCGGTCACCACGAACATCTACCCGTGGTTCGAGTGGTTCCCCTTCCCGGAGACCGCGATCACCAACTTCCCGGTCCGCCCGGGAGACATGATCACCGCGCTGCTGTGCACCTCGGGCGCGGGCGCCACCAGCGCGAGCGCGTACTTCACCAACCGCACCACGGGCGCGTCCACCTCCCTCACCTTCACCGCCCCGTCGGGGACGTCGCTCACCGGGAACAGCGCGGAGTGGGTCGTGGAGGCACCTACGGTCGGCGGCTCGCAGAGCCTGATGGCCGACTACGGCGAGGTGTTCTTCTCGGTCTGCGAGGCGGTCGCCGGCGACACCAGCGGCCACACGACCGCGGTCTCCGGCGGGAGCGGTGACAACATCAACATGAACGACGGCTCGGGCCACGAGGTCTCGGCGGGCATCCTGCTCACCCCCACCGTCATCCAGTGCGAGTACGTGGGCACCCTCCCGTAGCGCGAGGCGGCCGGTTCCCGCCCCCGGCCAGTTCGCGGGCCGGGCCTGTGGGGTGGTTGCCCCCTTGCCCGGTGCTCGCTCAGGCAGTGGCGGGGCTTACTTCGCATGGCGCGGATTTGTGGCTGGGAGCACAGTCGGGGCGCGGGCGTTGCGGGGAGTCGTCTTTTGGCCTGTCGTGGCCCGTGGAAGCGGCGCATAGTGGGGCACATGGATGACGGCGTCTTCGCGACCCTCAACTACGTCGCCCCCGCGTCGGCACGCAACCGCCTGTACGTCGCCCCCGGCGGGCACATGACGACCACGCGGTACGCGCCGGCGACGGTGCCGATCCACGACGCCCGCCCGCACGTGGCCGACTTCGGGCTGGACCGCAGCGGGTTCACGCTCTTGCGGCACGCCAGCGCGGTCAGCGACTTCCGCGACCCAGCCCAGCTCGATGGCGTCTACGCCGCCGAGGTCACGGAGCTGGTCAAGCGGGCGACCGGCGCGGATGAGGTCGTCTCGGCCGGGTGGGTGCTGCGGACCTCGGCCGAGGAGATTCCCGAGGGGGTGCAGCCGCCCGCCCCCGACGTGCACGTGGACGTGCACCCGGGACGGGCCGATGCGCGGATGGACGCCTCCTCCCCGCGACCGGGGCAGCCGTACAAGCGGGCGATCTTGACTAGCTTGTGGCGCGCCATCAGCCCGCCGCCGCAGGACACGCCGCTGGCCCTGCTGGATTACCGCAGCGTCGATGACGGCGAGGGCGTGCCGAACCTGCTGATCTTCACCGAGACCTTGCCCAGCCCCGATGACGTGCCAGACATCCCAGACCCGGACTCCCACCCGGCGGGCAGCGTCTTCGAGCACCGGCCGGGGCACCGCTGGTGGTACTTCCCGGCGATGAGCCCCGATGAGGCGTTGCTGTTCAAGCTGCACGACTCCGACCACTCGGTCGCCTGGCGGGCGCCGCACACGGCCTTCCGCGATCCCGGCGCCGCCGCCCGCGGGGCGCACCCGCGAGAGAGCGTGGAGTTCCGCACGATCGCCTACTTCTTTTGATTACGCCTTCTGTCCGTCTCCGTCCCTAGCTGTTACCGTTGTCACCGGGATAAGACCAGGGTGGGCGCCGGGTTTCCGGCGAGGGGGTGGAGATGACTTTGACGTGCGCGAATTGCGGTCAAACACGCGCGGAAGATGACGCTTTCTGCGGCTTTTGCGGGACCAGTTCGATGCCCGTGATGTCGGAGTCGCCGACGGCCGGGCCGGCCCCGGCCGGGCGAGGGCCAGGGGAAGCAGCGCCAGCAGAAACGGTGCTGACTCAAACGGTGCTGGCTGAAACGGTGCGGGTGCCCGTGGTCAGCCCGCCGCCGCCCCCGCCGCCTCCAGCGAGCCTGCCGTCGGGCGGGCCGCCGGCCGCGCCGGAGCCACCCGCGAACGGCGGTCGCATCCCCAACGGTGCCGTTCCGGGTGGTGCGGGGGGCGGGTCGGCGCGCAACGCCGCTTACGCCGGTCATCGCCTGGAGTACGAGCGGATCCCGGAGGCGAGCTTCGACCCGCTGGGCAACCGCCGGTTCCTCATCTGCCTGGCGCGGCAGGCCAGCGTGTTCTTCGTGATCTACGCGATCGGCGCGTTCATCACCGGGATACCGGTCTTCATCTTGTCGTTGCTCGGCCTGTTCTTCCTGGGCATCATCTGGTACGTCTGCGCGGTGCTCATCGCGCTCGGCCTGTTCATCGCGTTCCTGGTGATCCCGGTCCCGGCGCTGTTGTCGGAGTGGAAGTACCTGATCGACGACAAGGGCGCCGCCGGGCAGGCGACGCTCGGCCATATCTACTACGCGCTGCAGCGCCGCCGCACGCCGCTTGACAGCGCGGGGCTGCGGCGGCTGGGCCTGCCCGGCGGGGACAGCCGCGACTACCTGGAGTTGCGCCGCGGGATCTTCACCGGCTACGTCTCGTGCTTCCCCCAGGGCAATGACCTGTTCGTGAGCTGGACGTTCTGGCTCAAGCTGACCCCCGCCCGGTTCGCGTGGATGCTCATCACCCGGGTGTTCCAGGAAATAACCCAGCGCGGCAACGATCTGTACGTGACGCTGCGCTACGAGTCGGCCAAGGCCATGCGCGAGTCGATGCACAGCGCCGCCCATGAGGGCATCGACGTGGCCACCGGGCAGCTGGCCGCGGGCGGCACCGCCGACCTGTCGGCCCTGGCCGTCAGCACGACCCCGTTCTCCGGGTAAAGGGGTCCCGGGGACGCCAGGCGGGCCGGGCGCGGGGCTACGCGGCCGGCTCGCGCTGGGCGGCCTTGCGGTCGGCCCGGCGGTGCTTGCGCGCCGTCGCCCGCAGCTGCAAGATCCTGGCCATCCCGGCGAACGTGACCAGCAGCGCGCCGCAGCAGGCGGCGAGCAGCATGGCCACGCCGAGTGACAGATGCCCGTGGGCGCCCAGGTAGCTGACGTCCACGGTGCGGCTGTTTTGCAAGATGAAGATCAGCAGCAGCACGAGGATCACGGTGAAGCAGCCGACAGCGGCCCAGACCCCGGACAGCCGGGTCCGCTGGAGTTCGTGATCTGGCATCCGCGCCTGCGCCGGCCGCGTCGGCGGCACGGCGGCCCCGGTCGGGTCGATCGACGCCGTCGGGCCTGGGTCCTCCCGCTGATCCGGGATCGGTTCTGCCATGGTGCCCGGCACTGGGTCACGATCTGTGGTCATCGCTCACCTCCTGCGAGTGCGAAGTTGCACGGTAGGCTCCGCTACTGCCCAGGACCAGCGTGGTTATGTGCGTTGCGGCCATGAACGTGGCGGCAAAGCGGGATGATTGCCCCAGCGCCCTCAAGCGGATGATTATCCCGTAGAGGCTACCGTTGCCGGTCGGCGTGGCCGGGCCACCAGGCGCGGCTCCCGATCAGCGCCGTCAGGCCGGGCGAGAAGAACATGGCCATCACGAAGGCGGCCAGCGCGATGCCGCAGGAGACCGCGAAGCCGAGCTGGGACAAGATGGTGTTCCCGGCCAGGGTCAGCGACGCGAACGTTCCCGCCAGGATCACCCCGGCGGCCGCGATCGCCGGGCCGGCGTGCCGGAAGGCGTGGGAGGCGGCCTCGCGCGGCACCATCCCCTCGCGGGCCTGCTCGCGCAGCCGGGCGATCATGAGGATGTTGTAGTCGGTGCCGAGCGCGACCACGAACAGGTACATGTACACCGGCAGCAGGAACACCAGCCCGGCCTGCCCGCCGAGTACCTGGAAGACCAGCACCGAGGCGCCCAGCGTGGCCGCGAACCCCAGGCCGACCGACAGCATCAGGTACCAGGGGGCCACCAGGCTGCGCAGCAGCAGCGCGAGGATGAGCAAGATGATCACGGCCGCGACCGGGAACACCACGGCGTAGTCATGGTTGACCGCGCGCTGGATGTCGGCGAAGACCGCGGTCGTCCCGCCGACCAGCGCCTCGGTGCCGGCCGGGGCGGCGAGGTGCGCGGCCGGCCGGAGCTGGTCGCGCACCAGGCTGACCGCCTGCGTGGACTGCGGCGTCTCGGTGAGGGTGGCCGTGTAGGCCGCGGTCGCCTGGTCCTGGCTCACCATGGGCCGCCCGACGGCGCCCACCCCGGGCATCGCCTTCAGCTTGGCGGCGTACCCCTCGATCTCATCCGACGACAGCGTGCCGGAGGTCGCGTGCAGGTACACCTGGGTCGGGTCGGTGGCGCCGGGTGGCAGGCCCTTCTCCAGGGTGTGCAGCGCGGTCACCGACTCGGCGGTCGCCGGAATCCCCGCCGAGGCCAGGTCGAACGTCGGCTTGTAGGAGAACGCGCCGATCGCCAGGACGGCGAGCACGAGCCCGGAGACCAGGGCGAAGATGGCCGGGCGCCTGCCGAGCGCGCGGCCGACGGCGGTGAACCGAGCCCCCTTCGGCTCGCGCTGCCACGACTTGGACGGCCAGAACACCTTTCGCCCGAGCAGCGACACCACGGCGGGCACGAGCGTCAGCCCGGCGGCCAGCGTGACGCCGACCGCGATGGCCAGCGTCGGGCCGAGCGAGCGCAGCACGCTGAGCGTGGACAGCAGCAGCGCGAGGAACGCCACGATGACGACGCCGGCCGCCGAGGCGATCACTTCGCCGACCCGGGTGACCGAGGAGACCATCGCCTGCTTCTTGTCCTCGCCCAGGCGCAGCCGCTCCCGGTAGCGGAACATCAGGAACAAGATGTAGTCGGTCCCGATGCCGAACAAGACCACGATCAAGATCGTGGACACCGAGCTGTCGGCGTTGAGGTTGAGGGCCTTGTTCACGTCGGCGATCAGCCCGGTCGCGACCTGCGAGACGACCCCGATCACGATCAGCGGCATGATCGCGATGATGGGGCTGCGGAAGATGATCAGCAGCAGGATCAAGATGAGCAGGAGCGTGGCGCCCGCGACGATCGCCTCGGCCCGGGTGCCCGACTGCTGGCTGTCGAGTTGCTGGGCGGCCGCGCCGGTGACGCCCTGGGCTAGCCCGGTGCCGGCGATGAGCGGCTTGATGTCGGCGCGCAGCGCCTTGATGGCGTCCGCGGGCGCCTTGCTGGTCCCGTTGAGCACGCTGTTGTCCATCGCGACAAGCGCTGGCTGGACCAGCTTGTTAGGCGATGGCGGGGCGGCCTCGATGGACAAGATGTTCGGGATGTGCCCGGCGTTCAGCGCGCTCGCGATTGACGCTGCCTTCGCCGAGTCGGCGCTGGTCAGCGGGTGCCCGTCGACCCGGGAGAACACGATGATCGCCGCTTCGGCGTTCACGTGGCCGGCCTGCGGGAACGCCCGGCCCTGGAGGCTCGCGGCGCGGATGGACTCATAGCTGCTGGGCAGGAAGCTGGACTCGTTGGTCGTCGTCGGCAGGGCGGGGGCGGTGGCGATCACCGCAACCGCGGCGATGATCCAGGCCCCGATGACCATCCACGGGTGGTGTACCACCAGCCGCCCGAGCGCGGCGAACAGCCCGCTGCCGTGCCCGTGTTCATCCGCGGTGCCGACCGGCTGCTGCCCCGTCCCCGTCCTGCCCGCCAACGTGGTGCCCCTTTCCTGATTGCCCCTCTGGATCAGGCGGGTCACTCGCCGGGCTCGGCGGGGGAACTCGCCTTTGCTTCGCACACGGTTACAGCTGCAGAGAATACTTGCTTGGCCCCGTTAGGCCGCGTCACCACGAGGACCGGGCTGAGGCCGGTGTCCAGGTCCGTGCGCTCCGCCTCGCTGGGCATCCGCGCGGTCACCCGGTCACCGGGCCGCAGGTCAACCACCTGCAGCACCGGAACCGCGATAACGAACGTACCCCGGCCCGGGCGGGTTACCACCAGGCCCGCGTCCCGCAACTGATCGACCGCGTGCTGGTAGGTCATCCTGGTCACGCCCTTGCTCTGGTGAATCTCGTTGCCCGAGGGGATCTGCGCGCCGACGGGCAACTCGCCCTTGATGATCTGGTCCCGGATCAGGCGCGCGATCTGCAAGTAGACCGGCTCGCCGGATTCGTAGTCGATTTGCACTGATTTGCACCCTTCTGAGCTCAGGCAACTTGGGCAATCCCTAAAAACTTACGTGTGACTTGCATAGGTGCCTAGACACCTATGCCTGTGGTCGCTATTGTATGTACTGCGCAGCGTGACCGGAAGGTACATCCCGCACCAGCAGGTCACACGGCGTGGCGCGTGCCACTCGGTTTTCTGGGGGGTTAGCCGGTGCGCGCGCGGCCATCCCCGGCTCCCGCCCCTTCACCCGTTTCCCGGGGCCGGGGATGGCCTTCCCGCTCTTTTGTCATCCCCCGGAACGGAATGCCGCCATGGGACTGTCGTGGGGTCGCGCCACCGGCCAGCATGCGTGCCCGACCGAGGGGACCGGGATCTGCTCGTGCTGGCTGCGACTCCTGCGCGCAGTGATCCGCCCGCTCCGCAGGCTCCTGCGCGGGGGCGGCACCCACGTGCGGCGGTAGCAGGCGACCAGTGAGCCACGGTGGGGGAGAGAGGCTGACGGCCCGGATGGCGCCCGACAATCGGGGGCGGTGCCATCCGGGCCGGCGGCTTTTTGGCGGCTCACGTGCAACCTCGCAGGCAAGGGAGGACATGGCTCGACAGCGGGATCTCGGCGCGGGCCAGCGCGATCGAGGCCGCCTCGGCGAGCGCTTCCCGGTAAGCGTCGGCCGCGTCGGCCAGCCGCCGGGTCCGCCGCAGCAGGCTGGCGCGGGCCGCCGGGAGCAGCTCATGGATGCTGCCCGAATTGCTGGCGGCTGACTCGGCGATGGAGAGCAGGCCCGCCTCCGGGCTGTCGGCGATCGCGGTGGGCAGCGACTGACTGGGCACCACGATCGGGTGGGGCGTGAGCCGCGCCAGTTCGGCGTACCACCGGGAGATCATTCGCCAGTCGGTCCCGGCGGCGTTCGGGGCCATGTCATGTAGCGCGGCGATGGTCGCCTGCGCCTGGAAGGGGCCGAGGTGGTCGGCGCTGACCGCCAGGACCGCGAGGTTAAGCCCCTCGGCGATCTCGGCGTGGTGCCAGCGCGACCGGTCCTGCTCGGCGAGCGGGATGAACACGGGAGGGCCGGCGCCGCCGTCCGCGCGCAGGGGCGCGGCGTGGGCGGGCCGGCGAGCGTGGTGCAGCAGCATCAGCGCCAGCAGGCCGAGCGCCTCCGGCTCACCGGGTACCAGGAAAGCCACGAGGCGGCCCAGGCCCAGCGCCTCCTCCATGAATCCCTGGCGGACCGGGCCGGAGGCGCCGATCCCTTCGTACCCCGCGTTGAAGAGCACGTGTATCACGTGCAGGATGGCGGGCAGCCGCCCGGCGAGCTCGCTCACCGGGGGAGGCTTCAGCGTAGTGCCGACCTGCCACAGCCGCTGCTTGGCGCGGAACAGGCGCTGGCGCATCGCGCGCTCGGAGACCAGGAACGCGTCGGCGATCTCCTCGGTGGACAAGCTAGTGAGGGCGGACAAGATGAGCGCGGCCTGAGCGTCGGTGGTCAAGACCGGGTGCGCGCAGGTGAACATCATCTCCAGCTGGTCATCCGGGATACCGCGCTGAGCGGGCTCCTCATGGATCCCGGCGGTCTCCCGGGCGAGCAGTCGCAGCTTCGCCGCCTCGACCACGGCTCGCCTGGTCCGGTCAAACGCCCGGTTCCGGGCAGTCGTGACCAGCCAGGCGAGCGGCTTGTCGGGGACGCCATCGGCTGGCCAGCGCGTCAGCGCGCGGGCGAACGCGTCCTGCGCGCACTCCTCCGCGAGCCCTCGGTCACCGGTCAGCCGGGTAAGCGTCGCCGTAATGTGGTCCCAGCAGCCTGGGAACAAGGCCGCCAGCGCGGCCGTGACGGATGCCTCCTGCTGCGTCACATCAGGAAGTCGGGCTGGCCTGTGTGCCCTGCGGTTTGTTGCCCTTGCAGACGGGATGCGAGCTCGATGACTTCCAATAGCTGCTCACTGTCGATGACGTCAAAACCCTGGATGTGCCCTTGGACGTGCGCGTATGGCCCATCGGTGATCAGCACGCCATCGCCTCGGAACTCCAAGCTGGCTTCCACTGAAGGCTGCGCCGGGCTGCCGGTGACGAGGATGCCGCGGCCATAGGGCCATTCAGCCGGCGATTCTGCTACGTCATTTGCATTTGCATTCGCGCGTGCACGTGCTGGCTTAGTACCTTCCGACTCATCTGTGGGGCCTCGCTCCAAGATGTCGTTTTCGTCACTGACTGTGCCCTCGGCGCAGATCAGGAGCAGGTACTTCATGAGTGCCTCCGTGTTAGACCATGCCGTTGAGTTCCCTCACAAAACAATTGACGAACGTAGACACATGCGTACTACGCAATCGTCAGAGAATTTTTCACGAATCCGTAAGATTCCTGCTCAGGGCTTCGCCGATCCGGGGCCGGCGCTTAGGGGGCCCCGCTGATTTTCAGAACGGCCATCCGCGACAAATCGATTCCTAAGCCGAGGCGGTCGCCACTGTATGTCAGTTCGGCGGCCATCTCTATAGGGCAAATAGGCATATTTGCGACATAGTGCCTTACTGGCAGTGACGGCTCGGCGGGTGTCCCCGGGCGGGGAAGCGGTCCGGCTCGAATGTCAGTGCCCGTCGATATCGTGCGGGCATGAGCGAAGTTGGCTGGCTGGTGATCGGTGTCTCGATCGTCGTCGCCGGGTCGGCGGTCGGCTGGCACGCCGCCCGCGGGCGGCGGGAACTGGTGCTGACCGCGGCCCACCTGGAGCTCGCGGCGGTTGACTCCCTGACCGCGCGCCAGTTCGCGCGCTTGTGCGCCGCGCTCCTGCGGGTCCAGGGGTACCGGAAGGTACGGCGGTCGCGCGCGCGACACGGTCGCGCGCGGCACGGCGAGGCGGGTGACCTCGTGGGGCAGGCGCCAGACGAGGCCCAGGTCGTCATCCGGTGCCTGCGCCAGCGGGACCCCGCGGACGTCGCCCAGGTCAGTGCGCTGCGCGAGGCCGTAGCGTCGGGACCTCATACCGGGCGAACCCCGATCCTGGTCACGACGGCGCTGGTAACCCCGCTGGCGCGAGCGCTCGCCGGCGGCGGCGAAGGCGATCCGGTCACCGTGGCCGACCGCGCGGTGCTGCGGCATTGGATGGAGCAGGCGCGGGGCAAGATCGCCGGCCCGGGCACCGCGCCGCGCGGGCTGGCGGGGACGCGGCCGGATACGCGCGCCGTGGCGGGCATCGTCGCCTGCGCCGCGCTGGCCATCCTCGCCGTCGCGATCCAGGCAGCCCTGAGCGGGCCCGGGGGTACAGCCTTGAGCGGGCCCGGGGGTACAGCCTTGAGCGGGCCCGGGGGTACAGCCTTGAGCGGGTCCGGGGGTACAGCCTTGGGAGGGTCCGGGGGTACAGCCCTGAGCGGGCCTGGGGGTACAGCCCTGAGCGGGTCCGGGGGTACAGCCCTGAGCGGGCCTGGGGGCGCGAGCGTCGGCACCGCGGGCGCGGGCGCTGACCGGGGGGCGACCCCGGGCAGTTCGATGCCCAGCCGGGCTTCGGCCAGCCCGGTTCCCGCTAGCACAGTTCATGCTAACTCCGCTCCGGCGAGCGGGGCTCCAGTTAGCCCAGTTTCGGCGCCTGTGCGGGTAGTGCGCGCTTTCTACGCGGCGATCAGCAGGCATGACTGGCCGCAGGTGTGGCGGCTCGGCGGCCGGAACCTCGGGTATGGTCCCTACGCCAGCTATCACGGGATGGTCGCCGGGTACGCCGGGACGGTCCGCGATGAGCTAACCGACCTGAGGACGCGTGGCAGCGTGGTGAGCGGGCGCTTCCGCGCCTACCACGCCGACGGCCAGGTGCGCGCCTACCGTTTCAGCTACGTGGTCCGCGGCGGGGCCATCACCTCCGGATTCCAGCGGGACATCACCGCGTTAGGGTGCCGGCCACGTCAGGGTGCCCGACTTGTAGATCGCCGAGATATACGAGTTGTCGAACCACGCGCTGGCATCGGCGGCGGTGACGCTGTCCGGGATGAGCTTGAACTGGTGCAGCAGGTCCACGAGCTTGCCGACGTTCGCGGAGTCGATGCCGCCCAGCGGCTGGCCGGGGGTCGGGTTGTCCTTGATCACCTGCGTCTCGGTGGTCCAGATCGCCTCATTCAGCTTCTGGTCGTACGTGGGCCCGGACAGCGCCGCCGTGTACCCGACGCACTGGGCGGCGTGGGCGGGGCTGGCTGAGCAGTACGCGTAGGCGTGAATCGCGGCGCGCAGCAGGTCCTCCACCGCGGTGGGGTGGGCCTTGGCGAACGCCGGGTTGACGGCCATCGCGCCGAGCGAGCTCGGGATGCCGTAATTGACGGGCTGCCACACGGTGACCTTGTGGCCGGAGGCCCGCAGCTGGTTCGGCTCGTTGGACACGAAGCCGGTCAGCGCGGCCAGCCCGCCCGCCCGGCGGGGCAACACCGTGGGGTCATACCCCTCGGTGACGATCCGCAGGCTGCCCCAGTTCACGCCGGCCTTGACCATCATCGCCTCGACCGTGGCGGGGAAGTGCCCCTTGTCTCCGATGACCTTGCCGTTGAGCTGGCTCAGGGCCGTGATGTCGGGGTTGGTCATCAAGACCTCCAGCCCCGCGTTGGAGTAGGAGGACACGCCCAGGATGGCGATGCCGTTGGCTCGCGCCTGCATCAGGTCCTGCTCGGCGACGGGGGAGATGGTCGCCTGGCCGCTGGCCAGGAGCTTGGCGTTCTGCGAGGTGTCGCCGGTGCCCGGCTCCAGCGCGACGTCCAGGCACAGGTCGGCGAAGTAGCCCAGCTTGCTCGCGGCGACGTACTCCAAGATGGACGCCGACGCCTGGTACTGGTAGCCGGACAGGTAGGTGATCTTGCCGGCGGCCTTGTTCTGCGCGCAGCGGGCGGCGGAGAGCGCGCCGCCCGCTGCGCCGCCGCCCGCTGCGCCGCCGGGGGGCGCGGAGCCGCCCTGCCCGCAGGCGGCGACGACGAGGGTGATCGCGACGGTCGCGAGGGCGGCGAGGCTGGCCTTGCCGAGGTGCATGAGGGATGGCTCCTTAGGGTGCGTGCGCGGCTTCGGGGAGGCGGGTGGTCGGCACATTACGATTGCGCGCTGCTGTCGTGCCAGCGCAGTGCACGGCGCTCGATGATCGTGACCAGCAAGAGCAGCAGCGTTCCCATGACCGCGAGGACGAGTATCGCCGCGTACACGACGGCGAGCTGGTTCATCGACGAGGCGTTGCTGATCACCGTGCCCAGGCCGGCCGCCGAGCCGGCGGCGGTCAGCTCGGCGACCACCGCGCCGGTGACCGACAGCGGGAAGGCGATGCGCAACGCCGCGAAGATGAAGGGCAGCGCGCTGGGGACGCGCAGGTACGCGAGGACCTCCAGCCGGGAGGCGGCGATCGACTGGTAGACCTGCAGGATCTGGGGCGGCACCGACCGCAGGCCGGTCGCGGTGTTGATGAGGATCGGGAAGAAGCAGATTAGCGCGGTGATCACGATCTTGGGGGCGGGGCCGAAGCCGAACGCCACCACCAGCGTCGGCGCGATCGCCACGATGGGCGTGACATTCAGCACGACGGCGACCGGCAAGACCGCGCGCCGCGCGACGGGCAGCTCGCTGATCAGCACCCCGACCGCGAAGGCGGCCACGAAGCCGATCGCCAGGCCGCCCAGCGCCTCCTCCAGGGTGACCCCCGCGTTCTTCAGGTAGTACGCGGGGCTGCCGGTGAGCGTCGCGCCGACCCCGCGCAGCGGCGGCAGCAGGTACGGGAACCGCTGCGCCCCCCAGGTCCACGCAGCGCCGAGGACGACGAGCATCACGACCAGCGGCAGCCACATCGCCGGGCGCAGGCCGCGTGCCGCGACCGGCCGCCGGGGGGACACCCGCTCGCTACGCGTCATCCGTCGCGCTCCAGGCGTGGCGCAGCGAAACCCGGACCTGATCCTCGTAGCCGTGGAAGCGCGGGTCGCCGAGCAGCCCCGGGTCTCGCGGGCGGGGCAGCCCGATGGGCACCGAATCCAGGACGCGGCCCGGCGATCCCATCACGACGACCACGTCCGACATCCGCACCGCCTCGGCGATCGAGTGCGTCACGAACAGCACCGTGGTCTTCAGCTCACCCCACAGGTCAAGCAGCTGGCCTTGCAGGCTCTCCCGGGTGAGCTCGTCGAGTGCGGAGAACGGCTCGTCCATGAGCAGCACGTCCGGTCGCAGCCCCAGTGCCCGGACGATCGCGGCGCGCTGCGCCATCCCGCCCGACAGCTCGGCGGGCAGCTTGTGGGCGACGTCGCCGAGACCCACCCTCCGCAGCAGGTCCATCGGGTCCGCGGGAGGGCGGCCGGCCCCCAGGTCGCCAAAGCGCGCGCGCCGCTTGCCCGCCCCCTGATTGACCTTCCGCGGCAGCGTCACGTTCTTGAGCACCGACAGCCACGGCAGCAGCGCGGGCGACTGCGGGACAAGCCCGATGAGCTTGGCGGCCGCCGCCTCGCGGGGGGCGACGCCGTGCACGCGCACGGTGCCATGATCGGGCGCCTCCAGCCCGGCCGCGAGGCGCAGCAAGGTGGACTTCCCGCATCCGCTGGGGCCGATGAGGCTGACGAAGCTGCCCGCGGCGACCGCCAGGCTCACGTCGTCGAGCGCCACGGTCACCGACGGCGGTTCCCCGTAGGCCTTCCGGACCCCGCTCACCTCAATAGCCGCCGCGCGCACTGCACCATCCATGACGTACCTCTATATCAAGGCCCGCAGCGGTGCCCGCTCCCCAGCCGTCCCATCTATCATAGGTAGGTGGACCTGCGTCGGGGCACGTCGAATACGGCAGCGGAACGGATACTGAACGCCGCGATGCGCGAGTTCGCGAAACACGGGTTCGCCGGCGCGCGGGTGGAGCGGATCGTGAGCCGGGCGGACGTCAGCCCCCGGTCGCTGTACTACCACTTCGGCAGCAAGCGCGGCCTGTATGACGCCGTGCGCGAGCGCCTGCGCGCGCAGCACTTCGAGGACTTCGTGCGCGGCGTCACCGACGAGCCGCTGGTCGACCGGCTCCTTGGCAACATCGACCTCGCGGTGACGCCCCGGTGGCAGCTGTGGGCGCGGCTGCTGATGTGGGAGGCGCTTGACGGCGGGGCGGGCAAGGCGCCCTATCCCGAGGACACCGTGCCTGGTGACCTGCTGGCGATCCGCGCCGCGCAGGAGACGGGCGAGATCGACCCGGACCTTGACCCGCACCTGCTCACGCTGGCGTTCATCGCCATCACGTTCTGGCCGACGATGTTCCCGCAGTCGACCAAGCGGCTAACCCGGGGCATGCCAAAGGACGAGCTCATGCAGGCACGCAAGGAGTTCATGCGAATGCTCGTCCAGCGGCTCGGCGACCGGGCGCCGGCCATTGCCGCACAGCCGGAGGCGAGCCGGTAGCGCTGCGCTCAGTTGGCCAGGTCGGTTAGCTGCTCACCGGTGGCGCCGGCCTCCGCCGGCCAGTCCGGGCCGAGGGCCTCGTGGACGATGGGGTCCTTGCCGGTGCCGAGCAGGCGCCAGTCCTCGCCGGGCTCGAGGATCTTCTCGGCGCCGCGGATGGAGGCGTAGTCCAGGCCGGCCGCGACGGCGGGCGGCTCCTT
>JAICYD010000152.1 GCA_025934375.1 Streptosporangiaceae bacterium | reverse complement strand
CCCGGCGGCCGGGGGCGGGCGGTGTTGCGGGGCCCCGGCGGCGCCGGGCCGGCCGGGGGGGGGGGCGGGGCGCCGCGGCTGGCTCAGGGGTCGAGCCGGGCGGTGGCGGAGCCGGTGACCACTGGCGTGCCGTCCTGGTTGGTGGTCACCACGTCGAAGTGGGCCACCGGGGCGCCGTCCTGGTCGGTGACCTCGCGGATGGTGGCGGTGGCGGTCAAGGTGTCGCCCGGCCACACCTGGGCGGTGAAGCGGACGCCGTAGGACAGCAGGCGGCTGTCGCCGGCCCAGTCGGTGAGCACGCGGGCGGTCATGCCCATGGTGAGCATGCCATGGGCGAAGACGCCGGGGTAGCCGGCCACGTCGCGGGCGAACGGCTCGTCGGTGTGCAGCGGGTTGTAGTCCCCGGAGGCGCCGGCGTACTGGACGATCTGGGTGCGGGTGAGGTTCTCGGCGACCACCTGGCTGCGGGAGTCGCCGGGCTTCACGTCGGCGGCCTTGAGCGTCATGCGCCTGCCTCCAGGGGCTGGCGCAGCACCGATACCGAGCGGGCGGTGACCACGAGCTCGCCGGCCGCGTCACGGTACTCGGTGACCTGCTCCCGGAAGGTGAGCTTGCCGGTGCGGCCGGTCTTCTCCCACGTGTCGCCCGGGCGGACGACAGCGGACAAGACGTCGCCGACGCGGACCGGGCGGTGGTAGGTGAAGTGCTGCTCGGCGTGCAGCGCGCCCCCGCCCGTGGGCGCCGACCCGCCGCTGGCCCGCGCGCCCGATCCCCACCACGGCACGCCGGGCTTGGGGCGCAGCGGGTAGTCCGGGTCCCACTGGGCACTGGCGATGGTGAACGTGGGCGGCGCGATAAGCCCGCCCGCCTCGCTCGCGGCCGCGGAATCCGGGTCCCGGTAGACGGGATTGTCATCACCGATCGCCCGGGCGAAGGCCAGCACGTGGCCGGCCTCCACCGGGAATCGCTCCACACTCATGCTGGGCAGCCTCCTTGTCACGGATGTTACAGATGTCGTCATACCACGCGTTCCGCCTCGCGGCGGATATCCCGGCCCGGCACCGGGTAGTCCTGCGGGCACAACCTAGGCGGGAGAGGGTATCGATGTCGGACAGCGTCTACTCAGTGAGCGAGATCGTCGGCACCTCCACGGAGAGCGTCGATGACGCGATCAGGGGAGCCATCAAGCGGGCCTCGCGGACACTGCACAACCTCGACTGGTTCGAGGTCACCCAGGTGCGGGGCCGGATCGCCGACAATGAGAGCTGCGAGTTCCAGGTGACCCTCAAGGTCGGCTTCCGGCTCGACGAGCGCCCGGGCTAAGGGACCCGCCCTACGATGGCCGTTCAACGCCCCCCATCCCTCGTAGACTTAGAGTAGTCATTTGGATACGCTCAGTCACGTGGCATGGACCCCACCTGCGCAGGCCAGGGGTTGTCTGGGGGAGTGATGGACAGATCTTTGCTCGCGGCGCTAAACGACGCGGAGCGGCTGCTGGTCGCGGAGGCCGAGCCGGCCGCGCTCGGGGCACTCGACGAGGACGCGGCCATCGACCTGCAGGCGCGGATCCGCCGTGCCCGCGACAAGTACGTCAGCCAGTACCGGCGGACGGCGAGCGCACGGGTCGCCGAGCAGGGCGGCCGCGGCAAGGCGCGGCCGCAGAACGCGCGCGCGGCCGCCAAGGCCGAGGCCTTCGAGCGCGTCTTGTCCCAGGTCAGCCGGCGCGTCGCGGCGCTTGCCCGGCAGTCCGCGGCGCAGCTGCGCGCCGAGAGGCTGGCGGCGGCCCGCGCCGTCAAGCAGCCCGACTGGCCCGGATCGGGGCAGATGGTGCCCAAGCCGCGCCGGGAAGGACCGCCCGCTACCCCCGAGCCGCTCGGGGACCGCGCGCTTCGCTCCCCGGACCGGGAGAAGGAGCGCGCGGGCACGCAGGCGTCCGGGGCCCGCTGGCAGGCCGCGAAGGACAATCGCGGACCGACGGCCCGCTGACCCGCCGTGGCCTCGAGCCGGGCGCCGCGGGCCTCAGTCGCGGCCGAACTCGGCGCGCCATCTCGGCAACGGCGGGCTGTTGCCCATAAAGTGCTCGACGCTCCGCTCCCGCAGCGGGCCGCGGGCGATGTCGAGCTCGGCCCGGGTCAGCGGCCAGGGCATCTGGGCGGGGTCGCGGACCGGGTCGTCCTCCTGCGTCGCCCACGAGATCACCAGCAGCGTGCCGCCGGGCGCGACCGGCTCGTGCAGGGCCGCCAGGGCCTTGGCGCGGACCGCCCCGTACAGCGGCTGCACCGTGTAGATCTCGACAACCAGGTCAAAGGCCCCCGACCACGGCGCCGGCAGCGCCGTCAGGTCGGCCACCTGGTAGTCCACCGCCGAGCCGGGGTGCCGCCGCCGGGCGGCGGCGATCCCCGTCGGGGCGATGTCGAAGCCGGTCACCGCGTACCCGAGGCCGGCCAGGAACTCCGCGTCCTCCCCGGTCCCGCACCCGACAACCAGCGCCCGCCGCCCGGCACCGGGCCGGCCGGCGGCCCACTCGATGAGGCTCTCGTTAGGCACCCCCTGCACCCAGGGAACGACGGCGGCGCCGGCCTCGCCCTCCGCGTAGAGCCGCTCGAACCAGCTCGTCGGGTCGCCGGACGCGACCGAATCGGCGGACAACTGGCGGGCACGGTCCATGCGATCAGGCTCGGGACTCACGGTAAGACACTAGGTCAACATCGTCGTCATCCCCAACGCGACCGGCTGACTGCCCCGGTCGGACCCCGCCGCGCGGGCCTGGGGCCTGTGGCGCGGGTCTCACTGGGCCGCCCAGGCCGGCGGGGGTATGGTGGGGCCTAGGCAGTCACCTTTCGCGGGACGGACCTTGACATCACGACGTGCTTTCGACAGCCGACCGGTATCCGCGACACGGGAACCGGAACGGGATTCCTCAGGCATCCGCGCCCGGGCGCGCCTGGCCATCGTCGGCCGGGGCAGACTCGGTACCGCGCTGGCCGCCGCGCTGGCGGCCGCCGGATGCGATGTGACCGGGCCGTTCGGCCGCGGTTTCGACGGGCGCCTGGTTGCTGGTCGTGCTGTTGCTGGTCGTAACGTCGATGACAAGCACCCTGTCGTTGATGAGCAGAGTGCTGTTGATGAGCAGAGTGCTGTTGATGAGGACCAGGCCGGCGCGGTGCTGCTGTGCGTGCCGGACGCGGAGATCGCGGCCGCCGCGGCGCTGATCTCGCCCGGGCCGCTGGTCGGGCACTGCTCGGGGGCCACCACGCTGGCGCCACTGGCGCCGCATGAGGCGTTCTCGCTGCACCCGCTGATGACGGTCACCCCCCAGGGCGCGCGGTTCGCGGGCGCCGGCGCGGCGATCGCCGGCAGCACCCCGCGGGCGACCGCGCTGGCCGCCGAGCTCGCGGCGGCGCTGGGGATGCGCGCGGTCGTGGTCGCCGACGAAGACCGCGCCGCCTACCATGCCGCCGCCTCGATCGCCGCCAACCTGCTGGTCACGCTGGAGGCCGGGGCCGAGCGAATCGCCGCGAGCGCCGGCGTCGATCGCGAGCTGCTCGTGCCGCTGGTCCAGGCGAGCGTCGAGAACTGGGCGGCGCTCGGCCCGGAGCGCGCGCTGACTGGCCCCATCGCGCGCGGGGATGAGGCCACGGTCGCCTGGCAGCGCGCCGCGGTGGCGGAACGGGCGCCGGACCTGCTGGCGATGTTCGACGCGCTCGCCGAGGCCACCCGCGCGCTGGCCGGCGCCGGGCGAGCCCGGCGCCATCACGAGGGGGACCGGGCATGATCACCGTGCGCACCGTGGCCGACATCCGCGCGGCCGTGTGGAAGGCGCGGCACGACGGAGCATCGATCGGGCTGGTCCCGACGATGGGCGCGTTCCACGACGGCCACCTGTCGCTGATGCGGCGCGCGCGCGAGCAGTGCGACCGGGTGGTCGTCTCCCTGTTCGTCAACCCGGCGCAGTTCAACGACCAGTCCGATCTCGCCCGCTACCCGCGCGATGAGCGCCGGGACGCCGCGCTGGCCGCCGGGGCGGAGGTGGACTTCCTGTTCGCGCCGCCGGTCGAGCAGGTCTACCCGCGGGGGTTCGCGACGACGGTGTCCATCGCCGGGGTGACCGAGTCCATGGAAGGCGCTCACCGCGGCCGCGGCCACTTCGACGGCGTCGCGACCGTGGTGGCGAAGCTGTTCAACATCGTCTCGCCGGACGTCGCCTACTTCGGGCAAAAGGACGCCCAGCAGGTCGCCGTGATCAGGCAGCTCGTGCGCGACCTCGACATGCCGGTCCGGATCGAGGCCTGCCCGACCGTGCGGGAGCCTGACGGGCTGGCGATGTCGAGCCGCAACGTCCTGCTGTCGGGCCCGGAGCGCGAGCGCGCCACCGGGCTGCACCGCGCGCTGGCCGCCGCCCGGGAGTCGGTGGCCGCCGGCGAGCGGGACGCCACGGCCGTCAGGGCCGCCGCGATCGCGGCGCTGCCTTCCGGCGGGATCGATCCGGAGTACTTCGAGCTGGTGTCGGCCGACACGCTGGTGCCCGTGCGGCACATCGACGGCGAGGTGCTGGCGCTGGTCGCCGCGCGCGTCGGCGCTACCCGGCTGATCGACAACGACACCATCCGGACGCCTTAACGCGAAGGAGGCAGGCAATGTCCGCTACCCCACGTACCCCAGTTTCGCGTGCCGCCGGAGATCCGGCCCCGGTGACGCTGCCGTGCCTGGCGGAGAAGAAGCGGCTCGGCCAGCCGATCGTGATGGTCACCGCCTACGACTACCCGTCGGCCCAGGTCGCCCAGGCGGCGGCGGTCGACGTGGTGCTGGTCGGCGACTCCGGCGCGATGACCGTGTTGGGGTATCCCTCGACCGTTCCCGTCTCGACCGAGGAGATGCTGATGCTCGCCTCGGCGGTCCGCCGCGGCCTGCGGACCCCGCTGCTGGTCGGTGACCTTCCGTTCGGGTCGTACGAGGCCTCTGACCCCCAGGCGATCGCGACCGCCCAGCGGTTCGTCAAGGAGGCGGGGTGCGACGCGGTCAAGCTGGAACGCGGCGGGACCAGCGTCCAGCGCGCCCGTGCGATCGCCGAGGCCGGGATTCCCGTGATGGGCCACGTGGGCCTCACGCCGCAGACGGCCACCGCCCTCGGCGGTTACCGCGCCCAGGGCCGGACCGCGCGGCGCGCGCTCAGCGTCGCCCGCGACGCGCTCGCGCTGCAGGAGGCAGGCTGCTTCTCGGTCGTCTTCGAGGCGATTCCGGCCGCCGTCGCCGCGATGGTCACCAGGAGGCTCGCGATCCCGGTGATCGGCATCGGCGCCGGGCCCTCCACCGACGGGCAGGTCCTGGTGTTCCACGACCTGCTCGGGATCTACGACGGCCATACCCCCAAGTTCGTCAAGCGCTTCGCGGACGTCAGGGAGCAGATGATCGCGGGCGTCGCGCAGTACGCGGCCGAGGTCAGGCAGGGCGCGTTCCCCGGCCCCGAGCACGGCTACCCGATCGACGAGGAGGAGCTCCAGCTCTTCCGCAAGGAACTGGAAGCGGAATCCTGAGGCGCGCGGCGCAATCCGCAGCGCCGCCAGCATTGGCCGGGCCGGCTGGATTCAGGGTGCGACGGGCGTGGCCGTAGCGATCCCTGCGCGAAATTTTCACCTTTCGCGGGCCGAGGGGGAGCGGTAAGGCAAATCGCGCTCGGCAAATGATGTAGCCGAAACATTTTCGACCACACTGCGGGGTTGTTCTGTGCGGGTAGACGCGTTACGGTGCGAATGTTTCCGAAATAGTTCGAAATATTTCGGCTTGTGTGACCGGACTTGCCGTCAGGCCTCGAACGGAGATCGTCATGTCCGAACGCCCTTCCGCCAATCCCGCCGACCAGCCCGGCAACCGCGCGAGCCGGCTCAGCCCGGACCTCTTCCGCAGGACGTTCCTGAGGCTCGTCGCCTCCGCCTCGGCGGGCGCGGCGATCGCGCCCGCCTTCGCCGGCACCGCTTACGCCGAAACGGAGACGCTGGGCGCCGGCCAGCGGGGCTACCTGGCGACGATCCCGGGGCCGGGACGGTTCCCGCTGGTGCGGAAGGGGAAGGCCGCGCCGCTGGTGGTCAGCGGCGGCGACTACCCGGGCGTGATCCGCGTGGTGAACGACCTGCAGACCGACATCGCGGCGGTGACCGGGGTCCGGCCCGCCGTCGCGGTCGACCAGGTGCCCGCCGGGGACGCGGTCGTCCTGGTCGGCACCATCGGCAAGAGCCCGCTCATCGACCAGCTCGTCTCGGCCGGGAAGCTGGACGTCCGCGGCATCGCCGGGCAGTGGGAGACATCGCTGGAGCAGGTGGTGGAGAACCCGATGCCGGGCGTCGGCCGCGCCTTCGTGATCGCGGGCAGCGACCAGCGCGGCACCATCTTCGGCGCCTACGACGTGTCGAAGGGGATCGGGGTGTCCCCGTGGTGCTGGTGGGATGACGTTCCCCCGCAGCGCCGCAGCGAGCTGTACGTGCTGCCCGGCCGGCACAGCCAGGGCACGCCGGTCGTGAAGTACCGGGGCTTCTTCATCAACGACGAGAACCCGAACCTGGGCGGCTGGGCGCCGGAGTTCTTCGGCCCGGGCCTGTTCCCGGGGCTTCCCGGCGGGTTCAACAGCAAGATGTACGCGGAGGTCTTCGAGCTGATGCTCCGGCTCAAGGCCAACTACCTGTGGCCGGCGGTCTGGGGCCGGGCATTCGCGCTCGACGACCCGCAGAACCACGCGACCGCCACCGCCTATGGCGTGATCATGGGAACCTCGCACGAGGCGCCGATGCTGCGCGGCATCGAGGAGTGGAACCGGTTCGCCGTCCCGGCCGTCCGGGACTCCAGCGGGAACATCGTCACGCCGGGGCACGACCCGTACGGGGGCACTGGCGAGTGGAGCTTCCGGTTCAACGCCGACGCCCTCAAGAAGTACTGGACGTTCGGCATCCAGCGGATGGTGGACCAGAACATCGAGGGCGTGGTGACCCTCGGCATGCGCGGCAACGGCGACACCGCGCTGCCGGACGGCAACGGCATCGACTTGATGAAGTCCATCATCGCGGCCGAGCGGCAGATCCTGTCCGACATCACCGGCAAGGACCTGACCACGATCCCGCAGGTCTGGACGATGTACAAGGAAGTCCTTCGGTACTGGGACGAGGGCCTGCGTCCCCCGGACGACGTGATCGTCGTGTTCACCGACGACAACTGGGGAAACATCCGCCGGGTGCCCGACCCCAGCGTGCCGCCGCACCCCGGCGGGTACGGGCTGTACTACCACTTCGACTACGTCGGCGGCGGCCGGGACTACAAGTGGGTCGACACCGCCTCCATCGCCAACACCTGGCAGCAGCTCAACATGGCCATCAGCTACGGCGACCAGAAGCTGTGGGTGGCCAATGTCGGCGACATGAAGGGCAACGAGCTGCCGCTGCAGTTCTTCCTGGACTTCGCGTGGAGCCCGGCCCGCTTCACCGCCGACAACCTCGGCGACTGGGAGCAGGCCTACGTCGCGCAGAGCTTCGGGCCGCAGGTCGCCGCGCGCATGGCGGCGCTGCTGCACGCCTACGGCAGGCTGCAGGCGCGCCGTAAGCCGGAACTGCTGAACCGGCACATCACGCTCGACCCGACCAAGGACATCACGACCGACTCCAGCGCCGTCGTCTACAACGACCAGGACACCCCGTTCAGCCTGACGGACTACCAGGAGACGGACCGGATCACCGCCGAGTGGCAGGAGCTGGCGGCCGAGGCCGTGGCGATCGGCCGCGAGCTGCCCGCGGCGGCCCAGGACGCCTACTACGAGCTCGTGGAGTACCAGGTGGTGGCGACCGCCAACCTGTACGCGCTGCGCCGGGCCGAGTTCCTGAACATCCTGTACGCCGCGCAGGGCCGCGCCGCCGCCAACGACCTCGCCGCGACGGCCCAGGCCAGGTTCGCCGACGACGCGGCGCTGATGGCCAAGTTCAACACGAGCATCGCGGGCGGCAAGTGGAAGGACTTCATGATCCAGCCGCACATCGACTACGGCGACGTGGCGAGGTACGGCCCCAACGCACCCTGGCAGGAGCCCGAGCTCAACAACTGGGCCATCCCGGACATCATCTTCCCCGCCCTGCAGCCGGTCTCGCCGCCGGCCGGAGCGGTGCTCGGGGTCGCGATCGACGGCTCGGCCAAGGCCTGGCCGACCGAGCAGTCTCCAGCGGTACTGCCGGCGCTGAGCCCGTTCCAGAGCCAGCCGGCGCCGTTCATCGAGGTCTTCAACGCCGGCCAGGCCCCGTTCGACTTCCGGATCCAGTCCGGCGCGCCCTGGGTGCGGGTCAGCCCGAGCCACGGCCACGTCACGTCCCAGGTCCGCGCCACCGTGAGCGTCGACTGGTCGCGGGCGCCGCATGGCACCACGCAGGTGCCCATCACCATCAGCGGGCCGGGCGGCGCCAGCGTGGTCGTGCAGGCCCCGGTCGTGAACCCGGCGGTGCCGAGGGGCGGCCTGGCCGGCTTCATCGAGGCCAACGGGTACGTCTCGATGGAGGCCGATCACTTCAGCCGGGCCGTCGGCGCGGGACGCGTGTCCTGGATGCGGATCCCCGACATCGGGCGGACCGGCTCCGGGATGACGCCGGCCCCGGTGACCGCCTCCAGGCTGACGCCGGGCGGGGCCGGCCCCAGGCTGGAGTACACCATGACCTTGTTCACCGCGGGCCAGGTGACGGTCTGGACCTACCTGTCGCCCCGGGCCAACGTGCTGCCGACCGACGGCCTGCACTACGCCGTCTCCATCGACGATGCCGCCCCGCAGGTCGTCAACGTCACCGTCGCGACCGGGGCCAGCGACGCGACGATGAACCGGCAGTGGGAGCGGATCACCTCCGAGAACGTGAGCCTGACGTCCACCACCCACGCCATCAGCGCGGCGGGGGTGCACACCCTCAAGTTCTGGATGGTCGACCCCACCGTGATCCTGCAGAAGATCGTCGTTGACACCGGCGGGCTCAAGCCCAGCTACCTCGGCCCGCCAGAGAGCCTGACCGCCAGGCACCGGTAAACCCAGCGCTCACCGAGATCGGAGAGGTCAATGAGGTCAATCGTGTCTCGATTCAGGCCACCGGCCATGACCAGGCCGCCGGCCCTCACGCTGACCACGGTGGGCCGGCTGGCGGCGCTGGTGCTCGCCGTGGTGGTCACGGCGGGGGTCACCAGCGCCCTGGTCCGCCCGTCCGCGCCGGCGGTCATCAAGGTGACGAGCGCGGCCAACGCCGGCGTGCCCGCGTTCGGCTTGCACTGGGTGGGCACCTGGGCCGCCGCGCCGCAGCTGACCGAGCCGTCCAACATGCCGCCGGCTCCGTTCACCAACGGGAACCTGGTCTTCGCCGACAGCACCGTGCGGCAGTCGATTCACGTGACCGTGGGCGGGCGGCTGATCCGGCTGCGGTTCTCCAACGCCTACGGCGGCGCCGACCTGCCGATCACGAACATCTCCGTGGCCCGGCCGGCCGGCGGGGCGGCCGGGGTGAGCGCGATCACGCCGGGCACCTCCCAGACGGTTACCTTCGACGGCCGGACCGCGATCGACATCCCGGTCGGCGCGCAGATGGTGTCGGACCCGCTGGACTTCCCGGTGGCCACCAACTCCAACCTCACGGTGACGATCTACCTGTCGGCCGGGCAGGCCTCCAGCTCCATCACCTCTCACCCCGGCTCCCGGACGCTCACCTACATGGTCAACGGCAACCACGTGGCCGACGCGGACCTGCCGGGGGCGGCGAACGTCGCGCACTGGTACTTCCTCAGCGGCCTGGAGGCCCTGGAGCCGGGCAACACCGCGGCCATCGACGTGGTCGGCGACTCGCTGACCGACGGCCGCGGCTCCACCACCAACGGGGACGACAAGTGGACCGACCAGCTGTTCAACCGGCTGCAGGCGATCCCCGGCGCCACCCACCTCACGGTCCTCAACCAGGGGCTGGGCGGCAACCGGGTGCTGAATGACGGCCTCGGCCCCAACGTCTTGGCCCGCGTCGACCGCGACGTGCTGGCCCAGAGCGGGGTCAAGTGGCTGATCGTGTTCGAGGGAGTCAACGACATCGGCACCGCGGATGCCACGCAAGCCGCCCAGCAGCGGGTCGCCGCGGACCTGATCGCCGCCTACCAGCAGATCATCGCGCGGGCGCACGCCCAGGGGATCCGCGTGTACGGGGCGACGATCACTCCCTTCGGCGGCAACAACCCCTACGACGATCCGAACGGGTTCCGGGAGGCGGCCCGCCAGCAGGCCAACGCCTGGATCCGGACCAGCCGCCAGTTCGACGCGGTGCTTGACTTCGACCGCGCGGTGCGCGACCCGGCCAACCCCCGGCAGATCAACCCGGCCTACGACGTCGGCGATCACCTGCACATGACGCCGGCGGGCTACGCCGTGATCGCCGCCGCCGTCCCCGCCAGCCTGTTCCGCGACTAGCGTCCCGGGCGGCTAGCCGTTAGTGACTGTGCCCTTCCCCGCGACAGTCGCGGGGAAGGGCACAGTCGTTACCGGCCGGCGCCATCAGGCGGGGTCAGCCGGGTTCCGGGGGCAGGGGCTGTGCCGAGCAAGGGCGCGGCGGGAGGCTAGCCGGCTGAGCTGGCCCAGACGGGATCGGCGTGGCCGAGCTCGCTGGACAGCTGGCGGACGGCGTCGAACAGCAGCTTAGCCTGCTCGGTGCCCGGGCCGGAGCCGAGCCGGCTGGTCGTGGACACCAGCGCGATGGTGGCGCAGATCCCGCGCGAGTCGAAGACCGGCGCGGCGACCGCGATAACGTCGCGCTCGATGGCCTCGACGAGGTGCTCCGAGCGCGCCTGGGACATCTGGTGCTCGACGTGGGCGAGGTCTTCGGCGTTGACGTTGTCCAGCACCGCCTGCATCTGCCGGGGGTCGGTGAGGAAGGCCAGGAACATGATCGTCTGCGCGCCGTTGGGCGCCACGCGGTAGCCGGCCGGCACCCGGACCGTGATCTCCGACTGCCGGGGGTACATCACGTGCGGGACGAGCGCCGAGGACCCGTCCCATAGGCCGAGGGTCACCGTGCACGCGGTCTGGTCGGCGAGCCGCTGCATGCGCGACGGGGCGATCGCCAGGATGCGGTTCCCCCGCATGATGGCGGAGAAGACTTCGTGGGCGAGCGGCCCGAGGGTGTAGCGGCTGGTGTCGGGCTGGCGCTGGAGCAGGCTGACCGAGGCCAGGGTCGCCATGTACCTGTGCGTCGTCGTGCGCTGCAGGCCGAGCGCCTTGCTGGCCTCCGAGACGGAGATCGAGGTTACTCCCTC
This sequence comes from Streptosporangiaceae bacterium, assembly GCA_025934375.1. GTDB lineage: Bacteria > Actinomycetota > Actinomycetes > Streptosporangiales > Streptosporangiaceae > Trebonia. The sequence goes on along the minus strand of JAICYD010000152.1, from coordinate 5,150 downwards.
CTGGGTGAGCAGGCGGATGATGTCCGCAGCCCGGACGACTGACTGGATGGTGCCGCCCTCGATCCGGTCGAGACCGGCCGTCTGACCTGCCACGCGTATCCTTCCGCTTGCCGTTGTGCCCCGGGCGCGCGCGGGGGGCCGCGCGGGCGGCTGCTGCCGGCGACCCCCAGCGTACGCGGCGCCGGCCCCCGGGCATTGCCCCTCACGAGTGTATATCGATAAGTGCGACATGCTGTCCGCGATACGGACACTTTTTGAGGCACGCCGCAGAGCCTGCAACGCGCCCCGGCTTACGCCGGCGTCTCGGCGGCCCGTATCAGCAGAGCTGGAGGGCGGTCGAAGAATCTGTTCGCGGGGGATCTTGTGATGCCGGTCATATCGAACTATGTTGTGTCCGAAAGGCGCAATGAGTTGTTCACAATGCGGACATGATCCAGTGGCCAGGAGTTAGGCGCCGGCGCGCGGCGCCCGCCCGCCCGCAGTCGTGACCGGATGACCAGACGGGCATGAGGAACACGAGGAACAGGCATTCCTGCGAGAACGGGAGAAGCGATGTCCATCGGGAGTTACGCCCACCTTCAGGGGACGCCCCCGCACGAGACCGAGGGATCCGCATCGACGTGGTGGGTGCGGGCCGCCAACATGATCTCCGCCTATTCCGAGGGCGAAGCCGGGGCGCAGCTGCGGCGGGCCGATAACGCCGACGAGTACTTCGTGTGGGCGCTGTTCACCCCGTGCCAGGTGACGGCGGGCGGCCAGACGGCGGACGTCCCGGCGGGGTCGGTGGTGATCGTGCCGCCGGGGGAGTCCACCGTCCGGTTCACCGAGGCCGGGTCGCTATGGCGCGGGTTCACGTCGCTGAACGCCGACCTGCTGACGGTGGCGCCCAACAGCCACGAGTACGCCCACTACCCGGCGGGCGTGGCGCCCGTGGAGCCGTGGCCGATGCCGCCGGGCGGCTACCAGATCCGCGTCTACAACCTCGACGACACCCCGGCCGGCAAGCCGCACTGCTACGTGCACCGCACCGCGATGACCAACTTCCCCTGGCCGGTGGCGACCAGGCCCCGCCGGACCGACGCCATGAGCCCGCACACCCACGAGGACTTCGAGCAGGTCTCGATCATCCACTCAGGGACCATGGTGCACCACATGCGCCGGGCCTGGTCACGCAACCTCAACGAGTGGCTCCCTGACGAGCACGTGATCGTCACCGCCCCGGCCATCGCGATCTCCAAGCCGCCGGACATCCACACCACGCAGGCGGTCACGGCGGGCGAGCGGGTCGGCCTCATCGACTTCTTCGCCCCGGTCCGCTGGGACTTCTCGAACATCGACGGCATGGTCGTCAACCGCGGCGAGTACCCGATGCTGGCGGAAAAGCCGCCCTCGTACGCCGGCGTGACAACCGTCTATGCCCCCGATGACCCGCGGGCGGCGCTCAACCGCACGCAGCGCGCGTAGCGGGAGCTGGAGAGACGACAATGCCAGGCAAAGCCACTGTGAAGGAGCGGGGGGCGCCGGTAGGCCTGGACATCGTGGGCGTGAGCGCCAGCTACGGCAGGCTGCGCGCCCTCAACCCGATCGACGTGACCGTCAAGCCGGGCGGGCTAGCGCTCATCGTCGGCCCGAACGGGGCCGGCAAGTCGACGCTGCTGCGGACGCTGGCCGGCCTCACGCAAAAGTCGCAAGGGGACGTCATCCTCGGCCAGCGGAACCTGTCGCGGATGAGCGCGCCCCGGCGCGCCCAGCAAGGGCTGGTGCTGATCCCGGAGGGGCGCGGAACGCTGCCGGGGCTGACCGTCGAGGAGAACCTGCTCCTCGGCGCGCGGCTAGGCGGCGCCCCGCTGGACTGGGACACCATCAGCCGGTACCTGCCGCGGCTGCGCGAGCGCTCGTGGCAGAACTGCGCGAGCCTGAGCGGCGGGGAGATGCAGATGCTCGCCATCGCCCGCGCGATCGCGGCGCGCGCCCGGATCCTGCTGCTCGACGAGCCGTCCCGGGGCCTGGCGCCGCTCGTCGTCGGCGAGGTCTACCGCGCGCTGAAGTCGCTCAACGAAGACGGGCTGGGCATGATCCTCGTCGAGCAGAAATCGGTGCCGCTGTGGCGCGCGCCCGATGAGACGATCGTGCTCGCGGCCGGCCGCGTCATCCACCGGGCGGCCGCCGCCCGCGTCGATGAGGCGATGCTGGCCGAGCTCTACCTGGCGGGAGCGCGGTCATCATGATCATCAAGCGCGCGGACGCCGGCCTGCTCGCCCTCCTGGCGCTGGCGGTGATCCTCATCCCGCTGGTCCTGGACGACTACTGGGTGCTGACCTTCGGCAGCGTCGGCGCGATCGCGCTGGCCGTCATCGGGCTCAACGTCGCGATGGGCTGGGCGGGGCTGCTCAGCTTCGGCCAGCCGGTCTTCATGGCGGTCGGCGGGTACGCCACCGGGCTGCTGACCACGAGGTACTCGGTAGACCCGTGGCTGGCGCTGTTGAGCGGCATCGCGTTGAGCGCGCTGGTCGCCGCGGTGATCGGCTTCCCGGTCCTCAAGCTCGAAAGTCACTACTTCGCGGTGGCGACGTTCGCGATGAGCCTGATCGCGGCCAGCGTCATCAACGGGGCGCAGAGCTTCACCGGGGGCGCGATCGGCATCACCGGGATCCCGGCGCTGACCATCGGGCCGCTCAGCCTCACCGATCACCTGCCCTACTACATCATGGTGTGGCTGCTGGTCGCCCTGGCGCTGCTGGCGACATACGCGATCCGGGCCTCGCGCACCGGGCGCGCCTTCCGGGTGCTGGCCACCCGCCCGGACGTGGCGGACAGCCTCGGCATCGGCGTGCGGCGCTACCGGGTGATCGCCTTCGTCATCTCGGCGGTGCTCGCCTCGGTGGCCGGGTCGCTCATCGTCGAGTTCAGCACCTACGCCTCCCCGGACAACTTCAACGGCGACGTCGGCATCCTCGTCTTCGCGATGCTGTTCATCGGCGGCGTCCGGACCGCGTCGGGGCCGCTGGTGGGGGCGGCCATCGTGACCGTCGTGCCCGTGGAGGCGACGGCGATCGGCAAGTACTCCGCGCTGACCTTCGAGCTGATCCTGCTGTTCATCCTGGTGGTGTGGCCCCGGGGCCTGGGCATCAGCGCCGCCACGGGCGCCGAGGACGTCATCGGGCGGATCGCGCAGAGCCTCGGCAAGCCCCGGGCGCGCGCGGCGGAAGGGACCGGCCATGAGTGACGAGCTCGCCGTCCGCGCGATCTGCAAGCAGTACAGCGGCGTCCAGGCGGTGGCCGACGCCTCCTTCACCGTCAGGCCGGGCGAAGTGCACGGCCTGGTGGGGCCGAACGGCGCGGGCAAGTCGACGGCCCTGGGGATCCTCAGCGGGTTCATCCGGCCCGACTCCGGGTCGATCACCTACCGGGGCCGCGAGCTGACCGGCGCGCCGCCGGACACCCTGGTGCGGGCCGGAATCGCGCGGACGTTCCAGGAGCCGAGCCCGATCCCGGGACTGACGGTCCTGGAGAACGTGCTGACCGGCCTGCACATCCAAGGGCGGGCGGGGACGCTGCGCGCCGCCGTCCGCTCGCCGGGGCTGCGCAAGGAGGAAAAGCAGCTGAGGGCGCAGGCGCTGACCCTGCTCGGCTCGGTTGGGCTGGCCGGGCGAGCCAGCGCGGACGCGGGCGACCTCTCCTTCGGCGAGCTGCGCTACCTGGAGGTCATCCGCTGCCTGGGCACCGGCGCCACGATGCTGCTGCTCGACGAGCCGGCCGCCGGCATGGGCAAGTCCGAGACGGAACGGCTCACCGCCCTCATCGATGGAGTCCGCGCCAGCGGCCGCGGCGTCTTGCTGGTCGACCACGACATGGGCTTCATCTTCTCGCTGTGCGACTCGATCACCGTCATGAACGCTGGCCGCGTCATCGCCGACGGCACGCCGCGAGAGATCGAGGCCAGCCAGACCGTCCGCGAGGCCTATCTCGGCGGCACGACTGACAGCGGCACTCCCCACGGCGGCCCGGCCGCCGGAGTTGGCGCGGCCCGTCCCGGCGGAGCGTGAGGACCCATGATTGCTCTGGTTATCTCCGGCGTCGTCATCGGCTGCATCTACGCGCTGATCGCGGCCGGGTACGCGATCGTCTACCGGACCACCGGCGTGCTGAACTTCGCGCAGGGCTCGTTCGTCATGCTCAGCGGCATGGCCTGCTCCTGGCTGATCACCTCCGAGCACTGGTCCTACCCGCTGGCGGCGCTGGGCGGCTTCGCGCTCACCGTCGCGGCCGGGGCGGCGATCTGGATCCTGGTGATGGCGCCCATGCTGGTCCGCCGGCTCGGCGTCGGCCTGGCGGTGATCGCCACCTTGGTGGTCTCCTACGCGCTAACCGACGCGGTCTTGCTGTGGCAGGGCCCCAACCCGCAGTCGCTGCCCGCCATCCGCCCGGCCTTCCAGTTCACCGTCGACGGGACCCGGGTCAGCAGCGGTCAGGTCTACGTCATCGCCGGCATGACGGCGATCCTGGTCCTGCTGTCGGCGTTCTTGAAGTACACGCCGCTGGGCCGGGCGACCCGCGCGTCGGCCGCCGACCACGAGACCGCCCAGCTGCTGGGCATCTCGCCGGTCCGGGTTGGCGGGTACGCGATGTGCATCGCGGCGGCGGTGGGCGCGCTCGGCGGGCTGCTCATCACGCCGATCCAGTTCACGGCGGCATCCGGCGCGACCAGCCTGGCCCTGTACGGGTTCGTCGCCGCCGTCCTCGGCGGGTTCGGGCGGTTGTACGGCGGCGTGGTCGGCGGGCTGGTGATCGGCGTCCTGCAGGAGCTGGTCGCCCGGTACATCTCGACCGCCTACTGCGACGCGATCACGTTCGGCGTGCTGATCGCGGTCCTCCTGCTGCGGCCGCAGGGGCTGCTCGGCGCGCCCGACTACGGCCGGTCCCGCAGGTCCCGCGGTGCCGGCGGACGCAGGGCCCCCGCGGATGCGGCCTCCGGAGACGGGCCGGCCCGGGACGCCGCTCCCGGGAACACCGGTCCTGGGGACACCGCGCCCGGTACCGCCGCCGTTCCCGCCGCGGTGGACGGGACGTAGCCAGCGCGGCAGGCAAGCCCGGCAGTGTCCCCCGAAGGCAACTGTCCCCCGAAGGCAACTGTCCCCCGAAGGCAACTG
>JAICYD010000229.1 GCA_025934375.1 Streptosporangiaceae bacterium | reverse complement strand
GTGCTGCTGCACATCGGGTATGTCGTGCTTCCCCTGTGGATGGGCATCGACAAGTTCGTCAAGGTCCTCAACCCGGACTGGCCGCATTACCTGGCCCCGTGGATCGTGAACCTGATACCGTTCTCTGCCCAGACCGCCATGTATGTCGTAGGGGCGATCGAGATCCTGGCCGCTGTCCTGGTGGCGCTCAAGCCCCGCTACGCCAGCTACGTCGTCGCGCTATGGCTCGCGGGCATCATCATCAACCTGCTGACGTACTCGGGCTTCTACGACATCGCCCTGCGAGACTTCGGGCTCCTGGTCGGTGCACTCGCCCTGGCTCGCCTCGCCTGGACCTACGACCGTCCCTGGACCGGGCGTGGTCACCCCCGAGCCGCGCGGCACTGAGGCAAAGATGACGGCTGTCGTCCGCGGCGGCCGGGAATCGCGACTCTTGCCACGACCACGGTGGCGAAGTGATGTCCAGCTGGTATGGCTGCTTGCCGGTCTGCTGGGCTGCAAGGAACCCACAAGCCCGGGAGGCTAGCATCCATTCAGTCCCGGACAGAGGGAAGCCGGAGCGCGGAGGTGCATTCGAGATGGCACACGCCTCACCGACAGGTGTCAGCGGTCAGGCGGCAGCAGGCAGCGCCATCATCCAGCCATGGCCGCTGCGACGCGCAGGGGCCATCGGCAAGCCGGCCCGTAACGTGACCAACGTCGGCATCGGCGGCTCGGACCTCGGCCCGGTAATGGCCTGGGAGGCCCTCCGTCACTACACCGAGCGGGAGATGACATGAATCCTGCCACCGCTGCCCGGCGCACCGCGGCTCACGGGTCGGTGCCGCGGCCGGATGACCACGTCATCGTCCTGATCGGGGCTACCGGTGACCTGAGCAGGCGCAAGCTGCTGCCGGGCCTCTTCCACCTGTCCGCGGCCGGCCTGCTGCCCGGCAGGTACCGCGTCATTGGCTCGGCGCCGGCGAGCTCGGCACTGACGGACGAGCAGTTCCGGGAGCATGCCCGCCGGGCGGTGGCTGAATCCGGGATCACCAAGCCCACCGGCGACGCCTGGGACACCTTCGCGCGGGCGCTCTCGTTCGGCAGCGCGGACCCCGGCAACGCCGTTCCGCTTGCGGCTGCGATCCAGCGGGCCGAGAAGCAAATCGGCGGCTCGCCGCGCCGGCTCTTCCATCTGGCCATCCCGCCGGCGGCCTTCGGGCCGGTGGTGGCCATGCTCGGCGCGGCCGGCCTCGCCGACGGGGCCCGCGTGATCATCGAGAAGCCCTTCGGGACAGACCTCCGCTCGGCCCGGGCACTGAACCAGGCGGTGCACGCCGTCTTCGGCGAGCCGCAGGTCTTCCGGATCGACCACTTCCTGGGCAAGGAATCGGTCGACAACATCCTGGCGTTCCGCTTCGCTAACGGCCTGTTCGAGCCGATCTGGAACCGCGAGCACATCCGCTACGTCCAGATCGACGTGCCCGAAACGCTCTCGATCGAGGGGCGGGCCGGGTTCTACGACAAGACCGGAGCCTACCGCGACATGATCGTGACCCATCTCTTCCAGGTGCTGGGGTTTCTGGCCATGGAACCCCCGACGTCGCTGGACGCCAAGCACCTGCGGGATGAGAAGGCTAAGGTCTTCGAGGCCCTCAAGCCGATCCACGCCCGGCACGTGGTGCGGGGCCAGTACGAGGGTTATCGCCTTGAGCGCGGAGTGGCGCCGGACTCCCAGACCGAGACCATGGCGGCGGTGCGGGCCGAGGTGGACAACTGGCGATGGGCGGGGGTCCCGTTCTTCCTGCGCTCCGGCAAGCGCCTCGGCGCGAGCCGGCAGGTGGTGACGCTCGGCTTCCATGAGCCGCCCCTGCGGATGTTCCGGGCGCACAAGGAGGACACGCTGGCGGGGCGCCTGAACGAGATCGTCATCGACTTCGCCGACCCCGGCTCGATCGCCGCCGAATTCCTGGCCAAGGAACCGGGGCCGGAGATGAGCCTCGGCGCCGCCACGATGGCCTTCCGTTACCAGGACTCCTTCGCCTCCGCCAACGCCCTGAAGGGATACGAGCGGCTCATCCTCGACGCCATGCTCGGTGACCAGGCGCTGTTCACCCGCTCCGACGGCGTCGAGCGGCTGTGGGAGATCTCCACGCCGCTGCTGGAGAACCCGCCCCCGGTCGAGCCTTATGCCCCGGGGGCGTGGGGCCCTCAGCCGTCGGCCGACCGGCTGGTCGCCCCGTTCCGCTGGCACCTCCCGGAAGCCGGCTAAGCGTCACCGGCCATTCCTCAAACCACGCGGCGCTCGTGGCGACATCCCGGTGGCCCACCGGCTTGGCCACAATGGCCGGGCGTCGCAGGGCCGCCAGCACCTGCGGCCTGCGCCCAGCGGGTGTCCGGGCAGAGCCAGCAGGCGGCCATCGAGCAATATATCCTACGAGGTTAATAATAACAACGATGTTTGTTACAATGAAGGTAGGCCGGGGGTATTCCCTACGCGGGCAATCCAGCCCGCGTCGCCCACGGCACGGTTAGACCGGCGCACCGCGCCGGGGATGGGACGGCCGGACATGTTCGGCTTCAAGATCATCACTCAGTGGGAGAGGGGCGTCGTCTTCCGCTTCGGCCGAGCCCTGCCCGGCACCCGCGCACCGGGGCTGACCTGGGTCAACCCCTTCACCGACCGCCTGCACAAGGTCAACATGCAGATCCTCGTGGTGGCGGTTCCCGCCCAGGAGGCCATCACCATCGACAACGTCACCGTGCGGGTGGACGCGGTCGTGTACTACCGGGTGGTCGACCCGTTCAAGGCGATCGTCAACGTGCAGGACTACCACCACGCGGTGTCGCAGGTCGCCCAGACCTCGCTGCGGTCGGTCATCGGCCAGAACGACCTGGACCAGCTGCTGTCCGGGCGGGAGGAGGTCAACGCTCACCTCAAGGACGTCATCGACGCCCCCACCGAGGAGCCGTGGGGCATCCTCGTGGAGCGGGTCGAGCTGAAGGACATCTCCCTGCCCGAGTCGATGAAGCGGTCGATGTCACGGCAGGCCGAAGCCGAGCGCGAGCGCCGCGCCCGGGTCATCGCCGCCGACGGCGAGTACCAGGCATCCACCAGGCTCGCCGAGGCCGCCACGGTCATGTCGGCCGACCCGGCCGCCCTGCAGCTGCGGCTGCTGCAGACCGTCGTCGAGGTCGCCGCCGAGAAGAACAGCACCCTGGTCATGCCCTTCCCGGTAGAACTGCTGCGCTTCTTCGACAACGCCGTCCCGACGCCGGGCCGGGCCCAGGCGGCAGCCACCGATACCGAGACAGCCCACGGCGCGGACCAGCCAACCGACGTTCCCGCCCTCACCGGGGCCAACCCGCCAGTAGGCGTGTCCCTGGCCGGGCAACTGAATGGTGTCCCGAAGATGCCAGCCACTGTCTGAAACGCCAAAGGGCTTCGGCCTCGCCGGGACCGGATGAGGGGTGGCTCTCGATGCCGGCGGCTAGCTGCAGTGGTGCTGCCGCCGGCGCAGCCGGACAGCCGAGTTACTTACATAGCCCGCCCAGCCACGTAACCGGCCAAGCTGAACGACTCGTTGAACGCGAACCCGGTTAGCGCGATCGGCGCGAAGACCCACGGCAGGCCGGTGAGCACGATGGCCAGCAGCCCGAGGGCGGTGCCGACGAAGGAGGCGCGATCACCGGCAGCCGGCCGAAACCTGTCGGCTAGTCGCCCGCCGGTGACGGTGCCGGCGGCGCCCGCCACGAGCATGGCCGTGAGTGCCGCCTCCCCTGCCTGCCTGCCTGCCGCCGTGCAGGCTGGTGCCGACGTAGAGGGCCAGCAGCGAGGACAGCCCGAAGAAGAAGATCGAGCGGACGATGGCAGTCGAGGTGAGCAGCGCGAACCCGCCCCAGTCGTCCTGGGCACCGTCCTGACGCTTGACGGGCTGCCCGCGGGCGGGCGCGTGACCGCTACGCTGCAGGCGGCCACGCCGGTGATGACCGCGGGCACGGCCAGGAAGACGGTGCCGCGGGTGTCGGCGGCGGCCAGCACCGCGGTGACGAACAGCGGGCTGACGGCGAAACCGGCGTTGCCGCCAACGGGGAACACGCTCATCGCCTGCTGGCTGTCGCCGCTTGCGGCCCGGGCGGCCTCCGGGTGGAACGCCGCGACCCCGACCCCGGACAACCCGATAGCAACCGGTGCTTGCCGTCACCTTGCAGCTCTTTCGTTCATGTCAGGCGCGTCCGCCCCGAGACGACCCGGCGGCATGTTCAATCCTCCTGACGCGCCGGTACCGCCGTCCTTCTCGCGACTCGCGGAACCGCAGGAAACCACCCGGGAGCGAGGCCTGCCCCCAGCCGGTCGCGGCGGCTGAAACCGCAAGTTCTGCACGCTACCGTCCTGGCCAGCGTAAATTCCTTTGGGTGCAGCTCTTCTGAAGGGACTCCTGACCTGGAGCTTTGCCTGATTTCCGGTTGGTCGGTGGTCTGGTCTTCTACCGTCGTGTGCAACGGGAGGGAGACGGCGGGTGGGGTCGCTTATTGATGAGCTCGGGCGGCGTG
>JAICYD010000079.1 GCA_025934375.1 Streptosporangiaceae bacterium | reverse complement strand
GTTCGCGCTGGTGGGGGCGGGCTGCGAGGCGAGCGCGCCGTGCGAGTTCTCCGCGGCGATCGACACGTGCGGAGCGGGCGGCGGTGCCGCACTGGCGGCGCTGATGGTCACGGCCATCATTCCCACGGCGAGCGCGGCGGCGGAGGTGACAGCCAAGCCTTTTCTCGCCAGCCACCGGGAGAGTGGGAGATTCATGGAGGTCCCTTCATTGGGATCGTCCAGCGCGTCTCACGGACGCGCCTGGCGGCACCTGGGGTCCTGGTGCCTGCGCGTACCGTAACGAAGGGCTATTAAGCCGCGATTATCGGCGGCGCGGCCGGCTTAAGCCTCAATTGATCCCGTCAGTCGTCAATCGATTACCGTGAGGAGACTCATGCCGCAGCCACCTGGCCAGCCCGGCCCCGTCGAGGCGATGCTGGCTGCCGACGCCGCCGCGCGGATGCTCGGAATCGAGTTGGACGACTACGGGCCGGGCTGGGCGCGGACGCGGATGACGGTCCGGGACAACATGGTCAACGGGCACGGCATCTGCCACGGGGGCCTGATCTTCAGCCTCGCGGACACCGCGTTCGCCTGTGCATGCAACAGCTGGGGGCCAGTGACGGTGGCGGCCGGGTGCGACATCGTCTTCATCGCGCCCGCCCGCAACGGTGATGTTCTGACCGCCGAGGCCCGGGTGCGGTCCCGTTACGGACGCAACGGCATCTACGACGTCACCGTGACGCATGATGCCCGCTTGGTCGCCGAGTTCCGCGGCCGCAGTCACCAGGTATCGCGCTAAGGCTCAGCCAACCGGGCCGGGCGCAGTGCCGTGGATTCCAGGTTGGCCCGCGGTTCGCGGTCGGCCCGGACGGCGCCGTCAACGTAGGTGACGGTATTCGTCAAGACCGCGGGGATACGGGGGCCGGGGAGGATGACGCCGACGAGGTTCAGCGGGTCGACGGCCGCCAGCCGGACCGTCTCCCCGGCCCGGGGCCGCTTGCGCGTCTCGCGCAGCACGTCCACCGCATCCGGATGGGCGTACTGCTCGCCGCTGAACCCGTTGACGAAGCGGCCGCCGCGAATGAGCCCGCGGGCCTCCAGGCGGCGGAACGCCCACAGCACGTCGCGCCACGGCACCGCGATGTTCTCCCGGGCCAGCAGGTCGCGGAACACCACGCCCCAGCGGGCCGCCAGCTGCTCGGCGACGGCCTCGGCGAGCTCGTCCGGGTCGTCATCGGCCGCCGCGGGTGGCAGCAGCGACCAGCGGCCGCCGGCCCGGGTGGCGCGCTGGCCCGCGCGGCGCAGGCGGGGGCGCGCGGGAGCGAACGTGGCACTGGCCAGCAGCCGCCCGGCAAGGAGGGACCGCACGGCCCGGAAGCCGTCCGCGGTAACCAGGCCCCTGGCCACGCCCTCCCACAGCGCTTCGGTGACCGCGCCCGGCACCTGGCCAGCCTGGGAGGCCAGGTCGGCCGGGAACAGGGCGCCGCGCCCGGCCAGCACCGCGAGCACGTCCCGGGTCGGTCCCGGACCGGGGGAGACGGGCGCCCGGTCGCCGCGCGCCGCCCGCAGAAGCCACGGCAGGTCCTCCCGGACCGCCAGCGTGATCGGCGTCGCCCGGGACGGGCTCAGCCCCCGGCCGCGCGGGACATCCTCGGCGTCGTCTTGCCGCAGGGACAGCCGCCCCCAGGAAACCTCGCCGGACAGGCACAGCCCGTCGAGCCATTCCCGCTGGTACCCGGTAACCCGGGCGGCCAGCACGGAATCCTCCCAGGCGCCTGCGGCCAGCTCGAACCCCTGCAGCTGCTCCACGACGGATAGCAGGCCGGGGCTGCCCTCGCGCCGGGTGCCCTCCGCGACGTGCTGCCAGCGCAGCAGGAACCTCATGAAGTCCTGCGGGGTCACTGGCTCGATCTCGCGCCGCTTGCGCTCACGGGTGTAGGCGTGGATCCGGGTCAGCAGGCGGCGTGCGCAGAATTCCGCAGTGTTGGCCGGATCAGTGCCGGCCGGGTGGGTGAACCGGCCGCGCAGCGCGAACCCCTCGTTCTCCAGCTGCAGCAGCGCCAGCTCCGCGTCGGAGGGCGCCAGCCCGGTGGCGGCGGCCAGGTCGGGGACGGTGGCCGGGCCGAGCATGTCCAGGTGCCCGCGCAGCATGTCGGCGGCGACCTCGGGGGCGGTTTCGGGGCCGTCGACCAGCCGGCGCCGCTCGGTCGCGCACCAGAACGCGCCGCCGCGGACCGTGGCCGCGCGGCCGGCCGCGGTGAGCTCGGTGAACAGCGTGGCCCACGCGGGCACCGGGCGCAGGAGGTATGCGGTGAGCAGCAGGTCGTGCAGCTCGTCGGCGTCGCGGGGGTCGGGCCGCACCTCCGAGCGGACCCGGGCGATCGCGTCCGGGTCCAGGCGCGCCAGGTCCCGGGCCTCGACCGGCAGGCCTCGCGGTACCCGGACGTTGCGGCTGCGCCGGTTCTCGAACTCGCCGTCGTCCAGGTAGGTGAACGGCGCCCCGTTCAGGATCTGGTGGGCGAGCACCGACGGCTCGGTGGTGTCCCGCACCAAGACGGTGATCCGGCCCGATTCGATCCCGGCCACCATGGATCGCAGGCCGTCGATGTCCATCGCCTCGTGCAGGCAGTCGTCGAGCGTCTGGCGCACCAGCACCTGGTCGGGAATCTCCATCGGGCCCGGCGCCACGTTTTCCTGGCAGGCGGCCAGCACGGGGAACACCGCGGCCATGAGGTCGTCCGATTCCATCCGCTGGATGGCCGGGGGGTTCTTCCGCCCGCCCCGCATCCGCAGCACGGTCAGCGACGTGTTCAGGTTCCAGCGCCACCGGGACTGGAACAACGGCGCGGTCAGCACGGCCTGGCGCACCACCCGCTCCACCGACGCCGAGGCGAGGAACTTGGGCACCCGGTCCAGCGGGAAGCTGTGCTGCGGCCCCAGCGACAGCAAGATCGCGTCGTCGCTGGCCGAGGCTTCCAGCTCGAAGTCGAACGTCACGCAGAACCGCTTGCGCAGCGCCAGCCCGAACGCCCGGTTGAGCCGCGCCCCGAACGGGGCGTGCCCCACTAGCTGCATGCCCCCCGCCTCGTCGAAGAACCGCTCCAAGATGATCGTGTCCATCGTCGGCAACGCCCCCAGCGCCGCCAGCGCCGCGTGCAGGTAGCCGACGATCGTCGCGGCCGCCGCCCCGCTGACCCCGCACTCGGCGCCCAGCCAGCCGAGCGCCTCATCGCGGGACCGCGCCCCGACCGCTGCCCGCAGCTCCGATACCTCCTGCGACAGCTCCACCGTCCGGCCGGGCGCTTCGCCCCGCCAGAACGGCACCGAGGGCGGCGCGCCCTCGGCGTCCAGGACCCGGACCACCCCCGGCTCGACCCGCCGGATCCGCCACGAGTGCGTGCCGAGCAGGAAGATGTCGCCGGGCGAGCTTTCCACCGCCCAGTCCTCGCTGACCGTGCCCAGGACGGTCTCGTCCGGCTCGGCCACCACCCGGAAGTCGCCGAGCTCGGGGATCGCCCCGCCCGAGGTCAAGGCGGCGAGACGGGCACCGCGGCGGGCCTTCAAGACGCCGTTCACCTGATCTCGGTGCAGGTAGTAGGCCCGCCGCCCGCGCCCGGTGCGGATGCCCTCGGCGAGCATCTCGACCACGTCGTCGAAGGCCTCCCTGGACACGGCGGAGTACGGAGTGGCCCGCCGGACCAGGGCGAACAGGTCATCGGAGGACCAGGGGGCGGCCGCGCACTCGGCGACGAGCTGCTGAGCCAGGATGTCCAGCGGCGCCTGCGGGATCACGATCGCGTCCAGCCGGCCCGACCGCACGCCGCGCAGCAGCGCGGCGCACTCCACGAGCTCGTCGCGCGAGGTCGGGTACAACCGCCCGGCCGGGGTGCCGGTCCGCGTGTGATTGGACCGTCCGACCCGCTGCAGGAACGTGGCGAAGCTGCGCGGCGACCCGATCTGGCACACCAGCTCGACCGGCCCGATGTCGATGCCCAGCTCCAGCGAGGCCGTCGCGATCAGCGCCCGCAGGTCACCGGAGCGCAGCCGCCGCTCCACCCGCTGCCGCCGCTCCCGCGACAGCGACCCGTGGTGGGCGGCCACGCGGGCACCCATCTCCTCGCCCAGGCGCTCGCCCAGCTCGTGCGCGACGCGCTCGGCCATCCGCCGGGTGTTGACGAACACCAGCGTGGTCCGGTGCTCGCACACGTGGGCGGTGATCAGGTCGAGGATCTGCGCCATCTGGCTGCCGGTCGCCACCGCGCCGAGCTCGTCGTCGGGCAGCTCAAGGGCGAGGTCCAGCGCCCGCTGATGGCCGGTGTCAACGATCGCGCAGCTACCGTCCGCGCCGACCAGCAGCCGCGCGATCGCGTCGATGGGGCGCTGCGTCGCCGACAGGCCCACGCGCTGCACCGGCGCCGCCGCGGCGTGCGCGACCCGCTCCAGCGTCAGCGCCAGATGCGATCCGCGCTTGTTCCCGGCCACGGCGTGGATCTCATCCACGATGATGGTGCGGACATTGCTCAGCATCGCGCGGCTGCGCTCGGCGGTGACCATCAGGAACAGCGATTCCGGCGTGGTGATCAGGAAGTCCGGCGGCCGCTTCAGCATGGCGGCGCGCTCCGCGGCGGCGGTGTCCCCGGTGCGCACCGCGACCCGGATGTCGGGTGCCGGGCACCCCATCGCGGTCGCCACGGCGGCGATCTCCCGCAACGGCGCTTCGAGGTTCTGCTGGATGTCCACCGCCAGTGCCTTCAGCGGGGACACGTACACCACCGACGGGCCGGGCAGTGTTCCCCGGGGCAGTGCTTCCCCTGGTTCTGCCTCCCCGGCCGCTTCCCACGCCCGGTAGAGGCGGTCAATGCACACCAGGAACGCCGCCAGCGTCTTGCCGGACCCGGTCGGTGCGGCGATCAGCGCGTGGCCGCCCCCCGCGATCTCCCGCCACCCGGCCGCCTGCGGCGCGGTGGGACCGTCAGGGAACCGCTGTTCGAACCAGCCGCGCACAGCAGGATGAAACGACCGCAGCATTCGCCCACGGTACCTCGCGCCACTGACAATCGGGCAGTTGAACCGGACAGGCGCGCAGGGCTCGTTCGGTGGAGACTGGCCTTTCTGGATGCGTCACGTCACGGACGGCCAGCCGGCGGAGGTCCAGCCGAGCAGGTTGACGCCGAGCTCGGGGGTGCCGTTCTGGCTGGCCGCGTAGTAGTGGTAGACGAGCAGGTCGCCGTCGGTGTCGTGCATCACGCTCTGACCGCCGGGGCCGATGACGTTGCCATGGGTGGCCAGGATCTGCGTGCCGCCGCCGCTCGTCATCGCCGTGCCGCTCTCATCGGAGTACGGCCCGGACGGGCTGGTCGACCGGCCGACCATGATCCGGTAGGTGCTGTTCACGCCCCGGCAGCAGTAGTCGAAGGACACGAACAGGTAGTAGAAGCCACCATGCTGGTAGATGTAGCTGGCCTCCTCGGCGTCGGGGGACGGCCGTTGGGCGATGCTATACCGGGTGGTGTTCGAGGCTGCCTGCTTGCCGGTGGCCGGATCGATCTGGATCATCTTGATGCCGCTCCAGAACGAGCCGAACGACAGCCACCACCGTCCCGAGGAGTCCACCAGGAGCGCCGGGTCGATCGCGTTGAAGTTGTCCGTGGTCTTGGAGGCGTACACCAGGCCCTGGTCGTGCCAGCTGCCGGGAGCGGCGGTGGAGCTCGTGGCCAGGCCGATCGCGGAATGGTTGGAACCGAAGCTGGATACCGCGTAGTACAGCCAGTAGGTGCCATTGTGGAATGAGACATCCGGTGCCCACGGATCGGTGATCGTGCCGTAGGCGCTGGCCCAGCTCACCCCATTGGGGAAGACCGAGCCATCCCTGGTGAAGTGAATCCGGTCCGTCGAAGTGCGGATCTCGATGCCCTGGTGCGTTGAGAACAAGTAGTAGGTCCCGTTGGCGGCCCGTACCATCGACGGGTCGTGCACGCTAACATCACCGGTCACGGTTCCGGGGTTCGGATACCCGGCGGCGGCCGCCGGCACCGCCATCGTGCCTGCCAGGCCTAGCGCGAGGAGCGGTCCCGCTACCAGGCTGCGCCACATCCACTGTCGCATTCGTTCCCTCCGTTCGGTGCCTGCGATTGTGAACGCTAACAACTTAGCCGTCAACCGCCCGGAGCTGACGCCGGGCGCGGAAGCCGGTGCGCCATTGCGCCGCACCGGCGCCTGGGCCAGGGCAGATGCCGGGCATGGGCAGGCCCGCCGCCCCCGGGCGCGCGTCGAAAGTTTCAGGGCTGACGACCGCAGTACCTAACGTGGGCCGCGAACCCCGCTTTCCCGCATACCCAGATGTTTCTGGCCCTAGATCCCGGTAGTCGCCATTACCTTCCCGTCGTTCAAGGCGGCCTGGAGAGCGGTGTGGTCGCGTTCGTTTTGGTCGGCGTAGATCTCGGCGAAGTCGGCGATCGCGTTGTCGAACTTGGCGGAGCCGCCCAGGTAGGCGGCCAGGGCCACCCGGTCGCCGGAGCGGGCGTGCGCCCGGGCGAGGGTCCACCCGCACATGCGGGCGTAGACCTTCATGCCAGACGGGATCATCTGCTCGATCGGCACGGACAGCTTCCAGTCCTTCAGCTGGCGCACGTAGTAGTCCCGGTCGACTCCGTCCGGGCCGGTCAAGTGAGTCCAGCCCAGGAAGATGTCGCTTTCGGCCTGCATCAGGTGCTGCCCGGCAACCACCCGCTCGCCCTGGTTCCGGTACTGGCTGCGCCCGCAATAGGGGGCCAGGACGGACAGCTGGGCCTCCTTGGCCTGCAGGAACAGCGGCTCGGTTCCGTCTGCGCCCTCCATGAGGAGGACCCACGCCCGGGTGCCGACGCTGCCCACCCCGACCACCTTGCGGGCCAGCTGGACCAGGGTGAAGTACTCGACCATGTGCCTGCGGTCGGACTGCAGGGTACGCCGGTACTTTTCGAGCACCTCACGGATCAGGCCATAGATCTCCTCGGCCCGCGCGTCGGGGAAGATCTCCTCGACCGGCTGGATGAGCGGGGGCTCGCTGACGATCCGCCGCTGCCCGTCGACCTCCGCGGTGAGCTTGCCCAGCGCCTTCATGCTGTCACTGGTGTGCGCCTTGGCCACCATCTTCTCGGTGAGCTTGGCCCTCTTGGCCTTCAGCTGGGACCGGAACTCGGCGAGGGCGTCCTCAACGTCCAGGTGCGCGTACCACACGTCCATGAAAGGCTGCTCCGCGAACGCGCGCATCGCCGTCCGGTAACTCTCAGTCGCCGCGATCACGATCTGGCGGCGGTCCTTGCCGGCGAACCCGTTGTCCCGGCCGGCCACGGCCAGGCTCGCCGCCAGCCGCTTCACGTCCCACTCGAACGGGCCGGGCAGTGTCTCGTCGAAGTCGTTGACGTCGAAGACCAGCCGCCGCGATGGCGAGGCGAACGCCCCGAAGTTGGACAGGTGCGCGTCCCCGCACAGCTGCACCCGCAGCCCCGACGTGGGCGTGGTGGCCAGGTCGGCCGCCATCGGCAGCGCCGCGCCCCGGTAGTACGTGAACGCCGACACGAGCATCCGCCCGTGCCGGATCGGCACCAGCTCCGGTACCCGGCTCTTGGCCTGCTCCAGCAACTGGCCGACCGGGTCCCGCCCGCGATCCGGCTTAAACTCCGCGTGCGACTCCAGCGGGGCGTAACCCCTGGCGTCCTTGCCCTTGGCCACCCGGTCCGTGCGAGTCAGCTGCTTCGCTGCCTCAGCCCGCGTCGCCCGCGGGGCGGTCTCCGTCTTGCCAGCCATGGTTGTCTCCTTCCGCCTGGCCCACGAGGTGGACCGTGGGCACGATCTAGTGGCTAGTGATGTTCTTGCTGGGTTGCGGCTCGCGGCCGGCACCAGGTCGCCAGCCCGCGCCGAGCGTTCCCTGCGCTGCCGCTACGCCGCTGCTGCCACCGCCCCGGCCGCGCAGCACAGAGGCGAAGCCCACGGCGATGACGCCGCCGGCCAGCGGGCCGACCAGGTACGCCCACCATGAGCTCCAGTTACCGAGAACCAGGGCAGGTCCGAGCGACCTGGCCGGATTCATTGACGCGCCGCTGACCGGAGAGCCCCACAGCCCGGCCAGCGCGATGTAGGAGCCCACGCCGATGGCGGCCAGCGGCCCGATCTGCTGCGCGCCCGACGCGGTGCCGAGGATCACGCTCACCAGGCCGGTGGTCAGGACTAGTTCCCAGACCAGCGCGATGCCGGCCGAGACGCCGGGGCCCGGCAGGGTAAGCCCCGCGCTGCCATGCTTGCCGATCAGCGCCCGCAGCAGCAGCGTGGCCAGCGCCGCGCCGAGGAACTGTGTGACAACGTAGGCCGGGACCCGCTTCCAGGGGAAGTCGCCGCGGGCTGCGAACGCCACGCTCACCGCCGGGTTGAGGTGCGCGCCGGAGACCGTCCCCATGAACAAGATGATGGCCGCCACCATCAGCGCCGGCGCCACCACGCGCGCGGTGTAGGGGACCGCGTTGCCACCGAACCTGGCATTCACCATGCCGCCGCCGGCGGCCACCAGGACCAGCAGGAACGTCCCCAGTAGTTCGGAGAACAGCCGCCGCCCCTCGTAGCTGTCGTCCCAGAAGTCGAATTGCCTGGTTACCGAGTTCGGCTGCCCGATGGACCGCAGCGCGGCCTCGCCACGCAGGATGGCCTCATGCTGGCCGGGCTCCGGAAGGCTGGCTCGCTCGCCCGCCTGGTTTGTCATAGAGCACCCCTTCCGGGCTAGCCGGGTGCCGGCCGGCGTCAGGGCGCCGGCGCACCCGAGGCGACTGCGCGTCGCTCCAGAATTGCCCTGGCGCACCGCCACCGCATCCCCCTCGAAGGGGGAGATCGCCCCGGGGAACTCGTACGCCGGGGCGCCCCCGGCGTACGATCGTCCCGATAAGAGAGTGCGTACTTACTTTTTAGATGTTTCGCGTGCGGCCGAAGTTCGCAGCCGGTCCGGGGGCTTAAACGCGCGCTTTCTCGGGCGGGAGCCGCCCAGCTCAGCGCCGCCGGGCGCCCGGCTCCAGCGGCGGGAAGAAGCCCTTGACGGTGCCCTCGCTGATCAGCTTCACCGCCCGGTTGCGGTCGAACTTCTTGCCGTGGTGAGTCTCCAGCGCCAGGATGAGGGCCATGCCCATCACGGCGCGAGCGGAGATGTCCGGCGACTCAAGCGGGAAACCGTACCGGTCCTCCACCTCGCGCCACGCCTCTGCCAGCCGGTCCATCGCGACCGCGAAGTTCTCCCGATAGAACTTCCTGGCCACCTTAGGGTCACCGAAGAGAACCAGGCCGAGCAGCGGGAGTATCTGCTCGAGGGTGGAGGCGAGCTGACGGTACAGTCCATTCATGGTCTCGAGCTGGCGCTCGGGAGTCAGCGGCTCATCCCGGTCGACGCTCTCGGTCGCGGCGACGAGGTCGTCCACCGCCTGCGTGAGCGGCTCCACGACCGCTTCGAAGAACAGCTGGTCCTTGCTCTCGAAGTGGCGGGGTCGCCCGGTCACCGTCCGTCATGTATGGGCCTGCCGGGCCGGAATGTCGCCGGCGGGTCCAGCCATGCGTCCACCTCAGCCTCTAACGGCGACACGGCCAGCCGGAGGCCGGCGTAAATGCCCCCGCGTCGCCCGTCCGCCGGGAAACCTGTTGCGAGTGGCCGGCATCGGATGTCTGATTGACTGGCCGTCAATCACGGGAGGGAACAGGACGCGCATGGCGCTGCCCGCCCCTACATTGCACACCGCTCGCCTTCGGCTGCGCCCCTTCGGCGACGCGGATGCGAACGACCTGTTCGCGCTGCATAGCAGCGCTCACGTGCTGCGCTACTGGGACGCGCCGCCATGGAGCGAACGCGCGCGCGCCGGGCAGTTCATCACGGCTTGCCGGCAGATGGCACGGGAAGGCACCGGGGCGAGGCTGGCCGTGGATCGTGCCCGCGACGGGACGTTCATCGGCTGGTGCAGCCTGAACCGGTGGAATCCGGGCTACCGCAGCGCATCGCTGGGCTACTGCTTTGATGATGCGGCGTGGGGCCACGGCTACGCGACGGAGGCGGCGCGCGCTTTGCTGCGGTGGGCATTCGACACGCTGGACCTCAATCGCGTCCAGGCTGAGACCGATACGCGCAACGTGGCATCTGCCCGCGTGCTGGAGAAGCTCGGCTTCGTGCGTGAAGGGACGCTGCGGGAAGACTGCGTCGTGAACGGCGAGGTCTCTGACTCGTGGGTCTACGGGCTGATCAGGCGGGAATGGCGGCCGTTCCCCGGGCCGGTTCCCGCCCCATGAGTCCTGGTGACATCGCTATGCGAAGCGCCGCGCCATGGTGCGCGTCAGCACCCTGAATTCGTCGATGCGGAGCATGCGCGCGCACAATGTGTACAGCAGCACGGCGCCCCCGCCGCCGATGATGACGCTCGCGAGGCCGTAGAAGGTTCCCTGGCGAAAGGCCGAGCCCGCGACGGCCATCACCGCAAGTGCCCACAGCAGGCCCGGAACTGTCGCCAGGACCATCCGGACCAGGCTGCGGGTGATCCGCCAGCTGTCCAGGCTGCCCACGTGGCGCAGCAGGAGCGGCCACGCGATCCCCGCGCCGACCACTGTGACCAGGCCGTACACGGCACCGAGGCCGATGACGACCTGCGACGGCGCAAGAACGGTGAGCGCGACGACATCGCCGATTGCCCCGACGGCCAGCATCACGAAGCCGATGATCCCCGGCGTCCGGCTGTCGCGGAACGAGTAGAACACCCGGAGCTGAAGCTGCGTCACCATGAACGGCACCAGCCCGAGGGACAGCATGCCGAACACCTCGCCGATGTACCGCGCCTGCCCCACGGACAGGCTGCCGTGCGCGAATAGCAGCTCGCAGATCGGCGTCCCGAGGATGCCGAGGAACACCGCGGCGGGAACCACGATCACCGACGCGAGCCGGACGCCCTTGGAGAAGTCCTCGCGGACCAGCGAAAGCTGCCGGTCGGTGGCGTGGCCGCTCATCCGCGGCAGCAGCGCGCTGATGACCGAGATGCCGACGATCGCGTACGGCATCTGGAACAGCTGGTTCGCGTAGGTGAAGGCGGAGTAACCGGTGCCGTCCGCCGCGCCCCGGCGATTCGACGCGATGTCCGCGACCATCGTCAGGACGAGGCTGGCCGCGAACTGCGAGACCACGTAGCCGAGCATCCAGCCGGCCATGCCGCCGATCTCGCTGACCTCCGAACGCCGGAAGTCGAACCTCGGCCGGAAGCTGAATCCGGCGCGCTTCACGATCGGGAACAAGGCGATCGACTGGATCACGATCCCCAGCGTGGTGCCCAGGCCCAGGAGGTTGATGCCGAAGGAGCTGATGTTCGACGGCGTCCGATCCGTTCCCTCGACCGCGAGGAACAGGCCGAAGACCGCGATCACGACGACGTTGTTGATGACCGGCGTCCACATGTTGGCCCCGAACCGGCCCTTGGTGTTCAAGATCGCGCCGAGCAGCGCGTCCATCCCGTAGAAGAAGACTTGCGGGATGAAGAAATAGGCGAAGATCACCGCTACCCGGTGCTCGGAGCCGGCGTCGCTGGGCAGGTAGAGGTCCACGATCGGCGTGGACACCGCCATGGCGACGACCGTGACGACCACGAGCGCGATGACGCCGAGCGTGAAGATCCGCTCCGCGTACGCCTCGCCCTTGTCCGGGTGGTCCTTGGCCGCCCGCACCAGCAGCGGGACCACCACGCTGGTGAAGACGCCGCCCAGCATCAGGTAGTAGACGGTGTTCGGCAGCATGTTGGAGACGTTGTACGCCTCGGAAAGATGACTGGAGCCGAGGGTGATCGCGAGCATCAGCGTGCGCAGGAAGCCGGTGCCCCGGGAGGCGATCGTGCCGAGCGCCATCGCCTTGCTTGACCGCGCCAGGTTCGGCTGGGCCTCGACGCCGCGCCGCGGCGGCGCCTCGCCGTACGGGTGCGGGGTGAACGACGGCTGCGGGTACCCGGCGGGCGCGAAGAACGACGTCGTCGGCTGGGAGTACGCGGCCCGGCGGCCCGCCTCCGGCGGGGGCAGGTAGCCCTCGCGCGGCGTGAACGTCGGCTGGGGCGGCCCGTCCCCGGGTCGCCGGTGGCGTCCGGGCGGGCCGTCACCGTCGTCGCGCGGCGTGAACGTAGGCCGCGGATCCTGCCGGTACGGGCCGTCGGCGGGCCGAGGGACGCGCCGGTGGCGCCCGCTGCCGTCGCTGTCCGAGAAGTCGTCCGGCGGCCCGGAGGGCAGCGTCGGCCTTGTCATCCGGTGCCTCCCGGCTCAGCTCTCGCCTCACTCAGCCACTGTCATACCACCGCGCGACGCAGTATCGGCACGAACACCCGACCGCACCAGCACATACCGTACAGCCTGGACGCTCATCTGGCATGAACCGGCCAGGCATGGACAGTGGACCCGGTATGGACGGTCAAGGCGACAATCCCCAGGAATCGCAGTCCGAGCCCATCGCCACGGGGCTGGCCCCACCAGTGGAGCTGGATACCGACGAGGTCCCCGATTCGCTGGTCTCGGACTTCTCCTCACTGACCACGCCGTACTGCTGGGTCATCATCGAAGACGCGGTCGCCGGCTATGACGGGGCACAGCCGTCCGCGGTCGGCAAGTCCGGTCCCGGCCAGGCAGTCGCCGGGGACATCACGGAGGCTCTCACCGCCGGGCGGTTCTTCCGGCTGGTCGACGGGAAGGGCCGCGAGCTGGCCATCGGGCGGCTGTATGACCCGAGCGGCCAGAACGAGCTCGCGCCGCTGGATGATTTCGGGCGGCAGGGCCTAGGCGCACTGAACATCGAGTTCCGCGCCGAAGGCGAATGGCGAGCGGCCTGACCGGCCCTCCGCTCCCGCCGCGGGGCCGTGGTCAGCGGCCGCGGGCCGGCGTCGGCTCCGGCTCTGGGTCGGCCTGGCTGGGTGCGCCGTGCGCGGATGGCCACCAGTTCCAGCGGCCGAGCAGGGCTACGGTGGCGGGGACGAGCAGGGTGCGGACGAGGAAGGCGTCCATGAGGATGCCGATCGCGACGGATACCAAGATGAACACGCCGCCGCCGGGCTGCTTGCTCACTGCCAGGCCGAAGACCGCGAAGGTGCCGGCCAGGATGAGCCCGGCGGAGCTGACCGTCGGCCCGGTGCGCTGCAGGGCCTGGGTCACTGCCTGCCGCAGCGGTACCCGGCTGGCCTCCTCCCGGATCCGGGACATCACCAGGATGTTGTAGTCCTCGCCGAGCGCCAGCAAGAAGACGAACATCAAGACCGGGGTGCCGTAGTAAAGCCCGCCTGCCCCGGCGGCGTCCTGGAAGAGCAGGACGGACACGCCCCACGCGGCCAGGTAGCTGATCACCACGGAGGCGATGAGGTAGAGCGGGGCGATGAGGCTGCGCAAGACGAGCGCGAGCAGCAGCCCGATGACGATGACCGCGACCGGGAAGATGCGCAGCAGGTCGGCGTCGGAGACCTTGCCCACGTCGTAGGCGGCTGGCACATCGCCGGCGACGCCGTAGGCGCTGGCGCCGGCGGCGCGGGCCACGGCGGCGACGGCCGTCCGGATGGCCGGCACCTGGCGAAGCGCGGCGTTCGAGCCTGGGTCACTGGCGACCAGCGTGGCGTCGAACATGACGGTCCGCCCGTCGGGGCTGATGAACTGGCGTTCCGCGCCGTACGCCGCCCACGCGGCGGGCGGAATGCGGGTTTCCGGCGACGGCACAGCGGGCATCGCGGCCGGGGAGCCGAGCGCGGCATGCAGCGTCGTCAGCTGGCCGGGGGTGAGGGCGCCGAACGGGCCGGCCAGGCTGGCGAACTGGGGCAGCGCGGCGAGCCGTCGCTGCGCCGTGGCGACTGGCGCCGGGTTGTCCCAGGCTGGCTGGCCGAACCGCAGCACGACCGTGGTCGGGTCGCTGGCGGCGGCGGGGAAATGGGCGGCGAGCAGCGCGTTGCCCGCGGCGGAGTCCGCGCCGCCGGGGGCGGCCGGAGCGGCTGCCTGGCCGGCCGGCCGGTAGCCGAGCACGGCCGTGGCCAGCGCGCCGAAGACGATCAGCCCGAAGGCTAGCGTCGCGGCGGGATGGGCCACGACGCGGCCCGCGGCGCGTCCCCACCAGCCGGTGCGCCCGGTGCCGCAAGCGGTGCGGGAGGGCCAGAACGCGGCCCGGCCGGCGATGGACAGCAGCGCCGGCAGCAGGGTGAGGTCGGCCGCCAGCATGAGCGCGAGCGCGATGGCCAGCGGGGCGCCGACGCTGGAGTACAGCCCGAAGGTGGCCAGCAGCAGGGTGAGCAGCGCGGCGATGACGGTGGCGGCGGAGAACGTGATCGACTCGCCGACCCGGGCCAGGGCGCGGGTGACCGCGTCGTGCGGGGCGTGGCCGGCTCGCAGTTCCTCCCGGACCCGGAAGACCAGGAACAGGCCGTAGTCGGTGCCGGCGCCGATGGTCAAGATGAGCATCAGGATCTGGACCAGCGGCGACACCGGCAGGCCGGCCTTGCCCGCCGCGCCGATCACCGGCCCGGCGAGCTGGGTGACCAGCACGGCGGGGGCGAGGGTCAGCAGCGGCGCCAGCAGCGAGCGGAACACCAGGAGCAGCAGGGCCACGATGAACGCGATGGACAGGTCCAGGCCCAGGGTGACCGCTCTCTGGTTGCTCTGGCCGGCGTCGGCCTGGGCGGGCACCGGGCCGGCCAGGTGGGCATGCAGGCCGGGGGGGAGCGCGCTGGCCGCCATGGCGGCGCGCAGGCTCGTGGCCAGCTGCTGCTGAGCGGGGCCCGGGCTGGTGGCGTTGGCGGCGACGTCAAGGCCGGCCAGGACCTCCAGTTGCACCGCCTGACGATCGGCGCTGGCGCCGAGGTCCTTGACCTGCTGCACGTCGGCGACCTTCGCCAGGCGGGCGGCCAGCCGCCCGATGGCGGTGACGTCCGCGGTGGTGACCGTGCCGCTGCCGCGCGCGATGACGACCGGCACCGGGGTCTGGTCCGGGCCCCGGAACGGGGCGGCCAGTCGGGCGGCGGACAGGCTCGGGCTGCTGGCCGGCAGCAGGTCGGTGTTGCTCTCCTTAGTGACGCTGGCCAGCGACGGAAGGAACTGGAAGGCCAGGACGGTGCCGACCATCCAGGCGGCGACGACGGCCCAGCGGAACCGGACCGCGAACCGCCCGGCGGCGGCAAAGAACCTGTGCATTATGGCGAAATCTCCTCGGTGCGGTCTATTGATCACGGGCACCAGGATTGGCGGCGGGCGGGTTTGCGGGCTATTGGCCGCGGGGCGATCGCGCCGCAACTAAAGTCGGTGATCCAATCGACTTCGGTCGCCTGTTCAGCCGTGTCCGGCGCCGCCTAGGCTGCCGTTATGTCAGTTGTGCGTGCCGTCCTTGGCCGAGCCTTCCGCCGAGAGGACGACGACGCACCGGTCGCGGCTCGCGTGCGGCGCGACTGGATCGTCGACAGCGTCCTTTTCCTCCTCGCGGCCGTGGGCGCCCTCAGCAGCGCCATGACCAGCGCCCGGCAGGGGCTGCAGGGCCCGCTGCCCGTCACCGACGGGATAGGGGCGGCGCTGGCCTGCCTCGCCCTGTGGTGGCGGCGGCGCTGGCCGCTGGGAGTCGGGTTCGCCGTGGTAGCGGTCCAGGTGGTCTCGGCGGCGGCCGGGGTGGCCGCGGGCATCACCCTCTATACCGTCGCCGCCTACCGCCGCTGGCAGCTGGCGTGCCTGGTCGCCGGGGCACAGGTAGTGCTGCTGCCGCTGGCGCGGGTGATCCATCCCCAGGGCACCTCGTCGACGGTGTACTACCTCACCGGCACGTTCGGCCCTGCGGCGCTCGTCGCGTGGGGAATGTTCCGCCGCACCCGCTTGCAGGCGCAGCACGAACGCGCCCGCCGCGCCGAGGCAGAGGAGCAGTTGCGCACCGAGCAGGTCCGCTACGGCGAGCGCACCCGGATCGCGCGTGAGATGCACGACGTGCTCGCGCACCGGATCTCGCTGCTCAGCCTGCACGCCGGCGCGCTGGAGTTCCGGCCGGACGCGCCGCCAGAAGAGGTCGCGCGCGCCGCTGCCGTGATCCGCGCAAGCGCGCACCAGGCGCTGGAGGACCTGCGCGCCGTGATCGGCGTGCTGCGGGACGGCCCCGACGGCCCTGGACCGGAGCCACCCCAGCCGACGCTCGCGGCGCTGCCGGTCCTGCTCGAGGAATCACGCGCCGCGGGCATGCGCATCCGGGCCGAGGTCGGCTTGCCGGACCTGGCCGCCGTCCCGGACGCGATCGGGCGGCACGCGCTGCGGATCGTCCAGGAGGCGCTGACCAACGCGCGCAAGCACGCGACCGCGGCCCCGGTCGAGTTGCGCCTCGACGGCGCGCCCGAGCGCGGCCTCACCATCGAGGTGCGCAACCCGACGCCGGCGCTTGCCACCGCGGAACCGAAGATCCCCGGCACCGGCGCGGGCCTGCTCGGCCTCGCCGAGCGGGCGACGCTCTCCGGCGGCCGCCTCGAGCACGGGCCCGACGAGCATGGCCAGTTCCGGCTGCACGCGTGGCTGCCCTGGCCACAGGAGGCGCAGTGAACGGGGCGGGTAGGGCACAGTGAGCGCGCAGATCCGGGTGCTGATCGTGGATGACGACGCCCTGGTCCGCGCCGGGCTCACCATGCTCCTCGGGGGCGCCGGCGACATCGAGATCGTCGGCGAGGCCACGGACGGCAGCGAGGTCGAGCATGCCGTTGCCGAACGCCAGCCCGACGTCGTGCTGATGGACATCCGCATGCCGGGGACGGACGGCCTGGCCGCCACCGAAATCCTGCGTGGACGCGACCGCCCGCCTGAGGTCATCGTCTTGACCACCTTCGACGCCGACGACCATGTCCTGCGCGCCCTGCGGGCCGGCGCCAGCGGCTTCCTGCTTAAGGACACGCCGCCGGCCGGCATCGTCGGTGCCATCCGCGCCGTCGCGGCCGGCGAGCCGATCTTGTCACCCGCGATCACCCGACGGCTGATCGGGCACGTGACGGGAAGCGATGGCGGCGAGCGCGGCCGGCGCGCCCGTCAACAACTCGACCGGCTCACCCAGCGCGAGCGCGAGGTCGCCGTCGCGATCGGGCGCGGCCAGTCCAACGCCGAGATCAGCCGCGATCTCTACATGAGCATCGCCACGGTAAAGGCGCACGTCTCGCACCTCCTGGACAAGCTCCAGTTCAACAACCGCGTCCAGATCGCCTTGCTCGCACATGACGCCGACGAGGCCTAGTCGACAGCTGGTGGCTGTTATGCGCTCAGGGGCGTGAGGACGAAGATGGGCATGGTCCTAGTGGTCTTCTTCTGGTATTCGGCGTAGTCCGGCCAAGCCGCGACGGCTCGCTCCAGCCAGGCCGCGTACTCCTCGCCGTGGACCTCCCTGGCCTGGTAGTCCTTCTTAACCGGGCCGTCCTGGAGTTCCACGTGCGGGTTCGCGGTCAGGTTGTAGTACCAGACGGGGTGCCTGGGCGCGCCACCTAGCGACGCGACTACGGCGTACTGGCCGTCGTGCTCTACGCGCATCAGTGGCGTCTTCCGCAGCTTGCCTGTCTTGGCGCCCACCGACGTCAGCACGATCACGGGCTTGCCCTGATTCTGGGTGCCCTCGGTACCGCCGGAGCGCTCGTAGCGGTCCACCTGATCGCGACTGAAGTCGAACGCGCCCGGTTCATACTCCCCGGTCAGAGGCATGTCTCCACCATCCAATCCGTCGGCTAGCCCCGCTGTCACAGTTTGCTTTCCCTGTGGCTACGGACCGTAAAAGGACGTCATCCCGTCCCGTATTCCCGCTGGCACAGTGATCCCGCGGGCCAGCCCGTCACCCGGGGCGCCTCGTGGAGCGTCAGGGCTTCCGTCCGACGCCGGCGAGGGCGCGCACAGCCTGGGGCGCACGGGGCCTGGGCGCAGCGCCGGGGACCCAGTCCCTGGCATCGGCGAGCCCGGGCGGCACTAGCTCGGTCCCGTCGAAGAAGCCCTTGATCACGTCCCGGGGGTGATTCCACGTGGAACTTGCCGTGTACTCGCGCCGCATCTCTGCCGCGACATCCTCGTCAGCCGACCCGGTGCAGATCACGAGGTAGCTTCCCGGAGCCAGCCAGTCAACGAGTTGCCGCGCGACCTGGCGGGCCGTGTCCGGGTCGAGGAAGTGCATGACCAGCGCGAGAACCACGGCCGTTGGCTCATCCGGGCGGATCAGCTCCCGGACAGCCGCGGACTCGATGATCTTCCTCGGCTCGCGCAGGTCCCCGGCCACGATCGCCACGCCCTCCCCCCGCAAAAGCGCATTCCCATGCGCCAGCACCACGGGGTCACTGTCGACGTAGACCACCCGGCACCCCGGGTCGATCGCCTGTGCGATCTCGTGCGTGTTCTGCGAGGTCGGCAGCCCGGACCCGAGGTCAAGGAACTGCCGGATCCCCTCCGAGGCCAGCCAGGACACCGAGCGGGACAAGAACAGCCGGTTCCCCTGGACCATCCGCAGCAACGGCGGGTAGACCGCCAGGACCCTATCAGCCGCCGCCCGGTCGGCCGCGAAGTTGTCCTTGCCGCCGAGCCAGTAGTCATAGATCCTCGCGATGCTGGGACGGCCCGCATTAAAGGCTACCTGGACATCCTCCGGCATGGCCCGAGCATACCAAGCCGGATGCCATATCTGCGTGGTGCCGCCTCAGGGTGCGAGAATGACCTGGTGCGGTACATCATCATTGGCGCGGGCGGGATCGGTGCGACGATCGGCGGCTGCCTCTTCCAGAGCGGGCACGAGGTTGTCCTGGTTGCGAGGGGCGCGCACCTTGACGCGCTGCGCGCGCACGGTCTGCGGCTGGTCACCCCGCTGGGCGCTTGCTCACTGGGCATCCCCGTGGTCGGCGGGCCCGGTGAGGTCGTGCTGCGTGAAGGCGACGTGCTGATCATCGCGACGAAGACGCAGGACGTCGAGGGCGTGCTCGGCGAGTGGGCATGGCAGCCGGTAGCGGGCGGGACCGCGGCGGCCGGGGTGCTTCCCGTCATCTGCGCGCAAAACGGCGTCGCCTCCGAGCGCCTCGCGCTCCGCCGCTTCCGCCAGGTGTACGCCATGTACGTGTGGCTGCCCGCTACTCACCTCGAGCCCGGCACGGTGCACGCGCGGGGCGCGCCGCTGGCGGGCATGCTCGGCGTCGGCCGCTACCCGTCAGGTACCGATGCGACGATCGAGCGGATCGGTGCGGACCTGGCCGCGAGTCGGCTCCTGGCCCCGGTCGTCGCCGACGTCATGCGCTGGAAGTACGCCAAGCTGCTGGGCAACCTGAACAACGCGATCGAGGCGCTGTGCGGCCCCGCCGCCGTGCGCGGCGCTGACCCCGCCGCTGACGCCGCCGAGCTATGCCACCGCGCGCGCGCCGAGGGCATCACAGCCCTCGCCGCGGCCGGGATCGCCGTGGCCGACGCCGCGGTGCTAGCCGCCATCCGCGGTGATTCCGTGCGCATGAGCCAGGCCGACGGCGCCACGTGGACCGGCGGCTCGTCCTGGCAGAGCCTTACCCGTGGAACCGGCACGATCGAGGCCGACTTCCTGAACGGCGAGGTCGCCCTGCTCGGCCGCGAGCACGGCGTGCCCACCCCGGTCAACCAGGCACTGCAGCGCCTGGCCAACGAGGCGGCACGAGCCCGCCGCCCTCCGGGCTTCATGACCCCAGGGCAGGTGCTTGCCGAAGCGGCGCTGTTCGACACGTTGGAGACATGACATGGACACGGCACGCATCACCGAGATCCTGACCGACCCGGTGACTGTCGATCTCGTCGAGAGGCAACCGATCACGCAGATCGCCTATGCCGCGGCCGACGGAAGCCCGCGGGTCGTCCCGCTCGGCTATCTGCTGCGCGAGGGCAAGTTCCTCTTCTTCACCATCCCCGGCTCCGACAAGGTCGCGGCGTTGCGCCATGACCCGCGGATCGCCTTGTCCATCGACGTCTATCCGCCGCCGTGCTGCCTGCTCGTCCGGGGAACCGCCGAGTTGCGCGAGGAGGACGGCGTCCCCGGCGAATACCTGGAAGCGTCGTTCCGGACGATGCCACAAGATCAGCACGCTGGGTTCGAGGAGCAGGTGCGCGCGCTGTATGACTCGATGGTGCGCATCGAGGTCACCCCGACCTGGGTGCGGCTCAACGACTTCCAGCGCACCGCACCCCGGGCGGTCGAGCGCCTCCTGCAGGCCAAGCAGGGCTGACTGCCAACCCTGTCGGCAGGCGTCGCCAACGAGAACTGGTGAAAGCGTGGTACCTGACCGTGTGGTTCACCGCAAGGCCCTGGCTGCGCTGGGGCCGGGCTTTGCCGCTGAGGGCTTTGAGTCCCGCGCGGCGTCGGCCGCTGCGGTCTGGCAGCGGTCGGCAGGCCAGGAGTTCGTCGTCGCCTGGGTTCAGCCGACGCGAAGTCCTGACGCATACGGCTGGTACGGGTCCCGGTTCATCATCGAGCTGCGGCGGGGCGACCAGCCCAGGGCGGGCGTGCTCGGGCCGGGCTTCCGCTTCTGCCAGCTCCTGGATGACGAGGGGCGCGAGCGGGTACGGGCCGTGCAGAATGCGGTCATCAGGCGGCTGCCGCCCGCGCCCGCGGGCGTGCTCCGGGTCCTCGACGAGCGCGCGCGTGAGGTGTACCTGGCGCACGGCAGGCAGGTTACAGCGGCCTACAGCCCTAGTCACGACATCTGGTTCCGCTACCGTGATGAGCGCGACCTTGATGGCTGGTTCCGGTTGCTTCCCGTCCTGCTGCCCGGAGTCCTGAGCGCGGCCCGGCTGAGGCTCGGCTGATCCGGCTCCGGGATGCCACTGCCTGACTGGCGTTCCACGATCGGGCTCGAGTGCATGACCCAGCCGCTTAGCGCCTCGTCTCGTATCTAGTCAGCACGACGCCGCCAGGGAACGTCCGCGTCTCCACCAGGTTCAAGCTGACCCAGCTATCCAGCGCCGTGAAGAACGGCGTGCCGCCACCGGTCAGGACCGGGTAGGTGGCCAGTGCGTACTCGTCGATCAGCCCCGCCCGCATGGCAGCCCCGGCGAGCGTTGCGCCGCCGATGCCCATAGGGCCGCCGTCCTCGGCCTTGAGCCGGGTGATCTCGCGGACCGCGTCGCCGGTGACCAGGCGGGTGTTCCAGTCGACCTTGTCGATCGTCGAGGAGAACACCACCTTCGGCGTGTCCCGCCAGTTTCGCGCGAACGCGATCTGCGCCGGGGTAGCGTCGGGCTGCTGGTCGCCGGCGGGCCAGTAAGAGCTCATCGTCTCCCACAGCTTGCGCCCGTACAGCGACAGGCCGCTCGCCCGCTCCTGGTCGAGCCACCACTCGAACAACTCGTCGCTCGGCGGCCCGCTCCAGCCGATGTCGTCGCCGGGTGCGGCAATGTAGCCGTCCAGGGTCAGGTTCATGCCGTAGATCAGTTTCCGCACGATTACCTCACGGGCTTCTCGTTGGTGACGAACGCGAACGGCAGGGCCTCGTCGCCTCCGGTCCCTTCGCCGCCCGCGCCGCATTCGCGCGGTGCCGTGCACGAGATGGCATAGACGGAATCGTCAGTCGGGACGAGGTTGTCGCCGGTGTACAGCGGGACCGACTTGCCCCAGTGCCCGGCTGCCTGGTCGATGACGACCGCGCTGGCTTGGTCGAGGAACGTCGCGGGGGGCGGGTTGATGCGCTGCCCCCCGGCGACGCAGTCGCCGGGGGCGGGGCACGACAGCGCCGTGATCGTGGGCGCCAGCACGTACAGCGTGCCCCACCGGCCGTTGATCTCGACCGCGAGGAACCCCTTGGCCACCTTGGCCCGCAGCGTCCCGCCAACCCCGCAGAAGGTGGCCGAGGCGCACGACACCTGGCCGATGCTGCTGCCATTGCCGGTAATGAACCTCCCGGAACCGGGCACCTGGATCGCTCGCTTCCACCGGCCGGCGCCCTCGTTAACCACGAAGAGCTGCCCGGGTCCCTTCGCGGGCCGGTAGGTCCCGGCCGCCAGGCAACTGCCGACAGCCCGGCAGGACACGGAGGTGACACTGGCGTTACCGCCGGCGTTCAGCGTCGCGGTGCCAGGTACCTGCTGTGCCTTGTTCCAGGTCCCGCCGGCCTCGCTGGCGACGAATGCCTGCCGGTGGCCGGACTTGTCACTGTAGTAGCCGCCGATGCCGCAAGAGCCCGGGAACGGGCAGGAGACCGTGGTTACCGCGCTGCCCGGGCGCGCTGCGGACAGCCCGGGCACCGGCTGCGCGGCCCGCCAGGTGCCGTTCACCTCCGCCACGACGAAGCCGACACTGCTGCCCCCGGGCAGTCGCGAGACGCCGGCCGCCACGCAGTTGAGGCCGGCCTTACGGGCCGCCGTGGTCGTGGCCGGGGCGCACGACACCGCGGTCACCTGGGCGGAGTGGACGGCCGAGGTGAAGGCAGGCACCGGCCGCGCCGTCCCCCATGTGCCATTGACCTGGTTGATGACGAACCCGGCGGTTCCCACCGCGGTCTTGTTGTACTGGTAATCGGCGTAGCCGACCGCGACGCAGTTGCCTGGCCAGGAGCAGGACACCGCCGTGGTCTGCGCGCCGCTGCTGGTGTCGAGCGTCGCCGTCCCGGGAACCGCTTCCGCGCTGCCCCACGTGCCGCTGGCCTCGGACGCGACCCACGCCTGATTGAGGCTGGACGCGTGGGTGGGGTCGGTGGAGTTGTCGGCCCCGCCAGTCGTGCAATCGCCCGGTCCGGTACAGGAGATGGCGGTGAGCGTCTCGTTTATCCCGGGGCTCAGGTCCGCGAGCCCCGGCACTTCCACGATCTTGCTCCAGGTCCCCTTGGCCGGTGACGCGGATGGCGCGGCCGAAGCCGCTGCCCCGGAAAACCCGGTAAACCCAGTAATGGCCGTTACGGCGACGAAGATCGCCAGGCTCGCTCTGAAGTGACGCATCGCACCCCCAAGGTTTCCCCGCTGAGTACCAGTCAGTAAATGCCATCCGCGCCCCCCGCGCAATGGCCGCAGGCCGGTGGCAAGCCGCCCGGGCCGCCCAGCTCGGATATTGGGATTGATCGCCTGTTCGGGCGTGCCGTAAGTGAAATCGGTGCAGGGCAAGTCGATAAACTAGGCAGATTCTTCATTTTTCCTGGTAATTCATTGCCGATTCCGTGCTCCCGGTCGAGGGGCGGGCTAGTCAGGCAGCGCGGTGCCGGTGAGCCTCGCGCAGGCGGCGAGCAGGTCCTCCTGGAGGCTGGTGTCATAGGCGGCCGGGTTGGCTCGCAGGTCGCGGCGCCACTTGAAATAGCGACCCGTGACAGCGGCGTCCGGCTCGTCGCTGGTGGCCAGCCAGGCCTGGGTTTGCGCGCCGACGGGTAGCTCATCCGTTGCCCCCGGGCCACCCAGCTTGGTCTTGATCCAGCCCGGGTCAACCGCATTGCTGCGCAGCTGGGGGTAGCGGCGCGCGACGGCGAACGCCAGCAGCACATCGTAGAGCTTGGAATCACTGTAGGCCTGCATGCCGTTCCACGCCCGGCGCTCCCACTGCAGGTCATCCAGGTGCACGCGGCCGGCCGACTCCAAGCCGGAGGTGAGGTACACCAGCCGCGGCGGCAGCGGCATCAGTGCCGTGAGCAGGTAAGGCCCGAGCACGTTGACTGCGAAGATCCGCTCCAAGCCGTCGGAGGTGCGGTGCCGCCGCGCGGCGCTCCCCACGCCCGCGTTGTGGATCACCACGTCATACGGGCCCAGCGCGCTGGCCGACTCCGCCGCCTGCCGGATGCCAGCGACGACCGACAGATCACCGACCGCGACCCCGAGCGCCTGCGGCACCGCGCCTGCGGCATCCTTAGCCCGGGCGCCGTCGCGGGCGTGCAGCACCACCCGGTGGCCGTCCCGCACGAGTTGCCGCGCGGTCTCCTGCCGATCCCGTCCGAGGATCCCGTCACGAAAATGCTCGCCATGCCGCACACGCTACTGCCAACCGGTTGCGCGGGCCGCCGCCGGTCCCGGGACTTTCCCTTCGCCGACGCCGCGGGAATCGCCGCGACGGGACAAGCACTCGCACTGGGCGGCGGCACGACTTCGTGACCCCATGGAGGTTTTACCGCGAGGATCATCCAGGCGCGGAAGCCGGCGCTGGAGAACGCGCGACTGGCGGGAGCCCCCGGGCGAAGAGCTCCAGTACGTCGTCCAGCACGTCCTCCGGGACCCGGCCGCCCGCGGTCCAGTCCGCCCAGCGCATGCCGACGAAGTTGCCAATGCCGGTGTAGACGTAGGCGATGACCTCCGGATCGTAGCGGGCGTCTACCTCCCCGGCGAGCTGGGCGGCGCGAACGCCGCGCGCATACCCCCGAGCCAGGTGCTCGTAGTACTCACGGAATATTCCCGGTGCGACGAATTCCGACTCCCGAACGATCCGGTCGATCCAGGGCCGCTTCGACACCATGTCGAAGAATGCGCGGAAGCACGCGCGCTCCCGGGCGCGCTGGCCGTCATCGGCTTGTTCCATGGCGACCTTCATCGCCAGCCTCAGGTCCGCGTTGATCGCCCGGACCACGGCGGCGAAGATCTCCGCCTTGGATTCGAAGTACGCGTAGAAGCTGCCCGTGGCCATCCCGGCCTTGGCGCAGATGTCGGCGACCGTTGTTCGGTTGTAACTTCGCTGGCCGAAGAGTTCCTCCGCGGCCGCCAGCAAGCGTGCGGCTGGCGGCCGCTCATCGGCTGTCATGCTGCATTTCGCCTGCCAGGGTCAGGGTGCGGGTACGCCGCCAGCAGGCGCTTGCGACTCGGTTCCGCTGAAGGGGGTGATCGGGCCAGTCGGGGAAGTGTCCGTGGTCAGGACCTTTCCCTCCTGCGTCAGGATACCGTTATTGACCGTACCGATGTAGGCGCCGGTGACACCGTCGTGGTCTGTCGCTGAATAGGCGTACGGGGCGACCGCGGGCCCCTGCGGGAGCCCGCTGTTGATCGCTGACACCAAGTCGGCCCGGGTTGGGTTCCTGCCGGCCTTGAGCATCGCCTGCACGAACGTGTACCCGGCTGCCATCCCGTAGAGCACGTTGCCGTCGAAGGGTGCCTTGGCGTCGTACTGATCGTGGACCTTCTTGAACAGCGCGATCCAGCTGTTGCCCGCGTCACCGACCGACGGCGCGTAGCCGTCACTGATGATCCCGGCGGTGAGCGCGTTGCCGTTGACGGTCGCGCCGCCCTGCTTCGCGAACGCCTCCAGCAGCCCGGACAGCGTGATCGGGTCGGAGCCGACGTTGCTGACCACGAGGGTCGGGCTGAAGCCGAGCTTGAGGCTGGTGAGCTTCAGCAGCGCGGTGAACGCGGGAATGGAGAACGAGACGACGACCTGGGCACCGGAAGCGCGCAGGGCCGCGACCTGTGGTGCCACGTTGGTGTTGGTCGGGACGTAGCTTTGCCTGCTGACCACCATCGACTTGGGGACCTCGTAGTCCAGGCCCTTGACGCCGTCCATTCCGAACTCGTCGTCCTGGTAGAAGTAGCCGATCTTCTTGCCGGCGAAGTGCTGGGCCACGTACTGCCCGAGGATCTTCCCCTCGCGCGTGTAGTCAAGTTGCCAGCCGAACGTCTCCGGGGCCGTCGTCGGCGCGTTCCAGCAATCGCACCCGGACGCGACGAACACGTCGGGGATCTTCTGCGAGTTGAGGAAGCTCAGCACGGCCAGGTGGGTGGGGGTACCGAGGCCGTTGAATATCGCGTACGCGTTGTCCTGGAGCACCAGCTGGCGGACGACCTGAGAAGTCGTGGTCGGGTTATAGGCGTCGTCGAGGTACTTATACGCGATCTTGCGGCCATAGACTCCGCCGTTCGCGTTGACGTAGGCGAAGTACGCGGCCGACGCGGGAGCGATCTCGCTGTAGCCGGGCGCGGCCGGCCCGGTGAGCGGCTGGTGGCTGCCGATGGTGATCGTGGTCGCCGTGATGCCGGGCGCGGATGCGGTGAGGGCCGTGCTTGAGCTGCCCCCGCCCGCACTGGAGCTGCCGCCCCCGCCCGGGCCTGAGCTGCTGCTGCCGCCGGAGCTGCACGCGGCAACGGTAAGCGCCGCTACCGCTACGACAGCGATGGCTGGCAAGCGAAGCCGATGTGATCTCGTCATGGAGTGCCTTCTTTCTCCTGGGATTCCGGGGGACTGCCCTTGCGGGCTGGGACCGTGTGCTGGCTGGCCGGCGCCGCGCCGGCCCGAGGCGTGACGTCCGGCACCGATGCGGCGGGCCGGGCGGGGGCGGAGGGGATACCGAAAAGGCCTAGGGCCCATCGCACTCCGCCCTGGATTCCCTGCGGGAAGATGAGCATGACGAGGATGAGCACCACGCCATAGGCCGCGA
Organism: Streptosporangiaceae bacterium; assembly: GCA_025934375.1. Taxonomy (GTDB): domain Bacteria; phylum Actinomycetota; class Actinomycetes; order Streptosporangiales; family Streptosporangiaceae; genus Trebonia. The sequence goes on along the minus strand of JAICYD010000079.1, from coordinate 5,618 downwards.
CCGGGATGTTGGACGCGACCGAGCTCGACAGGCCGTGGCTGGTGGCCACGTCGGTGGCATAGGTCGGCACGAGGATGATCACCAGGCTTCCCCACAGCGCGCCGGGCAAGGTACCCAGGCCGCCGATCACCGCGGCGGTCAGCAAGGCGATTGACAGGGTGATCGTGAAGGCGCCTGGCGCGACCAGCTCAGTGACGATGGCCAGCAGCGCGCCGGCCATCCCGGCGCAGGTGGCGCTCACGACAAAGGCGAGGATTCGCGTCCTGGCCACGTTCACGCCGGCCAGCGCGGCGGCCACCTCATTGTCGCGAACAGCTCGCCAGTTGCGGCCGACCCGGCTGCGGCTCAGGTTCGCCAGAAGTACCAGGGTGACCAGCGCCACGGCCGAGCAGACCCACGCCTGCCACCTGGTCAGCGGGAAGTTCACGCCGAGGAAGCCCGGAGTGGTGAAGACGACATTCAGGCCCTGGTCGCCACCGAAGGTCCCCGGGTAGGCGTTCGCGACCGAAGGGAGCGCGACGCCGACCAATAGCGTGGCGCCGGCCAGATACGGGCCATGCAGCCTGGCCGCGGCCAGGCCCACCACCGCCCCGGCGACGGCGGTGACCGCGGCCGCGATCACGAGCACGGCGATGAATGGCCAGCCGAGATGGAGCGTGATTAGCGCGGTCGTGTAGGCGCCGATGGCCATGAACGCCCCGTTGCCAAGCGAGATCTGGCCGCTCAGCCCGGTCAAGACGGTGAGGCCGGCGACGGCCGTCACCTCGATGGCGATCTCGGCGATCTGGTAGTCCCGGAACGTGTTCAGCCGGATGGACAAGATCACGACCATCACGGCGACCACGAGGGCGGCGCCGAGCACCCGTGGTGTCGACTGCGCCCTCATACTCGCCGCACCCGGGCGCCGGAGAATATGCCGTCTGGCCGGAACATCAGCACCACGACGAGGATGACCAGGGCCACCACGGTGGTCAGGTCCGAGCCCTGGGAGCCCAGGTAGCCGGCCGCGTAGCTGAGCGCGACGCCGAGCAGTAGCCCGCCGACGACCGCGCCGACGGGGCTGTCGAGGCCGCCGATCACCGCCGCGGTGAAGCCGAGCACGAAGATCGAGTCCATGCTGTTGGGGTAGAGGAACGTGGACGGCGAGACGAGCACGCCCGCGAGGGCCCCGAGCAGGCCGGCCAGCGCCCAGCCCAGGGTGATCACCCGGGCGACCCGGATGCCTGACAGCCGCGCGACGGTCGCGTTGAACGCCGCGGCCCGCATGCGAAGGCCCACGCTGGTGTACCTGAACCCGATGGCCAGCAGCAAGGTGGTGGCCAGCACCGCCCCCGCGACGAACACGTCGAAGCGCGACACGCCCAGGGGGGTCGAGCCGGCTCGTAGCCCGATGACAGAGAATGCCGCCGGGAACGACCTGAACTGGCCGCCGTACAGGATGCCGGCCAGCCCCTCGAGGAGGACCAGCAGGCCGATGGTGATGATCACGGCGTTGAGCTCAGGCTTGCCCAAGGCGGGCCGGATGACGGCCAGCTCGGCCACGGCGCCCAGCACGACTCCCGCCGCCAGCGCGGCGGCGAATCCGGCCCAGTAGGAGCCCGTATGGTGGACCACCTCGATCGCGACGTAGGTGGTGAACATCGCCATCCCGCCCTGCGCGAAGTTCAGCAGCCGGGTCCCCCGCCAGATCAGCACCAGAGACAGGGCGATCGCGGCGTAGATCATTCCGAAGCTGATCCCGCTGAGCGTGAACTGCAAGAACTCGACCACTCGCTTCCTTTCTCTCTGCTGGGGTCGCCGGAGCGATTAGAACCCGAGGTAGTGATGGCGAAGCGCGACGTCGGCGGCGAGCTCCCCGGCCGGCGCCTCGGCGACGACGCGTCCGAGGTTGAGCACCACTCCCCGGTCCGCGATCGCCAGCGCCACCCGCGCGTTCTGCTCAACGAGCACGGTGGTGATGCCGCTTTCCCGGCTGAGCCGCACCACCATGTCCATGACCTGCGTCATGACCCTGGGAGCAAGGCCGAGCGACGGTTCATCGAGCAGCAGCACGCGTGGGCGTGCCACCAGGGCACGCGCTATCACCAGCATCTGCCGCTCACCGCCGGACAAGGTGGCGGCGATCTTGCGGCGGCGGTCGGCCAGCACGGTGAAGCGCTCGTATGCCTCGGCGAGCGCGGCGGCCCGGTCGGCCCGCCGCGGGGCGATGCCTGGCCACGACATCATGCCGATCCGCAGGTTTTCTTCCACGGTGAGCTCCGCGATGACACCCTGCCCCTCGGGAACGTGCGCGATTCCGGCTCTCGCCATGTCCTCAGGGCTACGCCCGGCCCGGTCCGCGCCATCGAGCAGGACCCGCCCGCTGCGCGGCCGCACCATGCCGCTGATAGCCCGCAGCAACGTGGTCTTGCCCGCGCCGTTGGCGCCGAGAACGGCCGTGATGGAGGCCGCGCCCGCGACGATCGTGACCTTGTCCAGCGCCCGGACCTCGCCGTACCCCGCTACCAGGTCCTCAATGACGAGGGACGCCGCGTCGCGTTGCTGGGCCCCTGGAACCCCGGCCGGGCTAGTCATCATCGGATCCGCTCGCGCCGAGGTAAGCGGCCGTCACCGCGGGATCGGCCTGTATCTCCTGCGGAGACCCTCGGGAGATCACCTTCCCGAAGTCCAGGACGACGAGCGAGTCACAGACGGACATCATCAGGTCCATGTGGTGCTCCACGATGACGAGGGACGTCTCGGCGGCGAGCTCGCGAATGAGGCCGCCGAGCTCATCGAGCTCGGCTTCGGCCAGCCCGCTGGCGGGCTCATCGAGCAGCAGGAGGTTCGGCTTGGCGGCGAGGGCCCGCGCCAGCGCGATCCTCTTCCGCATGCCATAGGGCAACTCGCCGGGCCAGGCATCTGCCACCCCGGCGGCCCCCACCCGGTCAAGCGCCTGGCTTGCCTCCTGCCGAAGCCTGCGCTCGTCCCGGCTGGATTGGGGCAGCCCCAGGAGAGCCGGCCAGAATCCAGCCGTGGCTCGGCAACTCGCGCCGATCATGACGTTTTCGATGACGGACAGTCGCTCGAAGAGCCCCACCCCCTGCAGTGTCCTGGCGATGCCGAGCCCGGCCAGCCGGTGCGGGCGCAGGTTGCGGTAGTGGCGGCCATCGATGAGTACCTGGCCCTCATCGGGGCGCAGGAAGCCGCACAAGACGTTCAGCAGCGTCGTCTTGCCTGCCCCGTTCGGCCCGATGACGCCGACAACCTGGCGGGGCGCCACGGTGAGCGATACGGCGTTAAGCGCCGTCAGGCCTCCGAAGCGCACACTCACTTCACTGACCTCAAGGACTGAACCATGCTTCATCACGCAAGTCCCAGCTTCGCTAGGCAGAAATTCAAGTCGATGAATCATCATTCAAGGCATCGCCGAGCGATTCGGCAACCCCACCTAGAGAAGTTGTTGCGGATTTGTGTCTTAACCGCGACGCGCAGTTGCGACGCCGGACCGTCCTCGAGGGTTCTTGCGGACGCGCCAGGGGCCGGCCTCCGGCCGCCCCGGCGCCGCCTGCCGTGCCATCGGCGAAGGCGACCGCGAGCTGTTAAGACTGGCAGTTCGAGACCTTTGCCATCGCCCACGTAGCGGTCCCGCCGAACGAGCAGCCTGACGTATCTCCCCCGCTCAGCGACTCGACCTTAACGGCGGGAACCGCGCTCGAGCAGTTTTGCAGCTGGTCGGGCCACATGAAAGTGCATTGCCCGGCAGCCGGTGCCGATACAGTGCCCGGCGAGGCCTGCGCGGTCTGCGCGGCTACCGTGCCAGCGACCAGGAGGAACGTAATCGCCGCCAGGGAAAGGATCCTGGACAGCATTTTACGGATGGGCCTGATCAGCCGCATGATCCCCCAAATCGGTGTCCGCCGTCCTAGGGCATTATCGGACTTTCGGTGCGGGAGGCATCAAGCAGGCAGCTGATGAAGAGGCGGCAAACAGGGCGACCCGCCATTGTGTCGTATCGCCGATTCCAGCCAGCTGGCCTGGCTTCTCGGCCTACTGCCCGGTGGCCTGCCGGTACTGGACGACGGCGCTGGCGGGAACGCGGCCGCGCTCCTTGATGTCGATTCCCCGCTCGCGCGCCCAGGCGCGCACGGCCGCGGGGTCGATGGGGCTGGGCTTGCGGGCGCCGCGGGCCGTACGGCGCGAACGGCCGCCGACCCTGCGAGCGTGGGTGATGTATTCCTTCAGGGCGTCGCGAAGCTCGGAGCCGTGCTTGGCGCTGAGGTCGATCTCATACTCGATGCCATCCAACGCGAAGCGGACGGTGCTCGCGGCCTCACCGCCGTCAATGTCATCAATGAACCGCGTCGGAGCCTTGTGCGCCATGGACGCTCCAGATGTCGTATTGAATAGAAAAACCTAGCGGGTCTCCACAGCTTTTCGTCGTATGGCTGCCACGTTCCGCCCGCAATCTATTCGCAGTGGTTGTTGCAAGGCAAGGCTCTCACATCTCGGGCCACCGACTCGCGCCAATAAGCAACGCGCCGTCGAAACGACTGCTCAGCTTCCGGCATGGCCTCCGGGAATGTCATCGAGCCCTGGAGGCAATGGCCAATCGGCGGCGCCGGACGGCGCGACCCAAGGCGACAGAACGGAGCAGGCCGTGACCGGTCAGCCAGCACCGCAGCCGCTCACCCCCGCATCCCCAAGGAGTCCGGGGGGCGCGGCTAGGCCAGGGCGGCCCAGAACTCATGCAGGACGCTCGCCGCTCGGGCAGGGTCCTGGAGCATCCACCAGTGGCCGAGCCCGTCGAGGGCGGCCGTCTGGGCGTGGGCCCGCGCGGCGGCCTTGGCCGCCGATGCCGGGTTCAGGAAGGGGTCCTCACTGGGGATGATCACCAATCCGGGGGCTGGGATGGCCGTGAAATCCGGGCCCCACTGCCTTCCGACGTCCACGGCCGAGCGGTACAGGTCGAGGATGCAATCAGCCATGGAGCGGTTGAGGTGCGATCCCAGGTCCAGGGCTGGCTCCTCAGGCACCCCGAACATCTGGAAGACACCGGCCCGCTCCGGAAGCGCTGCCGCCAGCTGCTGGTCCCAGAAGCCTTCCCCGGCCTGCGGTGTTTGCCAGATCTTGGCGAAGTCGTGCCACTCGAACTCGACGTCGCCGAGGCCGGCGGCGTCGGTGACCCAGGATCGGACCAGCTCGGGCCGGGTCGAGACCACGCGAACCACGAACCCGCCGCCCCAATCGTGCCCGACGAGATCGACCGGCTCGCCGAAGCGCTCGAGCTCCGCCGCCAGCCAGGCGGCGTACTCGTCCATCGTTGCTCCGAAACCGGCCGGGCGGGCCGTTTCGAACCCGGGCAGCGACAGTGCCAGGGTGTCCGGGTGGTCGAGTGCGGATAGCAGGCCCTGCCAAACGGCCGGGGTCTCAGGCACTCCATGGACGAAGACGGCGGTCATGGCTCCCATACTGGCATGATCGTGGGCGCGGGCCTAAGGCGCGTTATGGGGGTTGGGTTACTCGTGGGTGAGGCAGACGCGGAGCAGCGTGTGGGCGGCGATGGTGGCGGCGGTGCGGGTGAGCAGGCCCCAGAAGGTGTGCGCGCCGTGGCGGGCCAGTTCCATGTGCACGGTGAT
>JAICYD010000011.1 GCA_025934375.1 Streptosporangiaceae bacterium | reverse complement strand
CCACTACAGCACACGCCTCGCCGCCATGGCCGCCTGAACCCGGCCGACCGAAAGGAGGTGACGATATGTAACCCCACTCGGGAATCATTCGCCACGCTGAGCTGCAGCGCAGTCACATGCCGGGAAACGGCAACTGTAATACATGGCAGTGTGTGATCACCGCATTGACGCGTTGCGGTGAGCGGCGATACCCGACGTGATTTTTGCTGAGAACTTGCCGGGAATCCTTAAGAATGCCTGCAGGCGGTGCCATCATGACCTCTGCGACCGGCAGGCCGCATTCTTCATGCAGTAGGGGAGATTCATTCAATGCGCAAGGCAAGAACCATCGCGCTGACCGCCGGGGCGGGCGCGCTATCCGCGGCCATCGTCGCGGCGATGGCCACCGCGGCGCCTGCGGCGACCACCGCGGCCGCCAAGCCGGCCACGCCCGTGATCCACGTGAAGCCCGGCGTCAAGGTCCTGGCGCAGGGCAAGGCGCTGAGCACGCCCTGGACGACCGCGCTGTGCGAGACGAACCTGCACATCTCGTGCTGGGGACCGGGCCAGGTCCGCGCCGCCTACAACGAGGCGCCCCTGTTCAAGAAGGGCATCACCGGCAAGGGCTCGACGATCGTGATCGTCGACTCGTTCGGCTCCCCCACCATCAAGAACGACCTGCACGTCTTCGACACGCAATTCGGCTACCCGGACCCGCCGTCGTTCAAGGTGATCACGCCGGCCGGACCGATCCCGACCTGGGACCCGAACAACGGCGACATGACCGGCTGGGCGGGCGAGACCACCCTGGACGTCGAGTACGCACACACGATCGCCCCGGGCGCCAACATCGTGCTGGTCGAGACGCCGGACGCCGAGACCGAGGGCGTCACCGGCTTCCCGAACATCGTCAAGTCGGAGCTGGCCGTCCTTGACCACCCGGAGCGATTCGGGATCAAGGGCAAGGTCACCGTCATCACCCAGTCCTTCGGCGCGACCGAGGAGACATTCACCAGCTTCAGGCAGCTCGCCCCGCTGCGCGCCGCCTACATTGACGCGGCCCGTAAGGGCGTCACTGTCTTGGCCTCGACCGGTGACGACGGTGCGACGAACGCCATGGCGAACGGCAGCGACTTCTATACCACGCCGGTCACCGCCTGGCCCGGCACTGACCCGCTGGTCACCGCGGTCGGCGGCACCCAGATCAGGCAGAACGCCGCCACCGGCAAGTACTCGCAGGCCGCCTGGAACGACACCTTCGACGTGCCGCTGCAGCAGGCCTTCACCGGCACCGACGGCCCGAACCCGTTCTCGACCGGCGGCGGCGTGTCGGAGTTCTTCACGCTGCCCGGTTACCAGGCAGGCGTCGCGCACACCGTCGCGTCGGCGATCGGCAAGCACGGGGCGCACGCCTTGCCACGCGCGGTGCCGGACATCTCCATGAGCGGCGCCTGCGACGGCGCGGTCACCGTCTACTACAGCTTCCCCGGCGGCGCGACCGGCTGGCACCTCGTCTGCGGCACCTCGGAGTCCTCCCCGCTGTTCTCCGGCATCGTGGCGCTGGCCGCTCAGGTCGCGCACCACAACCTCGGCCTGATCAACCCGCGGCTGTACGCGCTGCTGGCGCGGCACGCCCCGGGCCTGGTCGACGTGACCTCGGGCAACAACACGGTCGCGTTCGCGCAGGGCGACCCGGCGCAGAACTTCACCGTCCGCGGTTACTCGGCCAAGCGGGGCTACGACCTGGCATCCGGCGTCGGCACGATCAACGCGGCGCTGTTCGTCCCCGAGCTTGCGGGCCGCTGGTAAGGGCTAGCGCCTGACGAGCACCACTGTGTGACAGCAAGAGGCGGCCCCCGGCGTGGACCTGGTTTCACGCGCCGGGGGCCGTTTCTATTGTGGCTCAGGCCTGCCAGTAAGACGCTACAGAGTGGCCTGGTCTTTCCGGGCGCCCTGGGCGCGGAGCCATTCCAGCAGCGCCTGGTGCCGGGTGCCGGAGTCGCCGACCACGTTGATCGCGGTCTGCCCGGAGTAGTCGGGCTGGTACTCAAGGTTGGCGCCCCGGGCGACCAGGGCTTGCACGATCCGGACGTGGCCGCCCCGGCAGCCCTGGAAGAACGCGTGGTCGATCTCCTCCGGGCTGGGCGGGGGATCGCCGTCGAGGAGCTCATCCACCCGCGCGCGGTCGCCGAGGGCGGCGGCCTCCCAGAGGGACACGATGGGCGCCCCCCGGGCGACGAGCAGCCGGGCGACGGACCAGCAGCCGTACCCGATCGCGTTGGCCAGCGGCGTCCCGATCGAGCCATCGGGCATGGTGATGTCGGCGCCGGCGTCGATGAGGGCCGCCGCGACCTCCTCATCGTCGCTGCTGGCGGCCCAGTGCAGCGGCGCCTCATTGCCCTTGCCGGGTTCCCGGTCGTTCGGGTCCGCCCCGGCGGCGGCCAGGATCCGCACTATTCGCGGACCGTTCGGGAAGTAGCCGGGCCAGTCGGCGACCATGTGCAGCGGAGTGCGCCAGCCCTTGCGATCGCCGACCCGCACGCGCTCGATGCCGGGGTGCTCGCCGATAAGCCGGGTGAGGGTGGCCACGTCCCCGCCGCGGATCGCGAGCACCAGCTCGATCGCGAGCGGGTCGTCCCCGGCCAGCATCATGGGCTCTCCGATGTCCATAAACCCGATCATGCCACTATCCGGGCCGCTCCCGCCGGTTCCCGCGCGGGGACCGGCGCCGCCTCGTCCGGATAGCGCCATATAGCGGCTTATCCACCCACGGGCCATATTCGGCGACGGATTCCGCGATAAGTCAATTCGTGGGACGTTGGCCAACGGCAAATTATTCCCGATCGCCAGGTATCCGAAGTGGCGGCAATCCCTCTGTGCCGGCAACCAGGGAATTGACTGAAAGGAGGGAGACGGCAATGCAGTCGGCTGATGAGCCGCGGCGCGACGCCGTTGCCGGGCTGGGCTGGGACCCCGGCAACCCGCACCTGCATGCGGCGGGGATCACCGAGCAACTGCGGGAGTATGAACGGGCGGCTGGCTTGATCGCCTAGGTCAAGGTCTACCGTGAGGTCACGGGTTACGACGCACGGGAGGAGCAGGGCATGGCACGGCCAGCCGAGTCGGGTTACGCGCCGGTGGACGGCGTCTTGGTCTACTGGGAGAGCCGGGGCGCCGGCGGGACGCCGTTGCTGCTGGTGCACGGCGGGTACGGGGTGACGAGCGAGTTCGACGCGCTCGCGGGGCCGTGGTCCCGCGACCGGCGGGTCATCGCAATCGAGTTGGAGGGGCACGGGCACACGCGGGCGAGCGGGCGGCCGTTCCGGTGGGAGACGTTCGGGGACGCGGTCGCGGGGGTGATCACGCACCTGGGCCTCGGCCAGGTGGACCTGCTCGGCTACTCACTCGGCGGCGGGGCCTCGCTGCGGTGCGCGATCCAGCACCCGGAGCTGGTCCGGAACCTGATCCTCATCTCGGCGCCGCACCGCCGGGACGCGTGGTTCCCGGAGGTGCGGGCGGCGTTCGACGGGATGAGCGCCGGGTCGCTGTTCGAGATGCTGCGCCACTCCCCCGTGTACGCGGCCTGGCAGAAGGTGGCGCCGGATCAGGATTCGTTTCCCGCGCTGATTGACTTCAACGGCGACTTGCTGCGCCAGCCGTACGACTGGTCGGCGGAGGTCGCGGCGCTGCCGGTGCCGGTCATGCTCGTCTACGGGGACGCGGACAGCATCTCCCCGGCGGCCGCGGCGGAGTTCTTCGGCCTGCTGGGCGGCGGGCAGCGGGACGCCAACTGGGATGGCTCGCTGCGCCCGGCGTCGCGCCTGGCGATCTTGCCGGGGCAGACGCACTACGACATGCTCGCCGCCCCGTCGCTCCCGCAGATCGTGGCCTCGTTCACCGGCTAGCGGCGGGGCTGTCCGCAAGGAGCCCAGGGACCTTGAAAGGCGCCGAGAGAGGGGACTAAGGTCCGGGACTTTTGGTTCTGCCGGGGGACCGCTGGCGGCGGTGGAATGGTCTCGTAAGCGAACAAGAGATCCGCAGCCCCACTAAAGAGGGCGGATCGTTCCGAAGGGACATGTCATGCGCCGCCGAGTCTTTGACCTTCTCGCCAGTGGGATTGGTGCGCTCCTCGTGGTCGTCTTGACCGTGGCAGGCGGCCTGCTGCTGTGGGGGAACAACTTCGCCAGCAACAGCGTCCACGACCAGCTGGCCAAGCAGCAGATCTTCTTCCCGCCCAAGGGCAGCCCCGCGCTTACGCCGGAGATCGCCCCTTACCTCAGCAAGTACGCCGGGCAGCAGGTGCTCACCGGCCCGCAGGCCGAGGCGTACGCTGACCACTTCATCGCGGTGCACCTGTCGGAGATGCCCTACGGTGGCGTCTACTCCAAGATCAGCGCCGCCGCCATTGCCGACCCGAAGAACACCCAGCTGGCGGACCTGAAGACGACCTCCTTCCAGGGGACCACGCTGCGCGGCCTGCTCCTTGAGGCCTACGCCTTCGGCACCTTCGCCACCATCGCCCTATGGGCCGCGATCGCCTCGTTCATCGGCGCCTTCTTGATGGCGATCCTCACCGGACTGGGCCTGTGGCACGCACGCCGCACCTCACCGCAGGCGGAGATCCTGCCGGGCAAGACCGCCGAGCCGAGCACGGCCAGCTAGCATCCGCGACGATCCCAGCGCGGGCTGGGCGCGAGCGAACCTCGCGCCCAGCCCGCGTTTGGCGTTGCCGGGGTGTTGGCGGGCTGGGTCAGGAGCGGCGGGAGGCGCTGTTGCGGAGGCGGCAGCCGCTGAACGCCACGGTCGAGCTGGCCACGCGGTCCCAGAACGGCCAGATGGAGGGGGTTATCCGGAGCTCGATGCCGGCGGCGGCGTGCCGTCCGATGACGTCGGTTACCGTCGTCCGCTCGATCGCCTCTACCGGCTCGGCGGCGACCCAGTAACCGCCCACGGTCTCGTGGGGGCGGAACGGCTGCGCCGGAAGGAGGTAGGCGTACAACTCGACGGCGCGCACGCGTTCCAGCCAGCCGGCCTCCATGACGTGGATGCGCCGCGTGCCACTTTGGCCGAAGAACCGCTCCTGGTCATCTTCCGTCGTAGTCGATACCGGCCAGACGCAGCCGCGCGGGCAGTCCCTGGGGAACCAGAACATCGGCGCGTGGCGGGTATCCACCGCCCACACCAGCGGCGGGTTAAGCGGACTCGTGGCCGGCACGTTCGGCTCAAACCGGTGCAGCGCGGGATCCTCGCTGAAATGCCACATGGCGAACGCCGACTCCCCGGCATACGGGGGCGCGGCCTCGCGGGCGAGCAGGTGCGCTGGATAATCGCTGTCCACGTCTCCAGAATCTCGCAGCCGGGCGGGGGCCTCGCAATGCGCATTGCCGAGCCATGCATCTCGGCCGGCTGCAGTTCGTGATCGTGGGTCAAAACCGCTGGTCCGGGCGCTGGCGGGCCGGTACCGGTTTCCGGACGCGCTGCGCCGGGTGGACGCGCTGGCCCGCGGGCGCGCCTGAGGCTGCCGGGAGCGTCGCGGCGAGCCGCATCGCCGCGACGCCCCAGGCCATTGAACTCAATCTATGCTCGCCCACACCAGTGGCAAAAGACACTAACAAGACTCCTACGGTGGCACGCGGAACCCAAGCGCCGCCGGAGTGGCCTGGCGGGCGAGTGGGGCATAGCCTCGGATTACGTTCGCCGAGCGCGTCGCGGGTGAGAAGGAATGGCGGTAGCTGTCGGGGTGTGGATGGCGGTGACCGGCGTGCCCGCGCTGCTCGTGGGGCTGTTCGCGCGGCGGCGCACCCGGCAGTTGCGGCGGGACGGCGTCCGCGTGTGGGCGATCGCCATGTACCGGCCCCACGACGAAGGCGGGCAGCTGATCACGCTGCAGTACCGGCTGCCGGACGGCCGGGTGGCGGAGGAATTCGCGCCGACCCGGGCCAGGCGAGGCGCGCCGCCGCTGCTGCCCGGCAACAAGGTCCTCATCTGGTACGATCCCGCCGACCCGACGGAGATCCTCGTCTACGGCCGGGAGGGGCGGGCTGCGGACCTGGCGTTCATGGTCGTGGGCGCGATCCTGGCGCTGGCCGGGGCGGTCATCGCCATCCTGGCGCTGTGAGCCCGCGGTTAGCGCAGGTCTACCTCGACGCCACCTTCGGTGAGAGACGGCGCGCAGTCGAGTCCTAGCTCACGGACGCTCCGGACCGGAATTGGGTGGATTGGGGGGCGCCACCTGCGGGAATGTGACCTGGTCACCGTTGATCCCTCACCCGAACGGACCCCGCGCATGATCGCGCACCACTATTGCGGCTGCGGCTACGCCGCGCCGACGTCCGGCGAGCTCGTCGACCACTTGCACGAGGTCTTCTCGCTGGGCGATGACACCGCGCCCGACGGCACCCAGCACGCCGAGGTGGCTCGCCAGCAGCCCGCCACCGACCCAATCAGGTGCCTGTGCGGTTATCCGCCCATCGAGCACCAGGCCGCTAGCCTGGCTGACCTGGACCGGCACATTCTCGCTGCCTACACTCCAGCCAACGCGACTGCTCCGGACGGCATCCAGCACGTCGTTGCCCCCTCCGCGATCCATGCTCGTGGGGAACCGCCCGGGCCAGCCGGGTTATCGGATGATCCTGGTGACCTGGCCGGTGCCAACCGTCCGGTCGCCCTCGTGGATCGAGAAGTGCATGCTGTCCGCCATGAGGGTCGCCTGAGTGAGTTGTATCGTCACGTCGGCCCAGTCGCCGCCCGGCATCACCATCTCGATGCCCTCCGGGAAGGTCACCGTGCCCTGGACATAGCTGGCGTCGAAACGGAACGTGGGCCGGTAGTGATTGAAGACCGGGGTCCGCCGGCCGCCCTGGCCCGCGGTGAGGAGGAAGCGGGCCTCGAACTCAGAACAGGCCACCATGGTCACGCCGACCGGGGCCGTCAGGCCGTCGTGGCCAGCGTCGCCGGGATTCCGGCTCTTCATGAACATGTCATGAAGTTACCGCGCTCCCACCGCTTTCATTGATTTCTTAGGATACTCATCGCGAATGATGGAGCCGATTCATTCCGATCAATTCCGCTATTTGCTTGGCAGTCCATCTCGGCGTCGTCAGCCAGCGACATCTGGGTGGCCGGCACGTCGTTCGCCCCGTCAACTGGGCAGACGATCGCGGAGGCGGCGCCGCGATCGCCTGGACACCATGAACAGAAGGGGGGCACCATGAGTGCTGTGACATTCACCGAGACGGGAGACGCCGCCGGCGTTCCGTTCACGGTGGCCGATCTCGAGCGGACTCCCGATGACGGCCGCCGCTATGAGCTTCTCGACGGGACCCTCGTTGTGAGCCCCCGTCCCGCGATCGCGCACCAGCGCGTCGGCTTCCGGCTGGCTTACGCGCTGGAGGCCGCCTGCCCGGACGGGCTAATCGTGGTGCCGGAACCGGCGGTGCAGATCAGCCGACGTACCGAGCTCGCGCCCGACATTGTCGTAGCGCGCGCGGACCAGTCTCACGGCATGAAGTTCACCGAGCCGCCGCTGCTTGTGGTGGAGGTCCGCTCCCCCAGCACCGCGCTCATCGACTTGAACCGGAAGAAGTCGACGTACGAGAAGTTCGGAGTGCCGTCGTACTGGATCGTTGACCCGGACCCGGAGCGTCCCGAGCTCACTGTCTTCGAGCTACGCGAAGGCCATTACGCTGTCGAGGCGAAGACCACGCAGACCATCACGCTAGAGCGGCCGTTCCCGGTGACGATAGCGCTGGCCGGCTTTCGAGCTACTTCGGCTAGCGGGCCGGCAGGCTGGCCGCAGGGGTGAGCTGGGTGTTGGTCCAGCCTGCGGAGCGGACGGCCAGGTAGTTGATGACGAAGCCGGGCTTTTCCCGCGCGTAAGCGCCACCGGGCGTGGTCAGTTGCTCAACTTCAGCCAGCAAGGCTCCGTTGCCGGGATTGAAGATGAGGACTTGCCGAGGTTCACGGGGTGCTGGGGGGCGGTCGCGTTCCCCTTTTGCGGCGGGGTAGCGCCGGGGGGCACGCGCCCGCTGGTGAGGGTGACGGCTACGGCGGCCGCGACGCCGACGGCGGTCACGGCGGCTACGGCGCTGAGGCTCCAGCGCAGTCGGAGCCTGGTCCGGCGGTGCGGTTCGATGAGCGCCCTTGCCTGGGCGCGCTCGCGGGTCGTGGGCGGCAGGCCTTCGGCGCTGACCCGCTCGTCGACCTGGTCGGCGTGCTCGCTGGGGTCGCGGTCGGGGCTGAGCCGGGCGAGGGCTCGCAGCGCCCGCAGTTCGGCGCGCTGGTGGCGGCCGATCACCTTGGTCGCGATCCCGTACAGCCACGTGCGCACGCTCGCGCGGTGCGGGTCGTAGCGCCTCCGCTGCCGGAATGCCTCCAGGAACGCCTGCGCCGCCACGTCCGCGGCGGCATCCGGGCCGTGCCGCTTGGCGGCGTACCGGTGGATCTCCGCGAAGTAGACGTCGAAGACATCGCTGAAGCGCTGAGCTGGGTCGGCATGCTCCGCCGGCCCGACATGCTCCGCCGGGCCCGTCGGCGGGGGATCCCCTGTCATAGAAAGCCTTTCCGTGGCGCGGATGGCGGTCACATGGGTATCACCCGCAGCCCCCGGTCGCTTTCCATCGTGCCCTCGGCTTGAGGCGAGCTGGGCAGAAAGTCGTTTGGTTGGTCGCGGGTGGGCCTGGTGAGATGGGGTGCATGACGACTGCGACGATGGCGTTGCCGCTGCTTGGCTTGCGGATCACGGCCGGGCCGCTGGAGCTGCGGGGTATCACCGATGACCTGCTCGGGCCGCTGGCGGATCTGGCGATCGAGGGAATCCACGCCCCGGACGCGATGCCCTTCTTCATGCCATGGACGCTAGCTCCGGCTGAGGAACTGCCGCGCAACACCGCGCAGTTCTACTGGGGCCGGCGGGCCGCGTTCTCGGTCGCGGCGTGGGCGGCCGACCTGGCCGTCTTCTGGGAGGGCGAGCTGGCCGGGACGCAGGGGATGGAGGCACTCGACTACCTGGTGACCCGCACGGCCGAGACCGGCTCGTGGCTGGGGCGCCGGTTCCAGGGGCGCGGCATCGGAACCGCGATGCGCCAGGTCGTCTGCGCGTTCGCCTTCGACCATCTGGACGCGGAGTACATGACGTCGGCCGCGTTCAGCGACAACCCGGCATCTCTCGCGGTGAGCAAGAAGGTCGGGTACACGGACTCGGGCTGGCAGCGGATGGCGCGGCTCGGCAAGCCCGCCACCCAGCGGCGCCTGGTGCTGACGGCCGACAGCCTCGTGCGCCATGGGCATGAGCTGACGATTGAAGGCCTCCCAGAATTCCGCCAGTCAATCGGCCTAGCCGCCGACTAGCAGTGGTTCGCTACCGGAGCGGTTCTCGCAGCGGGGACCCCTCGTCGGCGACCTCGTCGTAGTCGGCCAGGATCAGGTCGGGCCCGATGTAGGACGGGAAGTGCAGCATGAGCCCGGAATCTCGCTCCACCACGTAGGATCCGGCGCCGGGCATGGGGGCGCCTTCATCCCATTTATCGGTCACGAGCCAGCCGGCACGGAACTCTTGCATTGTCCAGCCGTACTCGTCATCGTCGGCGGGCGCCCCCATCAACCTCGTCGCGATGCGCTCAGCTTCTTCTTGGGTGACCATCTCGACTTCCCCCCCTGCCCTTTTCCGCAAGGCATTGCGACACATCGCGTGTCTCGTCCACCATAGACCTATGGCGGACAACAGGTACCTGACCGCCGACTCGGCCGGAGTGCCCGCGGACAGCGCCATAGCAACCGTCACCATGGCGCCGTGAGGTCGCCGCGCGGCCGCGGCTAGCGCGTCACGACGATGGTGACGCGGTAGTGGCTGTTGGCGGGGCCGCAGCGGAGGGCCTCGCCGCACGACGTGCGGCTGGCGGACAGGACGGCGGTGCCGACTTTCTGTGCCATGAACGTGGCCAGCACCGGATTGCAGCCGCCGCCGGGGACGCATCGCTGGCTGGTCGGCAAGGTGCGAACGGAGCCGTCGGCCCGGACCACGGCCGACTGCGAGCTGCCGAAGTCGGTCCAGTACGAGCTGTGCAGCAGCAGTTCGACGCGGCGGCCGACCACGACCCGCACCGTCGACTGGTTGGCGTGCTCGTCCAAGACGATGGCCGGATAATTCGCCACCGTCGGCGGTGTCCCCGTAGTGCTCCGCGCCGACGAGCAGCCGGCGGTGGCGAAAAGCGCGGCGGTCACCGTCACGCTCGCCAGAGTGCCTAGGAATCCCCGCATCGTCATCCTCACTTCCGGCCCGCATCCTGCCGTCGCAAAGTAGACGTGACGGACCAGTCATTTCGTTGAGCCAAAAGGCTAGCGCTCACCGTGCCGCGTGCTACCAGCTCGCCGTGGCGACGAGGATGGCGTGCGTGCCGGGCGCGTCGAAGTTCCACCCCACGGGGAAGCCGGGGCTCAGCCGGCCCGGCTGATGGCGGCGACCCGGTGGCCACCCCGGCGACCATCCCGGCGCAGCGCCCGGCGCCCGCAGCCCGCCGGCGGCGAACGCCAGCGCGGGCGCGGTGATCAGCCGCGATGAAATAGCAGCGCTTCGAGTCTTTGGAAAGCATTGCGGTACGCCGTGCACCTCGGACACCATACGTCTATGGACGACAACGGGAAACGGGCGAGCCACGGCTGGGCGATCGGCGCGGCAATCGCCGGGCAGTTGGGCATCTTCGTCGCCATCAGCGCGCTGCTGGGGTCGGCGGCCACCCCGGCGGTTTCCGTCGCGACGGCACCCGCGTTCGCGCCGCTGCCCGCCGTCTCCGGGCCGGTCATCGCCGCGCCGGGCACGGCCCCCTACAGGTTCTCGATGTACGGGCAGGCCAGCGGCGTCGCGTACAACGGCGTGTACCCGGAGAAGCCGTCGCCGGTGCCCGCGTACACGGTCAAGGCGGGACAGTGGGGCGAGACGGTCGGCATCAGGCTCACGATGACGATCCCGGATTCCTCGGTCCAGGTCACCGACCTGTGGGTGACCTTCACCGAGATCACGCCGAAGGCAGGGAGCACTTTCTACCAGCAGCAGATGCTCTACCACCTCGACTACGAGCCGCTGCCGCCCGGGCCACACACGTTCCAGACGGCCTGGCCATCGGTCAGCGAGATGGACCCCGGCACCAAGTGGCTGGTCTCGGTGACCGATGACAACCCCGGCGGATGGGTCGACACCCCGCTGGCGTCAGTCACCGTCCTGCCGTAAGGAGGCCGCGCCGCTACGCCGGCCGGTAGCAGAGGTAGATCGCGCTGCCCCGGAACCGGTGCTCCCGCGCCAGCGCCAGGTTCAGCCGGACCTGGCCGGGCAGGGCGCGGGTGCCGCCACCGACGACGGCGGGCACGACGAAGAACTGGTACTCGTCCACCAGCCCGGCCGCGATCGCCTGGGCGGCTAGCTGCGGGCCGCCGATGGCGAGGTCGCGGTCGGCCGCCTCCTTGAGCTTGCGGACCTGTCCGGGGTCGAAGTCCCGCTCGACACGGGTCCGGGCGGTGGCCGGCGCCGGGAGCGTGGTGGAGTACACGACCTTGTCGGCGGCCTGCCAGACGCGCGCGAAGTCAAGCGAGACGGGCCGCTGGCCCGGGGCCTCATGCGCGGT
This sequence comes from Streptosporangiaceae bacterium, assembly GCA_025934375.1. GTDB lineage: Bacteria > Actinomycetota > Actinomycetes > Streptosporangiales > Streptosporangiaceae > Trebonia. Next base: position 75,405 of record JAICYD010000011.1, on the reverse strand, counting down.
CTCCCAGTACCGCATCGTCTCGTACATCCGCCGCCCGTAAAGGTAGGTGCCGACCGGCCGCAAAAGCTCGTTGACGAACGCGTGCACCTCCTCATCGGGTGCCGCCCATTCGAAGTGCCCGTCCGCGTCGGCCGTGTAGCCGTCCAGCGACATGATCGCGTTGTAAATGAGCCTGCCCATGGGTCTCCCTTCCCCCTGTTCTGCGTACTTCAGGCGTCGCTGTGCTTCAGACGGCGCCGTACTTCAGACGGGCTAGCGGCGGAAAACTCAGCGGCCGTGGGGCGCGGGCGGGGGCTGGGGTGGGCCGCGCGCGCGGCCGGGGTGACGGAGGCGGGCCGCGGAGCGGTCGTCGCGCGCGGGACAGGACCCGCGGGATGCCGGATCGGACAGCGGCCATTGTGCCCGTGTCGCGCGCGCGAGACCGCGGGGAAGTGTTTTACGGTGTGAGGACTATGGCGCTTAGCGGGGGGCACGATGAGGGCGGTGTCCTCGAGCGGCGGTTCGAGGCAGCGGCGGACGGCGGGCGGGTGCCGGGGCTGCTGTGGAGCCCGAGCGGCCGGCCCAAGCCTACGGCGACGGTGCTCATCGGGCACGGCCGCACGTCGCACAAGCGCAATCCGTACGCGCTCGCGCTGGCCCGGCGGTTCGCGGCGTGCGGGTGGAACGCGGTGGCGATCGACGCGCCGGGGCACGGCGACCACCGCGCCGCCGACGCGGAGCCGGGCTGGCCGCGCCCCGATCCGGACGAGACCGCCCGGGACTGGCGGGCGGCGCTCGGGCTGCTGCGCGAGGCGGCCGACGTGGACGACGCCAGGCTCGCCTACTGGGGCATGTCCATGGGCGCGTCGCTGGGCATCTCGCTCATCGCGGGCGATCCCCGCTTCCAGGCGGCGGTGCTGGGGCTGATGCACGCCAACTGGCCGGCACCGCCAGGTGCCCGCATCCGGGCCGACGCGGCCCGGGTGGAGTGCCCGGTGCTGTTCATGGTGAACTGGGACGACACCCGTGCTCCGCGCGAGCAGGCATTTGAGCTGTATGAGCTGATCGGCAGCGATGACAAGCGGCTGCACGCTTACCCGGGCGAGCACGGGCAGCTTCCCGAGGAGGCCCGCGTGGCCTCTGAGGAGTTCCTCGCCCGCTACCTCGCACAGGGGTAGCGGAAATCTGATCGACAACAAGGGGGCGCGGCGGGATGCTGGCTGGCGTGGCGGACCCGGATGACCTTAACGAGGCAGCGTATTCGCGGATGCGGTGGAACACGGCGCTGTCGGTGGCGCACGCGGAACTGCTGCTGGACCGGCTGGACCTGCGGGCCGGGCAGCGGATCGCGGACCTGGGCTGCGGGTGGGGCGAACTGCTGCTGACGGCGGTCGCGCGGGCCGGGGCGGGCGCGTCCGGAATCGGCGTTGACTCCGACGTGACCTTGCTGGACCGGGGCAGGCAGCAGGCGGCGCGGCGCGGCCTGGCGGTTGAATTCGCGGAGGCGGACGCGGCGGGCTGGCGCGGAGCCGTCGACCGGGCGCTGTGCGTGGGGGCGTCGCACGCGTTCGGCGGGACCCGCGCGGCGCTGACCACCTTGGCTGAGGTCGTTCCGGCGGGCGGGCGGCTGCTGTTCGGGGACGCGTTCTGGGAGCGGGAGCCGTCGGAGGCGGCCTTCGCCATCTTCGGGGACGCGCTGGCGCCGCTACCCGCGCTGCTGGAGGCGGTCCGCGCGACCGGCTGGCGGGTCATCCACCTGAGCGCCGCTGACCAGCGGGAATGGGATGACTTCGAGTCAACCTTCCGGGCCGGGCGGCAGGAGTGGCTGCTCGCTAACCCCGGCCACCCGAAAGCCGCGCAGATCCGCGACTGGCTCGACCAGCGCGAGCGAGAGTACGTCGAGGCCTACCGGGGCGTCGCCGGGCTGGCCTACCTAGTGCTCGCGCACTAGGGCCGGCTAAGCGCCGAGCGCCCGGTAGTGGCCATCGACGGCCCGACGCCGTAACAGTGACGCCTGGATGGACTCCTCGAGGATCTCCAGGCCCCGGGACAGCTCCTCGTCGGTGATGGTCATGGGCGGCGCGATCCGGAAGATGGCGCCGCCCGCGCCCGGCAGCGTGACGATGTTCATGTGCAGCCCGCGCTCAAGGCAGGCGGCGGTGACGGCCGCGCCGAGGGCGGGCGCGGGCTGGCGGGAGGCCTTGTCCCGCACGAGCTCGATGCCCTGCAGCAGGCCGCGGCCGCGCACGTCGCCGACGACCTCGTACTTGGCTTTCAGCTCGCCGAAACGATCGGCCATGACCTTGCCGAGCGACCGGGCGCGGGCGACCAGCCCATCGCGCTCGATGACCGTCAAGACGGTCAGGCCGACGGCGGCGGCGAGCGGGTCGGAGACGTGGGTGGTGTAGAACAGGTAGCCGCGCTCGTGGCAGGCCTCCTCGATCTGCGCGGAGGTGATCACCATCGCCACCGGCAGGCCGGCGCCGAGGGTCTTCGACAGCGTGAGGATGTCGGGGGCGACGCCGTCTCGCTCAAAGGCGTACATCTGGCCGGTGCGCCCGAGCCCGGTCTGCGCCTCGTCCAGGATGAGCAGCATCCCGCGGTCGGCGCACATCTGCTTCAGCCGCGCGAAGTAACCCAGCGGCGGCTCGATGATGCCGCCGGAGGACAGGATCGGCTCGACGAGGACGGCGGCCAGGTTCCCGGAGGACTGCGCGTCGATCATCGCGAACCCGTAGGCGAGCTCGGTCTCCCAGTCGTAGGAGCCGTCCGGGTGGCGGAACGGTGAGCGGTAGGCGTTCGGGGTGGGCAGCGCGAAGCTGCCGGGCATCGGGGGGCCGTAGCCGACCCGCCCGGCCGAGTAGGTGGCCGAGGCGGCGCCCGACGTCATGCCGTGCCAGGACAGGTCGAACGAGACCACCTCGTACTTGCCGGTGGCGAGCTTGGCCATCTTGATGGCCGCCTCGTTCGACTCCGCGCCCGTCGTCAGCAGCTGGATCTTGCTCAGGTGGGGCGGCAGCGTCGCCGTGATGCGCTCGGCGAGCTCGACGAGCGGGCGGCTGACCATACCGCTGTGCAGGTGATCGAGGGTGGCGACCGACTGCGTCACCGTCGCCACGACATCCGGGTGGCTGTGCCCGAGCACCGAGCTCATCTGGCCCGATGTGAAGTCCAAGATCGCGTTCCCGGCGGTGTCGTAGACGTAGGAGCCCGCCGCCCGCTCGATGACCCTCGGGTGGAAGGCGCCGCCGTACCTGATCAGGTGCTGGCCGGCCGCTTGCCAGATGGCCGCCTCGTTCATCGCTATCCGCTCCTGTTCGCCGTTTCGTCCAGTGTCGCCCGAGCTTGGCGGCCATCGCCAGCAGGGTCGGGGCAGCGGGCGCTGGTCCACGGGCACATGGCTGGATCGTAGTCGCGTTTTCCCAGGTCGGCGAGGAACTGCCGGGTGTCCTGGTAGTCATCGGTAAGCCAGCGGGCGACGATGAGGGCCGATACCCGGGCGGCGCCCGCCTGGCGGAGGGCGAGGGCGGCGGACTGCGCGTGGCCGCCGCTCGTCCAGGTGTCGTCGATGAGGAGCACGTGCGCCGTCGCGTCCAGGGAGTGACCGCAGGTGAAGTGACCGACATTAACCGCCCGGGGCTGATCGGCGCGCGCGGCGGCCTGGAGGGTTACCTCGGTTCCCGGCGCGTGCGCGAGCACCAGGCGGCGCAGCGGGTGCTCGCCGGGCCGGGCGGGCAGCGACGGGACCGTCGCCCAGTGGGTGACCGGGCGGCCGGCCAGGATCGCGGCGCAGGTGGCGTGCCCGGAGAGGGCGACTCGCAGCAGGAGCCCCACGACCTGGCGGTGCTCGGCCACCGGGCGGGGGGCCTTGTAGCCGCGCATGAGGTGGCCTGATTCCTGGCCGGCGATGGCGTAGGTGAGGAACGCGATCGGGTCGGCGAGCCCGGCCCGGCCGCGGTGCCCGTCGCACGCGAAGCAGCGCTTGTAGGCGGGGTTAACCGGGGTCAGGCAGTCAGCGCAGGTGACCTGCCTGGCGCGGACGGGGTTGCGCAGGTAACCGCCGGCGACGGCGCTGAGAACTGCCAGCGGGTCGGACATGTAACGGGGTCACCAGCCTCCGCAGCTCATCCCACAGGGCCACCACGTGATCGACTGCGTCCAGGACGCCGTCGGCATCGCGGGCGACGCTGACCCCCGGCCGGCCGAGCAGTTCCCGCGCCCATGCGTTGCCGGCGACCACCGCGTCGGTCAAGATCACCGGGCGGCCATGCTCGACCGCCACCCGAGCCTGGATGCGCGCCCCGCTTCTCTCGCCCGCCTCGACCACCACGGTAGCCAGGCCGTAGCCGGACATCGTGGCGTTCCGCATCGGGAACGCGTGCTGGTCGGCCGGCGCGTCCGGCCAGAACTGCGACAGCACCATGCCGCGGCGGGCTACCTCATCTTGAAGCGCGCGGTTCTGCGCCGGGTAGGCCCGGCTGATCCCGGTGCCGATCACGGCGACCGTGCGCCCGCCCGCGTCAAGGGCGGCCCGGTGCGCGGCGGTGTCGATGCCGCGCGCGAGCCCGGAGACCACCGTCAGCCGCCGGGCCACGAGCGCGCGCGCGATGTCAGCCGCCATCGCGGTGCCGCGAGCGGACGCCGCCCGGGAGCCGACGACGGACACGGCGGGGTCGTCGGCCACGACGGTGCCCAGCGTGAAGATCACCGGGGGCGCCTGGTGGATGCCGCGCAGCCGCTCCGGGTAGTCCGCGTCGAGGACGGAGATGAGCCGGTACCCCCGCGCGATCCAGGCCTGAACATCGCGGGCGGCGGAATCCGCTGAGACTTCATCGGGGAGGCTGAGCAGCGCGGGGGCGGGCGCGTGGCGCTCCCAGACGTCAACGGCGCGGCCGGCTTCCAGTAGTTCTGCGGTGATCCGCGCCCAGGTCAGGCCGTCTGGCCGGGACCGCAGCAACGCGACGAGGGCCGCGTGCTCGGCCAGGCTCCCCGAGATCATGCCGCCAGCGTACGGGGCGGTTCCCGGGGATGCCACCGGCTTGCTCACGAGTCCGGTGACCGGCCACGGCGCCTGGGTTAACCTGCGTGCAGGAGCACTGCGGCAGTTCAGCGTGGAACAGGAGCGGTAGACATGGCCCTATCTCGCGAGACCATGACGGATGAGCAGCGGAAGTCGGTCGCCCTGGAGTACCTGAAGGCGTTCGACAACGGCGGGACCACCTCCACCGGGGGGAGCATCCTGGACCTGTTCGCCGAGGACGCGCAGGTCTACTTCCCGAAGTGGGGCCTGGCCAACGGCAAGGAGGAGATCGGCAAGCTGTTCGGCGACGTGGGCGCGACCATCACGTCGATCACCCACCACTACTCGCACTTCAACTGGGTCTTCTCCGGCGGCGACATGATCGTCTGCGAGGGCACCAGCCACGGCGAGCACAAGGACGGCCCCTGGCGGGCCGGCCTGCCCGAGTGGGCGGCCGGCCGCTGGTGCGATGTGTTCGAGATCCGCGACTGGGCGATCCAGCGGTGCTTCATCTACCTGGACCCGGACTACGCCGGCCTGGACACCGCCAGGTACCCGTGGCTGGCCGCCGACCACAACGATTAGCGGCTGGCCGGCGGATTGCGGGCGACGCCGCCGTACACGCCCACGTCCTCAGACCGGTTCCCAGCGCCAGCCGTTGTTGTCCTCGCAGACGATTGCCTTCCCGTCGCCGGCGACGCCGTGGGCTCCATGGTCGCCCTTGCGGCAGAACTCGCCCGGCTCGTAGCAATTGCCGCCGTTGGTCAGCGGGTAGCACGACGCCGCCGTGGAATGGGTTGGCGTCGGGCGCGGCGACGAAGTCCTCCGGGGGGCCGACGAGGTGCGGGTGGCCGTGACGGGGACTGGCGCGGCCGTATGGGGCGCGGCCGGCGCGTGCGTCGCGATGGGCGTCGGCGTCTTTGACGGCGTGGGGGATGGCGACGGGCTGGGTGAGGCCGTTGTGCCGCTGGCGACGGGCGGGCTGGTGGCGGGCGCCTGGCGGACGGGCGCGCTCGCGCTGACGGTCACCGACGCGGCGCCGCTGGCGGCCGATCCGCCCGAGTCCTTGCACCCGGCGACCGGGAAAACGATCAGTGCCGCGACGATGAGGCCGCAGGCTCTGGCCGACTTGCTCATGTGTGCCCCCTCCGGAGTTGCGTACGACGAACCGTACGAAGGTAGCAATTACGCCGCAAGGTCAGCGACAGGTCACGGATTGTCGCGAAAAGGATCATTGTGGGGAGGATCGAATTCGAGGCCAGGCTGCTTGGCCCTGACCCCCGTTCCTGCGGGTTTGCCCTACCAGGGCCCGCGTCTGCGGGTAGCCTCGACGCCGCAAGATCGGGATCGAACGAGTGAGGACAGACGATGACATCAGCTGTCGGCTCGCACACCTGGCTCGTGGCGGCGGCGTACCTCATGGCCGGCCTCATCGGCGCCGTGGCACTCCGGGCGATCTTGGCGAGACTGGAGCGCAGAGCGGAGAAGACCCGCTGGCGCAGCATCGTGCTGGCCTTCCTGCGCACGGTGGTCCCGTGGTGCGCGGTGGCGGGCTGCACCTGGGGCGCGGTCCTGGCGCTGCCGCTGGAGACCGCCTACCGGCACGACCTCAACCACCTGCTGCTCGCGATCATCATCATCGTCATCTCGCTCGGCGGCGCCAAAGTCGCCGGGGGCGTCGTGCGCAACGGAGCCATCTCCCACGCGGGCACCTCGGGCTCGGCGACGATCTTCGTGAGCATCACCAAGGTGATCGTCTGGACACTGGGCACGCTGGTCCTGCTCAATAGCCTCGGGGTGGCCATCACGCCGCTGCTCACCGCGCTCGGTGTCGGCGGCCTGGCGGTCGCGCTCGCCTTGCAGGACACGCTGACGAACCTGTTCGCCGGCGTGCACATCCTGACCTCCCGCAAGGTCCAGCCGGGCGACTTCATCCAGCTCGACAACGGCATGCAGGGCTTCGTGGTGGACACGAACTGGCGCAACACGACCATCCGCCAGCTGCCGAACAACATCATCGTCGTCCCCAACGCGACCGTCGCCTCCTCGATCGTCACCAACTACCACCTGCCGCAGCAGGAGATGTCGGTGACCGTCCAGGTCGGCGTCGGTTACGACAGCGACCTGGAGCACGTCGAGCGGGTCACCTGCGAGGTCGGCCGCGAGGTAATGCAAGAGGTCGAGGGCGCCGTCCCCGCCCACGAGCCCACGGTCAGGTTCCACACCTTCGGCGACTCTGGCATCAACTTCAACGTCGGCCTGCGCACGTCCGAGGTCACCGCGCAGTACCTGGTCGTCCACGAGTTCATCAAGCGCCTGCACAGCCGCTACCGCAAAGAGGGCATCGACATCCCCGCCCAGGTTCAGACGATCATCTACCCCAGCCCCATCCAGCCCGCGGGGACGCCCGGCTGACGGCCTAGCGGTCAGCCCGGCAGCGGGCGCTGACCCGGGCGAATCGCGCTCGCCCGGATCAGCGCCGTGCGCGTTATCGCCCGCGCGTCAGTGCTCGTGGACGACGATGCCGCGGACGTTCTTGCCATTGAGCAGGTCGTCGTAGCCCTCGTTGACCTGCTCCAGCGTGTAGGTCCGGGTGATGATCTCGTCGAGCTTGAGGTCACCGGACTGGTAGAGGCCCAAGATCTTCGGGATGTCGGTGGTCGGGTTGCAGTCGCCGAACAGGCTGCCCTTCACCGTCTTGCGGAACAGGGTGAGGATCGTGCCGGGGAGCACGATCGTCGGCTCCATCAGCTTGTTCAGCCCGGTGATGACGACGATGCCGTCCTTGCCGACAGCCGTGAACGCCTCGCCGACCACCTGGGCGTCCACGAGGCCCACGGTGACGATGGCGGAATCCGCGCCCTGGCCTCGCGTCATCGACGTTATGGCCTCCTGCGCCTCGGCGGCCGAGGCGAACGCGTGCGTCGCGCCCAGCTCGAGGGCCTTCGCGCGCTTGATCTCCAGCGGGTCGATCGCGACGACGTGCTTCGCGCCGGCGTAGCGCGCGCCCTGCACCGCGTTGATGCCAATGCCGCCGACGCCGTACACGGCGACCGTGTCCCCGGCGCGGACGTTGGCCGTGTTGACCGCCGACCCCCAGCCGGTCGGGACGCCGCAGCCCACGAGCACGGCCTTGTCCAGCGGCAGGTCGTCGTCGACGCGGACGACGGAGTTCTGGTGGATCACCCCGTACTGGCTGAACGTGCCGAGGATGCACATCGCGCCGTACTGGCCGCGCGGCCCAGAGATGGGGAACCGCTCCCCGGGCAGGTAGCCCTCAAGGATCGTCGCGCCCATGTCGCAGATGGACTGCCGGCCGGTCGCGCAGTAACGGCAGGTGCCGCAGTTGGGAATGAAGGAGCATACGACGTGGTCGCCGGCCTTGACCCGGGTCACACCGGGGCCGACCTCCTCGACGATGCCCGCCCCCTCGTGACCGAGCACCATCGGCAGCCGGGCCTCAAGGTCACCGTGTTGCACGTGAATGTCAGAGTGGCATAGGCCCGCGTACAGGTACCGGATGAGTACCTCGCCGTCCCGGGGACCGTCCAGGTCCAGCTCCTCGATCTCCATCGGCTTGCCGGTTTCGAAGACGACCGCTGCCTTGGTCTTCATTGACCCTCCCGTGGTTCGCACGCCCCGGCGGGACGCCTGTCATCCCAGTGGAACCCCAACAGGGAGACCAGCGCAAGGACCCGCGGCAGCCGGCTACGGGGCGGGTACTCCGCGCGCACGATGCCCGTGTGGAGGGCGAGAGGACGCGGTCGCCCCGTAGCACCGCGACATCCGGGAGCGCCAGCCGATCAGGCACGCCCCCAGGCTAAGCGCAAACCCACCGCCCGCGGTCTACGCTGGACCCGCAAGGAAGGCGTGAGCTACCTGGAGGCAGCGATGGCGTTCGAGAAGACCCCGCGAGGCAGCTACGGGCAGCGGATTCCCGGGTTCGCCAAGCCCCTTATGAAGGTGATGAACCCGCTGATGGTCATGCAGGCCCGCCGGGGGCCGGCGAAGGACTCGGGCACGCTGGTGCTGACCACCACGGGCGCCAAGACCGGGCAGCGCAGGCAGTCCGCGCTCGGCTACTTCCGCGACGGCGACGACGCCTGGCTGATCGTGGCGTCGGCGGGCGGCAACGTGGCCAACCCGGGCTGGTACCACAACCTCGCCGCGAACTCCAGCGCGCAGATCGAGCTCGGCGGCCGGAAGGTCCCGGTGTCGGCGGCTCAGCTGGCCGGCCCGGAACGCGACGCCGCCTGGCAGAAGGTGATCACCGCCAGCCCGCGGTACGCGGGCTACGCGACCAAGACCGACCGCCTCATCCCCATCATCCGGCTGACCGCGAGCTAGCGCTTACGCCCGTTGAAGTGCTGGTGGTCACGGCGGATAACCTGCTCGATCTCCGCGCGCTGGCGCGCGCCCAGGCGCGCGCCAGACCCCTGAACCAGCCGCAGCAGGGCCGCCGCGGACGTCACCACCCGCACCGTCGCCCCATTGCTGACCCCGATCCGCGCCTTGGGGTGGGTCAGCAGCACGACCCGCGCGATGTCCACCGGGTGCCCCCGGCGCGATAGCCAGGCCGCGAGCGCCGAGGCCGGCTCGTTGAGCTGCTGGCTCGGCGAGCGGCCGCGGCTCCCCCGGTCGACGATCGGGCGCCGCGGCTCGACCAGGTTCCCGTAGTTGTCGTACTTCTCCCCGGCCCAGGCGTCCCCGCTGATGTACACCGTCGCGTTGTGGTACTTCACCTCGTAGGCGAACAGCCCGCCCGGCCCCAGCAACACCCCGTCGATCTCCCCACGGCCGTTACGGTACCCGCGGAACAGCACCCACTCCTGTCCCAGCGCCCGCCCGAGCTCATCGGCCACCCGCTGCTCGGCGCCGTTCCCCGCCCGCATCGCCTCCTCGCTACCGGTCGGCGTGCCGCTGGCCAGCCCCGGGCTGGCCGACACTGGGCTGGCCGACACTGTGGAGGGCACTGGCTGCCGCGCCGCCGCCCGCTTAGCCCGCCACAGGGCAACAGACAACCGCAGCCAGGCTAGCCACCGCCCTTCGCGGCGGGCGGCATCCCCTTTCCGGCCAATCTCCCGCCCAACGCGCCCCCGGCTCCCGCCAGTTGCCACCCCCCGCGCGTGGGCGGCCGTGGCGAGCAGGTCCGCTGGGTGATCCGATAGCACTTCAACCCGCATGCCCCCAATTCTGCGCTCGCCCAGAGCCGGCGGGGCCGGCGAGGACAGGCCGTGGCGCCGACTGGGGCGGAACCATGGCGTCACGCTGCGCTTCCTCCGCCGGACCCCTTTCGCCCTATCACCGCCCAATCTGAAGGGGCCGCTTGCGACGTATCACTCTCGGTGGAGCACGCATGTCGCCCAAGTGAGCGGGCGACCCGTGGATTGGGGCAACTCGTTGAGGGACGCAGACGAGGCGGGGGTCCGCGTGCAGCTGCTCGGGCCCGGACGCGCGTGGCGGGGGGATGACGAGCTGGAGCTGACCGCGCTGACCGCGCTGACCGCGCTGCGACAGCTGACCGGACCGGGCCGGTACGCGCTGCAGGACCTCCGCGCCGACACCGCGCACGTGGCCCGGGCCGAGGCCGCAGGCGGTTCCCGGGCCCCGCCGCGTGAGCCCTGGCCGCGAGGGGCCCGCCCGGTTCACCCGCCTGGCCTTCCCAAGGCCCTTCTGTTCCTTGTCTATGACTAGCGGACCAGCCAATTGGCTGGTCCGAGTCCGCGATCAGCCGAAATTAAGAGCTCTATAACTGCCTGTGGAGAAACTGGTGACTGGGAGCAAGCAGACCCTGCGGGAGAAAGCGAGGCAGCGCGAGGTGAGGCGGAGAGGAGTAGGCCGTCCGGAGCGGCCGGTTGACCCTGAGGACGGACCGCTGCCGCGGTTCGCGGAGGGGCTGCGCCAACTGCGCGCACGAGCCGGCTACCCGACCTACCGGGCGATGGCCATGCGGGCGCACTTCGCGCCGTCAGTGCTGTCTTCCGCGGCGGCCGGGACGGCCTTCCCGACGCTGCGCGTCACGCTCGCCTACGTCGCCGCCTGCGGCGCCAGCGCGGCGGAATGGCAGCGCCGGTGGGAGGCGACCGCCCGTGAGCTGGCCGGGCAGCCCCGGAAGCTTCCCCGGCACGTCGCGCTCGCCTACGCGCAGGAGGGCGACTGACCCGGCCTCGATTGTTCGTTCCCGGGCAGTGCTAAAGACAGGGATGATCCCGGTGGGCTACATTAGTAAGAACTTGGTTAATGCTTTGTCATGATGTGTCATGACAGGTAACTCTCAGTGGCCCCTTCGTGAGGAAAACGGGCAAACCGTCCCGATTTCGGCGACCTTCCCTCGCCCTGCCGTGAACGGTAGGAGGATGGGCTGCGTTTAACGATGTGAGGCAATCATTCACGGGGAAGTCGGAGGTTTACCGTGAGTACTCCCTACGGGTACCAGCCAGACCCGAACGAGGGCGGGCAGGGCGGGCAGTACGACGCGACGCAGTTCGCGCCGGCACCGCAGTTCGGGCAGGGCGGCCAGCAGGCGCAGCCCGGTCAGCCGCAGGGGCAATACGGCCAGTCCGCGCAGCCCCAGTACGGCCAGTCCACGCCGCAGTACGGCCAGCCGACGCCCCAGTACGGCCAGTCCGCGCAGCCCCAGTACGGTCAGTCCACGCCGCAGTACGGCCAGGCTCCGGCATATGGCCAGTCCACGCCGCAGTACGGCCAGTCCACGCCGCAGTACGGCCAGTCGACACCGCAGTACGGCCAGGCAACGCCGCAGTACGGCCAGCAGGCGCCCGCGTACGGGCAGGCCACCCCGCAGTACGGCCAGCCGACGCCCCAGTACGGCCAGGCTCCGGCGTACGGCCAGGCAACGCCGCAGTACGGCCAGGCTGGCTACGGCCAGGCCGCCGGCGCGTACGGCCCTTACCCGGCCGGCATGGGCGCGTCGCCCGCCGCGCCGGGGACCTACCTAGCAGGCGCTCCGGTGAGCTTCGGCCAGGCGGTCACCGAGGGCCTCAAGAACACGTTCACCTGGCGGGGCCGCGCGTCCCGGTCGGCGTACTGGTGGCTGGCGCTCGCCACCGGCGCAGTGAACTTCATCCTGTACCTGATCCTGGTGAACAGCAACAGCATCGGCCTGTTCGCGTTCGGCTTCCTGATCATGTTCGCCATCTACCTGCCCGCCCTGGGCGCGATGGTGCGCCGCCTGCACGACACCGGCCGGTCCGGCTGGTACTACTGGATGAGCCTGATCCCGATCGTCGGCCCCATCTTGCTGCTCGTCGCCATGTGCGAGGCGCCCGCCCCCGGCCCGAACCAGTATGGGTGACCGGGCAACTACCCGCTAAGCGACAGACGCTAAAGGGCCGGCTTCCGATTCGGGAGCCGGCCCTTTGCTTACCGGGGGTACAAACCAGCCCCGGACCTTAGACGGAGGTGGTGCGCCAGCCCTGGTGGTAGGTCTCGCGGGCCATCTTCGAGAAGGGGGCGGGGCTGACGATCGCGCGGACCGCAAACTGCTTGTGCGGCTGGACGACAGTCTTGCGGGTGCCGCCGTCCGGCTCGCCCCACACGACCGTGACCTCGGCGCCCAGCGGGACGTCGGGGCTGATGGTGGCCAGCGAGAGCGCGGCGCGCTCGTTCGCGCTGTAGCCGGTGAACATGGACAGGCCCACCACGTTTTCGTCCGCGTCGAGGACCGCGTCGGCGTTAGTCGAGCCGTAGTTGGCGTTCGGCAGGTCAAAGACCTGGTAGCCGTCGCCCTCGTCGAAGATGGAGCCGAAGAGCTTCGTCACGTCCTCGGAGTTCCACTCCAGGGTCACCTTGCGGCGCTGCGTCGCCTGGTCGATCGCCGCCAGCGCGTCCTTGCCGACGAAGTCATGGTCGTGCTTGATGAACGAGCCGTAGCCGAGCTCGAACGGGTTGGTGTAGTAGTCCTCGATGTTGTCGGACACGAAGCTTCCGGCGATGGCGTTATTGGCCTCGTAGCCGTCGGCGGGCAGCCATTCACGGTATTCCCGCAGGCCCGGGCTGGTGTAGATGGCCGGCAGGGGCGAGGGGATCCAGCCGGACTCCAGGGTGTTGGTGGAGTAGGCCCGCGAGCCGCACGGCTCGATGCCGAACTCCGCGCCCGCCTCCAAGATCGCGTCCCGGACGAAGTCAAAGTCCTCGTACGGCCCCCACAGTTCCAGGCCCGGCGCGCCGGACATGCCGTGGCGCAGCGAGCGGACCATCTTGCCCTTGATGGGCAGTTCGCCCATGCGGAAGAACTTGACCTGCTCCAGCGGGCCGCCGTTGAGCTTCTCGATGATCGGCCACGCGTTCGGCCCCTGGATCTGGAACCGCCACAGCTCGCGGGTCACCGGCTTGCCGTAGGGGCGCATCGGGGAGCGGGCGTCCAGGCGCAGGTCCACGTTGTAGCCCTTGCTGCCCTTCCACAGCAGGTAGTTGCCGACCGGGGCACGGCCGACGAACACGTACTCCTCGTCCGCGAGGTGGAACAAGATGCCGTCGCCGATGACGCCGCCCTCCGGAGAGGTCGGGACGAACTGCTTGGCCATGTTGACCGGGAAGTTGGCAAAGCTGTTAATGCCGGTGTCGGACAGCAGCTTGAGGGCGTCCGGGCCCGAGACGAACAGGTTGATCATGTGGTGCGTCTGGTCGAACAGCACCGCCGTCTTGGCCCACGCGATCTGCTCGCGCCGCCAGTTGGAGAACTCCGCGGGGACCACCGGGTAGATGTACGCGCCAAGCTGTGAGTTGCGGAGTAGTTCTACCGTGTTCCCCGAGGCGTCCAGGAGTTCCTGCAGGTTCTTCGCGCTCATGTGATCCCGTTCTCGTGGCGTGCCACGCACCTGTTTTGCGGCTGGTTCCTTGGGCTGGCGCAGCGTGAGTTGCTGCTGCTCCTGCGGTCAAAGTGGGGGCACTCGTCCGCTCTGGCAGAGTAACGCCGCCTAGGCCGGCCCTGGAATGGCCGCGCACCCCATCCCGCTTTGGGAGTTTTTGCGCTATCACCACAAAGCCGGGCCGCCCAGCGCGCCGTCAGCCGCCTCCCGCGCCGCCCGCCCGTTCGCCGCCCTCTGCGCGACCTTTCAATCACTCGCAAGTTTGAGCGATGAATTCGAACTCTCTTTCTCTAACGATCGGTTGCTTCGCGCGGGCGTCCGCCCCCTCTTCCGGCATTGTGCCCAAACTCATACTGCCGCGCCCGCGCCGGGTAGAGACCCCCGGGACCTAGGGCCGCCGTGCGGCCCGACCCAAGAAGCCGGCAAATCGGAACTGGCGGGGCTGGCGGGACTTACGGGCGGCGGCTCACTGGGCTGGCGCGGGCGCGCGGGGGAAGCGAGGCAAGCGCGACGAGCCAGGTCAGGGCGCGCCGGGGTCGGGGGTGATTACGCGGTCGGCGTTGGGGCGGCTTTGCTTAACTAGTTCGCCGTTGGGGTGGTCGCTGCGCTCGACCCAGTCGCGGGCGGCCGCCTCGTCGCGTCCGCCGGCCAGCTGGCGCTCGAGGAGACGGCGGGCGCGTACCGCGTCGGGTGCCTCGACGTACCACAGATGGTCGATGTAACGGCGGGCCGCGCGCCAGCGAGGGTCGTCCAGCGCGAGGTAGTTTCCCTCGGTGACGATGAGCCGGGCCGGCGCGGGGATCAGGAGCCGGGCCGCGATGGGCTCGTGGTGGGTCACGCGATCGTAGTCGGGAGCATAGATGTCGGCGCCGTCGTCGGCCGCGACGCGGGCCAGCATCGCCGCGTAGCCGTCGGCGTCGAATGTCTCGGGGGCGCCCTTGCGGTTTTCCAGGCCCAGCCGCCGCAGCTGCGCGGTGGAAAGGTGGTAGCCGTCCATTGGCAGGCACGCGGCCCAGGCCGGGCCGTTGCGCGCGCGGGCGTACTCCACGATCGCCAGGGCCACGGTGGACTTCCCGGCGCCGGGCGGGCCGGCCAGCCCTAGGATGACGCGGCGGCCGCGCGCGGCCGCCGCGAGGTCGACGGCGTCGCGGGCCGCGTCGCTTGTCTGCGCCACGGACTGGTTTTACCAGTCGCCGGCGGCTTCGAGGGTGACCACGTCCGCCGAGGGCCGGGACTGGATGACCGCGCAGACGGTGTGGGCGTCCAGGAACGAGCCGACGGTGCGGCAGCCGTTCCAGGACTTGTCGGTGGCGCGGGTCAGGTGCCAGCCGTAGACGCCGGTCAGGCTGTCGACGAGCGCGGCGGTGGAGGTCGGGCCGGAGCCTTGCAGGTCGATCTCGCGGATGCAGACCGTCTGCGGCCCCACGCTGGTGCCGCAGCCGCGGTCCACGTTCGCGACGACGTAGAAGTTGGAGGGCACCGGCAGCACGGTGTCGGCGGACGGCGTGTCGACAGGCTTCCCGAACGCCAGCTCGCCGAAGACGAAGAAGACGATCAGCGCGGCCGCGAGGGTGGCCCAGGTGCCCGACAGCAGCGCCCCGGCGAGCACCCGCGGGCCTGCCCGCCGGAAGGGCGGCAGGTCACGGCGCGCCTTCTCAGCGGCGATGCCGGACAGGAGCGTCGCCGACGTCGCGATCAGGAAAATCGCCAGCAGGGTGAACTTCTGCCCGGGGAAGATCCATCCCTCTACGAGCGCGATCTCGATGACCGCGAAGACGGCGAGGACCAGCAGCACCGTGCCCCGGCCCCGTGGCGTCCGGGCCGCCAGCAGCCAGGACGCGAGGGGGAGCACGAGGACCGCGACGATCGTGAGGGGCACCCTTTCAGAGTGGGGTACAGGGTGATTTAACTGCAAATCATCTTTTGCGGTAAAATCCAGGCGTGCACCGGCTCTTCACCATCACCCCGCCACCCCGCTCCTGAGCGGGGCGTTTGGCCTTCGGCGTTCGACTTAGCCCGATTTAGCTAGCGCTGGCGCGTGCTGCGCCCCGCTTCCGCGACCTATTCCTTCCTCTTGTCGCAGGAGCGATCAGCCATGCCCAGCCCAGCTCTATCGGCCCATGCCGCCCGCATACCGGCAAAATCTGTTACCGCCTTGTTGTGTCTGTCCCTGTCCGGCGTGCTCTGGGGCGCCGGCGGCCTGGTCGGCGCCCTGCTCGGGAAGGCCTCCGGGGCAACCCCGCTGTCGGTGGCCGCGTTCCGGCTGCTGGCCGGCGGCGGACTGCTCCTCGCCGTCCACGTCGCGACCGGGCGGCGCTGGCCGCGCGGCCGGGCGGCCTGGGCCCGGATCATCATCACCGGCCTGCTGTCGGCCGGATTCCAGGCCGCGTACTTCTGCTCGATCGCGCTCAGCTCGGTCAGCCTGGCCACGCTCATCACCATCGGCGGCGTGCCGGTTATCGTCTCCGCGGCCGGGATGGCCCTGGGCCGCGAGCGGCCGACCCGGGCCGGCCTCGCCGCGCTGGGGGTAGCGCTAGCCGGGCTCGTCCTGCTGGCCGGCATCCCGGGAGGCGGCTTCAGCGGGACCGCGATGCTGGCCAGCGCAGGACTGGCGCTGGCGTCGGCGGCGGGCTTCGCGGCCATGACGCTGATCGGAGCCTCTCCGGTGCCCGGGCTCGACGATCAGGTCCTGACCGGGTTCGGCTCCGCCCTCGGCGGCCTGGCCCTGCTCCCGCTGGCCGCCGCCATCGGCGGGATCGCCTTCCGGGCCAGCGCCGAGGCGATCTGGCTGGTCGCCGCGCTGGGAATCGGGCCAACGGCGCTGGCGTACACGCTCTACTATCGAGGGCTGCGCTCGGCGTCGCCCACCACGGCGGCGCTGGTGACCCTGCTCGAGCCGCTCACCGCCGCGCTGCTCGGCGCGGTGGTCCTCGGCGACCGGCTCGGCCCCGCGGGCATCGCCGGCGCCGCCCTGCTCGGGGCATCGGTCGTCCGCACGCTGTGGGTGAACCGCTGACCAGTGAGACACAAGACCGTTACAACACTGCGCAATGAGCTAATAGCCAAGCATTAGCATTAGCCAATAAGCGATTAATAACCGCTTAACACCCGTACCTGGACGAGGCACGATTCAACTGTCACACTGTTGACAATTTAGCTCAGCTTGCCTGTCCCGGAGGGTGTCGCCTATGGCCCTGCCTGGCCGTGCCCAGGTCGTCGTCATCGGCGGCGGGGTGGTGGGCTGCAGCGTCGCGTATCACCTGGCCCGGCGCGGCGTCACCGACGTGGCGGTGATCGAGCAGCGCAAGCTGACGCACGGCTCCACCTGGCACGCCGCCGGGCTGATCGGCCAGCTGCGCGGGACCGCCAGCCTCACCGGGCTCATCCGCGCCAGCGTGGCGACGTACGCCGGGCTGGAGGCGCGGACCGGTTACGCGACGGGCTGGCGGGCGGCCGGCAGCCTGCGGGTCGCGGCCAGCGAGGCACGCTGGGCCGAGCTGCGCCGGATGGCCGCCCTCGGCACCAGCTTCGGCCTGGAGGTGTCGCTACTGTCCCCGGGGGACGCCAAGGAGCTCTTTCCCCTGCTCAATGACTCCGGACTGCACGGCGCGGTCTACCTCCCCTCCGACGGGTACGCCGATCCCAGCCAGCTCACCCAGTCGCTGGCGGCCGGTGCCCGGGCCGCGGGGGTCCGGATCATCCAGGACTGCCGGGTCCAGGGCTTCGCCGGAAGTGATGGCCGGACCGACGCCGGCCGGATAACCGCCGTTCTCACCGAGCGCGGCCCGGTCGAGTGCGAGACGGTCGTCAACGCGACGGGCATGTGGGGCGCCGCGACGGCGCGGATGGCGGGCGCGGGCATCGCGGTGACCGCGGTCGAGCACCAGTACGTGGTGACCGAACGGCGGCCGGACATCTCCGCGGACCTGCCGACGCTGCGCGACCCCGACGCGCGGGTTTACCTCAAGCCGGAGAGCGGGGCGCTGGTGGTGGGCGGCTGGGAGCAGGGCACCCGCGCCCCCTGGCTGCTACCTCCCGGGGGGGCGACCCCCCGTACCCCCCGGCTAGAGATCCCGGCCGACTTCGGACCGGAGCTGTTCTCGCCCGACCATGAGCGATTCGCGCCGCTGGCCGAGGCGACGGCGAACCGGATCCCGGCGTTTGGCGAGCTCGGCATCCAGTCATGGATCAACGGCCCGATCCCGTTCACCCCGGACGGGGAGCCGCTCATCGGGCGGGCGGATGAGGTGGCCAACCTGTTTCACTGCTGCGGCTTCTCGGCCGGGATCGCGGGCGCGGGCGGGGCCGGCGCGGCGGTGGCCAACTGGATCGCCGAAGGAGACCCGGGCCTGGACCTGGCCGGCCTGGACCCGAGGCGGTTCGGGCCGCGCTACTGCGCCCCGGACCTGCTGGCCAAGTCGGCCGTCGACGCCTACGGCAGCTATTACAGCCTGTCTGACTCGGAGGGCAAGCGGTGAGTGGACCCGGGCTGGACGCCGTGCTGGACAAGGTGGCGGTGCTGGCCGGGCCGCGCGAGGTCCGCGAGCTGCCCGGCGGGCTGACCAACCGGAACTACGAGGTCGAGTGCGCTTCCGGCCACTACGTGGTGCGCGTGTCCGCGCCGGGGGCGGACCTGCTGTCGATCAACCGCGACCACGAGCACCAGAACTCCCTGCGCGCCGCGGCGGCGGGGGTGGGCGCGCCCGTGATCGACTACCTGCCCGAGCATCACGTGCTGGTGGTCGGCTACATCGACGGCGTGACGTTCGGCGACGCGGAGGTGCGGGCCAACGTCCGGCGGGTCGCCGATTCCTGCCGTCGGCTGCACCGCGGGCCCCGCTTCGTCAACGACTTCGACATGTTCGTCATCCAGCGCGGCTACCTGGACCTGTGCGTGGCGCGCGGCTTCCGGCGGCCGGCTGGCTACGCCGACTTCATGCCCCAGGTGGCCGCCGTCCGGGCGGCCCTGGCGGTGCGGGACGAGGGCACCGTCCCCTGCAACAACGACCTGCTGGCGGCCAACTTCATCGACGACGGCGCGCAAGTCTGGCTGATCGACTACGAGTACGCGGGCAACAACGACCCCTGCTTCGAGCTCGGCAACATCTGGAGCGAGTGCCACCTGACGATGGACGAGCTCGCCGAGCTGGTCACCTGCTACTACGGGCGGCCGCTGCGGAACAAGCTGGCCCGCGCGCAGCTGCTCGGCCTGATGTCCCGCTACGGCTGGACGCTGTGGGCGTCGATCCAGGACTCCGCCTCCGACATCGACTTCGACTTCTGGGGCTGGGGGATGGAGAAGTACGACGCCGCGGTGTCGATGTTCACCGACCGTCCCGCCTTCACCAGGCTTCTCGAAGACGCGCAGTGCCTCGACTGACACTGCGCTTCGACTGACACCGTGCCTCGACTGACACCGTGCCTCGACTGATACACCCCTACTAGAGGAACCGAAGTATGAACCTAGATACATCGCACGACACCGACGTCGCCGACCTCGCGACGCACGGCTATAGCCAGCGCCTGCACCGCGGGCTGGGCAGCTTTTCCTCCTTCGCGGCCGGCTTCAGCTACATCTCCATCCTGACCGGCATGTTCCAGCTCTTCGGGTTCGGCTACGGCTTCGGCGGGCCGCTCATGTTCTGGGCCTGGGTCCTGGTGCTGGCCGGCCAGTTCGCCGTCGCGCTGGTGTTCGCCGAGCTGAGCGCGCGGTACCCGATCGCCGGGTCGGTGTACCAGTGGTCGAAGAAGGTCGCCTCCAGGTCGGTCTCGTGGATGGCCGGGTGGACGATGATGATCGGCTCGATCGTCACCGTCGCCGCCGTCGCGATCGCCTGGCAGATCGTGCTGCCGCCGATCTGGTCCGGGTTCCAGGTCTTCTCCAGCAACGCGCAGAACGCCGTCTTCTGGGGCTGCATCGTGATCGTCGCGGTGACGATCATCAACATCCTCGGCGTCAACCTGATGTCGAAGATCAACAACGTCGGGGTGGCGGCCGAGCTCATCGGCGTCGTCGTGATCATCATCTTGCTGTTCACGCACAGCAAGCGCTCCCCCGGGGTCATCTTGACCACCCAGGGGATTGGCGTAGGCCAGCCCGGCTGGACCACGCTCGGCTGGCTGGCCCCGTTCCTGCTCGCCGCGGTGATGCCGGCGTACGTGATGTTCGGCTTCGACACCGCCGGGTCGCTATCGGAGGAGACCAAGAACCCGCGGCGCACCACGCCGATGGCGATCTTGCGCGCGCTCGGCGCGGCCGGCGTCTCGGGGCTGATCCTGCTGCTCGCCGCGCTGATGGCCGCGGGCTCGCTCAAGCCCGACGACCTGGCGGCCGGAGGCCTGCCGTACGTGCTGCAGTCTTCGCTGGGCGACACGCTCGGCAAGATCTTGCTGGTGGACGTGGCTATCGCGATCTTCGTGTGCTGCCTGGCGATCCAGACCGCCGCGATCCGGCTCGCGTTCTCGATGGCCCGCGATCAGGCGCTGCCGTTCGGGGAGAGCCTGGCGCGGGTCTCCGAGCAGCGGAAGGCGCCGGCCGCGCCGGCGATCATCTCCGGCCTGATCGCCATCGCGATCCTGGTCGTCGACATCGGCAACGCGCAGATCTTCCTCACCGTGACCAGCGTGTCGATCGTGATCGTGTACCTGGCCTACCTGATGGTCACCATCCCGGTGCTCGGCAATCGGCTGCGCGGCTGGCCAAGGTCGGCCGACGCCGCCTCCGGGCTGGCCGGCGTCTTCACCATGCCCCGCTGGGCCGGCATCGCGGTCAACGTGTTCGCATCGGCGTACGGCCTGCTGATGGCGACCAACCTGATCTGGCCGCGGGCGGCGATCTACGGCCCCGGCATGTATGAGTGGGGCGCGGTGATCACCATCGCCGCCGTCACCGCCATCGGGCTGGCCTACTACTTCACCGCCCAGCACAAGAAGGAGGCGTCCATCGCCGCGGGGCACGCCGCCGAGGCGCCCGCGCTGGCCACCACCGCCGACTAGCAGCCGACCAGCTTGGAGATCTGCCGAAGATGACCCCTGTCCCCGTTCCGCCTCGCGCCCGCGTCGTCGTGATCGGGGGCGGGGTCGTCGGCACCAGCGTCGCCTATCACCTGGCCAAGCTCGGGTGGACCGACCTGGTCCTGCTGGAGCAGGGCCGCCTGTCCAGCGGCACCACCTGGCACGCGGCCGGGCTGGTCGGCCAGCTGCGCTCCACGCAAAGCGGCACCCGGCTCGTGCAGTACTCCGCCGCGCTGTATGAGGGGCTAGAGGCCGAGACCGGCCTGTCAGCCGGCTTCAAGCGGTGCGGCGGCGTGACGGTCGCCCGCACGCCGGACCGGCTGGTGCAACTGGAGCGAACCGCGGCCACCGCGGTCGCGTTCGGGCTGGAATGCGAGCTGATCAGCCCGAGCCGGGCCGCCGAGCTGTACCCGGTGCTGCGCACCGATGACCTGCTGGGCGCGCTGTGGCTGCCCGGCGACGGGACCGCCACGCCGTCCGATGTCACGCAGTCGCTGGCGCGCGGCGCGCGCGACCGCGGCGCCCAGGTCATCGAGAAGGCGCGGGTCACCGCGGTCAGCACCAGGGATGGCGCGGTGACCGGGGTGACCGTTGACGTGGAGGGCGGCTCGCGGGAGATCGAGGCCGAGGTCGTCGTCAACTGCGCCGGGCAGTGGGCCAAGGCGGTCGGCGCGATGTGCGGGGTCACCGTGCCGCTGCACTCGGCCGAGCACTTCTACGTGGTCACCGAGGCGATCACCGGGGTGCACCGGATGCTGCCGATCCTGCGCGACCCCGACGGCTACACCTACTTCAAGGAGGAGGTCGGCGGGCTGGTCGTCGGCGGGTTCGAGCCGCAGGCCAAGCCGTGGGTCTCCCCCGACGAGCTGCCCTACCCGTTCGAGTTCCAGCTGCTCGGCGAGGACTGGGACCACTTCTCGGTGCTGATGGACTCCGCGCTGCACCGCATCCCGGCGCTGAATGAGGCCGGCATCCGGAAGTTCTACAACGGGCCGGAGAGCTTCACCCCCGATAACCAGTTCATCCTCGGCGAGGCGCCGGAGGTGCGCAACTTCTACGTGGCCGCCGGGTTCAACTCGGTCGGCATCGCCACCGGCGGCGGCGCGGGGCGCGCGCTGGCGGAGTGGATCGTGGCCGGGGAGCCGCAGTCGGACCTCATCGCGGTCGACATCCGGCGGTTCGCGCCGTTCAACGGCAACAACCAGTGGCTGCGGGCGCGGGTCGGGGAGGTCCTGGGGCTGCACTACGAGATCCCGTGGCCGAACCGGGAGCTGGTCTCGGCGCGGCCGTTCCGCCAATCGCCGGTGTACCGGGAGCTGGCGGCGGCGGGGGCGTCGTTTGGCTCGAAGATGGGCTGGGAACGGGCCAACTTCTTCGCGCCAACGGGCTCGGCTGGCCCTGTGCCCCTTAACTACACGGTGCTCCTTAACTACACGGTGCCCCTTAACTACACGGTGCCCCTTAACTACACATGGGGCAAGCCGGAGTGGCTGGCGTGGTCTTCGGCTGAGCAGGCCGCGACCCGCGGCGCGGTCTCGGTGTTCGACCAGACGTCGTTCGGCAAGCTGCTAATCTCAGGCCGGGACGCGGTTGACGTGCTGCAATGGCTGTGCTCAGCGGACGTGGAGGTGCCGCCCGGCCGCGCCGTCTACACCGCGCTGCTCAACCAGCGCGGCGGCTACGAGGCGGACGTGACCGTCACCCGGCTCGACCGCGGCTCCTTCCTGCTGGTCACCTCGGCGGGGTCGGTGGTGCGGGACCAGGACTGGATCACCCGGCAGATCCGCCGCGACCAGCAGGCGACCGTGGTGGACGTGACGACCGCGCACGCGGTGCTGTCGGTGATGGGCCCCCGGTCGCGGGAGCTGCTGGGCCGCCTGACGCGGGCTGACTTGTCCGACGCGGCGTTCGCGCTCGGCGCGAGCCGGCTGATCGACCTCGGCTCGGCGACGGTGCGGGCGACCCGGATCACCTACGTCGGCGAGCTCGGCTGGGAGCTGTACGTGCCGGCTGAGTTCGCGGCGGGCGTGTTCGCGGCGCTGCACGAGGCCGGGGCCGATCTCGGCCTGGCGAACGCCGGCTACTACGCGATCAACTCGCTGCGGCTGGAGAAGGCATACCGGGCGTGGGGCGCCGAGCTCACCCCGGACACCACCCCGGTCGAGGCGGGGCTGCTCTTTCAGTGCAAGCTGGCGTCTTCGGTGCCGTTCGCGGGCCGGGAGGCGGTCGAGAAGGCCCGCGCGGCCGGGCCTCGGCAGCGGCTGGCCTCCCTGGTGCTCGCCGACCCGGACGTCATGATGTGGGGCGGTGAGCTGGTGCTGCGGGACGGGGTCCCGGTCGGCCAGGTCACCTCGGCCGCCTGGGGCGCCACGGTCGGCGCGGCCGTTGCCCTGGCCTACATCGCCCGTCCCGACGGCGACGTCGTCGGGCGGGACTTCGTCACGTCGGGGGCCTACTGCGTCAACGTGGGGGGCGCGCTGGTCGCCGCCACCACGACGCTGCGCGCTCCCTTCGATCCCGCGGGCGCCCGCCTTCGCCCGCCCGCGTCGCCAGCTCAGCCGGTGTAGTAGCCCGCGAGGTCGGCGAGGACCTGGATGTCGCCGGCGGAGTTGTTGTAGAAGTCGATGTCGCCGTTGACGACCGGGACGATCACCAGCCCGGTCACGGTGCGGCTGGCGGCGAAGCGCATGGCGGGCGCGCCTGGCAGGTTCGTGAAGTCCGGGAACACGGTGAGCGAGCCCGCCTGCTGCGCTCCGGTCACGGTGACCTCGAGGGCAACCGCGGTGACGTTGGCGCCCGCCAGCGCCGGGATGTCGGTGATCGGGGTTACCGCCGCCGCGTGCCGCAGCACGGCCTGGCCGCTGCCGCCGAGGCCAGAGCGGGTGTCCAGCACGCGCTGCGGGCCAACGGCCAGGAACGTTGAGCCGTTCGCGGAGGAGAAGTAACCGACCGCGTCGGCGTACAGGTCGACCGTGCCCGCCGAGTTGTTGTAGAGGCTCGCCTTCCCGTTGACCAGGCGGACGATGACCTCGCTGGCCACGGTCTGCCCGGCGGCGAAGCTGAGGCTCGTGGCAGGCGGGCGGCCGGTGCCGTTCGGGTAGACCGTCAGCGCGCCAGCCGCCTTGGGCGACAGGGCGGTGACGTTCAGTGCGACGGCGGTGACGCCGGTCGCGGGGATCCCGAGCCTCCCGGCCACGGTGAGGGCGACGGTGCCGTGCGCGGGGACATGCGCCTTGGCCGCGCCGGTGCCGGTGAGGGTGTTCAGCAGCCGGCCCGGCGACACGGTGGTGAGCTTGGCGCCGGAGTTGCCGGGCGCGTAATAGCCGACCACGTCACCAGTCAGGTCAAGCGGGCCGCCGCTGTTGTTGAAGATGGCGACCTTGCCGCCGCTGACCGAGACGATGATCAAGTTGGTGACGGTCTGCGTGGCGGCGAAGGTGAGGTCGCTGACCCCGGGGCGGGCCGTGCCCGCCGGGTAGGCGGTCAGGTACCCGGCCGCGGCCGGGCTGATCGCGGTGACGTCCACGGCGACTGCTGACACGTTGCTGGCCGGGACGCCGCCCTTCCCGGCGACCGTGAGCGTGAGGGTAGCGTGCGCCTTGACCTTCGCCTTGGCTGCCCCGAGGCCGGTACGGGTGTCGAGGATCCGGGCCGGGTTGACCGCGGTGAACCACTTAGGGGCGGGCGCGGGAGGCGCGGTCGTCGCCGTGTAGGCATTCGGCAGGTAACCGGGTGACGGGGTGCCGACCGTGTACCCGGGGTTGTCGAGCACGACGTCGTAGTGGCCGGGGGTAAGCCCGCTGGTGTCGAAGGCCACCGTGAGGGAGCTGCCCGTGCTGTTCGCCGCCAGGGGGGAGCCAGTGACTTGGTTGACACCGTTGCTGGCCAGGGTGACCTGGGTGCCCAGGCTCAGGTTGGCGCCGGTGATGACCAGCTTGTTGCCAGCCTGTGCCGGCTGGGAGGCCGGGGAGACGCTCGTGAGCGTCGCCTGCTGCCGCGGCGCGGCGCACTCGGTCTTGCAGATCCCCTGCATGCCGTAGCCCGTGCCCCCCTGCGCCGTTCCCAGGTCCAAGACGAGCAGGTCGCTGCCGAATGTGCCCGTCTGGATCGCGGCGCAGGTGGCGCCGAAGGTTCCGAAGTTGCCGCTGCACAACCCGAGCCCGACGGGCGGGCTGGTGGTCCAGTATCCCGGTGCCCACACGTTGAGGTCCTCGACATCCGGGTAGCCGCTGGTGGTCGCCCCCGGGATATCGAACGACTGGAACTGCTGGGTGTCGATGACCGCGCAGTAGCCGGCCGCCTGCTCGGTCAGCGTCCCGCTGACGAAAGGAAAGCCATTGCCCGCGGTGAAGTGGTGCGCCGCGCACTCGGGGGCCCAGCCGGACGCGTTGCCGACTCGCCAGGTGTCCAGGTGGGTGGTGATCGCCACCCCGGCGTAGTTGTCGGCGCTCACGATCAGCTGGTATTCGGCCGACCCGCTGAGCTTGCAGGCGAGGGTCCCGAACTCACGGCACAGCCCGGCCCCGTTCGGGTCGGTGACCTGCAGCACCGCGCCCGCGCTGGAACGCGGGGACGGCGGGGTAGGGGCGAGGGCCCGGGCGCTGAACCACAGCTTGTCCGCCGTGGCGGCAGTCACCCGGTAGCACCTGGTGTCCAGGGCCGAGGTCAGCGTGAACGTGGTGGACGCCCCGCCGGGCGTCGTGGACGCCGGGGTGGCGCAGGCGGCCGTCTTGGAGACGTCCCGGCGGACGAGGTGGTAGGTGTCTCCCTTGGCGGCGACCGTGATCAGCAGGGCCGTGTAGGTGACGCCAGGCTGGTACGCGCAGATCGCGGTGCTGTTCCCGACGCAAACCTGCTTGCCCGTGGGGTCATTGACGTAGATTGCGGCGTTCGCGGTGTTCGCCGGGTTGGCGTAGTCGATCATCTCGCCGGCAGAGTGCTGCGTGGCCGGGATGACCAGGCACTTCACGTCGTCGTTGAACGCCAGCGTGGCGGTCGCCCCGAAGGCATCGCCGAAGGCGGACTGCGGCCACGCCGTGCACCCGGCGGTGGAGTCCGACCGCTGGGTCAGGTACCGGTAGCCGCCGTTGGCGCTGTGACCGTAGAGGATGACTCGGAACGGCGCGGTGCCGCTCAGCGTGCAGGTGGCGAAGCCGAACTGCAGGCTACTGCCGCACTGCTGCGCACCGGTCGCGTCCATGACCTGTACCTGGGACGTGCTGCCGTCCGCGGTCGGCAGGTTGAAGAAGTAGTCGGTCTTACCGGGGGCGGTCGGCAGGGTAAGGCATATCTCCTCGCCGGCGCCGGCGAACGTCCCCTGCGCGGCGCCGCTGGCGAAGCCGGTATCACTTGTCGCGGTGCAGCCGCGGCTCTCGCTGGCCGCGATGAGGGAGACGCCGAAGCTCATCAGCGGCGGGTAGTCACCGGAGGCGATGAAGTTGTAGGTGCCCGCCGCTAGCGAGCACGATGCCGGACTCGAGCCGTTCACCGAGCAGGCCACCGTGGCCGTTGAGTCGTAGAGCGAACCCTGCACGTTCGGGTTCCCCGGCGCGGCCGCGCTGAGCTGGTAACTGCCCGCCGCGGCGACGGTGAGCGCCTGGCACAAGCCGGCTGCGAGCGCCGGTACCTGCCCGTAGGTGAGCTGGGTGGCAGTGGCACAGCCGGCGGGCTGGGAGATGTCGTTCAGCTCAAGGGTGTAGGCCTCCGCCTCACCGAAGAAGGAACTGACGA
Organism: Streptosporangiaceae bacterium; assembly: GCA_025934375.1. GTDB lineage: Bacteria > Actinomycetota > Actinomycetes > Streptosporangiales > Streptosporangiaceae > Trebonia. Next base: position 48,831 of record JAICYD010000011.1, on the reverse strand, counting down.
AGACCCGGTACGGGGCGGTCCCGGTGAGGGCGCAATCACCACGGACGGTGTCGCAGACCTGGCCGCCGGTCGCGTCGTAGACGCCCACGGAGACCGCGTTCGGCTGGGTGGTGAAGTCCTCGTGCAGCACGTGGCCGCTCGGCACGTTCAGGGAGTAGCAGTTCCCTGTCGTGCCCGCGGCCGCCGAGTCCTGCACGGGCGCGGCCGCGAACGACAGGCTGACCGGCGGGCAGGCCGGCTCGGCGAGCAGCGCGGTGTAGGCGATCGTGTAGGAACTGCCCTCGTTCTGCACCGCGATCGAGTACGTGCCGGCCTGGCTGGTGGCGCACGCGTAGAGCTGGATGGGCGCCTGGCAGGTGACGGTGCTGCCATCGGGGGCCGTGACCGTGATGGGCAGCGATGCCGGGCCGAAGCTGCTGGCCTGCAGGACGCGGATGAGCACCCGGTCGGCCGGGTTGGCCAGCGTGACGGTAAAGGTGTCGGTGCCGCTGGGGTCCGGCGTGGAGCACGGATAAATCGTGTCCGGCGAGATCGCCCCGGAGCACGTATCCGGCACCGTGGCGTCCGCGATGGCCCGCCGCGCGGCCCGCGCCTCAATCACGCGTCGCTGGGCGGCCGACGGGGCCGCGGGCTTGCCCGCTGCCCCGGGCCTAGCCGGGGCCGTCGGCTTAGCCGCAGCAGTGGCCGCCTTATTCGCTGGCGCGCTGCTCCCGGCGCCCGGCGCTGTCGTCGCCGCTGAGGGCGGGGTCGCCGCTGCGACCTGCGCCGACGCCGCGCCGAGAGGAATGAGCGTGAATCCGAGGGACAGCGTCGCGGCGAGCAACGCCATCACCGGCCACCTGCCGCGCTTGGACCTGTCGCCGTCCGCCACCTGTCCCCGTGCCCTGACGCGCATATCGTCTCCCCGAAACGCCACGCTTATTTACTAAATCTGAACATTTGACCGTATATCCGGTGAATGTTCGGGCTGACGGTATCGCGCGGAGATCGCAATCGCAATGAGCCTTCAGAACCCAATCACGATCAATGCGGGGACTGCGCCTGCGCGCCGGGGGCGCGGGCGCTCCCGGCGTCGCCGACATGAGGACGGCCGCTGGTAACGGCTCGTCCCGGGGAGCGGCGGCGCGGGGCCAGGCGGCGAACTGCGCGCGCAGCCAGGCGGCGTCCTCGCCGTCCAGCCCGGTGAGCAGCGCCGCGAGCCGCGAGTCGCGCATCTGGTCCAGGTGCCGCCCGGCGTCGGCGAAGTCGGCCGGGTGCAGGCCGGGATCGCGCTCGAGCGCCAGCGCGATCAGCTCCGGCACCGTGTACTGCTTGAGCAGCTGGGCGATGTCCACGTAGTCGCGCGCCGCCATGCGGTTGGCGAGCGCCACCGTCTTCCAGCCGGCCAGGTCTTCCAGCGCGAGGACCGGGCCGAGGTCGGGCACCGTTACCGGGTCGGCCAGCGTCTCGAAGTAGGCGACCTGGACCTGCACGGTGTGCTCGCCGTCGGGGGTGGTGACCTCCCATTCGGCGAGTTCCTCGCCGGCCTCGGGCCACAGGTCACCGAGTCCCCCGGCGTCGGCCGCGTCGAGCCGCTCGGTGGCGTACCCGGCGGCTTCGAGGGCAGCCTGGATCTCTGCCGCCGCCGGGGCGACGTTGCCAAGCCGCCGCACGAACAGGTCAACGTCCTCGGTGTGCCGGCTCACCACCTCGTGCACCATGAGCGCGTTCCCGCCGGCGAGCGCCACCCCGTACTTGCGGCCGGCCGCCATCAGCGCGATCCGGGCGACATGCCGGTGCAACTCGTCGAACGCCATGTGCCCGCCTCAGGGTTGAAGGCTCGGGGGTGAGGGGGTCGATCCGCCTAGGGGGCCGTGAGTATGTAAGTCAGGCGGCGGGGACGGCCGGAGCCGACTGTAGCAACCGCGGATGCGCGGACTCCCACGCCCGGCGGACCCGCGGCGACAGCGACAGCTGCGACCACACCGTGGTAACCGTCTCGCCGTTGAGGTACTCGGCCAGGTCCCCCTGAGAGCGGGCCGCGTCCAGAACGGCCTCGTACATTTCCAGCAGCCGGTCGCGGTCGCTAAGATCGAACACGCGATCGGCGCCCGACCAGAACAGCCGCTGCGGCAGCTCGATCAGCCCGGCGACCGGGCCGTGCAAGTCCGCCAGGGACGCGGGCACGACGATGGCGCGCAGCGCGTACCGCTTTCGCGGCTGCTGCGGGACGGTCACATTAGGGACCGCCACATCCGGGTCTACCGGTGCCGCCGTCATGCTGCACAGTCTAGCGACCGGAACGCGGCACTGTCACGGCCTTCGAACGAACTTCTGTATGCGCCCGGGAGTCCGTGATGATTTTGGCCCCGCGGGGTATTCCCCTCTTCGCCGGGATCCGCGCGCTCGTCAGGCGCCGCCATGGACGGGAGTACGCCGGAAGGCACGGGAGGGCCCAACTGTAGGCTTCCCCGAGGGCTATCCCGCTCGCGTGTCCCACCTGACCAGGGAGTCACCTCATGGAACTGCTGCACTCCGGGAAGATCCGGGAAGTCTACGCGGACGGCGAGGACATCGTACTGGTCGCCTCCGACCGGGTCAGCGTCTACGACGTAGTCCTGCCGACGCCCATCCCGAGCAAGGGCAAGATCCTCACGCGGCTGTCCCTGTGGTGGTTCGACCGGCTGCGCGATATCGTCCCGAACCACGTCATCTCCGCGACCAACGTCCCCGAGGAGTGGGCGGGCCGGGCAATCCGGTGCAAGCGGCTGGACATGGTCCCGGTCGAGTGCATCGCCCGGGGGTACCTGGCGGGCCTGGGCCTGCAGTCCTACAAGGCGACCGGGGAGATCAGCGGCGTGCCTGTCCCGCCGGGGCTGTCGGAGGGATCCCGCCTGCCCGAGCCGGTCTTCACCCCGACGACCAAGGCCCTGGCGGGGCACGACGAGTTCATGACCTTCGAGGAGGTCGCCGACTCGATTGGCCCGGACACCGCGGCCGAGGTCAAGCGGCTCACCCTGGACGTCTACGCGCTCGGCGCGGAGATCGCCGCCGAGCGCGGCATCGTCATCGCCGACACCAAGCTGGAGTTCGGCGTGGACGCCGCGGGCACGCTGACGCTGGCCGATGAGGTGCTCACCCCCGACTCCTCCCGGTTCTGGGCAGCGGCCGAGTGGCAACCGGGTGGCCCGCAGCGGTACCTGGACAAGCAGTTCGTCCGCGACTGGTCGGCCACCGTCTCCGGCTGGGACCGCAAGCCGCCAGGCCCGGAGGTCCCGCACGACATCGTCAACGCGACCCGCGCCCGCTACATCGAGGTCTTCGAGCGCCTGACCGGCACCGCCTGGGAAGAGTGAGGGGGCATCGCGGAGATTAGAACGAGCCGGTCACCAGCTCACAGGCCTCTTCGGGATGGGAGCCTGGCGTCGCAGGAAAACACGGCGTGGCGTGCCGGATGTTGCGAGACGGATGCGAGACAATCAAGGGCATGCCGAGGACAGATGAGGCGCTCGACGACATCCTCCGGTCATTGGCTGCGCAGGGCAGGGCCGGTCTGCACGAGACCGGGCTGGACGGCAGGGTCTCCCTTGATAGCCGGGCCGCGGCGGTGGCGACGCGACCGCTGCCCCCGCTGCCTGCCAGCGCGGCGACGAGCGTGCACCGGGTTAAGGTCTCCCTGCGCGGGGCGCGGCCCTCGGTGTGGCGGCGTCTAGAGGTGCCCAGCGACCTGCCGCTCAGCGTGCTGCACGAGGTGATCCAGACCGCGTTCGGCTGGTTCGACTGTCACCTGCACCTGTTCGAGACGGCGTGCGGCGACTTCGGCGATCCGGCGCAGGATGACTTCTGGTCCGTGCGGGCCGATGAGTCCACGGCGACGCTGGTCCAGGTCGCCGACGGCGAGAAGGCGACCGTTGGTTACGTGTACGACTTCGGCGATGACTGGCGCCACGACCTCGTCGTGGAGGCGATCGTCCCCGCTGTACCGGGCGTGCGCTACCCGCGCTGCCTGGCCAGTCGCGGCGTGCCGCCGGAGGAGGACAGCGGCGGCATTGCGAGCTTCAACTCCCGGCCCGCGGACACCGCGTCCGGCCCGGCGGATACCGCTGAGTCCCTGACCGCCCAGCTGGCGGGCCTGGCGGGCGTCGTCGTACCAGCGGCTACGCCAGGCCGGTGACCTGGACGTTGTAGACCGATTCCTGGTAGGTGCCGGAGGAGTCCCTCGGCAGCCGGGTGATCCACAGCTCTACGTAGCGGCCGCGGGACGGCTTGGCGAGCTTAATCGTCACGTCGCCGCCCGTGTGGCTGCGCGCGGCGACCTTGGTCAAGGTGCCCGGCTTGGCGGTGTTCCCGACTCGGATGAGGAAATCGGCATCGCCTTGGGCGAGCTTGAGCTTGATTTCGGTGACGGTCACGGTCTTGCCCATGTCGAGGACGAGGCCGACGCCGGGGAAGGCCGGCTTCATGTACCACTTCGAGTGCCAGGCGGTCGCGGCGCTCGCGTCGACGGCGCGGGCGGCCTGCTCCGGGTGCTCGGCGGTGCTCGCTCCGGTCGGCCCCCAGGCGATGACCTTGGCCACCGGCAGCGTACCGACCGTCGCGGGTGAGGTGACCTTCGTTCCGGCCTTGCTGCCCGGCGCGGTGGCCGGATGGGTGGGGCGGGCCGTGGGATTTGCGCTGGCGGTCGCACTGTCGCCCTCGCTGCGCAAGCCGAAGGCCAGGAACATGCCGACCCCGGCGAGCACCACCCAGCCGGCGATCACGATGGCCGCGATCACCCGGCCTTTGCCCGCGTAGCGGTCGCGCAGCGCCTGGAACGCCGCGGTGTCCATGAGCGAGCGCATCGCGCCGGTGTCCATGATGGCGCGCATCGCGCCGGTATCCATGATGGCGCGCATCGCGCCGGTGTCCCGGATCCGGCGGAACGCCCCGGTGTCTTGGCCCTGGCGGCGGAAGTTGCCGGTATCCGCGCCCCGGAAGGGACGCGGCGTCCCCGACTGGGCGGCCTGCGTCGCGCCGGGGGCGCTGAAGCCCGCGAGCCGTGCCCCGGCGAAGGGAGTGCCGCTGGCGGTGCCGTCCGGCCCGGTCTCGCCTGCGGGTATCCCGATCCCGGGCCCGATCTCGACGGGCATGGTGGACCAGGGAGGGGCGTTCCTTCTGCCCGGATTGACGTCGGCCCCGGACGGCGGGCTGTCCGCGACCGGGGGGCGGCCGCGGGTCACGCCCGCCCAGGAACTGGAGGCCTGCTCACCGCGCGGGGGCGTGTCAGTCGGCGCGAGCGGCGGGGTTCGTCGCGCGCCATCGCGGCCGAGGCCGTCGACGGCCGGCGGGAAGCCGTCGCTGTCCCGGAAGTCACCGTCCCTGGAGAAGGTGTCGCCGCCGCGGAGAAGGGGATCAGCGCGGGTGGGAGCGTCCCGCAGCCGCGGGTCGGCGCGGGTGGGCGCCTCGCGCAGGAGCGGGTCGGCGCGGGTAGGGGGATTGCTGAGCAGCGGGTCGGCGCGGGTAGGGGGATTGCTAAGGAGCGGGTCGGCGCGAGTGGGGGGGTTGCTGAGCAGCGGGTCGGCGCGGGTAGGGGGATTGCTAAGGAGCGGGTCGGCGCGAGTGGGGGGATTGCGCAGGAGGGGCTCGGCACGAGTGGGAGACGGGTCGGTGTATCCAGCCGGGGATTCGGTTTCCCAGGCGGGGGGCTCGCCTTCCCGGGCCGGGGACTCGGTGCCCGGGGACTGGGTGCCCCAGGCGGGGGCGGGATCGGGCGTGTCCCAGCTTGGCTGGACGGGTTCCGGGCGAGAGGACGGGTCGAACCACGATGCGCCGGAGCCCGCGGGCAGGCCAGGTCCGGCGGGCTCAGGAAGGGCAGCGGGCGCGGGGGGCTGGGCGGCGTGCTTAGCCCGCCGGGGGCGCACCGGAAGCGCGGCAGGCGCGGCGGGCTCCACCAAGGCGGGGTTCTCCACGCGCGTCGCGGGGCCGGTGAACACAGTCGGATTGGAGGCTGCGGTGCCCTCCGAGAACGCACTGCTTTCTGAGAATGTTGTGCCCTCTGAGAATGTTGTGCCCTCCGAGAGCACGGTGCCCTGCGAGAGCGCGGGCTCGTGGGCGCGGGCAGACTCGGTCGGCTCGGGCGGGGTCGAGAACGACGTGTCGGGAGCCTCCTCGATCGCTGGATCGGGGTCATCGCCCCCGATGCCCCCGGAACGCGGGGACGAGTCGAACCACCGGTCACCGCCATGGTGGCCGATATCCTCGTGCTCGCCGAACCTCAAGGTCCGCTGCCCTCCTTTGCCTGGGACACTTTCCGTGAACCTGCGCATGCAGGACTCACTTCAACAGCACAGTCGCCAGGCGTCCCGCTACTACCGCACTCCCGCAGAAATCTATCGGTATCAGCGGCTTCGATATGCCCGAATCCGGGTTTCCGTGCCTGGTCAGGCACGCACGACGTCAGCGGCCACGTCCCCCGTGACCGGGACCGCCGTCATGGCCGTGGCCTGCACCGCCATGGCCGCCGGGGCCATGGCCGCCGCCGGGGTGGGCGCCGTGCCCCGGGTACGCGGCACCGGGCGAATGCGGGCCGCCACCCGGGTGACCGCCGCCGGGCTGGCCGATGCCCGCATGTCCAGTGTGGCGGGTGGTGCGGACGGGAGAGGACGTGCTGGGCTCGGCGCTGGCCGCCGGGGCGAAGCCGTGGACGGTGACGCCGTAGACGTGCTCTTGGTAGGTGCCCCATGAGTCGCGCGGCAGCTTGGTGAACCAGATTTGCACGTAGCGCCCGGTTACCGGCGTGCGCAGTTCCGGCGCGACCCAGCCGCCGACGTCGGTGGCCACCGCGGCGGGCGCGAAGTTCCACTCCCCTGAGGAGTTCCCGACGCGGATCTGGATGTCGGCGCCCCAAAAGCCGGGGCTGCCGCCGAGGGACAGCTGGACCCGCCGGATCGTTACCGCCCGGCCCATGTCCAGGACCAGCCCGGTCCCGTCCTTGAGGTTGCCGAAGCGGGCCGACGCGTACCAGTGGGTGACCCAGGCGGTCGCCGAGTTGCCATCCAGGACCAGGGGCGCTATCTGCGGGTGATCGCCGTTGCCGCCCCGGGGGCCGAACGCGGTCGCGCTGACCGCCGACAGCGCTTCCACCTTGGGCGTCGTAGTAGCGGCGTGCACGCGCGCGAACGCCTTCGCGGCATACGCCTTCCCGGTGATGATCGCGTTGGACGAGGCCGCCGACCCCGCGACCGCCGCGACGGCGGCGCCACCTCGCGGTGCCCCCGCCTCCGCCTTGACCGCCGGGGCCTTGGCGGCCGGGATGGCCGGCGACTTGCCGAGCGCGGTGGTGACGCTGCGGGTCACGCCCTGCGGGCGATCCGGTCCCGTGCCCTGGCCGAGCGCGGACACCAGGCAGTAGCCGCCGAGCCCGGCGTATGCGAGGAGCAGCCCGGCCATCCCCCACTTGGTGGCCGACGACGCCGACCTGTCGGCGTCTTCCAGGCCTGCGGCGGTGTCTTCCAGGCCTGCGTCTTCCAGGCCTGCGTCTTCCAGGCCGGCGTCTTCCAGGCCGGCGCCGGTGCCCTCGAAGCCTCCGTCGGTGTCATCGAACTCGTCGTCAAGGACAGCGCCATCGGCATCAAGGATGCTGCCGTCGGCGGACGGCGGACCCGCGTACGTTGCCGCCCTCGTCCTTTCGCCCTCGTCCTCGCTGATGCTCAAGGCCCCCTCCAGTCCCGAGCGCAATCTACTCACGCGGCCTGGCAACCAGCTCGCGCGTTCTCCATATGAAGATCAAGAAAGGTCTGAACGTACACATGCGCGGGAAGTATGCAGGACCAAGCTAGCATCGCGTCCCAAGGTCGTCACTACTTGACAATCGCCTCAGTCGCGAGGAGATTGCACGCGATCGCGGCGGCGGCGACCACGTTGAGGGAGTCCACTCCGGCCGCGCGGGCGCGCGGGCTCATGGGGATGCGGACCGCGGTGTCCGCCTCGCGCAGCCACCGGGAGGACAGGCCATCGCCCTCGGTGCCGAGCAGAAGCGCGGCGCGCGCGGTTCCCGGGCCCGGCCCGGCGAGCGCGCCGAGTGCGTGCCCGATCAAGGTGGCTTCCTCATCGGGGGTCAACGCCAGGAGCGTGAAGCCAGCGGCGCGCAGTTCAGCCAGGCCGTCGTACCAGCCGGCCATCCGGGCATACGGGATGGCGAACACGGCGCCCATCGAGACCTTGACCGAGCGCCGGTACAGCGGGTCGGCGCATCGGGGCGACAAGATCACCGCGTCGATGCCGAGCGCCGCCGCGCAGCGGAAGATCGCCCCCACGTTGCCGTGATCCACCAGATCCTCGAGGACGACAATCCGGCTCGCGGGGGCCAGGACGGCGGTGACGGGTGGCAGCGGCGTCCGGCGTAGCGAGGCCAGGGCGCCCCGGTGCACCCGGTAACCGGTGAGCCGCTCGGCCACGTCATCCGGCACCACGTAAACCGGCGCGTCCTGGCCACCGGGATCGGCTGGCCCGGATCGCGCGGCCTGTTCCGATAGCGCGGCCACGTCACCCCGGCGGGATCGCGCGAGCAGCAGGGAGCGAACGGGATACCCGGCCTGGACCGCGCGGCCGATGACCTTCGATCCCTCCGCGATGAACAGCCCGTGCTCCGCCTCCAGGCTGGTGCGCAACGAGATGTCGGTCAGCTGGGTGTAATCCGCCAGCCGGGGATCCTCCGCGTCGCCAATCTCGATTACCTGCAGCACCGCACCAGTCTGCCCGAAGCGGCTGGCCATCAAGCCAATGGGTAAATTGTTGGGCATTTTCCACTATTGGAGGGAAACGCCCATCGCGCTTGGCGACACCTGGGGCTTCTTTTGCGCTTTCAGCCCTACCAACAGTGACTATTGTGGCACGATGTGATCACAGGCATTTCCTGTTACCACCACGGCCCTTGTCCGCGGTACATGTTCCCGCTGTGCGCTCCGGCGCGCCATGTCGTATTGCAAGGAGCCACGCCAGCATGTTCCGTGCTCTCAGCAAGCGCGCCATCGAGGCGTTTCTTCGTCGCGGCGCGCCGCGCGCCCCCGGCGCCTCGGCGATGCCGGAGGCCACGCCGCGAACAAGGGTACCGGCCGTCGCGTCCTCTTCTGTCCCGTTGGAGCTAACCGGGAAGCGGGCCGTCCGGGTCCCCCCGCAGGCGCACCGCGCCCCGTACCTGGAAGACATCGACGACTGGTCCTGATGGCTGGTGGGGATTGTCGTCGTGGCCATCGGCGCCCGCGGGTGACAATTACGTCGTGGACACAAGGCAGGCGCCGCAGGCATCAGGTAGCGTCTCCGCCCGCGAGGCGGAGGTGCTGGCCGGCATCGCCGAGCACCTAACGAACGCCGAGATCGCGGACCGGCTGTTCATCTCGGTGCGGACCGTCGAGACCCACGTCTCCTCGCTGCTGCGCAAGCTGGGCGTGAGCGACCGGCGCGCGCTGGCCGGCCTGGCCGGCGCCGCGGCAGCGGGCGGGATGCCGCCTCGCCGGCGGCGCGGGGCGGTGCCACCAATCGCGGCACCGCCGGCCGCGCTGACGCCGTTCGTGGGCCGGGCGGCCGAGCGGGCCGCCCTCGCCGCCGCGCTGACCGATCACCGGCTGGTCACCGCGGTGGGCCCGGGCGGCATCGGCAAGACCCGGCTCGCGCTCGCGGTAGCCGCCGATCAGGCGAGTCAGTTCGCCGACGGGGTCTGGTACGTCGACCTCGTCCCGATCGTCGATAACGCGATGGTGGCCCCGGCCGTGGCCGCCGCGCTGGGCCTGGGCGAACAGCACGGACGCTCGGCTGAGGAAACGGTGCTGGCCCTGCTCGCCGACCGGGAGGCGATGCTGGTGCTGGATAACTGCGAGCACCTCGTGGACGGGGTCGTGGTGCTGGCCGAGCGACTGCTGACGGCCTGCCCCCGGATGACCGTCCTCGCCACCAGCCGGGCGCGGTTGCTGGTGCCCTTTGAGCGGGTGTTCTCGGTGCCCGGCATGACGGTGGACGGTGACGGCGGCGACGCCGTGGAACTGTTCCTCGACCGGGCGGCGGCTGCGGAGGGCCTGGCCGAGACGATCGACCGGCACCGCGTCGCCGGGATCTGCCAGGGCCTGGACGGCGTGGCCCTGGCGATCGAACTGGCCGCCGCCCGGCTGCCGGTGCTGGGCCTGGACGGGCTGGAAGCCGGACTCGACGACCGGCTCCGGCTGCTCGCCGGCGGGCGGCGGCTCGACGACCGGCACCGGTCGCTGCGCTCCGCGCTGGACTGGAGTCATGCCCTGCTGCCGGAGGCGCAGCGGGCGATCTTGCGCCGGGTCTCGGTCTTCGCCATGCCCTTCACCGCCGACGCGGCCACGGCGCTGCTAGCCGGGTGGCGTCCGGCCGTGTCTACCACCCCGGACACTGTCGCGGAGGTCGCCGCCGGGCTGGCCGGGCTGGCCGATCACAGCCTGCTGACCGCGGTCGCCGCCCCCGGCGGCACCCGCTACCGCGCCCTGGAGACGATCCGCCAGTACGGAGCCGAACGCCTGGCCGAGGCCGGCGAGCTGGCCGAGGCGCATGCCCGGCACCTGCGCTGGTGCCTGGCCGAGGCGGGCGCGCTCGGCGAGGACCTGGCATCGGGCAAGACGGCCGGGCTGGTGGCGTTCGACCAGGTCGCCGACGAACTGCGGGCCGCGCTGGACTGGGCGGCGACCGAGCCGGCCCACCGCGCCGACGGACATCAGATGGCGATCCGCCTCGCTGAGCTGTGCTTCGCGCGCGGCCTGCCCGGCGAGGCGCAACGGCGGTACGAGCGAGCGGCGGCGCTCGCCGGCGACGACCACCAGGCGGCCTCGGCACTGCACTATGCCGCGTCGGCGGCGGAGATCCGGCACTTCGGCGGGGAGGCGATCAGGCTGCACCGCGCGTGCGCGGACGCCGCCTTGCGGGCCGGGGACCGGCCGCGCGCGGCATACCACGTCGCGCAGATCGCCGAGTTGCTCAACCGCGCCCCCGGGCTCATACCGGAGGCCTCGCCGCTAGACGCGGCGCAGCTCATCGCGGAGGCGGCGGCACTGGCGGGCGGCGACCCGGCCGCGCGGGCGCGGCTGGCCGTCGCCGAGGGGTTCTGCGTCCGCGAGACCGACCCGATGACCACCACGCTGGCCGAGCGCGGTATCGCGCTGGCCCGGGAGGCGGGCGACCCGCTGGCCGAGAGCGCCGCGCTGGACCTGCTCAACTGCGCCAAGCTGGTCAACGGCGACATCCGGGGCGCGGCGGCGAGCGCGCTGCTGCGGACCGGGCTGGTGGCTCCCATGCGGCGGCGGGCGATCGCGTGCGGGATCGAGCTGTTCGACGCGTACCAGATGGCGGCCGAGACGGCGGTCGCGGCGGGCGACCTGACGGCGGCCCGCAAGCTCGCCGAGGACGTTCGCGACCTGCCGTTCTACCGCGAGGAAGGCCACCTGGCGACGGCCCGGCTGCTCGTGGTGACCGCGCTGGCCGGAGACTGGGACGAGACCGCCGCGTTCGGCGAGCGGTTCCGGGAGGGCTGGGAGCGGGCGGGCCGGCCGCGAGCGGGCAACCTCAGCCGGGGCCCGTACGCGGCGTCGGCGGTGTGCGGGCTGCGGGGTGACGACGCTGGCCGGGCGGACTGGATTGCCGTGGCGGACGCGCTGCTGACCCCGGGTAGGTCGCATTCGGAGATCCACCATGGCGAGTTCTTCGACGCGCTGGTCTTGATGCACGCCGGCCGCCCCCGGGAAGCGGTGGACCTGCTGGCCAGCGCGCCAGAGGAATTCCAGACCTCGCATAGCGGCATCTGGCGGCCTTGGTACGCGGCGGTCTGGGCGGAGGCGGCGGTGGTCGCCGGCGACCCGGCCGCCGGCGACCGGCTGGGCCGGGCGCGGCGGTGCGCCGCCGGTAACCCGGTCGCGCTGGCCATCGTGGAGCGGTCGGCCGCGCTGGCCCGCGATGACCGGGACGGGATGCTCGCCGCGGCGAGGCAACTACAGGCGGCGGGCTGCCGGTACCAGTGGGCGCGCACGCTCGTCCTCGCCGGAGGCCCGGAGCGGGCCCGCGGCGCGGACGAGCTAGCGGCGATGGGCGCCATCTCGATGGCGACCGCTACGGGCGGGCTTCCAGGATGAGGTGGAACGGGGTCTCGGCGGCCCGGCGGACCCGGGAGAACCCCGCCTCGGCCAGCACCTCGGTCAGGCGGGCCTGGCCGGCCTGGGCGCCGAGGCCGGCGCCGACCGGCTGGGCCAGGGACGCCGGCGTGCAGATCACGGTGGACAAGCCGTAGAACGCCCGGCCGACCGGGTTGAGGTTCGCCTCCAGCGAGTCGCCGGCGTACGGCTCGACCAGCATGAGGGTGCCGTCGCTGGCCAGCGCCTTCCGGGTGTGCCGGGCGGCGCCGACCGGGTCGCCCATGTCGTGCAGGCAGTCGAACAGGCAGATGAGGTCGAAACCGGTCCCGGGGAAGCCGGTCGCGGTGGACATCTCGAAGCGCGCGCGGTGGTTGACCGCCGCGTCGGCGGCCAGCTTGCGGGCAGCCTCGATCGACGGCTCGTGGTAGTCGTAGCCGGCGAACGTCGAGCGCGGGTACGCCTCGGCCATGAGGATCGTGGAGGCGCCCAGCCCGCAGCCGACGTCGGCCACGCTGGCCCCCGCCAGCAGCTTGGCCTCGACGCCTTCGAGCGCCGGGATCCACGCCGAGGTCAGGAAGGCCGCGTAGCTCGGGCGAAACAGCCGCCGGACGCCGGAGAACAGCCGCTCGTCGTGCTGCTCCCAGCCGACCCCGGCCCCGGTGCGGAACGCGTCCACGAAACGCCGGTAATCGCAGTAGCAGGAGGCGATGCCCTCGTAGGCGCCGCCCAGGAACACGGGGCTGTCCTCGTCGGCCAGGACCGCGGCGTGCTCGGCCGGCAGCTCGAACGTGCCGTCTTGGGGCTGGTAGGTGACATAGCCGCCGGCCGCCTGGTTGCTTAGCCATTCACGGACGTACCGGGGCGCGGTCCCCGTCTGGTCGGCCAGTGCCTCCGGCGTGAGCGGGCCGGCGCCGGCCATCGCCCGGTACAGCCCGAGCCGGTCGCCGATGTGCACCAGCAGTCCGGAGATCGCCGCCGCCATGTCCCCGACCGCCTGGCCGAGGAACTGGTCCGCCCGCGCCTGGTCGATGGTCCCCATGTGAGCCTCCTTCTCCCGAAAAAGCGGGAAATCCCCGCGGGAGAAGCGTGGGCGTGGCCCGCGCCCCGCCACATCCGGGACGAGCACGGAGGCCGCAGGTTCCGTGCCAGGCACGGAGGCGGCTACGGACGCGCCACCGACGCCTGGTAGATCTGCGCGATCGACGTCTCCAGCTGCTCGTTGAACTGCTGGTCGGTCTGGCTCTCGGTAAGCCCTTCGAGCAGCGCGCGCGAGAAGCTGGCGATGAGGGAGGGGTCGCCCGCGAGCAGGGCACAAGCCTCGTCGCGGCTATAGCCGCCGGACAGGGCCAGCACCCGCAGCACGCGCGGGTCGGCGGCGAGGCTGGCGTACAGGCCCGGCTCGGTGGGGATGGTGAGCTTGAACATGACGACGGCGTCGGCCGGGAGCGCGTCCAGGCGCTTGTGCAGCGCGTCCCGCAGCAGCAACTCCGCGTGCTCCTTGTGCGGGCTGGTAATGGCGACCTCGGGCTCCATGATGGGCACGAGGCCCGCGGCCTGGATCCGGGCGGCGTAGTCAAACTGCTGGTCGGCAATGGCCTCGACGCCCGCCTCGCTGGCGTCGTTGATCACCGAGCGCATCTTGGTGCCGAAGATGGCATGCTGGCGCGCCCGCTCGAGCAGCTCATCGAGGGTGTCGATGGGCTTCATCAGCTCAACGCCGGCCTGCTCGGCGGCCAGGCCCTTGTCGACCTTCAGGAACGGCACGACGTTCTTTCGCTCCCACAGGTAGCGGGCGGTCGGCAGGCCGTCTACGTCCCGGTCCATGGTCTGCTCGAACAAGATCGCCGCCAGGATGCGGGAGCCGTCGAAGGCCGGGCTGGTCAGCACGCGAGCGCGCATGGCGTGAACCAGGTCGAACATTTCCGCGTCGGAGCCGTACCGGTCGCGGGCGACGCCGTACTCGGCCAGCGCCTTGGGCGTGCTGCCGCCGCTTTGGTCGAGGGCGGCGAAGAAGCCCTGCCCGGCCCTGATCTTGCCCAATTGCGCTTCGTTGACGCCCGTCATGCCGAACCCCTTCCCACCGCAGCGGATACTGCCCCCGCCTAGGATCAAAGCAGAACCCCATCATCTGCCTACCCAACGGGAGTGCGCTATGCGATACGAGAAGCTTGGGAAGACTGGCCTTGATGTTTCCGTCATCACGCTGGGGTGCATGAGCTTCGGCGAGCCGGCCGGGCGCGGGCGGGCGTGGACCCTGGATGAGGCGGCCTGCCGGGACATCGTGCGGCAGGCGCTGGATGCGGGGATCAACTTCTTCGACACGGCGAACGTGTACTCGGCGGGCCGCAGCGAGGAGATCACCGGGCAGGCCCTGAAGGACTTCGTCGCCCGCGATGAGGTCGTCTTGGCCACCAAGGTCTTCATGCCGATGCGACCGGGGCCGAATGGCGTGGGCCTGTCCCGCAAGGCGATCTTCGCGGAGCTGGACGCGAGCCTGCGCCGGCTGCAGACCGACTACATCGACCTCTATCAGATCCACCGGTGGGACTACGCCACGCCGATCGAGGAGACGCTGGAGGCGCTGCACGACGCGGTCAAGTCCGGCAAGGTCCGCTACATCGGCGCGTCCTCGATGCACGCCTGGCAGTTCACCAAGGCCCTGTACCTCGCGGACCTGCACGGGTGGACGCGGTTCGTGTCCATGCAGAACCACTACAACCTGATCTACCGCGAGGAGGAGCGGGAGATGCTCCCGCTGTGCACCGACCAGGGCATCGGCGTCATCCCGTGGTCCCCGCTGGCCCGGGGAAAGCTGACGCGGGCCTGGGAGCAGACCACCACGCGGAAGGAGACCGACGACTTCGGCCAGACGCTCTACCGCGGTGAGGACCGCGCCGTGGTCGAGCGGGTCCTGGAGGTCGCGGCCAAGCGGGAGGCCGGCCCGGCGCAGGTGGCGCTGGCCTGGCTGCTGCGCAACCCCGCGGTGACCTCCCCCATCGTGGGCGTAACGAGGCCGTCGCACCTGTCGAACGCGATCGCGGCGACCGACTTTGAGCTGGATGACGCCGAGGTGGCCTACCTGGAGGAGCTGTACGTTCCGCACGCCGTCGCGGGCTTCCGCTGACCGAAGGGGATCGACATGACTGAGGCCGAGATCACGGAGGCGATCCGGGCGCTGGAGGACCGGCGGTACCGGGCGATGACCGACGCCGACGTGGCCACGCTGGAGGAGCTGCTGTCGGACGACCTTGTGTACGGGCACTCCGATGCCAGCCGGGACACTAAGAAGAGCTACCTGGACAAGGTCGCGGGCGGCTACTTCGACTACGGCCCGCTGAGCCATCCGGAGGCGGGCATCGTGGTGCACGGGGACGTGGCGGTCGTTACGGGGGACATGGTGGGGGAGGTGCGGATCCTCGGGCAGACGCGGGTGCTGAACAGCAGCGCGCTGGCGGTCTGGGCCCGTGAGGACGGCCGGTGGGTGCTGCTCGCCTTCCAGCCCACGAAGTACCCGGGCTAGCGCCGCGGCTTGCCGTGGGCCTCGAGGTCGGCGAGCTGGTCCGACACCCACCGGTGCACGTCGTAGGTGCGCACGTGCGCGGCCATCGCGGCCAGGGCCTCCCGCCGCGCCGCGGTCGTCAGCCGCAGCGCGTGCTCGATCCGGTACGACAGCCCCTCGACGTCGAACGGGTTGCACTGCACGGCCTCCGGCAACTCGACGGCGGCGCCGGTGAACTCGCTGAGGACCAGCACGCCGTTGCCGTCGCGAGCCTGCTGCACGATGACGTATTCCTTGCAGACGAGGTTCATGCCGTCGATCAGCGGCGTGACCAGCAGCGCGTCGGCGAGCGCGTAGTACGCGGCGAGCTGCTGCTGGGAAAGCCCTCGGTACAGGTAGTGCACCGGCACGTCGCTGCCGGGCTCGGTGTACAGGCCGTTGATCCGCCCGACGTGCTGTTCCACGGTGGCGCGCAGTTGCCGGTACTCCCGGACGTCGTCCCGGCTGGGCACGGCGATCTGCAGGAACGCGAGGCCAGTGCGGAGCTGGGGGTTGCGCTCTAGCAGCATCTCCACCGCGAGCACCCGCTCGACGATGCCCTTGGTGTAGTCCAGCCGGTCGACGCCGAGCAGCAGGGTGCGGCCCCGGAACTGCTCGGTCAGCGCCTTGATCTCGCTGGTGGTGTCCGGGTCGGTCGCGTGCCGGGTGAAGTCCTCGGCGTCGATGGAGATGGGCGCGGTGGCGGTGGCCACGAGCCTGCCGTCCGGCAGTGCCACCGACGAGCCGCGCACCTCGATGCCCGATCCGGCCAGCAGCCGGGCGCATGAGCGCAGGAAGTTGGCGCGGTAGGCGTCGGTGTGAAAGCCGACCACGTCCGCGCCGAGCAGGCCCATCAGGACCTGCTCCCGCCACGGCAGCCGGGCGAAGATGTCCGGTGACGGCCAGGGCACGTGCAGGAAGAAGCCGATCGGCTGGGTATCGCGCCGGTCCCGCAGCATCCGGGGGACGAGCATCAGCTGGTAGTCGTGCACCCACGCGAGCGCGCTGGGGTGCACGCCGAGGGCGGTGACGGCCCGCTGGGCGAAGATCGCGTTGACATCCTGGTAAGCCCGCCACCAGGCCCGCTCGAACCGGGGCTTCTCAATCGCATTGTGCAGCAGCGGCCAGATCGTTGCGTTGGAAAAGCCGTGGTAGTACCCGCGCACCTGCGCGGCGGACAGCCCCACCGGCAGCAGCTGGATGCCGGAGTCCGGCAGGGTCGGGGGAATCCCCTTGGTGCCGCCGTCCCAGCCAACCCAGGCCCCCGGATGGGTGGCCATCACTGGCCGCAGCGCGGTGACCAGCCCGCCCGGCGATAGCTCCCAGCCCTCCTCCCCCATGTGCACTGGGAGCCGGTTGGCCACGGCCACCACTGGCCGGTCCAAGTCGCTCGGTGCCTTCGTCCGCGGTATCGCTGTCGTCGTCGCTGTCACTGCTGCCGTTTCACTCATTGGGGTTAACCGTATCGTGACTGGCTACCCCACAGTTCTCACCCGTAACGGGTGAGGGACCCCGGGTTCCCGGCGCCCCCTGACGATCGCCCGCACGCGAGATTCACCCCCGGCGGATGAGGCCTGCCCGGCCCATCCGGGTGATGCTGACGCAAGGGCCGGGCCACACAGGCTACGGACGCACGGGACGAGGATCTATGACCACTGTCACCGTCTGGAAGTTCGACACGCCCAGTGGCGCCGACGAGGCGTCCGACGCTGCCCGGCTGCCCGGCTGCCGGACAGCCGATATCTGAGAGCGCCGAATCGCGAAGGCAGCGTCGAATCGAAAGGCAGCGGACATGGAACCTGAAGGGTCTCAAACGTACGATCAGAGCGGGGGCATGACGGGGTCGCTCATGGGCCTGGTGAACTGGCGGACGGCGTTCCTGCTCGGCCTGATCACCCTCGCCCTGGGCGTGGTCCTCGTCTTCCGCCCCACTCAGTCACTCATCGGGATCGCCGTCTTGCTCGGCATCGTGATGATGGTCTCCGGTATCTACCACATTGTGCGCGCCATTGAAGGCCGGGAACACGAGCGGCTGTGGCGGGCCATCTCTGGCGTGCTGTTCATCCTGGCCGGACTGGTCCTGCTCCGGCACCTGCACCTCAGCGTGGCTCTGATCGGGTTGTTCATCGGCTTCACTTGGATCATCCAGGGCGTCGCGGCGCTGGTGGAGGGCTTCTCGGGCGGCGGCGTGCGCGGGGAGCGCGGCTGGTCGTTCTTCTTCGGCACCATCAGCCTCATCGCCGGCATCGTCGTCGTCTCCGCGCCCATCGCGTCGGTGTCGGCGCTGACGATCTTCATGGGCATCTGGTTCATCATCATGGGGGCCATCGAGATGTTCGGCGCGCTGGCCTTCCGGCGTGCCCTGAAGAGGCCCGGCGCCGACGGGGTCAGCGTCCCGCAGCAGCGGGCCGACACCAGGGCCGCCGGCCAGCCGGGGCCGGGCGTCGCCGGGCAAGGCGTCGCCGGGCAGGCCACGGCGGCCGGGACCCGGCCGGAGAACCGAAACCCGCAAGGCTGACATGCGCGCCGCAACGAGACGGTGGGTGCTCGGGGGTTCCTTCGCCGTCGTCGGGGTGGCGGGCGGCCTGATCGGGGCCGCGATCGCGTCCCCGGGCTCGTCGTCGGCCGCCTCCAGCGTGAACGCGGCGGCCGGCTCGGCCGGGGCGGCCGAGTCGTGCGCGGTTTCCCCGGTGGCGGATAAGGCACTCCCCTCGGTGGTGACCATATCCGCGACCGCGGCGGGCGGCGGGGGCGGCGGGACCGGCTCCGGGGAGGTCATCAAGTCCGATGGCTACATCCTGACCAACAACCACGTCATCGCCGTCGCCGCGAACGGCGGCAAGGTCGAGGTCTTGTTCTCCGACGGGGTAGCCGCCCCGGCCACCATCGTCGGCCGGGACACGCTCACCGACCTGGCCGTGCTCAAGGTGACGCCGCCGCGCGACCTGAAGGTCATCGCGCTCGGCTCGTCGACGTCGGTGCAGGTCGGGCAGCCGGTCATCGCCCTCGGCGCGCCCCTGGGCCTGTCCGGCACGGTGACGTCCGGGATCGTTAGCGCGCTGGACCGCACGATCGAGGTCCCCGCCGAGGACAACAAGTCGGCGCTGCTGGTGTCGGCGCTGCAGACCGACGCGGCGATCAACCCCGGCAACAGCGGCGGCGCCCTGGTCAACTGCGCGGGCCAACTAGTCGGCGTCCCGACGGCGGGCGCGACGGTACCGAGCACGTCCGGCGAGTCGTCGGGCGGCAGCATCGGGCTGGGCTTCGCGATCCCGGTAGACGTCGCGAAGACGATCTCCGAGGAGCTCATCACTCACGGCCGGGCGATCCACGCGTTCTTCGGCGTGCAGACGCTGCCCATCCCCGAGGCCTCGGCCGCCGAGGCCGGCGTCAGCTCGGGCCTGTTCGTCGCCGGCGTGGTCGCGGGCGGCCCGGCCGAGAAGGCGGGCCTGCGCCAGGGCGACATCATCACCAAGGTCGATGGCCAGCCCGCGACCAGCAACGTCCAGTTGCAGGAGCTGACGCTGACCAAGAGCCCGGGCGACAGGGTGACGCTCGACTACGTCAGGGACGGCCATTCGGCCAGCACCACCGTCACGCTGGAAGCCCAGCCCTAATCCCTGGGGG
The DNA here is from genome assembly GCA_025934375.1 of Streptosporangiaceae bacterium. Lineage (GTDB taxonomy): Bacteria > Actinomycetota > Actinomycetes > Streptosporangiales > Streptosporangiaceae > Trebonia. The sequence goes on along the minus strand of JAICYD010000011.1, from coordinate 29,571 downwards.
GTACACGCCAGCCCCCAGACCCCCCGGACCCGTGCAGCCTCCGCTGGCGTGTATGTCCAGGTCAATCTGGAGCTAGCGCGCCGAGCTCGGCGGAACGGGCTGCGGACCAGCCGGGGGGCGGGACGATGCTGGCCCAGGAGGACGCGCCCTGGAACATGCCGTAGGTGTGGCCGTGACCGGGGGGCACCGCCGTGGCCAGGGCGAGGTCGGCCGCGACCTGCCAGAACGTCACGAGCGGGTACCAGTGCATGGCCGACGACACGTCGGGGGCGTGGGTCTCGCGAAGCCAGTCCGGCTGGTGGAAGGCCAGCTGCCAGGACCACCAGACGATCGGGTCGGAGGCGTTCTGCAGGTACAGGACCCGGGGCGGCTCCCAGCCGGGGGCGGCGGCCTCGGTGGCGGGCGCGGAGGCGAAGCGCACCGTCTGGCCGCCCTGGTACACCGGCCGCCACTGCGGGCTGCCCGGGTCCCGTCCGGCGGTGAACCGGCTCCACAAGGTGTTGCTGTTGGTCGGGCCGACCCAGAGCACCCCCGAGGTGCGGTCGCGGATGTCCTCGGTGCCGCTGAAGGCGGCCTCGCCGCCGAACGAGCCGAGGCTCTCGCCGAAGACCACCAGCGCGGGCCGGCTGGCGGCGGGCAGCTGGTGCCACTTCGCGTAGACGGCGTCGAAGAGGTCCCGGCCGGCGTCCTGGGCCGGGGCCTTGTCGGCCAGGAACGAGATCCAGCTGGGCAGGAAGGAGTACTGGATGGCGACGACCGCGGTGTCCCCGTCGTACATGTACTCCAGGGGGTCGATCATGGCGGGATTGAGCCAGCCGGTGCCGGTCGTGGTGGCGACGACGAGGACCTTCCGGCGGAAGGCACCGGTCCGCTCGAGTTCCCTGACCGCCAGCGCCGACTCAGCCTGCAGCGAGGTCGCCGACCGAAGCCCGACGTACACCCGGATCGGCTCCATCGCGGGCGTCCCGGTGAACTTGCTGATCTCCGCCTCGGTCGGGCCAGTGTCGACGAACGTCCGGCCCTGCCGTCCGAGCGTCGGCCACGGCACGAGCGACTCCGGGCTGCCGGAGCGCAGTGTGGTCACCGGCTCGAAGATCCCGGCGGCGGTCCCGTCGTCGACGCCGCTGAAGACGGAGTTGGCCGTCGCGATGGCGACGCCGGGCAGCACGCCCGTCGCCAGGAAGCCGAGCAGCAGGACAACCACCAGCACGGCGAGCGCGGTGGCCGCGCGGTGCGGCAGGAACCGCCGCAGGGGCCGGGCGATCAGCCGGACCAGCGCCCCGATGCCTCGCACGAGCGTGATCAGCGCCGCCGCGATCAGGATCGACCCGATGACGACGAGGATGTACCGCGCCTCGCTGGGCTGGCTGGCGTCCACGTGCTGCCGGATGTCGTGCTGCCACTGCGCCCCGAGCAGGCCGAACAGCGGGACCAGCACGGCCGCGGAGGCGGCCAGCGCCCAGCGGCCGGCGCCGCGCGCGGCGAGCCCTGGCGACCAGGGCACCAGCGACCTCAGCAGCCACCCGACCAGGACCCCGATGGCGTAGCCGATCACCGTGGTGATCCCGGACATGACCGCCTGCAGGAACCACGCGCGCGGCAGGAGCGAAGGCGTCAGCGACAGGCAATAGCAGATGAGCGCCCCGGTCAGGCCGGCCATGCTGAACCGGGCGAGGTAACGCCGGGTGCGCGGGAAGGACCACCGGCCGGGCTTGGCGGCGGACTCCGGCGGCGCGTTCTCGGGCGGCTCGGCACTCGGTCCGGCCGGCTCGGCGGGCTGGGTACCCCGTCCGGCCGGTTCCGCCGGGCTCCCGGGACCGGCGGTCATGGGGTCCCCCAGGCCCACGCAGTACCCCAATCCCACACAGCGGCGGAGGCCAGCAGGCTCAGCCCGTTCGCGGCCCAGTGCAGGCTGGCCGGGGCGAGCAGCGAGCCGCTGCGGCGCCGCAACTCGCAGAACACCACGCCGGACAGCGCGGTGAAGGCGACCGTCGTGAGCACCGCGGTGGCCTGCGCGGACCGGCCCCGGCCGACCACGCTGGCGACCGCCTCGTTGCTGGCGGCCAGGCCTAGCGAGGGCAGCACATGCCACAAGCCGAACAGCGCCGATGAGACGGCGGTGGCCGCCACGGTCCCCCACAGGCGCCGCAGCAGGCCCCACAGCACGCCGCGGAAGGCTATCTCCTCGACCAGCACCGTGCCGACGGGGATGAGCACCATGGCGTGCAGCAGCGCGTCTGCCCAGGCCAGGTGATAGCGCGTGTCGCGGAACGCCTCGCGGGTCACCGGGAGGAGTGCGCCGGCCGCCAGGACCAGCGCCACAATGCCGATGATAACCGCCGCCCACGTCAGCCCCCGTCGCCAGGTCCCCGGTCCCAGGCCCAGCTCCGCCCAGCTCAGCCCGGCAAGCCGGGCGATGCCCAGCAGCACCACCGCGCACGCCGGCCCCACGGCCAGTTCCGCGTGCGCGAACCGGACATCGACCACGTTGACGACCGCCAAGATGGCGAGCACGGCGACGACCGCGAGTCCCGGGGAAATCCGGAACGCTCTCGCCATGCCTGCTCCCCCCTGCCGCGTCCGCGTCCATTACAGCTGGCCAGCGGCTCGCGCAGATCACCCTTCCGGTATGAAGTGGGCCCGATCCCGCCAGCATAGGTTCGGGTGCCATGGGCTCGCCCGATGACGCGCCGGGTCCCACGGCGGCGTGGACGGACGCGCCGCCGCTGCCCGGGCCCGCCCGGCGGCTCCTGTGGTTCGAGATCATCGCGCTGTTCTCGGTGTCGCTCGGCGCGAGCGCGGTGCGGTCGCTGGCCTCCCTGATCGGGTCGCTGACCGAGCCGGAGGCGCTGAGCGCGCAGCACATCGTGATGAACGGCTCCCAGGCGCCCGGGCGGCCGTGGTTCGACCTGTCCCTGCAGCTGGTGTCGATCGCCACCGGGGTCGCGCCCGCGGTGCTCGCGTTCTACCTGCTGGCCAGGAACGGGGAGCGCCCGTCCTCCATCGGGGTGGACGCGACGCAGCCGGGGCGCGACCTGCTGCGCGGGGCGGGGCTGGCCGCCCTCATCGGCGGCGGCGGGCTGGCCCTGTACTACGCGGCCTTCAAGGCCGGGATCAGCTTGAACATCGTGGCGGCGAGCCTGCCGGACATCTGGTGGCGGTTCCCGGTGCTGCTGCTGAGCGCCCTGCAGGACGGCATCCTGGAGGAGGTGCTGGTCGTCGGCTACCTGATCAGCCGGCTGCGGATGCTCGGCTACCAGCCGGCCGCCGCGATCGCGATCAGCGCCGTGCTGCGCGGCTCGTATCACCTGCACCAGGGGATCGGGCCGTTCTTCGGCAACGTGGTCATGGGCGTGATCTTCGGCGCGGCGTTCCTGCGCTGGAAGCGGACCAACCCGATGATCGTCGCCCACACGCTGATCAACGCCGTGGCGTTCATCGGGTACACGCTGCTCGCGAACCACGTGTCGTGGCTGCCGTGACCATCGCGGTAGCCGGCCGCGGGGGTTAGCGGCTCTCGGCGTGAACGGTGGCGCCCACCCGCGCGGCCGTCTCTCGTAGCCAGCGGTGACCCGCGTCATGGGTGTGGACCGGATGCCACCACATCGCCTCATGCACCGGCACCGCCGCGAACGGGCACTCCATGACGCGGATGCCGCTGTCGCGGCCGAGCCGCGCGGCCAGCAGCGCGTGCACCATGGCGATCCGGCGGGTGCCGGCGACCATGGCGGGAAGCAGCTGGAAGCTGTCCACGGACACCTGGACCCGCGGCTCGACGCCCAGCATGCTCAGCTGCCGCCCCACGGTGGCGTCGTGGACCCGCTGATAGGCCGCCCACGGCAGCTCGGCTAGCTGGGCGAGCGTGAGCCGCTCCCCCACCTCGGGGTTGTCGCGGGCCACCACGCACACCCACCGGTCCCGGTACAGCTCTACGGCCGGCAGGCCACTGATCACGCCGTGGGTCATGAGCAGTCCGTCAACGGTGCTCAGCATCCCCGCCGGATCCTGGGTGATCTGCGCTGGCACCTGCCGGAAGGTGAGCCGGACGGCCGGGGCTTGCTCGTGGATGGCCTTGGCGAGCTTGGCGCCGAAGACCGCGACGGCGTAGTCGGAGGCGAGGAAGGTGAACTCCCGCTCCTCCCGCGCGGCATCGAACCGCGCCTGGCTGGCGAAGACGCGCTCCAGCAGGTCGCAGGCCGCCCGGGCGCGGTCGAGAAGGACGGCGCCCAGCGCCGTCAGCTCATAGCTGGTCCCCGCGCGCGACAGCAGCTCGTCGCCGAAATGGCGGCGCAGCCGGGCCAGCGCCGCGCTCATCGCGGGCTGGCTGAGGCCTATCCGCTGCCCAGCCCGGGTTACGTTGCGCTCCTCGAGCAGGGCGCGCAGTGCCACCACGAGGTTCATGTCCAGTCCGGCGAGATTCACGACGACCCCATCCATGCCGTGGATCGACTCCATACGGGGAATCGATTTCCTAAATCATCACGCTGACCCGCATAGTAGTCGCAACGAACCGCGGGAGGGGCACGTGCCAGCCGTCAGCAACGTCCTCGTGGCCGGGGCCGGCCTGGCCGGCGCCGCGATCGCCACCCACCTCGCCGCCGCGGGCGTCGCGGTCGACCTGATCGACATCAAGGAGACCGCCACCGCACTCGGATCCGGCATCACCTTGCAGGGCAACGCGCTGCGCGAGCTGCGCAACCTCGGCGTCTGGGAGCACGTGCGCGCGCAGGGCTACGGTTTCAACAGCGTGGGATTCCGCGCGCCCGACGCGTCCGGCACGCTGCTGGTCGAGGTACCCGACGCGCGCACCGGCGGCGGCGACCTCCCGGCCACCGCTGGCATGCCGCGGCCCGCGCTGGCTCGCATCCTGGCGGACCGGGCCGCGCGGGCGGGCGCCCGGGTCCGGCTGGGCACGTCCTACACCGAGCTGAGCCAGGACGCGGCCGGGGTCACGGTGACCTTCGCCGACGGCTCGGCCGGCCGCTATGACCTCGTCGTGGCGGCGGACGGCATCCGGTCCCCGACGCGCCGCATGCTGGGCATCACCACCGAGCCGTGCCCGAACGGGATGGGCATCTGGCGAGCCTTCGGCCCCCGGCCGCAAAGCGTCACCCGTACCGACTTGATCTACGGCGGCCCCTGCTACATCGCCGGGTTCTGCCCCACCGGGCCGGACTCACTGTACGCCTACATCGTCGAGGACGCGCAGGATCGCAGCGCGCTGACCCCGCCGCAGCAGCTGGCGACCATGCTCGGCCTGGCCGCCGCCTACCACGGCCCGTGGGATGAGATCCGGCCGGGACTGACCGACCCCACCCTGGTCAATTACACCTGGTTCGAGACGCACCTGGTTCCCGCGCCCTGGAACCGCGGGCGGGTCGTGCTCATCGGGGACGCCGCGCACTCGTGCCCGCCGACCCTCGCCCAGGGCGGCGCGCAGGCACTCGAAGACGCGGCCGTCCTCGCCGAACTGCTCCTGGGCGAGCCGTCGCTCGGCGCGGGCCTTTGGGACGCGTTCACCGCCCGGCGATTCGAGCGCGCCCGGGCGGTCGTCGACGGGTCGAACCAGCTGTGCCAGTGGCTGCTCGACCACGAGCAAGGCGACGTCCCCGGCCTCATTGCCCGCATCGCCGCCCTGGTCAGCCAGCCTGCCTGAGGCCCGCGACGCCGACGGAAAGGAACCGCGATGACCGACCGGCTCATCACCCACCTGCGGCACATTGACCTGACGGTGCCCGACTACGCCAGGCAGCTGGAGTTCTTCACCCGCACCTGGGGGCTGGCGGCCGCCCATAGCGAGGCCGGCCTGGCCTTCCTCGCCGCCGAGGGGTCACCGGAGCAGTACATCGTCCGGCTGCGCGAGGCGCCTGACAAGCGCGTCGACCTCATCGCCTTCGGCGCCGCCACCGCGGCCCACGTGGACACCCTCGCGGGCCGCCTGGCGGCCGACGGGGTCGCGCTGATCAGCGAGCCCGGCACCCTGGCGACCCCCGGCGGCGGGTACGGGTTCCGCTTCTTCGACAACGAGGGCCGCACCATCGAGGTCAGCGCCGACGTCGCCGTCCGCCGGCACCGCAGGATCGAGGAAGGCGAGTCCGTCCCGGTGCGGCTGTCGCACGTCGTCATCAACTCCGCGGACCCCGACGCGACCCGGGCCTTCTACGCGCGCCACCTCGGCTTCGCCCTCACCGACACCCTCATGCACCCGCGCATGGGCGAGATGATGTGGTTCCTGCGGATCAACTCCTGGCACCACAGCCTGGCGATCGCCCGCGGGCCGCATCCCGCCCTGCACCACGTGTCCTTCGAGTTGCGGGGCCTCGATGAGTACATGCGCGGCACCGGGCGGCTGCTGCGGGCCGGCGTGGAGAAGATCTGGGGCCCGGGCCGGCACATGGCCGGCAACAACACCTTCAGCTACTTCCTGGACCCAAGCGGCAACACGATGGAGTACACCACCGAGCTGGAGCGGGTTGACGAGGACACCTGGCACCCCCACCTGTACGACTTCAGCCAGCCGGAGGTCGCCGACCAGTGGGGCACCGCCAACGCGATGAGCGAGTTCGTCGCGCGTAAGTCCTTCAACGACCCCGACCCCGGCCTGTTCATCGCCCCGCCGGTCTGAAAGGAGGCGCCGGATGCGATTCGCCACGTACCGCAGTGCCCACGGAGGCCGTGCCGGTCAAGACAGTGCCGGTCAAGACAGTGCCGGTCAAGACAGTGCCGGTCAAGACAGTGCCGGTCAAGACAGTGCCGACGGCACTGGCGGCTCCGCCGCCGCCGTGGTCAGCGAGGACGGCCTGCACCCGCTGCCGCCGGGGGTCACCGTCTTGGACCTCGTCCGCGCGGGGCTGCCCGCCGCGCTGGAGGCCGGGGCGGCCGCGCTGAGCGGGCCGGCCGTGCCGCTCGGCGGTGCACGACTGCTGCCGCCCCTGCAGGCGCCGACGATCCGCGACTTTGTCGCCTTCGAGGAGCACGTCGAGGGGGTGAGCGCCGGCGTCGGGGACGTCGCGGGCGTCGTGCCGGAGTGGTATGAGGCGCCGACGTTCTACTTCACCAACCCCTATGCGCTGGTCGGGCCCTATGACGATGTCCCCGTCCCCCCGGGATCGCGGATGCTCGACTTCGAGCTCGAGGTGGCCGTCGTCGTCGGCCGCGACGGCGCGTCGCTGTCGCCGGAGCAGGCCGCCGCCCACGTTTTCGGCTACACGATCCTCAACGACTGGTCGGCCCGGGACCTGCAGCGGCGGGAGATGCGGGTGATGCTCGGGCCCGCGAAGGGCAAGGACTCGGCTACGACACTCGGGCCGTGGCTGGTGACCGCCGACGAGCTGGCGCGGTACCGGGATGCCGACGGCTTCCTCGCCCTGGAGCTGACCGCGTCCGTGAACGACGTCGAGGTGGGCCACGACCTGCTGTCCAACATGGGCTGGCCGTTCGAGGAGCTGATCGCGTACGCCTCGCGCGGGACGTGGGTCCGCGCCGGGGACGTGCTCGGCTCGGGCACCTGCGGCAACGGCGGCTGCCTGGGGGAACTGTGGGGCCGTAACGGCCGGGTGGACCCGCCGCCGCTGCGCGCGGGAGACGTGGTCGAGCTGACCGTCGAGGGCATCGGCACAGTCCGTAACCGGGTCGTGCCCGGGCTTGACCTGCCGCCGGTGGCGGCGGCCAGGCCCCGGCCGAGGCTGCGTGAGCGGCCGCGGCCGGGCCGCTAACTCATCGGAGAAGGGAAGCGCGCCCGTGTTTGAGTACTTTCCCGGCAATTACGTGTGGAACCTGGCGGTGGTCGCGACGCTGAACAGCGGGGGCCTCATCGACGAGGTCGACCGGGCGTGCCGGCCCTTGCGCGATGCCGCGGCCCGTGGCGAGGATGCCGGCACGGCCGACTTCCTGCGGGCCTGGGGTGGCCTGGCTGACTCCCTCGCCGCCCAGGCGGAGGCGGCCGACAAGGCCGGCCAGGTGAGGACCGCCGGGGATTTGTACGCGCGCGCGACGAACTACCTGTGCCAGGCCGAGCGCATGCAAAGCGCCCGGGCCCCGGGGCGGGCCGACACCTACCGCCGGGTCCTGGACCTGCAGGCCAAGGCCATAGCGCGCAAGGACCCGCGGCTGTCCCGGGTCGCCATCCCTTATGAGGGCACCACCTTGCCCGCGTACTTCAGCCAGGCACCAGCAACGGAGCGGGGGCCGGCTCCGGTCATCATCATGTGGAACGGGCTGGACTCCACCAAGGAGCACATGTACTCCTCGGGGCACTGGGCCGAACTGGCCGCCCGCGGCATCTCCGCGCTGATGGTCGACTGCCCCGGCTCCGGTGAGGCGCTGCGCCTGCAAGGGCTGACGGCGCGGGTGGACACCGAGGCCTGGGCGGGGCCTTGCGTTGATTACCTGCTCACCCGAGATGACGTGGATCCCGCGGCGATCGGCCTGGCGGGCTGGTCGCTGGGCGGGTACTACGCGCCGCGGGCGGCGGCGTTCGAGAAGCGGCTCGCGCTCGTGGTCGCCTGGGGCGCCAACCACGACTGGGGGGCGGTGCAGCGCCGCCGGCTCCAGCGCGAGGGAGAACGGCCGGTGCCGCACTACTGGGACCACGTGCTGTGGGTGTGGGGCCAGGATTCCATCGAGGACTTCATGGAGCTGGCTGCCCAGGTCACGCTGGATGGCGTGGTCGAGCGGATCACCGTGCCGTTCCTCATCACGCACGGGGCGGGCGACCGGCAGATCCCGCTGGAGTATGCCCACCGGTCCTATGACCAGGCGGTGAACAGCCCGCAGCGCGAACTGCGGGTCTTCACCGCCGAGGAGGGCGGGGCCGAGCATATCGGCCTGGATCACCTGCCCTACGTGAGCGCCTGCACCGCCGACTGGGTAGCCGCCACGTTCGCCGCGCGGGCGTTACCCACTGCCGGGCGCCGGCCATCGCGCCGCGAAACGGGCGTTAAATCCCGCGTGGACGGGGCGGGCTGGCCCATGATGGGCGGTGTGGAAGGCGCGGAGCTGAGGTTCGTTTCGCTGTACTCCGGTTGCGGCGGGCTTGACCTCGGGTTCGCGCGGGCCGGGATGCGGCCGGTGTGGGCCAACGACATCGACGGGCACGCCGTGGAGACCTACAACAAGATCTCCAAGGTCACCGATCCGCGGTGGCGGGAAGCCGCCCAGCTCTTCGAAGGGCACAGCGCCATCGCCGGGGACGTGCGGCACGCTGCTCGCGACCTCAAGCCCGGCATGGCGGACGTCATCGTCGGGGGCCCTCCCTGCCAGTCGTTCTCCGTGGCCGGGCGGATGGACCCGGCCGATCCCAGGGCACAGCACGTGTTCGACTTCCTGGGCGTGGTCGCACGGGTCCGGCCGCGGGCGTTCGTCATGGAGAACGTGGCCGCGCTGGCCAGGAACCAGCGGTGGACCACGATCATCGCGCGGCTCGCGAGGACGGCCGGGGAGAACTACGACACCCGGCTGGTCGTCCTGAACGCCTGCCACTGGGGGGTGCCGCAGGCGCGAGAGCGGATGTTCCTGGTCGGGTTGCCCAAGGGCCATGGCGAGATCGCCCTGCCCGGCCCACCGACGATGGACGCGCCGCCGACGGTGGGCGATGCCCTGCGGGCGCTTCCCCCGCTCGGCCAGCCGGGCAACACGCAGCTGTGCACGGCGAAGATCACCATGGCCAGGGCACCGGTCCTGCGCGGGTCGCCGTTCGCCGGGATGCTGTTCAACGGCCAGGGACGCCCGGTCGACGTGAACCGCCCGGCGCCGACCCTGCCGGCGACCATGGGCGGCAACCGCACCCCGATCATCGACGTGGACCAGCTTGAGCGGGACGCGACACCATGGGTGGTGGGCTATCACCACGGGCTGACCGCCGAGCGCAGGCCGCCGCTGGCCCAGCTTCCGCCGCAGGCCCGGCTGCGGCGGCTGACGGTGGAGGAAGCAGCGGCCATCCAGACGTTCCCGGCCGACATGCACTGGTGCGGGCCGCAGACCGCGCGGTTCCGCCAGGTCGGCAACGCCGTCCCGCCCGTCCTCGCCTGGCACGTCGCCCGGGCCGTCCGCACCGCCCTTAACCCGCACCGCCGTTAAGCGCACCGCCGTTAAGCGCACCGCCGTTAAACCGCACCGCCGTTAAACCGCACCGCCGACGCCGCCAGCGGCACCGACGAGAAACCCGACGACCCCGTCACCGCCAGGTCCGCTTGCCCGTCCCCGGTGAAGTCACCGCCCAGCACCGCGACACTCGTGCCATTCCCGGTCGGCGAGGCCGTGGTCACGTCCGCCCGGGCCGGCGCCCGCGTGACCACGAACGTCATGGTGGCGGCGGCCAGCGCCATCGCCAGCACCGGCATTCCCAGCCGCCGCAACCTCCCAGTGAGCACGTCCACTCCCTCATCTCTCAATGTGCCAGTTCAGCACCACGCCACACTTCCGTTGCGCATCACAACATGCGGCGCTGAAACGGGGCTGAAGCGGCACGGGAGCGGCCTCCGGCCGTCAGGCAGCCATGGCGGCATCCGCCGGACCGCCTTGACGGCCAGGCAAGCCAGCCAGCTCACCGGCCTTGGGGCTAGACCCCCGGGAAGGGCGGGAAGGCGCAGCGCATGGGCGGCGGCGCCTGGTTGCCGCCGGAGGTGGTGGCGGTGACTCCGGTGCCGGACGGGGCGAGATCGGTGCGGTCAAGCGTGATGTCGGCGTATTGCGCGGTCACCGCGGTGGCGTCGAGGTTGACGGCGCGCAGCGTCACCCCGGACGGGAAGTCGGTGCTGTACCCGTCTATCTGGGAGCCGGCCCCGGGGACGGAGCCAACGGCCAGCGCCCGGCTGATCGTCACTGACTTGAACCAGGGGATCGTGGTGCCGGTCGGCGGAGCGTAGGTGGGCGTGATGACGATGAGGTTCTGGATTGCCCGCATGCAGGTGCCGGCGTAGACAACGTTGGTGACCACGCCCCCGGCGCCCGGGAAGCTCTTGACGCGGATGCCGTTGTCGAACGTGCTGAGGTTGCCCCACGCGTCGTACCCGTTCAGCGTGTTGCCCCGGAAGATGATGGAGTCCAGGCCGAAGGTCGTGCCGCTGCCGATGCTCAGGCCATGGGTGCCGTAGCAGTGCAGGCCGGTGACCGTCACGGCCGACTCGGCGGCGTTGTTCGTGGTCAGCGCGACGCAATCATCGCCTTCCATCAGGCTGGAGCCGGTAACGGTCACCTCGGTGCTGGAGTCGATGTCGACGCCGTCGGTATTGAAGGTGTCGTCCGGGGTGGCGATCTGGATGCCCCAGACGGTGGCGCCGATGCTCTTGCTGATGAACAGGTGCTGCTTGGCGGAGTCGGTCAGCCGGACGTGGTAAAAGGTCACGTCATCAGCGGCGGTGGCCTGGATCAGGCGCGGGTTGACCTGCTTGAGGCCCTCGGCCGTGGCGGTCGCCGCGAGCTGGTACCAGCTCGCGTCGGTACCCAGGATGGGCAGGTCGCCGCGCCCGTCGATGGTGCCCCAGGTCGCGCCCTCCCGGTCACGCCCTATCTGGCCTTCCACGCCAGCGTCGCGGCCATTGACGGCGATGAACGGCACGCACCCGGTGCCGCTCGCGCCGATGGAGCCGCAGGTGGCCTTGCCGGCCTGCTGGTAGGCGGCGGCGTCGCGGCTGGCGAACAGCGTGACCCCCGCGTCGATCACAAGGTACTCGCCCGCGTGGACGGTCAGCGGGCCGGACAGGAACGACTGCGCGCGGTCCGGGCCGGGGGTGAGCAGGACGCCGCCGCCGGTGCCCGCGCAGGAGTCGAGCATGGCCTGGACGCGCGCGGTGTCCGGCGGCGACGCCTCGGCGGTGGCGGTGAACTCGCGGGTGCCGCCGGGAAGCTGGGCGGCGAGCCGCGCGCAGGTCACGGCGGGCAGTCGCGGCTCGGTGACGTGCCTGCGGTCGCCGATGGCGGGCGAGCCAGTGGGCGGGGCGACCGGGTCCCAGCCGTCAGTGCCCGCCAGGTACTGCTGCGGGGTGGCGTCGGGGAGCGAGGGCCGGACGGCCGATGATGGCGCGGAGCCCGGGCCGGTGTCACCGTTCTCGCCGTAGCGGCCCGGGGACCAGGTCGCCCCCGAGATGCCCAGCCACGGGCTGGTGGTGTTGACCGCCTGCGGCAGCACGGTGTCGCGGACCAGGACCTGCGGGTCCGCGTCGGTGCTCGGCCGCCACGCGCGGCCCAGGTACAGGTGGTCGTTCGCCAGCGTGGTGCTGACCGTGGAGCCGGAGATCAGGATGCCGTACCGCTGCTCGGCCGGGGTCGCGGGCGCGGTCAGGTAGGCGGAGCTGTAGATCCCGTCGTTCAGCGCGTTGATCATCGACCGGTCGACCGCCAGCTGGCCGTCGCCGAAGATGAAGTCCACGTCGCCGTCGACCTCGGAGTCGTAGACGTACTGGCGAAGGTGCGTGGTCGCGCTGGAATCCCAGGTCAGCAGCGTGTCCTGGTGGCCGTAGAAGACGTCGTTCCGGTAGGCCTGCCGGTCGCCTTCCATGGCGATGGCGACCGCCTGGGTACCGGTCACGCTGGGGTTGGTGGTCTTGTCGAAGGTGTTGGCGAAGGTGATGTCCTGCGCGGTGAAGTCGCTGGCCTTCACGTGGACGGTGGCCGACCCCTCGGTGCCGTACGGCGTGCCGGTCGCCGGGTTGACCTCCTGGTTGTAGTCGGCGGCGGTGATGATCACGTCCCGGGGATTGCCGGTGGCGCCGAGCAGCGCGAGGTGCCGCTTGGTGGCCGGGATGGTGACGCGCTCGCGGTAGGTGCCGCGGCTGATCTCGATGACGTACGGCGTGGCGGAGTTGTCGGGCACGGCGTTCACCGCAGCCTGGACGCTGGCGAACTGCCCTCCGCTAGCGCCCCCGCCGGGTGAAACTTTCAGCACCACCGCGCCGGCCGGGATGCCCGCGGCGGGAGCCGGGGCGGTGCCGACAGAGATATGACCGCCCGGCCGCGGGCCGACGGAGACGGCCCTGGCTGCGGGTACGCCACCAGGGAGGGAAAGCGCGGCTAGGACGAGCACGGGCACGGCGAGCACGGCCGCTGCGGGGCGGTTCCTCATCTCAGGCGTCCTCAGGGTCGGAGGGGGGCACTGCCAACCCGCATGGTGTCTCATATATGAGCGTGACGTCAATACCCCACATAAGGGCACAAGAACTCGATAGTTTCGGACGAGTTTCCTTGACTAGTCGAGGTCAGGGCCTTACGGTCGTGACACACGTCATATATCAGATATGACCATGTCCTCCCGGCGGCTGGAGTCCCTCGTAGTGTTCGACACCCTTGCGCAGCACGGCGAAGAGCGGCCCGGGACCCGGCCCGGGGCGACGCCCTCCCGTACCGAGGCGGTCCTGGAGGCCATCAAGCACGCCATCTTGACCGGCGACCTCACGCCGGGGCAGCCGCTGGTCGAGGCCGAGCTCGCCGAGCGCCTCGGGGTCTCCAAGACTCCGGTCCGCGAGGCGCTGAAGACCCTCGCCGGGACTGGCCTGGTGGCGATGCTGCCGTACAAGGGAGCCACCGTCCGCGAGGTCGACGCCGGGCTCGCCCGCGCGGTCTACGACATGCGGCTGCTGCTGGAGCCGGCGGCGGCGGGCCGCACCACCTTGGCCGGGGTCGACCTGACGGCGGCGAACGCGGCCCTGGAGGCCGCCGACACCGCCGCCGACCTGGCCGAGCGCTCGCTGGCGAACCGGGCCTTCCACCGGGTGCTGTACGCCGGGTGCGGTAACCCCCTGCTGGTCAGGCAGCTGGACGAGCTGCGCGACCAGACCGCGCTGGTCTCCAGCGCGGCCTGGGCCTTCCGGCCCTCCTCCTGGGAGCAGGAGGCCCAGGAGCACCGGGCGATCCTCGCGGCCGCCCGCGCGGGCGACGCCGCCCTCGTGCGGTCCCTCATGCGCGGGCACATCAGCTCGTTCCTGGCGCGTAACTTCCCCGAGAACGAAATGGAGTAGCCCTGCCGATGACCGACCCCCGCCCTTCCCTGGACGCACTAGCCTCACCGGAAGCACTGGCCTCACCGGAAGCACTGGCCTCACCAGGAGCACTGCGCGAGCGGCTGTCGACTCTGGTCGCCATCCCGGTGACGCCATTCGCGCCCGACGGCGGGGTGGACTGGGACGCGCACGCCGCGCTGATCGCGCGGTCGGTGGAGCACGGCGTCGGGGTGCTGACCCCCAACGGGAACACCGGCGAGTACTACGCACTCACCGAGGCGGAGACGCGCCGCGCGGTGGAGTCCGCGGTGGCGGCCGTCAGCGGGCGCGCCCACGTGATGGCGGGCGTCGGGCTGGGCGCGGCCAGCGCGACGTCGGCGTCCCGGCACGCCCGGGAGGCGGGGGCCGGGTCGGTGATGGTGCACCAGCCAGTGCACCCGTACCGGTCGGCCGAGGGGTGGGTGGCTTACCACCGCCAGATCGCCGAGGCGGTCCCCGAGCTCGGCGTGGTGCTGTACATCCGCGACCGGCGGATCACTGGCGCCGCGCTACGCGAGCTCGGCGAGCGGTGCCCCAACGTGGTGGGCGTCAAGTACGCCGTACCCGACCCGGTACGGTTCGCCGCCGTGGCGCGCGATGCCGGGCTGGGCCGGTTCGCCTGGATCTGCGGCCTCGCCGAGCCGTACGCCCCCGCGTACTGGGCGATGGGCGCCGCCGGCTTCACCTCGGGGCTGGTGAACGTGGTACCGAGGCTGTCGGCGGCACTGCTGGCCGCGCTGCGGGCCGGCGACTACCCGGCGGCGATGACCGCGTGGGAGTCGATCCGGTTGTTCGAGGAGCTGCGCGCGGATGACGAATCCGCGGACAACGTCAGCGTCGTTAAGGAGGCACTGGCCCAGCTGGGGCTGGCCGGGCGGGCTGTCCGCCCGCCGGGCCGGCCGCTGCCGGGGGATCGCCGCGACCTTGTCGCGGGGCTGATCGCGGGCTGGAAGGAGGAGGGCTGGCTGTGAACGAGGACGCCACCTCCCGGCCGCTTCGCAGTGCGGCGTGGTTCGGCTCCGGCCCCGCCGCCGAGAAGCTGCGCGTCTTCAGCCACCGGTCCCGGGCGCGCCAGCTCGGGTACCTGCCCGAGGAGCACCTCGGCAAGCCGGTGATCGCCATCCTCAACACCTGGTCGGATATCAACCCCTGCCACATGCACCTGCGGGAGCGGGCCGAGCAGGTCAAGCGGGGCGTCTGGCAGGCCGGCGGGTTCCCGCTGGAGTTCCCGGTCGCCACGCTGTCAGAGACCTTCCAGAAGCCGACCCCGATGCTCTACCGCAACCTGCTGTCGATGGAGGCCGAGGAACTGCTGCGCTCCTACCCGGTTGACGGCGCGGTCCTCATGGGCGGCTGCGACAAGACCACCCCGGCGCTGCTGATGGGCGCGGCCAGCGCGAACCTGCCGGCGATCTACGTGCCGGCCGGCCCGATGCTGCGCGGCCACTACCGGGGGACGACCCTGGGCAGCGGCACGGACTTGTGGGCGTACTGGGATGAGTACCGGGCCGGCCGCATCGGCGAGTGCGAGCTCGCCGAGCTCGAGGGCGGGCTGGCGCGCTCGCCGGGTCACTGCATGACGATGGGCACCGCCTCCACCATGACGTCGGCCGCCGAGGCGCTCGGGATGACGCTGCCGGGCGCGGCGTCGATCCCGGCCGTGGACTCCGCCCACCACCGGATGGCGGCCGCCACCGGGGCGCGGGCGGTATCCCTGGTCCGCGAGGGCGTGACCCCGCGCCAGGTCATGACCCGGGAGGCATTCGAGGACGCGGCGGCGGTGGTGCTGGCCCTGGCCGGGTCGACGAACGCGCTGATCCACCTGATCGCGATGGCGGGCCGGGCCGGGGTGCAGCTGAGCCTGACGGACTTCGACGCGATCAGCGGCCGGGTCCCGGTGCTGGCCGACGTGCGGCCCGCGGGCCGGTACCTGATGGAGGACTTCTACTACGCGGGCGGCCTGCCGGCCCTTCTGCGGCAGATCAGCGCCATCCCCGAGCTCCTGCACCCCGACCGCGTGACGGTGGCCGGCACCAGCTTCGGCGCCTACTATGCCGACGCCGTCACCCACGACAAGAACGTCATCCGCGACATCACGGACCCGGTTTCGGCCGAGGCAGGGCTGGCGGTCCTGCGGGGGAACCTCGCCCCCCGCGGGGCCGTCATCAAGCACCTGGCGGCCGACCCGAGGCTGCTCACCCACACCGGTCCCGCCGTCGTCTTCGACTCCTACCAGGAACTGCAGGAACGGATCGACGACACGGCGCTGGCCATCACCGCCGACTCGGTCCTGGTGCTGCGCGGCGCGGGGCCGCTGGGCGGCCCGGGAATGCCCGAGTACGGCATGCTGCCCATCCCGAAGTACCTGCTGGAGCAGGGCGTCACCGACATGGTGCGGATCTCCGATGCCCGGATGAGCGGCACCAGCTACGGCACCTGCGTGCTGCACGTCGCCCCCGAATCGCACGCCGGGGGGCCGCTGGCGCTGGTCCGCACCGGGGACCTGGTCACCCTGGACGTCCCGCGCCGCCTGCTTAGCCTGGACGTTCCCGATGATGAGCTGGCCCGGCGGCGGGCCGCCTGGCAGCCGCCCGCACCGCGCTACGAGCGCGGGTACAACGCGCTCTACGCCGACCACGTAACCCAGGCCGACCTGGGCTGCGACTTCGACTTCCTGGCCCGCCACGGCCGGGACCCGACACCCGACCCGACCTGACCTGACGTGACCTGATTTCGCGCCGATCCTGAGCGCCCCGCGTTACCCCCATCGATTGAAGGGTTTCTCAGCCATGCCCGAAAACACAGCCCTGCCCGGAAACAACACCGTTCCCAGAGCAATCTCCCGTCGCACCCTGCTGGGCAGCCTGGCGGCCGGGGCCGCCGGCGCCGGAGCGCTGGCCGCGTGCGGGGCGCCGAGCAGCCCGGCCAGCTCGGCGACCTCGGCCCCGGCCGCGCTGGCGCAGACCCCGTCCAAGCCGGTGACCCTCAACATCTTGGACGTCGCGGGCAACCTGCAGCTCACCAAGCCCGCCATCGACGCCTTCAAGGGCAAGTACCCGCAGATAGTCGCCGACGTCACGACCTCCACCGGCACCGCGCCGGACCTGGCGCCGAAGGTCCAGGCCCAGCAGCAGGGCGGCAACGTGCAGATCCAGCTGGTCCTGACCGGGACCGACGGCCTGTCGGCGGGCATCACCAAGGGGCTGTGGACCAACCTCAAGCCCTACTACGACGGCTTCTTCCCGGGGCTGATGTCGAACTACCAGCCCGGCGCCGACACCATGGCGACGCTCGCCCAGGACCAGGGCATCGAGATCGTCTGGTACCCGTCGGGACCACTGCTCGAGTACAACCCGGCCACGGTGAAAACCCCGCCGACCAGCCCGGACGAGCTGCTGGCGTGGGCCAAGGCCAACCCCGGGAAGTTCCAGTACGCGGTGCCCCGCAACTCCGGGCCCGGCCGTACGTTCCTGATGGGCCTGCCCTACATGCTCGGCGACTCCGACCCCACCGACCCGACCAACGGGTGGACCAAGACGTGGGCGTACCTGGCGGAGCTGAACAAGTACGTCTCCACGTACCCGACGAAGACCTCGGCGACGATGACCAACATCGCCCAGGGCACGGTGAGCCTGATCGCCACCACCACCGGCTGGTACATCAACCCGCGCGCGCTGGGCACCGTCCCGGCCAGCATGAAGGTCGCCAAGTACCAGAACCTCACATGGGTCAGCGACGCCCAGTACGGGGTGATCCCCAAGGGAGTCAGCAACGACGAGCTGATCGCGGCGATGCGGCTGCTGGCGTTCATCTTGACCCCCGAGGAGCAGGCCGTCACCTACGATCAGGGCTATTTCTACCCCGGCCCGGCGGTCAAGGGCGTGTCCCTCACGCAGGCCCCGGCGACCTCGCAGCAGGCGATCGCGAAGTTCGGCGACCCGGAGCTCGACTCGTGGATCACCAGCTTCCCGATCAAGAACTCGCTGCCGGCCCTGGCCCAGGTCACCGCGTTCGGCCTGTGGGACAAGAACATCGGCTCGACTAAGTGATGACCACGGGCAGCCTTCCGGGGACCGCTCCGCCGGTGCAGCGCCCGCGCTCCCAGCTTCGCGAGCTGGAGCTGCGCGGCGTGAGCCGTGCCTACGGCGCGCACCTGGCGCTGAAGCCTTTCGACCTGACCGTGCGGGGCGGCGAGTTCGTCGCCCTGCTCGGGCCCTCCGGTTGCGGCAAGACCACCGCGCTGAACTGCCTGGCCGGGCTGTTGCCGCTCACCGGCGGCGAGATCCGCCTGGACGGCAGGCGGGTGGACACCCTGCCGCCGGAAAAGCGGGGCTTCGGGATGGTGTTCCAGAACTACGCCCTCTTCCCGCACCTGACCGTGCGCGCGAACGTGGCCTTCGGCCTCAAGATGCGCCGGCTGGGCAAGGCGGAGATCCGCGACCGGGTCGAGGCGGTGCTGCGCCTGGTCCGGCTCACCGAGCACGCCGCCAAGCACCCCGGCCAGCTGTCCGGCGGTCAGCAGCAACGGGTCGCCATCGCCCGCGCCATCGTCGTCCAGCCACCGCTGGTGCTCATGGACGAGCCGCTGTCCAACCTGGACGCCGCGCTGCGGCTGGAGATGCGCAGTGAGATCCGGCGCATCCACCAGGAGTTCGGCCTCACCACCATCTACGTCACCCACGACCAGGAGGAGGCGCTGTCCCTCGCGGACCGCCTCGTGGTGCTGCGGGACGGCGAGGTGAGCCAGGTCGGCACCCCCGCCGAGCTGTATGAGCACCCGGTCAGCCCCTACGTCGCCGCGTTCATGGGCTACCGCAACATGCTCAGCCTCACGGCCATGTCCGGCGACACGGCCGCCGGGCGCGGCCTGTCGGTCACCGGGACTCCCGGCGGCGGCCCCGTCGCCGCCGGGCAGCCGGTGACGGTGGCCATCCGGCCGGAGGACCTGCACGTCGCCGGGGACGGCGAGCCAGGCGGCGGGGCGGGCACAGCCGGGACAGCCGCGCCCGCGGCCGTCGTCGGCGAGGCCGTCGCCGAAGTGGTCGAATACCACGGCCGCACCCTGCACGTGGAGGCGGTCACCGCCGAGGGCGACCGGCTGCACCTGCGGACCAGCCGGCCGGTGCATCCCGGGGACGCGCTACGGGTCGCCGCCGCCCCCGAGCGGGCGCTGATCTTCCCCGGTGACGGGAGCGCGCCGTGACCGCCGTAGCCGCGGGCCCGCAGGCACCAGCGCCGGACCCCGGGACCGTTAGAGGGCGGGTGGCGCTGACCCACCAGCTGGCCGAGCGGGGCGTGGACCGGGTGCTGCTGCTCGCCGTCCCGGGAGTGCTGGCGCTGGTCGCGCTGTTCTGCTACCCGTTCCTGTACGGGCTGCAGCTATCGTTCCAGCCCGCGCACGGCGGCGTCCTGGGCGCCTACAAGGCCTTCTTCTCTGACCCGTTCGCGCGCAAGTCGATCTGGCAGACCTTCGCGCTGGCGATCCCGGCGTCGCTGATCAACGTGGGCGCGTCCGTCCCGATCTCCTACCGGATGCGACGCGAGTTCCGGGGCAAGCGCCTGCTGCTGGCGGTGCTGGTGGTGCCGATCACGCTCGGGACCGTGCTGACCGCCGAGGGCATCCTGGAGTTCTACGGCCCGGCCGGCTGGTTCAACCGCACCCTGCACCTGCTGGGGCTGTCATCGTCGCCGGTGAAGCTGACGATGAACTACACCGGCGTGCTGCTGTCCCTGGTCATCAGCGGCTTCCCGTTCGCGTACCTGCTCATCCACTCCTACCTGTCCGGCATCCACCCCAGCATGGAAAAAGCCGCCGCCACGCTCGGCGCCGACTGGTGGCGGCGGTTCCGGTACGTGACCTTGCCGCTGCTGGCGCCGGGGCTGATGACGACGTTCTGCCTCACGTTCGTCATGACCTTCGCCGTCTTCCCGTCCGCGCTGATGGTCGGCGACCCGGACGGCAGTACCCACGTCATCTCCATCGAGGCGTACGAGGCCGCGCTGCAGCGCTTCGACTACGCCCAGGGCTGCGCGGACGCGATGATCATGACCGCCTTGATGCTCGCCGTCATCGTCGCGGTGACCGCGCTGCGCTCGCGGCTCTACACCGGGGCGACGGGAGGCAAGGGATGAGCGGGCAGGCGCTGCGAGCCGTCGGCCAGGGGCACGGCCAGCTGGGGCACGACGAGCTTGGGCAGCCGCGGATGAGGCTCGCGATGCGGCCGGGCGCGTGGCTCACCTGGGGCGTGCTCGCGTTCTTCTTCATCAACCTGCTCGGCGTCATCGCCACCGTGGTGCTGGACTCGGCCGGCCGGCAATGGTTCAACACCTGGCTGCCCACCGGCTGGACCGGGAGCTGGTACAGCGAGGCCTGGAGCGAGTTCAACCTCGGGCAGGTGCTGATCGCCACCCTGGAGATCACCCTGGCCGTGGTGGCGGTGTCGCTCGTGATCGCGACTCCAGCGTCCTACGCGCTGGCTCGCCGCAGCTTCCCCGGCAAGAAGGCGCTGAGCATCTTGTTCGCGTTGCCGATCCTGGTGCCGCCGATCGCGTACGGCATCCCGCTGGCGACCGTGCTGTACAAGTTCCACCTGGCCGGCAGCCTGACCGGGGTCATCCTGGCCAACCTGGTGCCATCGATCCCCTTCGTGGTGTTCACCATGACCCCGTTCATCGAGCAGATCGACCCCAAGATCGAGCAGGCGGCCCGGGTGTGCGGCGCCGGGACCATGACCGTGCTGACCCGGGTCCTGGCCCCGCTCCTGGTGCCCGGGCTGCTCGCCGCCGGGATCTTGGTGCTCGTCCGGACGTTCGGCATGTTCGAGCTGACGTTCCTGACCTCCGGCCCGACCAGCCAGACGCTGATCGTCGCGCTGTTCTCCGCGGTCAACTCGGCCGGCATCCGCACGTCCCAGTCCATCGACGCGATGGCGGTGCTGTACACCGCGACCATGGCCGT
Organism: Streptosporangiaceae bacterium; assembly: GCA_025934375.1. Lineage (GTDB taxonomy): Bacteria > Actinomycetota > Actinomycetes > Streptosporangiales > Streptosporangiaceae > Trebonia. The sequence continues at coordinate 8,640 of JAICYD010000011.1, read as the reverse complement.
CCTGCTCGTCATCACCCTTCGCTTCGTCAACCCCACCCAGCTCATCGCGCGCACATCCGACTGATCACGCAGAGAGGTCCCGACATGAACGATCACGCAACGTCGCGGCGGCAGGTCCTGCGCGCCGCTGCCGTCCTCGGCGGCGCGGCGGCGGCCACCCCCGCCCTGGGCGGCCTCGCGCGGGCCGCGACGGGGCCCGGGACCGCGACCGGGCACGCGGCGCGGACCCGGTCAGGCATCCCGCCAGGCACAATGTCGCGAGGCACACTTTCGCCGGACAGGAGGGCCAACCGCATCGCCGCCAGGGTCCGCGCCCCGCGTATCCCGCGGCGCCGCTTCCCGGTGACCAGGTACGGCGCGGTGGCTGACGGCGTCACCGACAACCCCGCGGCGATCGCGGCGGCGATCGGGGCCGCCGCCCGGACCGGCGGAGGAGTGGTGGTCATCCCGGCCGGGACCTGGGCCACCGGCCCGATCCACCTGCGGTCGCGGACCGAGTTGCACCTAGAGGACGGCGCGGTCCTGCGATTCTCGACCGACCCCGCCGCCTACCTGCCGACCGTCTACAGCCGGTGGCAGGGCATCGAGCTGATGAACTACTCGCCGCTGATCTACGCCTTCGGGCAGACGGACATCGCCATCACCGGCCGCGGCACGCTCGATGGCCAGGCGTCTACCGCGAACTGGTGGGCCTGGAAGGCGCAGGGGGACGCGGACTTCACGGTCTTCGAGGCGACCGTCAACGCCGGCCTGCCGGTCGCGCAGCGAGACGGCATCCTGTACCACTTCCGCCCCGCCTTCATCGAGCCCTACCGCTGCGAGCGAGTACTGATCGAGGGCGTCACCGTCCTCAACTCGCCGTTCTGGCACCTGCACCCGACGCTGTGCCGGGACGTGACCGTGCGCGGGGTGACGGTGAACTCCAACGGCCCGAACACCGACGGCTGCGACCCCGAGTGCTGCGACGGCGTCGTCATCGAGGGCGTCTCCTTCAACTGCGGCGACGACTGCATCGCGATCAAGTCGGGCCGCAACACCGACGGCCGCCGGGTGAACATCCCCAGCCAGAACATCGTCATCCAGGACTGCACCTTCGCCAACGGCCACGGCGGGGTCACCGTCGGCAGCGAGATGACCGGCGGGGTGCGGAACGTCTACGCGCGCGACCTGACGATGACCTCGACCGGGCTGCAATCCGGGCACCGGCTGAAGACCAACTCGGTGCGCGGTGGCTTCATCGAGAACACCAACGTCTGGCGGGCCACCGTCACCGCCATCGGCGGGCCGCTGCTGCTCATCGACTACAACTACGGCGAGGGCAACACCGGCAGCTTCCCGCCGGTCGTCAACGGCATCACGCTGAACGACTGGGACGTCACCTCCGCCACCCAGGGGTGGGACATTGCCGGGTACACCACCGACCTGGTCGGCACCGTGACGCTGCGGGACGTCACCATCGCCTCGGCCCTGACGAAGGCCAACGTGGCCGTCAACATCACCAGCCTGGTCCTGGAGGACGTGGTCATCGACGGGGTGCCGCAGACGGCCGGCCCATGACCGCGGTCGCGGCCTTCACCTACCCATGGGACATCCTGGGGGACCCGGCGGCCCCGGCCCGGCTGCGCGGGATCGGCGCCGACACCGCCGTGCTGGCCGCGGCCTACCACTCGACGACGGCGATCACCCCGCGCCATCCGCTGCACCGCGTCGTCCACGCCCCGTACTCCGCCACCTACTACCCGCCGGGCCGCGAGCGCTGGGGTGACGCCGCCCTGCGCCCGGTGCCGCAGCACTGGTGCGGGGTGGCGGACGCCTACGGCCACGCCGCGCGCCAGCTGCGGGACGCCGGGCTGGACGTGCACGCCTGGGTCGTTCTCGCCCACAACTCCCGGCTCGCGCGGGCCTCTCCGGAGCACGCCGTGCGCAACGCCTACGGGGACAGCCTGGGCTGGGCGCTGTGCATCGCGCAGCCGACTGTGGCCCGGTACGCGGCGACGCTCGCGGCCGAGGCCGCCGCGCGGCCGGGCACCAGCGGCGTCGAACTGGAGTCGGCCGGCTGGTACGGGCACGCCCACCTGCACGCCCACGACAAGACGAGCGGCGTCGGCTTTCGCGAGGCGGGGCGCTACCTGCTGTCGCTGTGCTTTTGCCACGCCTGCCGCGCGGGCTACGCGCGGCAGGGCTCCCACCCGGGCAGGCTCCGGGTGGCCGTCCGCGACGGGCTGGAGCCGCTGTGGCGCGGCGAGCTCGGCGCTCCTGGCGAGGCTCGTGACGGCGACGACTGGGCGGCGGTGCAGGCTCTCCTCGGGGCCGAGGAGGCCAACGCGACCCTGCGGCACCGGCTGACGACCGCCCGGGAGTTCCAGGGTGAGGTGATCGCCGCCGTGCGCGCGCAGGCGGGCCCGGGGTTCCGCGTCGTGCTGCACGCCGACCCGGTGCCGTACGCGACCGGCGCGAACCCGGGCGTGGTGATCGGGGAAGCGCTGGCGGCCGCCGACGGCGTCGTCGTGCCCGCCGCGGCGGTCCCGGCCGCCCTGGCGTCCCACGACGGCCCGCTGCCACCAGGCGCGGTCGTGGCCGCCAACCACCAGATCGTCGGGCGGATGGGCGGCCGCCCCGACTTCACCCCGCCTCGGGGGGCGACCGAGATCCGCCTGTACCACCCGGGGCTGGCCAGCGGGGAGGACCTCCGCACGGCCGCCGGCAGCGTGGCCCGCTACCTGGCCAGCCGGGGGCATCGCGAACATGGCACAGTGACTGAGAGAAACAGTGGCTAAGAGAAACCGACGAGGAAGGTGAACCGCCATGGACCCGGTCCTGAGCCGTGACGCCCGCACCGGCCAGCCCCGCTCGCAGGTCGCCGTGGAGGCCGGCCCCGCCGAGGTTGACGCGGCGGTGCGCGCGGCCCACGCCACCCTCGGCGCGCTCGCGGACCGCCGCCAGCGCGCGGCGCTGCTGAACGCCGCCGCCGACGCCGTGGAGTCCCGCGCGGGCGCGCTCATCGCCGCCGCCGACGCGGAGACCGCGCTCGGCGTCCCCCGGCTGACCGGCGAGCTCGCGCGCGTCGCCTACCAGTTCCGGTTCTTCGCGGGAATCGCCGCCGACGGCCGGTTCCTGGGCGTCGTCATCGACCCGCCCGACCCGGCGGCGGTGCCGCCGCGCCCGGAACTGCGGCGCTGGAAGGTCCCGCTGGGCACCGTCGCCGTCTTCGCGGCGTCCAACTTCCCGTTCGCGTTCAGCGTCCCGGGCGGGGACACCGCCAGCGCCCTGGCGGCCGGGTGCCCGGTGGTGGTCAAGGCGCACCCCGACCACCCGCAGACCAGCGAGCTGGCGGCGGCGGCCATCCGGGCTGCCGCGGCGGCGACCGGCCTGCCCGAAGACGTCCTCACCCTTGTCCACGGCCGCCAGGCCGGCGTCGACCTGGTCCGGCACCCGCTGATCGCCGCCGTCGGCTTCACCGGGTCCGTCCCCGGCGGGCGGGCGCTGTTCGACCTGGCCGCCGCGCGGCCGGTTCCCATCCCGTTCTACGGCGAGCTCGGCAGCCTTAACCCGGTGCTGGTCACCGAGCGGGTCGCGGCCACCCGCCCGCAGGAGACGGCCAGCGGCCTAGCTGGCTCCTACACCCTCGGGCAGGGCCAGTTCTGCACCAAGCCCGGCCTGGTGCTCATCCCGGCCGGGCCGGCCGGGGACACCCTGGCCAAGATGACGGCCGACGCCGCCGCCGCCGCGCCCGCGGGCGCCCTGCTCGACGCGCGCATGCGGGAGCAGTTCCTGGCGGGGTTCGCCGAGCGCGGCGCGCTGGCGGGAGTGCGGGTGCTGGTCCCGGCGGCCGCCGCGCCCACCGGCGACGCTCCGCAGGCGCTGCGCGCCGGGCTGCTGGAGGCCGACGCGGCGGACCTGCCCGGCGTCCTGCTGGAAGAGTGCTTCGGGCCGGTCACCGTGCTGGCCCGCTACCGGGACGCGGCCGACGCCGAGGCCGTCTTGGCCCGCGTCGGCGGCAGCCTGACCGCCACCTTGCACGCCGACCCGGACGAGCCGGAGGCCGCCGCCTGGATCGCCCGGCTGGCCCGCTTCGCCGGCCGCGTCATCTTCGGCGGCTGGCCCACCGGCGTCGCCGTCGCGCCGGCGATGACCCACGGCGGCCCCTACCCCGCCACCACCGCGCCGACGACCTCGGTCGGCGGCGCCGCGATCGAGCGCTGGCTGCGCCCGGTCACGTTCCAGACCGTGCCGCCCGCCCTGCTCCCCGCCGAGCTGGGATAGCGAGCACCGACGCCACCTGCTAGCTGCCGGTCGGCAACTGTGTCCTTCTCCGTGAAATTCGCCAAGAAGGCGGGGCGCTGGCCACATTGCCCCGGCTGAGGCGTGGCCGGGTGCGGGTCGATGGCCCTCGCGCCCCGCATTGTGCCGGGTCAGTGGCCCCTCCGCCACGGTACGCCTAGCGGTCGGTGGCCCTTGCGACGCGGATAGAGCAGGTCAATGGCCCTCCCGGCCCGGAATGATCCCGGGTCGATGGCCATCGCGGCACGGAACCGATCCGTGGCGTCACGCCACCGACCCGGCAGAGGCGGGAATGCGGTGAGGGGGGGCGGAATGCGCGGGTCGGGGTGAGGGGGGCGGAATGCGCGGGTCGGGGTGAGGGGGGCGGAATGCGCGGGTCGGGGGTGAGGGGTCGAGCTCGTTCCTGATCGTGAAGTGCCAGTCGTGGTCGGTCAGCTCCGCCAGGGCGCCGTTGCGGAGGGCGACCGGCATGCCAGACATTGGATCCGCGGCCCCGGGCCGAAGACTCACCCCGATGGGGTGATGTTCGGGCGGCGCCCGTGCAGGAAGCTCGTGATCATCGTCTTCCGCGATGGCGGCGGCACGACGCGCTGCGCAGGACGGGTGACCCAGTTTGTCGTATTCGAACGAAATTTCGGGAGTTATTGGGCGTCGGAGGTGCTAATGGCATCGATCGCATCACCGCGGCGGGGGCGCCGGGCCAAGAGACTGACCGCCACCGCCGCCGGCGTGACGCTGGCCGCCAGTACCCTGGCCGCCTGCGGCACCAGCAATGCCGCGACGGTGGCCACGCTCAATTTCTACAGCTTCAACGACCCCTCGGGGGCGGTGCAGACGGCGGTCACCAACTGCAGCAAGCACAGCGGCGGCAAGTACACCATCTCCTACAACAAGCTGCCGGCCGCCGCCGATGACCAGCGGCTGCAGATGGCGCGGCGGCTGGCCGCGGCCGACCCGTCGATGGACATCCTCGGGCTGGACGTGACCTGGGCGCCGGAGTTCGCCCAGGCCGGCTGGATCTTGCCGTGGACCGGCGCCAACGAGCAGGCGGCGAAGGCCGGCACCCTGGCGGTCCCGCTGCAGACGGCGACCTGGAAGAACCAGCTGTACGCGGTGCCGTACAACAGCAACACCCAGCTGCTGTGGTACCGCGATGACCTGGTGAAGACGCCGCCCAAGACCTGGGACGAGATGATCGCCGACGCCCAGGCGCTCGCCAAGGAGGGCAAGCCGCACCTGATCGAGATCCAGGGCGCGCAGTACGAGGGCGTCACGGTGTGGTTCAACACCCTGATCTCCAGCGCGGGCGGCAGCATCCTGACGCCGGACGGGTCGAAGGCCTCGCTGGGGGCGCCCGCGGTGAAGTCGCTCGAGATCATGAAGAAGCTGGCCACCTCGGGCTCGGCCGACCCGTCGCTTCCGGTCCAGATGGAGGACCAGAACCGGCTGGCCATGGAGGCGGGCACCGCCGCCTTCGAGCTGAACTACCCGTTCGTCTACCCGTCGATGAAGGCCGACGACCCGGCGCTGTTCAAGCACTTCAAGTGGGCCTTGTACCCGGCGGTGAACGCCGGCCAGCCCGCTCGCGTCACCATCGGCGGCATCAACCTGGCGGTCAGCAAGTACTCGCCGAACCCTAGCCTGGCGTTCCGGGCCGCGCTGTGCCTGCGCGACCGCGAGAACCAGCTGAACGCGGCGGTCGAGGGCGGCCTGCCGCCGACGCTGGAGAGCCTGTACTCAGACCCCGCGCTGTTCACCGACTACCCGTTCCACGCCGAGATCCTGGCCGCCTTGCAGGCCGCCAGCGTGCGGCCGAAAACGCCGGCGTACCAGACCGTCTCCATCGTCATCTCGCACCACGTCTCCCCGCCCGCGGACATTGACCCGGTGGGCACCGAGCAGGCGATGGTCGCGGAGATCAATGACGCGCTGGCGTCGAAGGGAGTGATCCCGTGAGCGCTCAGGACGCGCGCAAGGGCCAGGAGCCGGTGACCGGCGACACCCAGGTTGTCACGGCTGAGCCCGCGCAAGCCAAGCCCCGGCACCGCCGGCGGCTCTCGGAGGGGGCGCGGGCCGAGCGCCGGCTCGGCTGGACGCTGTGCGCCCCGGCGGTGCTGGTCATGATGGCCGTGGCCGCGTTCCCGATCCTCTACGCCGTGTGGCTGTCGCTGCAGCGCTATGACCTGCGCTTCCCGCAGCAGGCCCACTTCATTGGCCTGACCAACTACGGCGCGGTGCTGACATCGCAGTACTGGTGGCACGCGCTGGTGGTGACGCTGATCATCACGGTCATCTCCGTCGCCATCGAGTTCGTCCTCGGCATGCTGCTGGCGATCTTGATGTTCCGGACCCCGTTCTTCCGGGGCACGATGCGCACCATGATCTTGATCCCCTACGGGATCGTGACGGTGGCGGCCGCCTATGGATGGCAGTACGCCTGGACGCCGAGCACCGGGTACCTGTCCGCGCTGTTCGGCAACAGCGCGCCACTGACCAAGACGGTGGCCGCGATCGCGATCATCATCCTCGCGGAGGTGTGGAAGACCACGCCGTTCATGGCGCTGCTGCTGATGGCGGGACTGTCGCTGGTCCCGGAGGACCTGCTGAAGGCGGCCAAGATGGACGGCGCGTCCGCCTGGCAGCGCTTCGTCCGGGTGACGCTGCCGCTGATGAAGCCGGCCATCCTGGTCGCGCTGCTGTTCCGGACGCTCGACGCGTTCCGGATATTCGACAACATCTACATCCTGACCGCGGGAGGTAACGGCACTTATTCGGTGTCCGTCCTCGGGTACGACAACCTGTTCCGGGCGCTCAACCTGGGCATCGGGTCGGCGATCTCCATCTTGATCTTCATCTGCGTGGCGATCATCGCCTTCATCTACATCAAGTTCTTCGGCGCGGCCGCGCCGGGCGCGGAAGGGTGAGCGGGCATGGCCACCACGACCAGGCAGAAGTCCGGCTGGATCACCGCCAACCTCGTCACCAGCTTGCTGGTGCTCATCCCCGTGCTGTGGATCTTCTCGCTGTCCTTCAAGGCCCCGTCGACCATCACCGACCCGACGTTCTTCCCGAAGAAGTGGACGTGGTCGAACTACAGCGGGATCTTCAACTCCTCGGAATTCACCCGGCCGCTGCTCAACTCCATCGGGATCGGCCTGATCGCGACGTTCATCTCGGTGGTGCTAGCCTCGCTGGCGGCGTACGCGGTGGCCCGGCTGAACTTCCCGGGGAAGAGCGCCCTGATCGGCCTGTCGCTGCTGATCGCGATGTTCCCGCTGATCTCGCTGGCGACGCCGCTGTTCAACATCGAGCGGACGCTCGGCATCTTCAATACCTGGATCGGGCTGATCATCCCGTACATCGCGTTCGGCCTGCCGCTGGGGATCTACACGCTGTCGGCGTTCTTCCGGGAGATCCCCTGGGAGCTGGAGAAGGCGGCCAAGATGGACGGGGCCACCCCGTTCCAGGCGTTCGTCCGGGTCATCGCCCCGCTCGCGGCGCCCGGCATGGTCACCACCGCCATCTTGGTGTTCTTGTTCTGCTGGAACGAGTTCCTGCTGGCCATCACGCTGACCTCGACGGTCGCCGCCCGGACGGCGCCGGCCGCGCTGGCGTTCTTCACCGGCAGCTCGCAATTCGCGGTGCCGACCGGGTCGATCTCGGCCGCCGCGGTGGTCATCACGATTCCGATCATCGTCTTCGTGCTGCTCTTCCAGCGGCGGATCGTCGCCGGGCTGACATCCGGCGCGGTCAAGGGCTAGCCGGAACCCAGGACCGAGCACGCGAGACTTAGCTAGAGGAGCAAACAGTGGCCGACATCAACTTGGAGCACATCACCAAGCGCTACCCGGACGGGGCGCTCGCGGTGAACGACGTCAGCCTCAACATCCCGGACGGCGAGTTCATCATCCTGGTCGGCCCGTCCGGGTGCGGCAAGTCCACCACCCTCAACATGATCGCGGGGCTGGAGGACATCACCGAAGGCGAGCTGCGCATCGGCGGGAAGGTGGTCAACGACAAGGCGCCCAAGGACCGCGACATCGCCATGGTCTTCCAGAGCTACGCCCTGTACCCGCACATGACCGTGCGGGAGAACATGGGCTTCGCGCTCAAGCTCGCCAAGACGCCCAAGAACGTCATCGACGAGAAGGTCGGCGAGGCGGCCCGGATCCTGGACCTGACCCAGCACCTGGACCGCAAGCCGGCCAACCTGTCCGGGGGCCAGCGGCAACGGGTGGCGATGGGGCGGGCGATCGTCCGCGACCCGGCCGCGTTCCTCATGGACGAGCCGCTGTCCAACCTGGACGCCAAGCTGCGCGTGCAGATGCGCACCCAGGTGTCGCGGATCCAGCGGCGGCT
>JAICYD010000145.1 GCA_025934375.1 Streptosporangiaceae bacterium | reverse complement strand
GGCCACGATCTGGTGCGGGCACGGGGTATTCGCCCACAACCTGGTCAAGATCAGCGCCCTCGCCGCCTGATCCCGGCGGCCAGCCAGCCGCCGGGTCAGGCCGAACTCATCCCTCCGACTTTTTCAGGTCGAAGTAGCTAGTCGTTAACTAGCCAAAGCGCCCCATATGATCCCTACCCGGGCGTTCCTGGATACTGTGTTAATCGCAGCGGCGAACGCGCAGCTTTGCGCAGGTGACGGCGCGCTGGTGGCACGGCTTTGGTGGCACAGGATGTCGTCACGCGAGTCCAGGCCCGCGATGCCGCACCGGCAAGAGCGCCCGCGACAGACAGAGGTAAGGGATCATGCGCATCCGGGGTAGCGTCGCGATCGATCTCGGGACGGTCAACACGCTCGTGTGGGTCGAGGGCCGCGGGCTCGTCCTGGAGGAGCCGTCCGCCATCGCCGTGGACTCGGCGACCGGGGCAGTCGCCGCCATCGGCGTCGCCGCCGATGTTCTCGCGGACAAGGAGCCGCAGGACATCCGGGTCATCTTCCCGCTGCGCGACGGCGTGGTCGCCGACCTCGACGCGACCGCGGAGATGCTGCACGCGTTCTTGCACAAGGCCCGCCCGCGTAATGGCCTGCTGCGCCCGCGGGCGCTGGTCTGCGTGCCCGCCGGCGCCACCTGGGTCGAGCGCCGCTCCATCGTCGCCGTCCTGAGCGCCCGTCGTCCCCGGTACGCCGTGCAGCTCATCGACGAGCCGGTCGCCGCCGCCGCGGGCGCTGGCCTGGACCTGGACCGGGGCCAAGGCGGCTTCATCATCGACGTCGGCGGCGGGACCACCGAGGTCGCCGCCGTCGCGGGCTGGCGGGTGGTCCGCGCCCAGTCGCTGCGGATGGCGGGCAACGCGATGGACGAGGCGATCATGACCGCCGCCCGGGCCAGCCTCGGCCTCATCCTCAGCCGGCGGGCCGCCCGCCAGCTCAAGGTGACCTTGGGACTGACCGGCGGCGACACCGGCTGGGCGGAGGCGGTCGGCATCGACTCCGGGCGGCGGACGCCCCGCGTGGAGAAGGTGTCCGGCGAGCTCGTGGCCACCGCCCTGGAGCCGATCGTGAACGCGATCGCGGGCGCGGTGCACGAGATCCTGTCCGATATCCCCGCCGGGCTCGCCGAGGACGTGGTGCGCGGGAAGGTGCGGCTATCCGGGGGCGGCGCGCTGCTGCCGGGACTGGCGGACCGCGTCGAGTCGATCGCGGAGATCGGAGTCGTCGTGGTCGACGACCCATTGCGCTGCGTGGTGCGCGGGGCGGCTGCCCTGCTGGAGCGCCGCGCCGCGGGCGACGCCCCGGCCTCGCCTGACCCGTCTGCCTGGCTGCTCGCCAGGCATCCCCGCGAGGTCATCGTGTCCGTCATGCCGCCCGCTAGGTGATCAGTACACTGACTTTCTACGAAAGGGGCTAGTGCGTGAGGCATCGGGTAAAGAGGACTTTTTGATCTGTACACTGATCTCTATGCGGTGTATACGCAGATGGGTCAGGATGGGGGCATGCCCGCAGTCGACCTGAGCACCCATCCCGGGCACCTGGCCCGTCGCCTGCAGCAGGCGCACACGCTGCTGTGGAACGCGCTCGTCTCCGTGGAGACGACCTCGCCGCAGTTCGCCGTGCTCAACGCGGTCGCCGGCCGCGATGACCTCGACCAGCGGATGGTCGGTGACCTGATCGGCCTGGACCGGTCGACCACGGCGGAGATCGTCTCGCGGCTCAGCGACCGCGGGCTCCTGGTCCGGGTCCGTGACCCGCGAGACGGCCGCCGTAACCTGCTGCGCCTGACCGACGACGGGGCCGGCCTGCACCGCCAGACCGCCCGCCGCGTATCGCGCATGAACAAGGTCTTCCTCGCCCCCCTCCAGCCGGGCGAGCAGCAGCTCCTGCTGGACCTCATGCGCCGGATCGTCACCGCCGCCGACAGTTTCCGCGCCCCGGACGAGGTCGGCTAGCGCGCACCGGAGAGAATTACCAGGGGCGCCACGACGTTGTAGGTGACGTCCCGTCCGGTCGGGCGGGAAGAAAGGGGACACCCCGTGAGCAAGCAGGCCACGCCCCCGCCACCTGGCTATAAGACCCCGGGCGGCAACCCGCCGCCCCCGCCGCCGGGCTGGCGGCACTGGCTTTTGCCCGTCGGGCTGCTGGCGGCCTTCATGCTGTGGCTGTTCCTTCCGGCCGTGCACGGGCCGTCGACCACCAGCTTGAGCTACTCGCAATTCCAGTCCGATGTGTCCTCACACAAGGTGAAGACGGTGGACATCGCCCAGGCGGGCGGCACCAGCACCGGCACCTTGACCGACGGGAAGAACTACACCGTGGTCATCCCGCCGCAGGCCGGCCAGGCGCTCCTGGATGACCTGAAGGCGGCTAACGTCGAGACGTCGGCCTCCACCTCCTCGCCCGGCTTCGGCTCGCAGGTGCTGAGCTGGGCGATCCTGCTGCTGCCGCTCCTGCTCTTCGGCTGGTTCTGGATGCGGCTCTCCCGGGGCGCGGCCGGGCAGTTGCAGGGCGTGCTGGGTACCGGGCGGTCACGGGCCAAGGTCTTCGATGAGGAGCGCCCGGCCACCACGTTCGCGGACGTCGCCGGGTATGAGGGAGCCAAGGAGGAGATCAGCGAGGTCGTCGACTTCCTGCGCACGCCGGACCGGTACTCGAAGGCCGGCGCCATGGTGCCGCGCGGCCTGCTGATGGTCGGCCCGCCCGGTACCGGCAAGACGCTGCTGGCCCGGGCCGTCGCGGGGGAGGCCCAGGTGCCGTTCTTCTCGGTGACCGGGTCCAGCTTCGTGGAGATGTTCGTCGGCGTGGGCGCCGCGCGGGTTCGCGACCTGTTCGCCGAGGCGCGCAAGCGCGCGCCCGCCATCATCTTCATCGACGAGGTCGACGCGATCGGCCAGCGCCGGGCCGGGTCGGGCGCGGTGGTCAGCAACGACGAGCGCGAGCAGACCCTCAACCAGCTGCTAGCCGAGATGGACGGCTTCGACCCGGCGACCGGCGTGGTCGTGCTCGCCGCCACCAACCGGCCCGAGGTCCTGGACCCGGCGCTGCTGCGCCCCGGCCGGTTCGACCGGCAGGTGACGATCCCGCTGCCGAATGTGACCGAGCGCACGGCGATCCTTACCGTGCACTGCCGGGGCAAGCGGCTGTCCGGCGATGTCGACCTCGGCGCGGTGGCCCGCGGCACGCCCGGGTTCTCCGGTGCCGACCTGGCCAACCTCGCCAACGAGGCCGCCATCTTCGCGGTGCGCGGCGGCCGGGACATCCTGACCGCCCGCGACTTCGATGACGCCAGGGACCGGATCATCCTCGGCCGCCGGGAGGGCTCGAACGTCTTGCTGCCGGAGGAGAAGCACGCGGTCGCCGTGCACGAGTCCGGGCACGCGCTGGTCGCGGCGCTGTCAACGAACGCCGACCCGGTGGCCAAGGTGACGATCCTGCCCGCCGGCCAGGCCCTGGGGGTCACCCAGCAGCTGCCTCTAGTCGAGCGGCACATGTACGGCGAGGACTACTTGCACGACTCCCTCGCCGTCCGGCTCGGCGGCCGGGCCGCCGAGCTTGTCGTCCTCGGGCAGGGGTCCACCGGGGCGGGCAACGACCTGGCCGGCGCGACGGACCTGGCCACCAAGATGGTCCGCGAGTTCGGCCTGTCCCCCGAACTGGGTCCGGTGGGCTACCCCGAGGGCGGTTCGGTCTTCCTAGGCGGCGGCGGGCCGGGCATGTCCAGCCGCCCCTACTCCGAGGCCACCCAGGCGGCAGTCGACAACGAGGTATCCAGGCTGCTGCGGGAGGCCGAGGAGCGCGCGGCCGCGCTGCTGCGCGGGCACCGGGAGGCACTCGACGCGCTGGTCGCCCTGCTCCTTGAGCGGGAGACCGTGGATGGCAGCGACGTCTACCGCCTCGCCGGGGTAGCGGACAAGTCGACGGCCCCGGGTGCGGCGACCATGGCCGAGCCCGCCCGGGCCCACGCCGTCACCAGCGCTGACGGCTCCACATCGGGGCAGTGACCACCCAGTCGGCGGTCCACGCGGCCATCCGGCGCCGGTTAACGGCGATCCGGGTGGCCACCGCCGCCAGCAGGCAGGCCGTGACCGTCAGGGCGGCGCTGACCATGGCCATGAGCGTTCCCTGGTCGGCGACCTGGGACGCGGTCAGCGGCGGGCTGGTCTCCTCGCCGGCCTGGTCGGTCCACAGCGTGACCACCGTGCCCTTCGGGCTGTCGCTGGAGACGGTGATCTCCCCCGTGCGCTGCACGCCGCTCGGGGCGGTCCACCGGGCCATGGCCGGCGCCATGCCGTTGATGGTGTAGCCACTGACCGATGCGCGCGGCGCAGCCAGTAGCACGGCCCGTACCTGGTGCCGGGTCGCCTGCTGCACCCGCGCCGCCCGTGCGCTGTCCGCGTGCGCCCAGTTCCCGGCCATCGTGGCCGCCACCGGCGCCCCCGCCGCGGCGACGATGACCAGCCCCCCGAAAATGAACGCTTCGATCCGGTCCCAACGGCGTCGCAGCGGGTTGCGATCCGGCCGCACCCCGCGCGTGACCCTCCCGAGCCATCGACCTTGTTTCATCTCTAATACGCCCTTGCGCCATCCGCAACACCGCCGGGCACAAGGCACAGTGGTACCCGGCAGCTTTGATGCGGCCCCTGTTGGAAGCAAGGGTATGGGGTGTTTCGGATATCAAGTTGCAGTTTGCCGTGATTCAAAGCGCATTGCTAGCTAGCGGCGGCCGGGCACGGATTCGCGCCTGAACAGGGGCCTGGCGATTACCATGTCGCCATGGAGAGTCATGGGCAGAGCGGGGTAAGTCCCGGGATGCTTCCCCAGCTGCGCCTCGATGACCTCCTCGCCGAGCTCCAGGCCCGGCTAGAGGCCGTGATCGCCACCCGCGACCGCATGCACGGCCTGCTGGAGGCGGTCATCGCCATCGGATCCGGGCTGGACCTGGAGGAGACGCTGCGGCGGATCGCGGAGGCCGCGGTCGGCCTCGTCGATGCCCGCTACGGCGCGCTCGGCGTCATCGGCGAGGATCAGCGGCTGACCGAGTTCATCCCGGTTGGCCTGGACGCCGCGCAGATCGCCCGGATCCATCACTGGCCGGAGGGCCGTGGCATCCTCGGCCTGCTGATCCGGGACCCGCGCTCGCTGCGCCTGGCCGACCTCGCGACGCACCCGGAGTCGTCCGGGTTCCCCCAAGGGCACCCGCAGATGCGGACCTTCGTGGGCGTCCCGGTCCGGGTGCGCGACCGCGTCTTCGGCAACCTGTACCTGACCGAGAAGCGCGGTGGCGGCGAGTTCACCGAGGATGACGAGGCGGTGCTGGCCGCCCTGGGCGCCGCCGCCGGCGTCGCCGTGGAGAACGCGCGCCTGTACGACGAGGCCAAGCGACGCCAGCAATGGCTGCGGGCCACCGCGGACCTGACCATCCGGCTCCTGTCCGGGGAGAGCCCGGCGAGGGTGCTTGAGGCGCTCACCCGCCAGGCGCTGGAGTTGTCCGGCGCCGACCTGGTGACGCTGGCACTGCCGCACGAGGACGGCCGGCGGCTCACCCTTGACTACGCCGAAGGCGCGGGCGCCGCCGACGCCCTCGGCCTCGTGGTCCCCGCCGACCGCTCACTGTCGGGCCGGGTCCTCGCCTCCGGCGAGCCGCTGATCGTGGACGATTTCGCCACCGACGAGCGCACCGCCGAGGTCACCCGCCACCCGATGAGGCACCTCGGGCCCGCCGTCTTGTTTCCGCTCGGCGCCCCCGGCAACGTGCGCGGCGTGCTCACCGTGGGCCGTCGCGGCGGCAGCGCCCAGTTCCCGCCGCGGGCCACCGAGATGCTCGCGTCCTTCGCCGCCCAGGCCGCGATCGCCTTGGAGCTGGCCGCCCGCCGGGCCGACGCCGAGCAGCTCACGGTGCTCGAAGACCGCGACCGGATCGCCCGCGACCTGCACGACCTGGTGATCCAGCGGCTTTATGCGACCGGGATGTCGCTGCAGGGCACCTTGCCCATGGCGACCCGGCCGGAGGTCGCCGAGCGGATCAAGAGCGCCGTCGACGCGATGGACGACACCATCGTGGACATCCGGGCCACGATCTTCGCGCTGCAGGCCCGCGGCCGGTCGGCCGGGCCGGACCTCAGGGCGGAGATCCTCGTGCTCATCGACGAGATGACGCCCATGCTCGGCTTCGCTCCCACGCTGCGCCTGGGCAGCGGGCTGGACGCCCGCGTCTGCGCCGACGTGGCCGAGCATTCGCTCGCCGTGCTGCGCGAGGCCCTGTCGAACGTGGCCCGGCACGCTCACGCTACCGAGGTCTCGGTGACCGTGGACATCGTGCCCGCCGAATCCGCGCCGCTGCTTTCCGTCCTGGTCAGGGACAACGGGCAGGGGATTCCCGAGCGGGGCCGTCGCAGCGGGCTGCGCAACCTGGCCGAGCGGGCTGAGAAGCTGGGCGGCACCTTGCGGATCTCGGCGCCCGCGCCGCAGGCCGGCCAGGAGACCGGCACCGAGCTGGAATGGCGGGTTCCGGTCCCGGCCAGCCAGCCAGCGCCGCCGGCCACGGCGCCGCCATCCCCAGGCCGCTACCCGCTCCGCTGACGGCCAGCGCCAACCACCAGCGCCACCGCCCAGGCGGCCAGCGGCTAGTGGCCCGCGTCCTGCCGGGCGGACTCGCCGAAGACGCGCACGGCGAGGGCCGCGGCCTGAGTGCGGCGCTCCATGCCCAGCTTGGCGAACAGGCCGGAGATGTAGTTCTTGACCGTCTTCTCGGCCAGGAACATCCGCTCCCCGATCTGCCGGTTGGTGAGCCCCTCGCCGATCAGCTCCAGGATCCGCCGCTCCTGCGGCGTCAATCCCGCCAGCGGGTCCTGCTTGGCGGCCGACTGCCCGCGCAGCCGCGCCATCAGCTGGCTGGCCGCCCGCGGGTCGAGCATCGACTGGCCAGTGGCCACCGTCCGCACCGCTCCGACGAGGTCAGAACCGCGGATCTGCTTCAGTACGTAGCCCGCCGCGCCTGCCATGATCGCGTCCAGCAGCGCATCTTCGTCGCCGAACGACGTCAGCATCAGGCACGCCACCTCGGGCATCCGGGACCTGATCTCCCGGCAGACGGTCACCCCGTCGCCGTCGGGCAGCCGGACATCCAGCACCGCCACCTGCGGCCGCAGCGCCGGGATCCGGGCCAGCGCCGAAGACGCCGTCCCGGCCTCGCCGATCACCTTGATGTCGCCCTCGGCCTCCAGCATGTCCTTGACGCCCCGCCGGACGATCTCGTGGTCATCCAGCAGGAACACGGTGATCGGCTCCGTGGTGGAGTTTTCGCTGGCCGGGCTGTTCACGGTGGTCTCCTGCCTGTGGTCTGTCCCTTACCACGCTACGAACGGCTGACGCCGGCCACAAGGACAAAGGTCCCGGTTGCGCCGGGACGTAGGGTACTGAGGCATCCCAGCCACGGTAACTCGGCCCGGCGGGTAATCTCGGCTGCATGGTGCACGCCACGGGCGCCCTCCCGCAGTTCATCCCCAGCCCTTCGATCAGCGGCTTCCACCTCGGCCCGCTGCTGATCCACTTTTACGCGCTGGGCTACATCATCGGGATCACCCTCGCGGTCTTGATCACGCGCCGCCGATGGCGTGCCATGGGCGGTGACCCGGATGTGGTCAACGACCTCGCGCTGTGGGTGGTGCCGGCCGGGATCATCGGCGGCCGGATTTACTTCGACGTCACTACGCCCCAGGATATCCCGCACGTGTGGTACGGCCCCCTGGCGGTGTGGTCCGGCGGCCTTGGCATCTGGGGCGGTGTGGCGCTGGCGACGCTCGTCGGCGCGTGGCGGCTGCGCCGGCAGGGCCTGACCGTGGGGCCGTTCGCCAACGCGATCGCGCCCGCCCTGCTTGTCGCGCAGGGCGTCGGCCGGCTCGGCAACTACTTCAACAAGGAGCTGTTCGGCAAGCCGACCACGCTGCCGTGGGCGCTGCAGGTGCCGCCTGGGTACCGGCCGCCCGGCTACGAGTTGTTCGCCACCTTCCAGCCGACGTTCCTGTACGAGCTGATCTGGGACCTGGCCCTGGCGGCGTTCCTGGTCTGGCTCGGCCACCACGCCAAGATCAAGAACTGGAGCTTGTTCGCGCTCTACGTGGCCGGCTACTCCGCGTTCCGGATCTTCGAGGAGGCGGTCCGGATCGACTCGTCCGAGCACTTCCTAGGCCTGCGCCTCAACATGTACATCGCGATCCTCGGGACGGTCGGTGGCCTGGCCTGGTTCGTGCTCGCCCAGCGCCGGGACAACCGCGAGTCCGTGATCCGGGCCCTCAAGCCCGCCCCGGACACTCCCGCCGCCGCCGCTGTGGACGAAGCCGACCCGGATGACGCCGGCGCTGACAGTGCCGGCGAGAAGGAGCCCGTTGCCGTCGCCCACGACGAGCCTCAGACCGAGACCGAGTCCGCGGACGAGATCAAGGCGACCACCGAGCAAACCGAGCCATCACAGTAAGCCCCCGTGCCCCCGTACCCCCCGGCCTGGGGGTACGGGGGTCCCGCTAGCTAGCGATCAGTGCGACCGAAGCGCCCACCGCCCGGATCAGGTCGGCCGGCGCCAGCTCGATTTCTAGCCCGCGCCGCCCTGCGCTGCAGAACATCGTGGCGAACTCCATCGCCGAGGCGTCCACCACGACCGGCAGCCGCTTCTTCTGCCCGACCGGCGAGATCCCGCCCGCCACGTAACCCGTGGCCCGCTCGGCCGCCGTGACCTCCGCCATCACGGCCTTCTTGCCGCCCACCGCCGCCGCCAGCCGCTTGAGGTCCAGCTGGCGGTCCACCGGGACCACCCCGACGGCCAGGGCCGACCCGTCGACCGCGGCGACCAGCGTCTTGAACATCCGCTCGGGCGCGATGCCCAGCGCCTCGCTCGCCTCCATGCCATAGGAGGAGGCGGCGCGCGGGTCGTGCGAGTACTCGTGCAAGGTGAACGGGATCTTCGCCCGCTCCAGGGCGATCGTCGCCGTGGTACCACGTCCAGCCACGAGCCGCCACGCTAGCAGGAGCGCCCCCGCGAGCAAAGGCGATAACGTAGGCGCTCATGACCACAGCTATCGCCACGGGGGACGAACGGAGTATCCCCCCGTGCCCCCCGAGGCAGGCCCGATGAAGAGCGAGAAAATCGGGCCTGCGGAGCATCTCGACCGGGAACTGATGGCGCTGGCCCTGGCCCAGGCGCGCGAGGGCCTGGAGGCCGGCGGTGTCCCGGTTGGCGCGGTCCTGGCCGAGGGCGTGACCGTCCTTGGCAAGGGGCACAACGAGCGCGTCCAGCAAGGCGACCCCGTGGCGCACGGCGAGATCTCCGCCCTGCGCGACGCCGGGCGCCGGCCGGACTACCTCACCACCACGCTCTACACCACCTTGTCCCCGTGCCAGATGTGCACTGGCGCGATCTTGCTGTTCCAGATCCCCAGGGTCGTCGTCGGCGAGGCCCGCACGTTCGCGGGCGACCTGGGTTTCCTGCGATCCCAGGGCGTCGAGGTCGTGCTGCTCGACGACGCCGGCTGCGTCGCGGCGATGCGGGAGTTCCAGGACCGCTTCCCGCAGGTCTGGAGCGAGGACATCGGCGGCCGGTAGCCGCCCCCGGTAACCACTCCCGGTGCCGTTAGTCCGGAACCCGGCCCTTGCGCCATGAGGCGGCCAGCGCTAGCGCCAGAATCGCCGCGTACCCCGTGCCCGCCCGCCTGCCCCGGTGATTGCTCGGCGAGTTCTGCCGTGAACCCATGTTCGCCCCCACGCCCCTTGATGGAACATTACTTAGAGTAGCTGACAAGATGCGATCCGACAGTGACGATCAGCGGTTTGTCGTGAATGTCCGGTGATGTGGGTGCCGTTGAGGGCGGGAGATAGACTCGTGCGTTGTGAGCAGCGAATTCCCCGATGACCTCAGCGAGCGGTTCCCGGACGTCGCCGCCCTGACGGCGGCCCTGGGCAAGACCGGTTACCTGGCTGGGGAGCAGCTCGCGGCGGCCCTGTTCCTGGCCGTGCGGATGGGGCAGCCGATCCTGCTCGAGGGCGAGCCGGGCGTTGGCAAGACCGAGGCGGCGAAGGCGCTGGCCGCGGCGCTGGACACGGTCATGGTCCGGCTGCAGTGCTACGAGGGCATCGCCGCCGCCGAGGCGCTTTACGAGTGGAACTACCCCCGGCAGCTGCTCGCGATCCGTCTCGCCGAGGCCGAGCACCAGCACCTGGCCGACAGCGACCTGTTCAGCGAGGAGTACCTGCTCGCCCGTCCCCTGCTGACCGCGCTCGACCACCCCGGCCCGCGCCCCGCGGTGCTGCTCATCGACGAGGTGGACCGGGCCGACGACGAATTCGAGGCGTTCCTGTTCGAGCTGCTGGCCGAGTCGGCGGTGACGATCCCGGAGCTGGGCACCCGGAAGGCCACGTTCCCGCCGATCGCGATCTTGACCTCCAACCGGACCCGTGACCTGCATGACGCCCTCAAGCGGCGCTGCCTGTACCACTGGATCGGCTACCCGGACACCGGTCGGGTCGCGGCGATCATCCGGCGGCGGGTGCCGGGCGCGTCCGCGGTCCTGGCGGGCGAGATCGCGGCCGCCACCTCCCGGCTGCGCGGGCTTGAGCTGACCAAGCCGCCGGGCATCTCCGAGGCGATCACCTGGGCCGGGGCGCTGACCGTGATCGGAGCCGAGGGGCTGACCGCCGGCGCCGCCGAGCGCACGCTGAGCGTCGTGGTCAAGTACCCCGAAGACGAGCAGGCCGTCCGCGAGGCGAGCCTGGCCGCGGTCGTGGGTGATGGACACCGAGCCTGACTACGCGGCGCTGGCGACCGTCTTGGGGCTGGCGCTGCGCTCGGCCGGGATTCCCGCGGGCCCGGACCGCTGCGAGCGGCTCGGGCGCGCGCTCGTGGTCATGGGCGCCACCAGCTTGACCGAGCTGCACGCGTGCGCGCTGGCGACCATGGTCGCCGACCCCAGCCAGATCGAGGCGTTCGAGCGGGTCTTCGCGGAGCTGTTCTACCCGGGCACGATGCCCCGCCGCCCGCCGCTGGTGGCGCCCCAGCCAGGGATGTCGATCGACGCCGACAGCGCCGCGCCGGGGGATGAGGCGAACCGTGATCCGGCTCACTCCGCGGACGCGCCCGCCATCCAGCGCGATGTCCCGGTCCCGGTGGAGGCGCCGGCCGACGAGACCGGCGACTCCGGGGATTGCGAGGACCTTGCCGAGTTCCCGGTCGTGCGCCGGGTCGCGTCAGCCGCCGAGCGGCTGCGCCAGCAGGATTTCAACTCGTTGTCCGACGCCGAGCTGGGCCAGCTCGCCACGCTGATGCGGGAGCTGGTGATCGCCGTGCCGCCGCGCCGGACCCGCAGGTACCGGCCGCGCAAGGACGGCGTCCGGCTGGACATGCGCCGCACGCTGCGCCTGGCCCGGCGGACCGGCGGGGAGCCGGTGCAGATCGCCCGGCGCGCGGTCCGCTCCCGGCCGCGGCGGCTGGTCGTGCTGTGCGACATCTCCGGCTCGATGGAGCCCTACGCCCGCGCCCTGCTGCAATTCATGTACGTCTCCTCCCGTACCGCCGCCCTGCGCGGGGTGCGCGACGCGACACGGCCGCGGACCGAGGTGTTCACGTTCGCGACCCGGCTCACCCGGCTGACCCCGGCCCTGGCCGCCGCAACGCCGGAGACCATGCTGGCCCGCGCCGGGGAGGCCGCCGTCGACTGGGCCGGCGGGACGCGGATCGGCGCGGCCGTCCGCGACTTCATGGACCGCTACGGCGTCCGGGGCATGGCGCGCGGTTCGGTCATCTTGATCATCTCCGACGGCTGGGAGACCGGGGACCCGGCGCTGCTCGGCGCGCAGATGGCCCGGCTGCACCGGGTGGCCTACCGGGTCGTGTGGGCTAACCCGCGCACCCAGTCCGAGCGGTACCGGCCGGAGGTGGGCGGCATGGCGGCGGCCTGGCCATACTGCGACGCCGTGGTCAGCGCGCACAACTTTGACGCCCTCGATGACCTGCTCGCCGCGCTGAGCGCCCCGTCCTCCCGAGGGCGGCCCGCGCTACCGTTGCCGGTCCAGTCGCCCGAGGCAGCGGCCGGCCTCGCGGAACGCGACCGTGAGCCGGTCGCCTCAGAGCCCGCCGCGGCCGCCTCGGCGGTCCCGTCGGACCTTGCCGATCACCCAGCGCTGGAGTCCCTGGCGCACCTGACCGGGCTACGACCAGGGAATCCGCCGCGACTCGAAAACTTTCGACAGGAAACCCCACTCTCTTGACGGCCAGTTCACCTCGGTGGACACTACTCGCGGCCTTATCGGGATTTGAGGGGATCGCCGTGGCTAGTGTTTTTGTTCCTGGGTTCCTGCCGTCCGCGAACGGCTTGCACTTCTCCAACGCCTGGCCATCGGTTCCGAACTGGACGCTGCCGCTGCCCGGCGGCGGCTCCATCCCGATCGGGAAGGCCAGCAATGGCCTGTGCGGCGGCATGACGTATACCGTCCGCGACCTTTACCAGGCGCGTCAGCCGCCGCCACCGGACCGGAAGGCGCCAGCGTCCGGGCCGCTGTTCACGTACGTCTCGCACCGGCTGCTCGACAGCTGGAGCCTGCCCGGCGGCGTGCTGCGCTACCTGGAGCTAATGAACCCGCTGCTGCCCGACCACGAGGTGCTCACCGAGCCGCTCGGGCGCAGCCGCGCCTGGACCATGATCCGCAAGGAGTGGCCGGACATCAAGCGGGACCTCGACGCGCGCACGCTGTCCCCGGTCTCCCTGGTCAAGGCCAAGTCGATCAATCCCGCCGACCTGGGGAAGAACCACCAGGTTCTCGCCTATGGGTACGACCTCAACGGCACCGCGCTCACCATTCACCTGTACGACCCCAACCACCGCGAAGACGACTCCATCGCGATGAGCCTGGACATCGGCCACCCGGACGAGGCGACGCCCGTGCACTACTCCGACGGCGGCACCGTCTACTGCTTCTTCCGCAGCGACTACACCCCGCGAAGCCCCGCCGCCATCCCGCGCCCCTAGCCGCCCTTACGCCGCACTGATGACCACGGTGTGATAGCCGCTGGCTCCGTTCGGTTCTGGCTTGGCCATCACGGCGGTCTGCGTGTACCCGGTCTTGTCGGTCGCCCGCACCTGGAACGTGTGCCGCCCCGGCGTCGCCTTCCACGGGTAGTACCACTGCCGCCAGGTGTCGATCGTGTCCTGCGTGGCCAGCTTCGCGGGCCGCCACGTGCCGTCGACGCGCACCTCGACCGCCTCGACGCCCCGGTGCTGCGCCCACGCGACCCCGGCGATCGGGACCGTGGTGCCCGCGCGCACCGTGGCGCCGTACTTCGGCGTGTCGATCCGGGACTCGGTCTTGATCGGCGCCTGCTGCGACCAGCCGCGCTGCGTCCAGTACGCGGTGAACGCGCCGAACGTGGTGACCTCCATGTCCACGACCCACTTGCACGCCGACACGTAGCCGTACAGCCCGGGGACCACGACCCGGACCGGGAAGCCGTGCGTGGGCGGCAGCGGCACCCCGTTCATGCCGATCGCGAGCATCGACGCCCGCCCGTCCATGACCGGGTCCACCGCGGCGCCGATGTTCATTCCGTTGACGTCGCGCATCACGATCTGCTGGGCGCCCTTCCGGACGCCCGCCTTCTTCAGCAGCGGCGCCAGCATCGTCCCCTGCCAGCGGGCATTGCCCACGTAGATCCCCCCGACCGTGTCCGACACGCAGGTCAGCGTGATGTCATGGTCCTCCATCGGCAGCTTCATCAAGTCATTGAGGTTCAGCGTCATCGGGTGATCGACCATGCCGTGGATCCGCAACTGCCACGACGCCGCCGATACCTGCGGGACGACCAGGGCCGTGTCCACCCGGTAGAACTTGTCGTTCGGCGTGTAGAAGGGTGACAGCCCCGCGATATCGGTGAGCGACGCGCCCGCCGGGAGCGGCGGTGCCTTGACCGGCTCGATCTTGACCGCGGAGGTATTCACCGAGAACCGCTTGTCCTGCAGGTACTGCCCGCCGAACCCGGCCCCGGCGGCCGCCGCCGCGGTCAGGCCACCGGCAACCAGGAACCTGCGCCGGTTGACGGAGCGAGGCGCGGGGGGCCGTTCCTCCCCAGTGTCCGGCAGGTCGGTTCGCATCATGCGGCCCACCCGGCCCCGGCCGCCGAGTGGCGTGGCCCGTAGTACGCCGGCGCGCTGGAGCGGTACCGTCGGCTCGCCCAGCGAGCCAGTACCGCGATGGCGATGATCCCGACGATCCCGCCGATCATCGATGGGATCACGTCGGTGATCCGGCTCTCCGGCCGCGTGTAGGCGACGAACGCCCCGAACGCCCCGAACAGCCCGATCCCCACGACCCCGACGGAGATGTGCCGCCAGGCGATCATCCCGATGAAGACCGCGAGGAGCGCGATCGTCACGTACATGCCCAGCAGCAACATGTTCTTGTCGTTCTCGCCGAACTTCGCTACCGCGAAGTTCTTCAGGGCTGGCGGCGTCCGGTCGATGAACGCCCCGCCGACGGCGATGATCGGGGACGCCTGCGGGCGGACGTACGCGGCGGCGAGGTTCGCCACCCCGATCGCGAGCGCGGCGGCGAGGAACCCGGCGACCCCGCCGGCCAGCAAGCCCCGGCTGCGCCGCCCGCCCGCCTCGTCGCCCGCCATGCCGTTGACGCCGTCGTACCAGCCCCGGTCGGTCGGCAGCGCGTCCGTGAGGGTCGGGTAGTCAACCGGGCCGGACGCATCGGGCACCGACGGAAAGGCGCTGGACGCTCGGGCCTGCGACCCGAGGCTGGCGAACCCGCCGGTGCGGCGAACCTGCCCATGCGGGGCCGGGTTCGTCCAGTAGTCGAACTCATCCTGGTAGTCCCGGCTGGCGCGCCGGTTGTCCGGGAAGCCGTCGAAGCTGTCCTGGTATCGCATACTCCCATTGACGGACGCCGGAGCCGCTCCCGCTCACCCAATGCACTCTCGGTAAGCAGGTGGTAAGACCTGACTGCCCTCAGATGAGGACGCGAACGCCGGCGCCCCGTCCGTCCCGATCGTGATCATGGGACGGGGGTGCACCGCGGTCGGCCCCGAAACCACGGTAGCCCGCCGCGGCTCCCCGGATCGCTCGAAGCCGCGCTCGTCGGCGCTCGCTCGGCCTCGCGTGCTACCCGCCACCTTGACCGCCGGGGCATCCGTCAACTTCCCCGATCCTCGGTAAGCTCGGCGAGACCGCCAGTACCTTCGGATGGTTACCGCGCCGACGATGGCGGCGCCGCCGGCGTAGCCCACGAACTGCGCGTGCGGGAGGAGCAGGGTCGCGGTCAGGTGCCGGTTGTCGGCCAGGTACCCGCCGGCCGCGAGCGCCAGCCACTCCGGCCGGCCGTCCAGCGCGACTAGCATCACCAGGAGCAAGGCGTACCACTGGAACTCCGGCGTGCAGATGACCAGCGCGGCGGCGGTCATGAGCACCCCGCCGCGCCACGGCTGATCCGGGTCGCCGAACTTCAAGATCGCCAGCGCGATCGCCGCGAGCAGGGCGCCCGCGGCGACGATGGCCAGCTTGCCCGGCGCCACCACGCTGATGATGGCGAAGCCGGTTCCGGAGGAGTAGCCCTGCTCATTGAGGTAGCCGGGGAGGAAGCCGATGACCCGGCTGCCGACGGTCATCAGATGCGGCATGTAGACCACGACGATCGCCGCCCCGGCGGCCACGGCGATGTGCTGCCAGGCGCGGCGCACGATGCCGGGCACCACCAGGACGGGGGTCATCTTGGTGGCGATGGCCAGCCCGAGCAGCGCGCCGCCGAGCATTGCCTTGCCCTCGGTCCTGGCGCGGGCCAGCACGAGCAGCGAGACGGCGGTGAGCAGCACGGCCAGAGAGTCGACGTGCGCGTTGTTCCCGGCCTCCAGCAAGACCGTCGGGCACCACGCCCACAGCGCCGTCAGGCGGACGTCACGGCCGAGCCGGCGCAGCCCGAACAGCAAGACGAGCGTGGTGAGCGTCGCGCAGGCGGCACCCGCCGCCTGGATTGGCAGCGAGTTGTCATCGGCCGGCGCGGCCGCCTGCACCGCGAGGAAGTAGCCTTCCGCGACCGGAGGGTAGATGGTGGGGACGCCGACCCGCCCGATCCGCGAGCACCCGGCGACTCGGCTGAACGCCGCGCCCTGCTTGCTCACCAGGGCATGCGGGCACAGGTGGAGGCGGTCCGCCGGGACTGGGGGCCAGAGGAAGTCATTGCGCAGCTGGGCGACCCCGGCGGCGGCCGGCGGGTACAGGTACGGGTCGATCCCGGCCGCCTGCACCCGGCCGTCCCAGATATAGCGGTAGGAGTCCGTGCTGTCGGCCGGGGGCGCGGAGATGGCCGCGACCTGCAGCGCGATCCCGCCCGCGATGATGAGGCCAACGGCGAGCCGGACGGCGACCGCGCGCAGTTGCCACGCGGCGGCGGCGAAGGCCGCCCACGCGGTGGCGATGAGCGGTACCCGCGCGACGTGCAACGGGTTGAGGCCCGGGTGGACGAGGACCAGGGCCGCGCCGCCGAGCAGGGCCAGGCAGGCGAGCAGCGCCGTGAGCCTCGCGAGTGGCCGGTGGTCGGCGGAGTCTGGCGCCCAGAATTCAGCGAACCGGCTAGACGGGCCGTCTCCGGAGACGAGGGCCGGCGTGGTCTCGGTCCCGCTCACGGGCGAGGTCGTGCTGGTGCTCATGGCCGAAGGGTGCCACCGCCGTCCCCGCCAAGACCCTGATCCCCGGCCAGCCGTAACTGGACCTTAATCCCTGCCCGAGTCGCCGCGGGGTGAGTTCGCGCACCGCGGAGTACGTAGCGAGATGAACCAGCGGCCGTGCTCCGTCCATGACTCCGCTGCCGCGAACCCGGCGACGGTGGCGAGCTCGTTGATCTGGTCCGCGCCGACGTACGCCCACGGGAACCACGCCCCGATCTTGCCGGCCGACCGCAGCCGTACCTTCTCCAGCCGCAGCGGGGATCCGGGCGCCTGGACCTCTACAAGGGCCTTGCCCAGCGGGCCGAGGAGCTCGGTGACCCGGCGCAGCAGCGCGATCGGGTCACCGCCGATCCCGATGTTCCCGTCGGCCAGCAAGACTGTGTTCCAGCGGCCGCTTCCCGGGACCTGGCCGAAGACGTCGCGCACCAGCGTGAGCGCCCCCGCCGAGCGCGCCACGTCGACCGCGTACGGGGTGACGTCGATCCCAAGGGCGGGGATGCCTCGCTCGGCCAGCGCCTTGGTCAGGCGTCCGGGCCCGGAGCCGACGTCCAGGGTCGGGCCACTACAGCGCTCCACGAGGGAGGTGTCGCCCGGGCGCGCCCGCAGCCAGTCCGCCACCGGAAGCGGCGTGCGGGTGCCATCGGCGTGCTCGATCTCGGGATGCGCCCGCCCGGCCAGCGCATGCTCGTAGAGTTCGCCGATCACCCATGGTCTCCTCCCGGTCGAGGCCGAGCCGGGCGCTGCGGCGCGGTCAGCCGAATGCGGAAACGAAAGACCAGTGTCCTGGCTGGAGTGTCCGGCACCCAGCGGTTCGCGGGTGACCTAACAGAACGGAAAGGGACCTTACCGAGATCTAACCGTTTAGACCCGTTTCCTGGCCGTATGCCCGCGCGGGGATTTACCTTGTAACGGTAAGCACTCATGGCGTACGCAAGCCGCGACTGTGCGTAGTGCCTCACTGACGAGTTAGGACACCAGGG
>JAICYD010000109.1 GCA_025934375.1 Streptosporangiaceae bacterium | reverse complement strand
GAGATTTGGTGTGGAAACCTCCTTTCTATCGGTTGGGGGAGCCGTTGCCTATTACCTCGCTCGGCGGGTCGCGACTTTTCCGATCTTTTAAATCGAATGGCGCTGGAATCGTCGAATTACCGACGTTTTGCATAAGACTCTTTGACTTTGATCTTGATTTTGACTTTGATTTAACCTGTACTTTTTGCTTTTAGGGTGGCTGCTGGATTGTAGTGGAGGAAGGACGCACCACACTCCCTTTGCAGTGTGAGGGGGTGTGGTGCGTCGTGGGGGAACGGAGAGGAGGCAGCCACCCGGCCCAGGCCAGAGGGGGTTTTGGTTGCTGTGCGGGGTGGACAGCGCCGCGCGCGCCGTGGGTGGTGCTGCCCGGCGTGCCTGCGGGCGCTGCGCGCCCGCTGTCCGGGCCTGCGCGCGGCGGCTGGCCTTTTCCCGGTGAGCAGGGAGGGATTCCGCGGGGCTGGTCTTTGGCCCCGCGGAATCATCGCGGGACGGCGCGCGGCCAGGCGCGGTGAGTGCCGCCCGTCTTTTGGCGGCGAGCGCGCGGAGCGCTCCTTTTCTTACGGGCTGGACCTTCCAGGGAGCGGAGCGACCCGGGCGGGGAAAGGGGGTGCAGGGGGAAACGGGCTTTGGGGGTTTCCCCCTGGCCGGGGGGTGAGCGCGCAGCGCCGTTGTCTTGGCCGTTGACGTTGATCGTTGGCCGTGCGGAGCACGGCGGGGGCGGCGGGGCGGGGGCGGCGGGATGGCGGGCACCTTCCGTCCCGGCCCGTCCGGGTGCGGTACCGGGGGGCCTGGGACGGCGGGCGGCGCGGGCCTGCGGCTAGGCGGCCCTGGCCGGGGCGGGGCCGGTGGCCCACCTGGTGTTCATGCGGCCGGCCATCCGGTCGAGCCGGCCGGGCATGCTGCGGACGTAGCGGCGGTAAGTGATGTCCGGGGACTGGTGGCCCAGCGTCTCGGACAGGTCCGCGATGTTCGCGCCGGTCGCTGCCTCCTCGCTGGCGAACTGGTGCCGCAGGTTGTGCGCGTGCCATGCCGCGTCAATGCCAAGCTCTGCGCCGATGGCGGCCATCCGGTCGGTCGCGGTCACATAAGACAGGTACCGGGTGGCGCGGGTCGCCCCGGGGCACAACGGGCCGTCCGGCAATGCCTGGATCATGTTCCACACGAAATCCGGAACGGGGATGTCGCGTCCCTCGCCGGGGGGCCGGTGCTTGAGCGCTGCCAGTGACTTGCCGTCGTCGGCTGCCTGCCACCGTAGTTCCCATACCCGCGTGCCGTCGTCCCGCTCCTTAAAGTCGGCCTTCGCCGCGCCGAGTGCTTCCCCGATGCGGGCACTATCGGCGGGACAGGGCTTTGAGGCTGGCCGGGGCGAACAGCCCGGCCAGGCCCGCGAGGGCCAAGACGAGGGCGGGCACTGCCCACTCGTAGCGGCCCGCCTGCAGCAGGAAGATCCCGATCACGCCGGTCAGTACCTGGGCCATGACGGCCGGGGTCCGGCTCCATGGCCGGGACCGGGCCAGCCCGGAGGCGAGCGCGCCCAGCCCGGCCGCCACGATGAGCTCCAGCACGATCAGGGCCACGCCGCTGGAGCGCTGGTACGTTTGCCCGGTCGCGAGGTCGGCGGCGGCCAAGGCGGCGACCAGGCACACGCCGACCGCCTCCACCGCCTGCACCGCGGCCGCCAGCCGCAGCGGCGCCGGGGCGCCGGCCGCGGCGATGGCCTTCGCGGCCCGCAGAGATCGCATACCCACTAGTCTCGCACCTTTCCGGGCCCAGTTAGCCTGAGCAGGTGCGCGCGTTGCTGATTCTCAATCCTCGCGCGACTTCCATGACCGGCCAGCTGGCCGGCCAGGTTGTCCGCGAGCTTGGCGCCCGCCTCGACCTGCGAACCGCGCAGACACGCTATCGCGGCCACGCCCGTGAACTGGCCGCGGCCGCGGCGGCGGGCGGGCATGAGCTGGTCGTGACGTTCGGCGGGGACGGCACGATCAACGAGGTCGTGAACGGGCTGATGGAGACGGCCGCCGGGCTGACCAGGCCGGCGATCGCCCCGGTGCCCGGCGGCGGCGGCAACGTGTTCGCCCGTACCCTCGGCGTCCCCATCGACCCGGTGGCGGCCGCCCGGCACATCGTGGCGGCGGCCGCGGCGGATGCCCAGCGGACCATCGGCCTGAGCCGCGCGCAGGCGGTCGTCAACCAGTGCGACGGCCCCACCCAGTCCGAGGACCGTTACTTCACCTTCAGCGCGGGCCTGGGCCTTGACGCGGAGGTGGTCGCCGACGTCGACCGTGCGCGGGCGACCGGCCAGCGGGCCCGGCAGTCCCTGTACATGCGGACCGCGCTGCGCCGGTACTACACGACCGACCGGTCCAAGCCGGCCCTCACCCTGCACCGGCCGGGGCAGCCCGAGGCCAGCGGGCTGTTCATGGGGGTCGTCACGAACAGCTCGCCGTGGACGTTCGTGGGCAACCACCCCGTGGTGCCGGTGCCGCACGACGGCCGCGACTCCTACATGAACGCTGGCCTGGACGTGTTCGCGCTGCGCAGGATGCGGACGCTGACCACGCTGGGAGCCTTGCACCAGATGCTGCACGCCAACTCCAAGCCGCCCACCGGGCCGGACGTGCTCAGCTCCCACGCCGAGGCGCGGCTGGCCTTCAGCGCCGACCGCCAGATCGCGTTCCACATTGACGGGGAGTTCCTCGGCGAGACTGAGCAGGTCGCGTTCACGTTCGTCCCGGACGCGCTCCGTGTCGTGGCGTGAACTCAAGAGTGACTACATGGATCAGCTGTGATCGAGATGACATCGAAATCTCGGTATACGTTTGTCGTGGCCCCTTGCGTTGGACCTGCCCTGTTGAGAGGGTAGTTCTGGTGCCAAAGGGAGACGGCCCCGCCGCGCAGCAGCCACCACTGCTGCTGACCACGGGAGACGCGCTCCTCGGGGCGCGTCCGGGCTGGACACCTGGGCGTGATCAGGTCGGCACCGCCATAGATCAGGAATAACAAGCCGTTCCTGACATATCGCATAGCTCGTGAATTACTTCACAAGCACGAGAGGCCCCGGCGGGCACACCTCGCCCGCCATGCCAAGAAGGAGTTAAATCATGGACTGGCGCCACGTTGCCGCCTGTCGTGAGGTGGATCCTGAGCTGTTCTTCCCGATCGGGAACAGCGGGCCCGCGCTCCTGCAGATTGAGGAAGCCAAGCAGGTATGCCGACGCTGCCCCTCAGTTGAAGAGTGCCTCCGCTGGGCCATCGACACCGGGCAGGACGCCGGGGTCTGGGGGGGCCTGAGCGAGGACGAGCGCCGCGCGCTCAAGCGCCGCACGATCCGCCTGCGCGCCCGCGCTCACGTCTGAGCGCCCTGACATAACAGCGGCCCCTGGCGAGGCAGCGGCTCGTAGCGGATGGGCAGGTCCACGACCGCTACGGTCCCGCCGCCAGCCCGGGGCGTGATGCTCAGCTGGCCGCCAAGCTCGGCGACCACGAGCGTCCTGACGATCTGCAGGCCGAGGCTAGTGCTCGACTCCAGGTCAAAGTCGGCCGGAATCCCGGCCCCGCTATCGCTGACGGTTACCGTCAATTGCTCCGGCGCCCGCGCGGCGCGCACCTCGATGATCCCGCCCTCAGTGCCGCCGTTCCGGTTGGCCTGGCTGCCAAATCCATGCTCCAGGGCGTTTTGCAGCAGCTCCGTGAGCACCATTGCGAGGGGCGTGGCCACCGCAGACGGCAGCATCCCGAACTGCCCGGTGATCTTGGGAGTGACCCGCGCCTCGGGTGAGGCCACCTCCCCGGCCATCATCGCGACCCGGTCCGCGATGTCATCGAAGTCCACGATCTCCTCGGGCGCGTGAGACAAGGTCTCGTGCACGATCGCGATCGACCCGACGCGCCGCACCGCTTCCTCCAGCGCTACCCGCGCCTCCGGCATGCTCATCCGCCTGGCCTGCAGCCGCAGCAGCGCGGCGACCGTCTGCAGGTTGTTCTTGACCCGGTGGTGGATCTCCCGGATGGTGGCTTCCTTGGTGAGCAGCTCGCGCTCCCGGCGGCGCAACTCGGTCACGTCCCGGACTAGGATCAGCGCCCCCGTCCGCTGGCCGCCCACGATGAGGGGGATCGAACGCAGCTGAACCACGGCTCCGTTGCCGTCGATCTCTGTCTCTTTCGGGGCTCGACCGCGCGCGACTAGCATCAGCGACTCATCGACGGGCTCGCCCTTCTTGGCCGCCTTGGTGAGCGACGCGCTCGCCGCGCCGAGCTCGGCGCCCAGCAGGTCGGCGGTGAGGCCGAGCCTGCGGTAGGCCGACTGGGCGTTCGGGCTGGCGTAGGTGACCCGTCCCGTGCCGTCCAGCCTGAGCAGCCCGTCGCCGACTCGCGGCGAGCGGACCATGGCGTCTTGCCCTGGGTAGGGGAACGTGCCCTCGGCGACCATCCGCGCCAGGTCATCGGCGCCTTGCAGGTAGGTGAGCTCCAGGCGGCTCGGCGTCCGCGCGGAATTGAGGTTGGTGGAGCGCTCGATGACCGCGATCACCGTGCCATTGCGCGTGACCGGGATGGCCTCTGCCCGCACCGGGACGCCCGTGGTCCAGTCCGGGTCGCTCTCCCGCCAGATCCGCTGCTCGGTGCGCGCCGTGTCGAGCAGCACCTGCTCTCCCGGTCCGCTTAGCGTGCCGACCACGTCGTCTGGGAACGAGGTCGGGCCGGTCGTGGGCCGCATCTGCGCGACGGCCACCCAGCTCGGGATGGCCGGGATCTCCGGCGGGCCTTCCGGCGCGCCCGCCGGGGTGGACTTGGGGATGCGCAGCGGGACCCAGAGGATCAGGTCGGCGAAGGACAGGTCCGCCAGGAGCTGCCAGTCCGACACGAGCGAGTGCAGCCACTCCAGGTCCGGGCCGCTGAGGCTGGAGTAGGTCCGGGCAAGGTCGGTAAGCGTGGGCACACCTCCATTATCCGGGGGGCACGCACCCGTTTCCGAGGCCCCCCGACTTGTGCAGCTCGCCGGACTTCCTCATTATCGCGGAGGATTTTCTGATTCGACAAAATTTTCACATTCCAGCGTGAAAGTGTTTGGCGAATGAAAAAGATTACGATAAATGGCGCGGTACGCGGGGTATTTGGGGCAGTGGCGGTGGCTGGGGTAAGCGGCGCTGGGCGGCGGCGGGCGGCGGTTACCGCGGCCGTGTTACGCGCCACGTTTTCTTAGGGGGGCACGACCTGGCATTATTCGCGCATGGAGGCACTGACCCCGGGGGTGTTCGACCCGCTGGCCCGGCTACGCGAGCAGGCGTCCGCGCGCGCGGACGCTGGGCTACGGCGGCGCATGGTCGCGCGGCAGCGTACTCCGTCAGGCAGCCGGCTGCTCGACCTGGCGTCCAACGACTACCTGGGCCTGGCCGGGGATCCCCGGCTGGCGGAGGCGTCCGCGCGCGCGGCCCGCGCCTGGGGCACCGGGGCGACCGGGTCCCGCCTGGTCACCGGCACGACCGCTCTGCACGAAGAGCTGGAAGCGGAACTGGCCGACTTCACCGGCGCGGCGAGCGCCCTGGTGTTCTCCTCGGGGTACCTGGCCAACCTGGCCACCGTGACCGCGCTCGCCGCCGCCCTCGCGGCCCCGGAGGCGGTACGGGGGTGCACACGGAGTATCCCCCCCGGAGATAGCGGCAGCAGCGGCGTCCTGATCATCTCCGACGCGGGGAACCACGCCTCGCTGATTGACGGCTGCCGCCTGGCGAAGGCGCACGGCGCCCGGCTCCGGGTGACCCCGCACGGCGACCTGGCGGCCGTTGAGCAGGCCCTGCGCGGTCGCGCCGAGCAAGCGGCCATCGTGATCACCGACGCGGTCTTCTCGGTCTCCGGTGACCTCGCCCCGGTTGCCCGGCTGCACGCCCTGGCTCGCGCGCACGGGGCGATCCTGCTGGTCGATGAGGCCCACTCCCTCGGCGTGCTCGGCGCCGGCGGCCGCGGCGCTGGCCATGACACGGGGCTGGCCGGCGAACCGGACCTAGTGCGGACGGTTACCTTGTCCAAGGCGCTGTCCGGCCAGGGCGGTGCCGTCCTCGGGGCCGCCGAGGTGCGGCAGACGCTGATCGACACCGGGCGCGGGTTCATCTTCGATACCGGGCTAGCCCCGCCGGCCGCCGGGGCGGCGCTGGCGGCGCTGGGCGTCCTGCGCGATAGCCCGGACCTGCCCGCGCGCGCCCGCCGCAATACCAGGCAGCTGGCCGCGATCGCGGCCGATCTCGGCCTGGCTGCGAGCACGCCGGACGCGGCCGTTTCCTCCGTCGTCATGGGCGCTGCGCGAACGGCAGTGGACGCGCGGCGAATCTGCGGCGAGCATGGGGTTAGCGTCGGGTGCTTCCGCCCGCCGTCAGTTCCGGTCGGCCGGGCGTGCCTGCGGCTGACCGGACGGGCCACCTTGAATGAAATTGACCTCGCCACAGCATCGCGCGCACTGGCCGCGGTGAGGGATCATAGCCGGATACCCGAAATAATCGGAGGGAGGGCACCATGACCGTGTCTCCGATGCCGGCCGAGAGCCGCAGCACCGATTCGATGCCGCTGCAGCCCAGCGCGCCTCGCCGCAGCGCGGCCAGGCACAGCTCGACGCGGCCGTCAGGCGCACGGCCCGCTCCCCCCAATGTCGGCTCGCTGCCGCCGGGCCCGCCGGACGGCCCGGCCCCGGCCGGGATGCGCATGCGGATGCCCAAGTACTACCAGGTCAAGAAGCAGCTGCTGGATCTCACGGCGTCCATGTCGCCGGGCAGTCCGGTACCGCCGGAACGGGAGCTGGCCCGGCAGTACGAGACGTCGCGGACCACGGTGCGCCAGGCGCTGGCGGAACTGGTGATCGAGGGCCGCCTGCTGCGCATGCAGGGCAAGGGCACCTTCGTCGCCAAGCCAAAGGTCGCCCAGCTGCTCGAGCTGGCCAGCTACACCGAAGGCATGCGCCAGCACGGCCTGCACCCGCAGACGCGAATCCTTGAAGTCGGCTACGTGACCGCCGACGAGCACCTGGCCGGGTTGCTGGGCATCCGTCCCGGCGGGCGGGCGCTGCGGTTGCACCGGCTCCGGCTCGCCGACGGCGAGCCGATGTCGATCGACACCTCGCACCTGCCGGCCCGGCGCTTCCCTGGCCTGCGCAAACAGCTGGAACGGCACGCGTCGCTGTATGAGACGCTGCGCACAGACTTCGGCATCCACCTCGCCGAGGCGGAGGAGACGATCGAGACGGTCCTGGCTGACCCGCACGACGCGCAGTTGCTCGGCGTGGATCCCGGCATCCCGTTGCTGCTGCTGTCCCGGCACGCGATCGACTCGACCGGCCAGCCGGTGGAGTGGGCGCAGTCCTGGTACCGCGGCGACCGCTACAAGTTCGTCACCCGCCTGCGCCGCAACCACCTCGGCCCGTGACCGACGCCCCCGCCGGATTCCCTCCCCCGGGCATCGTCCAGGGCCCGGCCGGGATCCTGGTCATCAGCGGCACGGGGACCGGCGTGGGCAAGACCATCGTCACCGCGGCCATCGCGGCGCTCGCGCGCGCGTCCGGCCGCGGCGTGGCGGTCGTCAAGCCCGCCCAGACCGGAATCCGCGATGATGATCCCGGCAATTCCGACGTTCCCGACATCGACACGATCATCCGGCTGGCTGGCGTGACCGACACCCACGAACTGGCCCGCTACCCCGATCCACTGTCCCCGGAAGCGGCAGCGCGGGTATCCGGCCTGCCCCCGCTGGACGCGAACGCCGCCGCCGACTACATCGCGAAGCTGGCCGCCGAGCGCGACCTCGTCCTCGTCGAGGGAGCCGGCGGCCTGCTGGTCCGCTATGACCCGGCGGGCCGCACGCTCGCCGACGTCGCGGCCGCGCTGGACGCTCCGGTCCTCGTGGTCGCGGCGGCCGGCCTGGGCACCCTCAACCACACCACCTTGACCTGCGAGGCCCTGTCGGCGCGGGGCCTCGGCTGCGCCGGCCTGGTCATCGGCAGCTGGCCGCGCGATCCCGGCCTGGCCGACGAGCAGAACCTCGCCGACCTCCCGGTGGCCGCGGGCGCCCCGATAGCGGGCATCCTCCCCGAGGGAGCCGGCGCCCTCGATCGCGCTGATTTCCTCCGCGTGGCCCGCGAGGGCCTCGTGGCGTCGCTGGGCGGTACCCGAACCGCGACGGCATGATCGAGTCATCTCCGGTGCCAGCGCACCGGAGATGACTCAGGAAGCGGGCTACACGCCGGGGGCCGGGCGTGCCTCGCCAGCGGTCACGGACGCGCGCTCCTTCGCCGGGGTGTCGGTTGCCTCGACGGTGAAGTGGCGGGGCAGGGTCTCGTCGGGTCCCTCGGGGACCTTGAACGCCCTGAGCACCAGGGTCAGCACCACCGAGATCGCCAGGTTGAGTATGAACGCGCTGATCCCGATGTAGAGCGAGAAGCCGAACACGATGTCCGACGATGACGCCCAGTGCGAGGCCGTCGGCGAGGACGTGTTGTAGGCGGCGAGCGTGCCGTACGCCATCCCGGCCAGCCAGCCGGGGATCAGCGCGAAGCGGTGGAACCAGCGGGTGTACAGGCCGCCGACCAGCATCGGGAACGTCTGCAGTATCCACACCCCGCCCAGCAGCTGCAAGTTGATCGAGAACGTCTTCGGCAGCTCGACCGCGAAGTACAGCGCCCCCAGCTTGACCACCAGCGAGGCCCACTGGGACACGCGCGTCTCCAGGCGCGGCGTCGCGTCCGGCTTGAAGAACTCCTTGAAGATGTTGCGGGTGAACAGGTTCGCGGCGCCGATCGACATGATCGCGGCCGGGACCAGCGCGCCGATGATGATGCCGGAGAACGCGACGCCGGTGAACCAGCTCGGGAAATGGTTCTGGAACAGGTAGGGCACCGACAGCTGGGCGTTGCCGGTCTTCTTCACGCTCGCCACCGTGGCCGGGTCGGCGACCGCCATGTAGCCGAACAGCGCGATCAGGGCCAGGACCACGCTGTAGGCGGGCAGCAGGGACATGTTGCGCTTGATCGCCCCGCGCCGCCTGGCCGCCAGCGTCCCGGTAATGACGTGCGGGTACATGAACAGCGCGAGCGCCGAGCCGAGGGCCAGGGTGACGAAGTCGAGCTGCGTGGAGCCAACCTTCTTGGTGGTCGGCAGGAACGTGCCGAACGGCTTGCCGGTCGCGGGATTGGTAGAGGTGAAGTGCGTCTGCGCGGCGCCGAAGATGTGGCTCCAGCCGCCGATCTTGGCCGGTATGTAGAAGACCGCCACGATGACGAACACGTAGATGATCGTGTCCTTCACGAACGCGATCGCGGCCGGCGCGCGCAGCCCGGACAGGTAGGTGTAGATCGCCAGCACGACGAACGCGACGAACAGCGGCACGTCCTTGAGGTAGGTGTTGGTCGTGTCGGCGCCCACGCCCATGACCGTCAGGACCGCCTGAATGCCGACGAGTTGCAAGGCGATGTACGGCATGGTGGCCAGGATGCCGGTGACGGCCGCGCTCAGCGCCAGGCCGCGCGACCCATAGCGGCCCCGGATGAAGTCGGCCGGCGTCACGTAGTTGTGGACGTGCGAGACCGACCACAGCCGGGGCAGGAAGATGAACGCGATCGGGTAGGCGACGATCGTGTACGCGACCGCGTAGAAGCCGATCGAGCCCGACCCGTACACCAGCGCCGGCACGGCGATGAACGTGTAGGCGGTGTACAGGTCGCCGCCGAGCAGGAACCAGGTGATGAAGGTCCCGAAGCCGCGCCCGGCCAGCCCCCACTCGTTCAGGTGCATCATGTCCTGCGTGCGGCGCCAGCGCGAGGCGGCGAACCCGATCCCGGTGACGAGGATGAAGACGGCGACGACGATCGTGAAGACGGTCGAGTTGACGTGGCTCATCGCGGTCCGCCCGCCTCGGTGTCAAACCGGCGCTGCAAGAGGGTGACGACCCACAGCACCACCGCCATGACCGGCATGAAGGCCAGCAGGTAGAAGTAGAAGAACGGCCAGGCACCGACCTTCGGCGTGAGCCTCCCGTACAGCGGCACGTAGAGCGCGAAGAAGATCGAAGCGAGCAGCAGCAGGCCAATGAGTAGCGATGCTATTGGATGAGTACTTACCGGGTTGCGCCTCACCTCCGGTGAGGCGGCTGTGCTACCTGGGCCGCTGGGGGCGGCGGCCGACTCAGTCATCGGTATCCTCCTGCAATCGCATGTGACGCCCGTCACGAAGGTTCCAACTATGGTGCGCCTCATGAGGAGATTAGGCAACAACCTGATTGATCAATCATGAAGTTTCCTGACCATCGGACTGCCCTGGCCGGAGGCCCGCGAGGCGAAGCGAGCGGCAGCGGAAGCCGACCGTTTTTCCGCGCGGCGCAGCGAGCACGCCGAGCTTTCGAACGGAGGCCCGCGAGGCGAAGCGAGCGGCAGCGAGCGCAGCTTCGAGCGTTCAGGCGAGCCGCGGTGGGCCCGCGCGGGCTCCGCGGGCCCTCCGCGGGGAGCCTGGAGTTGGGCGGGAGGCTGCACAGGTCGGGGGGTCCGGGGGGTTGGTGTGTACCCCCCGGGAAAGGTAGCGTCGGGCTTCGTGATGCGACTATCCGGGCATGGGGGCAACCAGGCCGTCGAGGTGGCCCAGCGGCACGGTGTGAACGTCATGTTCACCCTATCTGGCGGCCATGTGTTCCCGCTCTACGACGCGGCGGCCAAGGGGCCGACGCCGATGCGGCTGATCGACGTGCGGCACGAGCAGACCGCCGTGTTCGCCGCCGAGGCCACCGGTCGGCTGACGCGTGACCCGGGACTGGCCGTGGTCACCGCCGGCCCGGGCGTCACGAACAGCGTCAGCGCGGTGACCAGCGCCTATTTCAACGGCGCCCCGGTGGTCGTCATCGGCGGCCGGGCTCCGGACTACCTGTGGGGCGCGGGTGCGCTGCAGGAGATGGACCACGTGCCGCTGCTCGCCCCGGTCACCAAGCACGCCGCCACGGTGCACGACAAGCTCAAGGTCGCGGCCGCGGTGGACGAGGCGTTCGCGCTGGCCGCCAGCCCCCGCCGCGGCCCGGTGTTCCTGGACTTCCCGCTGGAGACGATCTACGACAACAGCGAGGTCGAGATCTCCCCGGCGCAACGCGACCGTGCCTCCCGCCCGGATCAATCCCAGCTGGACGCGGTCACGCGGTTGCTGGCGACGGCTCGGCGGCCGGTCCTCATCCTTGGCTCGGACGTGTGGCTCGGCCGGGCCGAAGACGCCGCCCGCGGCTTCGCCGAGGCCCTGCGACTGCCGGTGATAACTAACGGGCAGGCGCGCGGGGTGCTGCCGGGCGGGCACGAGCTGCTGGTCAGCCGCGCTCGCGGGATCGCGCTGGCCGAGGCGGACCTGGTAATCGTGGCGGGGACCCCACTGGACTTCCGGCTCCGGTACGGGAAGTTCGGGCCGAAGGACGCTCCGGCGGCGGTGGTCCACGCCGTCGACTCAGCCGCGGGGCTGGCGGCCCACTGCCCGCTGGCGGCGGGCGTATCCGGTGACCTGGCCACGTTCTTCACTGAGCTGGCGGGGATGGCGAGCACCGCCGCGGACGCAGCGTGGCTGCCGAGACTGCAAGACGCGGTGCGCGCCTCGGTGGCGGACGACGCGCCGCTGCTGGCGTCCGCGGCCGACCCGATCCACCCGGTGCGGATCTACGGGGAGCTGCTGCGCCTGCTGGACGACGACGCGGTGGTGATCGGGGACGGCGGCGACTTCGTCTCCTTCGCCGGCCGGCATGTCGAGCCGAAGCGGGCCGGCGGATGGCTGGACCCTGGCCCGTTCGGCTGCCTGGGAACCGGCCTCGGGTACGCGATGGCGGCGCGCCTGGCGCGCCCGTCGTCGCAGGTGGTGCTGCTGCTCGGCGACGGCGCGGCCGGATTGTCGCTGATGGACGCGGACACCCTCGTCCGCCACAAGCTGCCCGTGGTGATGGTGTGCGGCAACAACGCCGGCTGGGGGCTGGAGAAGTGGCCGATGCGCGCCCTCTACGGGTATGACGTGGCCGCCGACCTGACCCCGGGGACCCGCTACGACGACGTCGTCCGGGCGCTCGGCGGCGCCGGCGAGCTGGTGACCGACCCGGCGCAGATCGGCCCGGCCCTGCGCCGCGCCTTCGACTCCGGTGCCCCCTACCTTGTCAACGTGATCACCGACCCGGAAGTCGAATACCCGAGGACGACGACCGGCGTTTAGGGGCGGCGGGCGACCAGGGCGGCGAGGGCCTCGACGACCGCCGGGTCGTACTCGCCGGCGGTGTCCAGGCGGAGCCGCTCCACCGCGGCGGCGGCCCGGCTGGGCTCTACCGAGCTGCCTACCAGGTCGTCGAAGGCGTTCGCGGCCCGGATGATGCGGCTGCTCAGCGGCGGCTCGTCGGCGCGGTTGGGCATGCGGGCGGGGTCGCTTTGCCGGCGGACGATGTCGGCCACGGAGTCGAGCACCTTGGCTTGCTGGATGACCTCGGCGCCGTACTCGGCGATACGCCGCTGCTCCTCGCGGCTGACCAGGACCGTCGCGCCGCCCGGGATCGGGTCGCGCAGCGACAGCTGGCCGATGTCGTGCATCAGGGCCGCGTACTCGAGCTCCAGCAAGTCCGCTTCCGGCATGCCCAGCTCGCGCCCGATGTCGACGGACAGCTTGCTGACCCGGGCCGAGTGCCCGGCTTCGACGTACCCGCCGATCTCGGTGACCCGGGCGAGCGCGCGGACCGTCTGCAGGTAGGTCGCCCGGATCCCGGCGAACCGGCGCAGCGCGACCTGGGTGACCAGCAGCGGCGCGGCGAACACGGCGACCGCGAACAAGCCCATGACCTCGGCGGCGAAGGCGATCAGCAGGGCGGAGGTGCCCACGGCGACGCCCAGCGGGAGCTGCACGCGCAGCTCGTCGGCCAGGGCCACGCCGAACCGCGCCCGCAGCACGTCGGTGCGGACCAGGGCCGCTATCGCCGCCTCGACCAGCCAGGCCAGCACCACCAGCGAGAGCATCACCGGGAGGGCGGACCACCAGTGGCCGCTGATGACCTGATGGCCGGCCAGCGGCCGGAACACCGCGGCGACGCAGGCCACGGCCACCAGCCGGGCCGCCATGGAGGTGAGCCGCGCGGGACGCCCGACCGCCAGGTGCGGCAGCGCGCCGATGAGCATGCCGACGGCGGCGACCGCGACGACCTGCTGCATGCTGTTGCGCGCGGGCATGTCCTGCACGCGGATGAGCAGCGCGTACGCCAGCGAGCCGGCCGCCGCGATGGGTGCGGCCTCCCGGTCGCCGGGCAGGGTCAGGCGCAGCAGTTCCCCGAAGGCGATCAAGGCTCCGAAGGCGATCGCGGCGGAAACGTCGGTGACGTCGGCCACCGCGGTGTCGGTGATCGCGACGATCAGCAGCACGCCCGCGACTATGACCAGCAGCGCCTGGCCGGAGTCGAGGATGTTGCGCGAGTAGCCAGGTTGCTCATAGCGTCGCACGGCCATGGCGGCTACAAGCTTTCGATGATCAGCGGCCCGGCCTGGCCATCAGTGTCGGCGGGCAAGGCCTTCTCCGTGTTGTCCCCGGGCACCGGCTGCGGTTCCGCCCAGCCGTCGCGATCGATGGCGGCCACGAAGGCATCCACGAACGCGGGGTCGAACTGCTCCCCCGCGCACTTGCGGAGCTCGGCGATGGCCGCCGATACCGGGCGGGCGCCGCGATAGGCCCGGTTGGAGGTCATGGCGTCGAACGCGTCGGCGACCGCGAGCACCCGCGCGAACTCGGGGATCTCATCGCCGGCGAGGCCCATGGGGTAGCCCTTGCCGTCGATGCGCTCGTGATGGTGCATGATCCCGGCCAGCGCCTCATCCAGGAAGCCGATGTCCCTGACGATGTCGAGGCCGCGCATCGGATGCAGCTGGATCGCGGCGTACTCGTCGTCGGTGAGCCTGCCGGTCTTCTGCAAGACGGCCGTCGGCACGCCGAGCTTGCCGACGTCGTGCAGCATCCCGGCGAACCGGATCGCGGCGATCCGCTCGGCGTGCATGCCGATTTCCGACGCGATCATCACTGATCCCTTGGACACCCGCTCGCTATGCCCGCGAGTGTAGAAATCCTTGGTCTCCACGGCCTGGCACAGCGCGCTGACCGTCGCCTCGTAGGCCCGCTGCTGCGCGGCGAACTGGGCCACCGCCCAGCGGGCGACGAAGAGCGGGATCAGGACGAGGACTGGCGTGAACGGGCCGAGCACCTCCCACAGCGCGGCGATGAGCACCCCTAGCGCGCCGTAGCCGACGTCAGTGACCAGCAGTCCCAGGTCGAGCCGGCTCGCGGTCGTGCGCGGCGTCGGGGCTAGCCAGAACACGCCCTGCAGCAGGGCGAAGTTAACGGCCACGTGCGTTACGGTGGCGGCCGCGTACGGGCCGATGATGCCGGGGAAGGAACTCGTCCCGGGCGTGCCGACCTGGCCGCCGAACAGCAGGAAGACCTGGCCAGCGAGGTAGGCGCTGAGCGCGTACATCCCGGTGTTGAACAGGCGCTGCATGGGGGATGGCCCGCGCCGGATGCCCAGCAGCGTGCAGCAGGCGACCAGCGCTGCGCCGACCGGGCCGGTCAGCACCACCGCGGCGAGGCTGGCCACCGAATTGGCTGACCAGGCGAGGCTGCGGGATTCCAGGAGCGTCGCGGTCGACTCGGACGCGGCGAGCAATAGCCCGAGGGTGATGACCGCGGTCCAGTTGATCTCGGCGAAGGGCCCGCGTGCTATCGGCAAGGCGGCGGCGATGATGACGGCGCCGATGTACAGCCAGGCAGCCTTGGACAGCTTGCCCACGGTCCCCCTTCGCAGTCGGCGGCCAGTCAAGTGAGCCGCGTTCCTCGTCGTCGCTACCCCCAGGAGACTCCGAGGCCGACAGCCGGGAACCCGCGTCGTGCCTGGGGTGACACGACCCCGAATTCACGCCATGGCCCGCGTGTCCTGCCGGATGCCTGCATTGGGACCGTCCTCCCTCGCATACAGGGCGACGGCAGCTGCTACACGGCCGTCCAGGACAGGATAACGTGGCGGCGCTGATTCTCAGAGACCCAAAGGTTATTGTAAGCATACAGCTACGGAACGGCAGCTTAGGGTAAATCAGGCCTGCTGCTCGATTTCGACTTGCGCCTGGCGAATGCGGACCAGGACCTTGGTGCGCAAGTCGGCGGGGGCGGGGTCGCAGCCGCAATGCTTGCCCACGAGCTTCTTGACGAGATCCTCAAGGCCGAATTCCCGCAGGCAAGGGGCGCACTCGTCTAGGTGCTCGCGGATGTCCTCGCAGTCGGCGTCGGACATCTCATGATCGAGGTAGTAATAAACCTGCTCCAGGACCTCGCTACATGGCACCTTATGTGGGTTTCCGCAGCTCATGACCTGTCCTCCTCGGCCGTGCGGCCATCGGCACTGCCGCTGGCGTGCGCCCGGGCCAAGCCGCGGTCGGCCGCGTAGTCCGAGAGCGCGTCCCGGAGCTGGCGACGGCCACGGTGCAGCCGTGACATCACGGTACCTATCGGGGTGCCCATGATGTCGGCGATTTCCTTATATGCGAATCCTTCCACGTCAGCCAGGTAGACCGCGATGCGGAACTCCTCCGGCAGGGACTGCAGTGCTTCCTTGATGTCGGAGTCAGGCAACCGCTCGAGCGCCTCCGCCTCGGCGGACTTCAGCCCCTCCGAGGTGTGCGACGCGGCCCGCGCCAGCTGCCAGTCTTCTACCTCATCGGCGCCCGACCGCTGC
The DNA here is from genome assembly GCA_025934375.1 of Streptosporangiaceae bacterium. GTDB lineage: Bacteria > Actinomycetota > Actinomycetes > Streptosporangiales > Streptosporangiaceae > Trebonia. The sequence goes on along the minus strand of JAICYD010000109.1, from coordinate 9,002 downwards.
GGCTCACGCTGGCGCTTGCGGTAGGTGTTGATGAACGTGTTGGTCAGGATGCGGAACAGCCACGCCTTGAGGTTGGTGCCCTGCTGGAACTGGTGGAAGGACGCGTACGCCTTCGCGAAAGTCTCCTGCACCAGGTCCTCGGCGTCAGCCGGATTCCGTGTCATCCGGAGCGCGGCGGAGTACAGCTGGTCCAGATATGGCAGGACATCAGCCTCGAAGCGCGCGCCGCGCTCCTCAAGTGTCTCTGGTACGGGACCCACCCCCTGTCGGCTCTCGTCCGCCGGCCGCGTGGCCGGCGGGGTAAGACCGTATGAGGATACCTGCCCGGTCCAAGCCGGTCCCGGCCGGCTATGGGAGGTCCGCGGGGAGGCCCCAACGCGCGAGGTTAGTGAGACGACAGCGCCGACAGGTGACCGGCGCGTGTCGCTAGGAGGAGAGGCTACGGCCATGCCGCGTAGAACACCGGCCGCCTTTCCCCCATTCCGGGTTATGACAACGATCATCGCCGCTTATATCAGCCCGACCTGGGAACTAATAGGCATCATGGGCGCCCTGGTGGTGTGGGCGCCCGCCAGGAGTAACCCGTGCGAGCTAGTCCCATCGTCGCGCAGGACACCGGTCCCCATGCGCTGTACTGGCGCTTCCACGATGCCGTCGCCCGGGCGCAGCTGACGTCTTGGCTCGCGCCGGATCGCCAGCGCCTCATCGACATCTCCGGCCCGGCCTCGCAGGCGCCGTCGCTTGCCGCCGCCACTGGGCACCGGGTGCTGCACGTCAGCGACCCCAGCGACCTCGACCGGGGCAGGCCGGGCACCGGCTTTGCCGGCAACACTGCCCCTATCCCCCGCAACGAGACCGGCGCTTCCGCTACGTCCAAGGCCAACTCCCCCGGGTACCGGGTCATCGCCGCGGATGGCTGGGGCCTTGAGTTCCTCGCCGATGGGTGCGCGGACGGCGTCATCGCCGAGGACCGGACGCTGTCACGCCGGCTGGCCGCCGAGACCCTGGTCGGCGAGATCCGCCGGGTGCTGCGCCCCGGCGGCCGGGTACTGGCCTCGGTCGATTCGCTGACCCAGGGCATGGCGGTGCTCGCCGAGCAGCATCACTGGCCGCACCTGGTCGACTTGCCGCATGCCGACGTGGTGCTCATCCCATGGCCGGATGGCACTATCACCCGCTGCTACGGCACCGAGCAGCTGCGCGAGTTGTTCATCTCGGCAGGCTTCATGGTCAACTGGATCCGCTCGCGCACCGTCTTGTCCGCCTCCACCGTCAGCTACCTCGTCGCGCGCGACCCGGCGTGCTTCCGGCGGCTGGTGGAGGTCGAGCTGGCCACCAGCGCCGACGACTCCGTCGGCAGCCAGTTGGTCATTTCGGCGGTTCTTCCTGGGGGATAGGCACCATAAGGCTTCGGCAATGCGATGTCGGCGCATGGTCCCTGAGGGTCGGCGCGGTGCGGGCCTTTTCATGGGTGGTTCCTTCCTGCTGCGGGCGGTGGCCCGGCTGCCGGGTGGGGGCTTCCGGCGTCCCCGGGCGTGCTGGCCTGGCCGTTGAGCTGGCTGGCCAGGGTGGGGTGGAAGGCGGCCAGCGCCTGGAGCAGGCCGGGCGGGATCAGGTGCTGGTGGTGCTGGATGAGGTGCTGCGCGGCCGTAGCCGCGCTGAGGATGGCCGCGTGGTCGCCGGCCGGCTGGAGCGGGCTGGTGGCCGGGCGGCACGTGGATCCCAGGTCGGCCCGGTTGAAGCGGCGGTGGCCGCCGGCCGTGAGGGTGGCTGGCAGCCTTCCCTCCTCCGCCCACCTGACTATGGTCCTTTTCGATACCCCGGCCTCGGCGGCCGCCTGCGCGGTGCTCAGCTTCGCATCGGCGGCAGCGATGAGGGAGTCTGCGCTGACATGCCGGGCGATGTAGTACCTCTTGCCGTTCGGGGTCAGCTTGATGACCCCGTAGGCGGCTATCAGCTTCTTCGCTGCCGAGACAGTCGGCTGGGGAACGCCCCACTGCACGGCGAGCTCGCCGCTGCCCGGCAAGTCGTGCAGGATCGCCGGCTGGCCGGCGGCCATCGCGGCGAGCAGGCTGGCGGCGATCTTCTTCGCGCGGCTTGCCGAGCCTTCCCACTCCTGGATCACCTCCCTGACCAGCGGCACTGCCTCACCCCCTCACAGGCCCGGCCGGTACCGGGCCTGGCCCCGCTGCGCGGGCCCGCGCCGCTGGCAACTCGATGACCAGCTCCCGCGCGCACCCCAGCGAGCCGTCGGGCCGGGCGTAGGTGACTGGCGGGTCCGGGGGGAGCTCCCCGTGGGCCAGCCGGATCGCGTCCACCCACACCTCGGCGAAGGCGCCGCTCACGCGACCCAGTAGCGGCCGGCCGGCGGACTTCATGATCACCCCGTTCCCGGCCAGCAGCACCTTCGCGGCGCGCACCGTCCCGGCCGGCAGGTCCAGCCGGGCGGCCAGGTCGACGGTGCCGTCAACGGGGTCCCAGCGCTGCCGACCGGCCAGCTCGGCGGCGATCCGGGCGGCGGCCCGCTCCGCCGGGCGCGGGCTGGCCCGCCACTGCCGCGTCAGGGCCGGGCCCGCGCCTGCATCGCTCACCGGTCCCGCCTCCCTTCCCTCGTCCTGTCCTGGTCCTCGTCCTGGTGCTGGTGGCCGGGGTCCCGGGCGGCGGCGGGGACCGCCGCCCGGGGACCCGGGGCCGTGCCCCGGTAGCGGGCTTACGTGAGTGCCGACGCGATGCCGTCCGCTACCGGGACCGGGGTCCCGCGTGGCCTGGCCTGGTCACGGGGCCTCGCCGTCCGAGGCCCCTTCCCGGGCCACGCGGGGGCCTGGGGTAAGTCCTTCGTCGCGACGCCGGCGTAGACGTAAGTGGCCGGGTGGCCGCCGGCCCGGGGCGGGGCGGGGGCGATGCCGGGGTGCCAGTCGCTGGCCGCGGTCACGCCGGGCTCGGCCAGCTTCAGCCCGTCGAAGAACCCCGTGAATCCGGCCAGGGTGCGGGGGATGACCGGGGCGGACGCGCCGTCGTAGACGCCCCGCCCGGTGGCGGCGGCCTGCTCGCTGACGTGGTCGGCGGTGACGTGGCTGACCACCAGGCAGCTGCCGGGCGCCACCGCGTCCATCAGGTGCCTGACGATGGAGTGCGGCTGCCCGGCGTCGGTGATGAAGTGCAGCACGGCGACCAGCAGCACGCCAACGGGCTGGCTGAAGTTCAGGTGGGCGCGGATGGCCTCATCAGCGGTGATCGCCTGCGGCTGGCGCAGGTCGCCCTCGGCGGCGATCACGTCGGGGGTGGTGGCCAGCAGCGCCCGTGCGTGGTTCACGACCGTCCGGTCATAGTCGACGTAGGCCACCCGCGCGCCCGGTGCCGTCTCGTGGACGGCGCCCATGGTGGGCAGGCCGGTGCCGATGTCCAGGAACTGCCGTATCCCCGCGCGGGCCAGGTGGCGGACGGCGCGCTGCAGGAAGGCGCGGTTGTCCCGGCAGGCGCGCACGGTGCCAGGCAGCGCCGCGACCAGCGTCCGGGCGGCGTCCCGGTCGACGGCGTAGTTGTCCTTGCCGCCCGGGTGCTTCCGTTATCCACACAGGATCGGGAGCAGGCATCATGGAAGACATGCTTACCACGGAGTATGACGGTTGCGGTGCTGGGGTCGGGTCAGGTTGCACCACCTCCTCAGGTCGGTTGGTCATAGGCGGCCTTTCCGCGTCCCGCGCGCGGCGCGGGGTACGTGGTGATTGCGGACATGTTTTTGCCTTTCTGTTGTCCGTGTTACAGGTTCCGGATGATGTTCTCGGTGAACTGGGAAATGTACGGGGCGAAGCTCGTAGAGGCGAGGTAGAAGCCGAGGATAATGCACGCCGCGGCGTGCCATATCCGCAGTCCCGCGTACTTGCAGAGCAGGAATACCACGGCCCCTAGCAAGAGCGCCAGCGATACCGTTACCGTCAATTAATCACCCCCTCTCACCGGAGTGCGGCTGTGATGTCCTTGCGGTTGTGATGTCTTTCATGCCTCCTATTCAACTCCGTGGCCCGCTGCGGTTCCAAGGCGGAACCAGTGCGGAACCAGTGCCAAACACTGCGGAAGCAGTGCAGTTCGCGACTGCGGGCGGCCCTCTTGCCCGCTTAGTCGTCGGTGAACGCGCGGTGCGCCTTGCGGCGCGACCAGCGGGCCCGTGAAATGCACTTCGCGCAGCGCGGTGCGCCGTCCCGCGCCAGTGCGCCGCACGCGCACCGGACGCCGGCCCGGCAACCGCTCAGCCGGTATCGCATGACCTGGCCACCTCCCCGTTGTTGCTGGTGTTATCCAGGTGACGCTCCCTCCCTCTCCCGGGCACGCGCCGTTGCGCGGACAGCACAACAGCCCCGGGTACCATGGGCACCGGGGAACCTGTTTCCCTGCGGGCCGCCCCAACTCTTTCCAGGGATCAGGGGCGGCCCGCCCCTCGGCTTTTCGTCTAGCCTCGCCTCCTTATGCTGCTACCTCTTACCGAAAGTCTCTTACTCGCCTACCACCGTGAGTCGGCGCACAGGCTGTTCTGCCGCGTCCGAATCGCCGACGTCCGCGCTGGTTATGTCGATCGCGATGCGCTGCGGTCCACGAGGAAGGAAAAGAACGACATAGTAATTCCCGTTGGTATCCTCGGATGCCATCACGCCGTCGGTAATGGGCGGTGACCCGAGAAACTCTGGCTTCCCGCCCGCAGTTTCTGGAGCGGGGACTGGGCGCGGAGCGTAGGTGTCGATAATCAGGAGATCCGCTTTAGAGAGATGCTGACGGTCTGCTAGGTCGACAAGGTCGCTGACTTGGCAGCCGTAGATGCCGGCGAGCACCGCGAGCAGGTAAGCACTCGGCTTACGGCCAGCCGGAATATCCCTGTAACCGGGCCATTTCTCATACTCGCACAAATGAGCCGACGTCATGCCTGAAAGCCCGCCAGGGTCCAGACCGGTATCCCCGCGAAAGGCGTTGATATTATCGGCGGCCTCTTGCAGGCTCCACCCGTACGCCTCACGCCACGCAGCACGAGGCCGAAGCTTATAGACACGGGAAAACTCGGTTGCTATCTGCCGGAAGTCAAGCCCAGCCGCGCGCATCTCTTCGCGCAGTTTGCGTTTCTCCGCCCGCAGGCTCGTCCGGGCATACGGCATTCCCTCTCCCTCCCCGTCATCGTCCCTTTATAATGTCCGGCGGGTCGATGCCGAACAGCTCCCATTCACTAAGGCCGAAAACGCGACAGTAAAGGTGCCTGTACCGCTCGCTGACCCCGCCCCTACCCTTCTCCCAGCGCTGGATGTTATGAACGACTGCCTCGATACTAGGGATATCCCTCGGATCGTCCGCCGCGTCACGCAGTTTCCTCGCCATCGTGACGAGGGTCCAGCCCCGCCCCTTCCGCTCCGCGCGAATCGGAATCGTTGCAGGCGCGACGCTGCCCACTACGGCCCCCTCGGTCGTCATCGTGCATCACCTCCTGGCCGGCGCGATGGTTGCCGCGCTACACGTCGTTTCAGGGCGGTTGCTGGGTCCGCTAGGTGCAGGGTCACGGCCCCGTCATCCAGGGTGCGGCATCGTCAAGGCAGTTGCGAGAGGTAGGCTGTTGCCTCTAGGGAGTCAGGGTTCACAGGCAACAGGTCGGCCAGGGACAGGCGCGATGGACATGACCAGCGCTGACGATTCGTCAGAGTCGCGGAAACGGTTCGGCCTGCTGCTACGCGAACTTCGGCAGGCACGCGGGATGTCCCTATCTGGTCTCGCGAACATGATTCACTTTAACCGTAGCTACATAAGCAACGTCGAGGCAGGCAAAAGACTTCCAGAGAAAGTCTTCGCGGATCTCGCCGACCGTGAATTGCGGGCAGCCGGGAAGCTTTTTTCTTGCTGGAAGATAGCCGACGATGCGCGCCGGAGCCACGGTAAGATCCGTCAAATGCTGATAAGCGCGACCCAAGAATCGGAGTTCCTGTCAGCCCTTGACGCTGATGACATCGATTCCGAACCAGTGGGCGGAACAATCGGGTGGCTAGCCGTCTCCTATCTCAATACCCCTCCTGCGCCTATGCTGGCAGAGGCCGCCCGGCTACGCTCGGCTGTGGTTAGGGCACTCAAGTCCCGCGATAAACCTGGGGAACTAGAAAGAGACTACCTCATTGCTGCGGGGCGCCTTTCCGGCGTGCTCGCCTACGCTGCCCTTGATCTAGGGGTAGTGCGGGATGCCCGGTTGCATGCTAATGCTGCCTTCCGGTGTGCCGAGCGAGCCGACGATAACGAACTCCGGGCATGGACACGAGGAACCCAATCCTTGATTGCTCGCTTCGACAATGATTATCGTGTCGCGCTGGACTTGGCGCGAGAAGGATATGAGAACTATTCGGGGAGGGGAACGTCAGCCCCTCGGCTTCTTTGCGGAGTTGCCCAGTCCCTGGCAAACCTTGGAGATTCGAAGGGGGCCAACGAGGCGCTCGCCCAGGCGGCAGATTCCCGCGAGAAGATGCGCACTGCAGACTCCCTCAGCGGACTCTTTGGATTTTCCGAAGCAAAGCAGCATTACTACGCAGGCAGCAGTCTTATATGGCTGGACGGACCAGAGAACGCGCGGCGTGCGGCATACGAAGCCTCCAAAGCTATTGAAATATGGCAGAAATCACCCATGCCTGAACGCTCTTTGGACGACGAGGCGCTAGCGCACATATACTGGGCTACCGCCCTGGTAAAACTAGACGAGATAGACGAGGCCGGGGTAGTCCTCCGGCCGATATTCGACCTGCCACCCGAACGCCGTATCTCCTGGATCGCCAAGAGAATGCGCCGCATTAGCGACATGCTAACCGATCATCGATATTCGAGATCGCCGCTAGCGAATAATCTTCGCGAGGAGATCCTCGCTTATGATGTAGGCGGCGGAACCGAATAATTTATTGTCCGCACGAGGGAGATCATCTACGTGGGCTACCCCGGAAGATTTAGGAAGGTTTCCTCCAATGCCGCACCCAACTGCCGGGTATCGGTATCGTCCTTCCATGTGATTGCTTTCAGGATATCTTGTGACCCCTCCAAGGCATCCTGCGCAGATTCACTTAGGGCGACATTACTGATTAGTATAATAGGCAGGGGCGAGCCGCCGGCCATGCCCATAATTTGATGAATTACCTGCCTCGGTATCGGATGAGAATAATGTTTGAGTTCAGCATAGATAATGCGACGGCTTTTTCGGTCCCCGATGAGTAGATCGAATTCCCTACCGGTAGGGTTGACGTTCCTAATGGGATGATAACCTAGCTCGGTCATGGCGGCCATTACCCTGTGTTCATATGCCAAATAGCGGATATGGATGCTCTCTGAGTTCGAGCGCGTATCGACCTGACTGGACACCCGTTGTACGTCACGTATTGAATCGCTGCTGACGTCCTTACCGAGAATGTCCCTGGCGTGGAGCAGAAGAGTCTCTGGTCGTGTCATGAACAAGCGTACATTTGCTATCTGGCGCATTTCATGGACGAGTTCGGGTAGCGGCCCCTTAGTCTCGCCATGCTCGATTCTCCACCAGTCGGGCTTAGCATCATCCGTTACGAATAGCACGTCAAGACCTCTTTGTTTGGCTTCCTGAAGGGACTGAAGCCAAACAAAGTAATCACCTTCCTTATTTTCTTTCTTGGCTGCATCTTTCCATCCGGGTGCCCGCTTGTCGGCTATCCGCTGAAGCGCCTCTTTCTTAGCTTCACGGGCGACTTCTGGGCTGAGTGGTCGACCAACGCTTCCGTCGAGAATAGGTTCTAGCGCGGAAAGAATAGGATCGCTGTCTGTGTCGGCAACGTCTTCCGTGGAATCAGCGGCGCTTAGCGCGCGGATTCGATTAGAGATATGATCGATAGTCGATTCAACCCTATCAAGTAGCCTTTGCCTCTCTCTCGGCGGGAGTCCGATCCGGTTTGCCCAATAGCGGATCCCGTCCCCCATCTGCAATCCATTGTTCTGGAGGCCGCCAACTATATCTTCAATCTCTTTAGATCTTCCGACGATAACGCCCGGACGTCCTTGCCAAAACTCGCGCATTGCCTGATGAGGAATCCAAAGATGACCTTTTATGGCAGTAAGAATATCCATCAGGTCTTTTCGGGTCCCGGGATGATATCTGTACAGGTGCAGCAGAACGTTCGCGTCCAGAATCACAACGCCCGTTCGAAGAACAGATCGGTACTCGTCTGGTGTGACGTTCTTGTAGGTCTCGAACCCACTGTCGTACATCCCGCCAGATGTCATTTACGTATACCTCGCTGCATAGATACTGGCCTCACTGTTCTCGGTCATGAAGGTGACGTGAGCTTGGCCGGGCACCTTCACTCAGCCCATGCCGAGACTTGGTTCGTCAACGTCTACGTAGCTAAGATGTCCTTACGGCGATGCGTTCTCATTGTCGGACTTGGTTGGGAGGTCTGGTCCCCGAGTCTGCCGTTCATGGGCGAGCGAAGCTACTCCTGCGCTTCCCTTCGCCAATATTGGACGAATCGGATATGAATTATGCCTGCTTCCGTAAAGGACGCTACGCCGCCGCTCACCAATTCCCATCCTGCTGCAACCCATTTCGCCATATTCTGATCCACCTGCTTGGGAAAGTCATCGACGCATGAAACTCGATACTCCCATTTCGCCATCTTGGGGATGTCCTTCCTTAATGGATCCTTCTCCATGTGACGCGGCGCAGCCTCACGGACCGACAGAGTTCGTCAGCCCGACCGTAGAGTCAGTCTTTGACACTATATTTACGTTCCCCAGTCCGCCGCGCCAAGCGGGTGCCATCTCCAGGCAAAGCTGATCACCAGGCCCATGACGTGCCAGTTCTCAAGCTGACGTAACGGCTGGTCAAGAATAGCGGCCCCTAGTACTACAACGGTTGGCTGTTATCTGATCGGCGTGGCTGCGTGATCTGGGCCGTGTCGCGGGCCAGGGTTGGTGCATGCTTGCTGTCGTGGATGACGCGTGGACCGCTGCCGGGGACGGGCATGCCGCGTGGT
>JAICYD010000159.1 GCA_025934375.1 Streptosporangiaceae bacterium | reverse complement strand
CGTTTACCTGCGCCGCCCGCGCCTCCCGGTCGGCGGCGCCGGCCGTGCGGCCGGCGCCGGCGGGGCCGACGACGACGATGACGACGACGATGCCGTGGGAAGCAGGACGGACGGCTCGGGCGCCGCGGCGGCCAGCATGCCGAGCGCAGCCGGGGAGGACGCGACGTCCGGTTCGCATACAGCCCTGCCGGGGTTTGAGTCGCCGGCCGCGTTCGGCTCCGGCTCCGGCTCCGGGCAAGGATCCGCGGGTCACCGGGCACGGTGGGCCGCCAGGCCGACCTCGGGCGCACGGTCCGGCGGGCAGTCAGGCCGGCCGGCGACGCCCGGCAGGCGGCCGCTGGCCTGGGCGGCCTGGGCGGCCTGGGCGGCGGCAGCGGTCGCGCTGGTCGCCGCCGGAACCGGGCTGGGGATGGTGTTGCGCGGATCGGGTAGCCGGCCGCCGGGCGGCGGGCCGGGGCAAGGCCCTCCGCCTGCCCAGCAGCAGTCCTGTACCAATCCGACGGCCACCAGCACCCCGCAGCTGTGCGTCAACCAGCCATTCGGCGACGGCAACACCGTGTTCGTGATTCACGGCAGCGGGTTCCCGCCCTTCACGGCGGTCACGATCCGGATCGCGGGCAAGGCCTCGCCCGACCATCCGCGGGCCGACCTGCAAGGCACGTTCAACTACGCGTTCGACCAGGGCCACCGGTTTTTCGCGACCACGATCCCGCCGGGGACCTACAACGTGATCGTCACCGGCTCCGGCGGGCGCAGCGCCCACATCTCGTTCCTGGTCAACCCACCGGGCCCGCCGCCCGGTGGCAGGCCGGGCGGCGGGCCGCCCCCGACGTAGGCGTCACTCGCGCGTCCACCACAGGTCCTCCTGCCGGGAGCACCACGCGGGGTCGGTCAGCAGCCGCAGGTCGCCGGCGGACACGACGCCGTGCTCGATCAGTATCCGCACCGCGACCTCATCGGAGAGCCGGACGTCCGGCCCGGCCAGCCCGCGGTCGTTGATCTTGCGGCGCAGCACCTTCAGGTGCTCGGCGACGCGGGCCGAGAGCCGGTCACGGAATTCGGATTCGGCGTCGAACCGCTCGAGCTCATGGTGGGCGCCGGTCACCTCCAGCGCGGCCCGGGCGATCTCCGGGGTACGCGGCAGGGGCGAGGTAGCGCTCGCGTCCACCAGCCACGGACGGCACCACATCAGCGCCACCAGGAACAGCTTGGTCATCGGGTCCAGGTAGAGCGGCAGCAACGTGCCGTCCCCGTCGGCGGGTGCCGGGCACGGGCCCGGTCCCGCGGCGGCAGCCGCGGCTGCCTCGCCGGAGCGCCGGTGCCGCCCGGGGACGGTGACCACGAGTTGCAGTCCGTCATCCATCATGGCGCGGGAGCCGACCATCGCGGTCCCCGCGTGGACCAGCCACCCGCCGGCCGGCTCCCCGTCCCCGTCAACCCGGGGCAACCGGATCCGGTAGCCATCGCCCGCGACGTACAGCGCGTGGGTCCGGCTGATGTTGGCGATCCAGGCACCTTCCGGGGTCGTCTTGATCACCCCGGCCCGCCGGGACAGCCCGCGCCCAGCCGATATCGCCAGGTCCACCTCCGGGCCGCGCCCGAACACTAGCTGGGTGCCTTCGGTGAGCCGGATAACCTGGCCAGACGCGGTACTGACGTGCGCTGCCACCGCCCCAGTCTAGGCTGGGCGACCGGACGGCAGGCACCCCCGACTTCGGGGGTGGCCGACCCGGGCCCCGGTGCGGTTAGCTTCAAGTGGGCGAGGCGCAGGGCTTCGTTCTGGCAGCCGGCCCGAAGGGGCGGGGACCAGTACCGTGGGGTGGGCGGGACTGGTCCAGGACCGGTATCGCAGTTACAGCCAGGCGAGACCCTGCGCTTCGCCGTCGCGCGACTAGAAGTCGTCCCAGTGCGGGGGGCGGTCCCGGTAGAGGCGCTCATCCTCCGTTACCGGGTATTCCCCCCAGCCGGCGTCGGTGTCCTCGCGGCTTTGCTCAGGGAGCACGGCCTCGCTGAGGGGCACGGTTCCCCTGGAGGGCCGCTGGCTGGCTGGCGGTTCAGCGGCCGCGGGCGGTTCAGCGGCTTCCGGCCCGGTACTGACCGCCGGCCGTGGCTCGCTGGACTCTGGAGTGCTCACCTGGCCAGGGTAACCGGCCCTTACGGGCGAGCAGGGTGATCCTGCTCGCCGGGCGCGCCGTCGACGCCCCGCCGTTATCGCGGGTCGGTTACAGTGCCGGGCATGAGTGAGGCTGATGACCCGCACGAGCAAGCACGCGCCCGGAGCCGGCCGGTGAATGCCGCGGATCACGTGGTCCTCGTTGAAGTCGATGATCATGTCGCCACGGTGACGCTGAACCGCCCGCAGGCCCGTAACGCGCTCAACCGCGCGACCAGCCACGCGCTGTGGGACGCCATCGCCGCCGCCGGGGAGGACCCGGAGGTGTCGGTGGTCATCGTGACCGGGGCCGATCCGGCCTTCTGCGCGGGGATCGACCTGCGGGAGGTGGCCGGGCAGGTGCCGCCGTCGGCGCCGCCCCGGGCCGCGGGCGAGCCGGGACCCGGGCGGGAGGCCAATGGCCTGTTCCGGTTCTTCCCGGTGATCGACAAGCCGGTGATCGGCGCGATCAACGGGGCGGCGGTGACCGGGGGGCTGGAGGTCGCGCTGCAGTGCACGTTCCTGGTCGCCTCCGAGCGCGCCCGGTTCGCCGACACCCACGCCCGGGTCGGCATCATGCCCGGCGGCGGCATCACCGTCGGGCTGGCGCGCTCGGCGGGGCTGCGGCAGGCCGTCGAGCTGTCCCTGACCGGGAACTTCCTGACCGCGGCGGACGCGCTGCGGCTCGGGCTGGTCAATCACGTCGTCGCGCACGAGGACTTGCTACCGTTCGCCAGGCAGCTGGCCGGCGACATCGCGGGCAACGACCAGGACGCGGTGCGCGCCTTGCTGCGACACTACCGCCGGCTGGCCGGAGCGGCCAGCCTGGACGAGGCGCACCTGCTGGAGGGGCTGATGGCCGAGACCTGGCTCCCCGGCACCAGCCAGGTCGCCGGCCGGCGCGAGGACGTCATCGCGCGCGGCCGCGCGCAGTCTCGCCCCGGCTAGCCGGCGGGCGGGGGGCGCCGGGGCGGATCGTGACCTTTTCTTCTTGTGGTTATCGCCGTACCGTATTGACGCGCTGAGGCGATCGACCTCCCCCAGAGGCGCGCGACGAAGGGATCAAGGTTCGATGACGGTCACTGAGCCGACGGCGCTGACCCTGGATGAGAAGGCGGCTCTCACCAGCGGCGCGAACTTCTGGTGGACCAAGGAGGCGGGCGGCGTCGCGGCCGTCCGGGTCTCCGACGGGCCGCACGGGTTGCGCTGGACCGACACTGACGCCCCTTCGGCGGTGGCGCGGAGCGCGCCGTCGACCTGCTTCCCGCCCGCCGCCGGCCTGGCCCAGAGCTGGGACCCCGCGCTCGCCGGGCGGGTGGGCGTCGCCCTCGGCCGGGAGTGCCGGATGCGGAACGTGGACGTGCTGCTCGGGCCGGGCATCAACATCAAGCGCTCGCCCCTGGGCGGGCGCAACTTCGAGTACTTCTCCGAGGACCCGCTGCTCACCGCCGCGATGGCGACCGGGTGGGTGCGCGGCCTGCAGTCCCAGGGGGTCGGCGCCTCGCTGAAGCACTTCGCCGCCAACAACGCCGAGCACGACCGGATGCGGGCCAGCTCCGACGTCGACCCGCGGGCGCTGCGCGAAATCTACCTGCGCGCCTTCCAGCAGGTCATCCAGGACGCGGCGCCGTGGACGGTCATGTGCTCCTACAACCGGCTCAACGGCGTGCTGGTGTCGCAGAACCACTTCCTGCTCACCCAGGTGCTGCGCGAGGAGTGGGGCTACGACGGGCTGGTGGTCAGCGACTGGGGCGCCGTCGCCGACCGCGGGGCGGCCGTCGCGGCCGGCTGTGACCTGGCGATGCCCTCCCCTGGCCCGGACAGCGGCGCCGAGCTCGCCGCCGCCGCGCGAGCCGGGGCGGTGTCCGAGGCGGACCTGGACCGGGCGGTGGCGCGGCTGGCCGACCTGTCGCGGAAGGCGGCCGACGGGCGAGCCGCGTGGGCGAGCCGGGAGCCGGGGCCGGGCTACGACGTGGACGCACATCACGCCCTGGCCTGGGAAGCCGCCACGCGCAGCGTCGTGCTGCTCAAGAACGACCCAGTCGGCGACCGCGGCCCGGTGCTGCCGCTGTCGGCCAGCGAATCGCTCGCCGTGATCGGCGTGTTCGCCGCCACCCCCCGCTACCAGGGCGGCGGCAGCTCGCACGTCACCCCCACCCGGGTCGACTCGCCGCTGGAGGCGCTGACGGCGCAGGCGGGGGCGGTCACGTACGCGGCCGGGTTCACGGTGGACGGCTCGGGCCCGGACGAGGCGCTGGTCGCCGGGGCCGTCGCCGCGGCGCGGGCCGCCGACGCCGCCGTGCTGTTCCTCGGCCTGGACGCCAAGCAGGAGTCGGAGGGCTTTGACCGCACCACGATCGACCTGCCGGCCGAGCAGGTCCAGCTGGCCGCGGCGGTCGCGGCCGTCAACCCGCGCACAGTCGCGGTGCTATCGCACGGAGGCGTGCTGCGGCTCGCCCCGCTGACCGCGGTGGTGCCCGCCATCCTGGACGGGGCGCTGCTCGGGCAGGCGGTGGGCAGCGCGCTCGCGGACGTGCTGCTCGGCGCGGTCAACCCCTCGGGGCGGCTGGCTGAGACGGTCCCGGTGCGCATCGAGGACACCGCCGCGTTCCTCAACTTCCCCAGCGAGCACTCGCACGTGCGCTACGGGGAGGGCATCTACGTCGGGTACCGCTGGCACGACGCCCGGGACCTGCCGGTCGAGTACGCGTTCGGTCACGGACTGGCGTACACCTCGTTCGGTTACTCGGGCCTGTCGCTGGCCGCCGTCGCGGACGGGATCGAGGCGCGGGTAACCGTGACGAACACTGGACAGCGGCCGGGACGGGAGGTCGTGCAGGTCTACGCGGGCCTGCCCGGCTCGTCGGTGGCCCGGCCGCCGCGCGTCCTGGCGGGCTTCGCGCCGGTCGACCTCGCGCCGGGCCAGAGCCAGGAGGTGACGATCACGGTGCGACAGGCGGACCTGGCGTACTGGGATCGCCGGGTGGACCGCTTCGTTGTCGAAGGCGGGACCTACGCGGTCGCGGTCGGCGCCTCCAGCCGCGACCTGCGGCTGACCGGGCACGTCACGCTGACGGGAGACGGGGTCCGGATCCCGCTGACCCTGAACTCGACGATCATCGAGACCCTCGCCGACCCGGTGGCCGGCCCGCTGGTCAAAGAGGCGTTCAGCACGCTGGCGGGCGGCGGCGAACAGGACGCGGCCGAGGCGCTGGGCGTTGACTTGCTGTCACTCATCGGGTCCTCGCCGATCGGCCGCATGGTCAGCTTCTCCGGCGGCGCGGTGACCCGCGAGCAGATCGAGCAGTTGCTCGCCGCCGCGAACGCCGCGGCCGGATAGCGGCGCTGACGTTGACCTCGGCGGCTGAGGACGAGGCCAGCCGCCGAGGTCACGCCGAGGTCACGCCGAGGTCATAGGAATGTCCCAGGAGCAAAGCATCGATTTCCCAGTCCCCAAGTGTTTATCATGTTGTTACCTATCCTTGATGACGTGGGGTTCGGATCGCGTGCCTGCCGGGGTTGACGACATCGATGCCGACCGGCATGCGCCTGGCGGGCGCAACGGACGGCGTGGCGGATACCGCCTCCTGCTGAGCGCGGGCGCGGGCGCGGTCCTGCTCGCGGCCATCGCGGTGCTGGCGCTGCTGCTGGCCGGGTCCGGTGGCTCCGCCGAGGCCCCGGCCGCGCGGGCCTCGCCCACGGCGACGCCCACGCTCGCGATCCCAGCCATCTACCAGCATCTCCTGCCGTCCATGGTGGTCATCCGCACGCCGCGGGAACTGGGAGCAGGGTTCATCGTGTCCGATACCGGCGCGATCTTGACCGCGAACCACGTCATCGCGGGCGCCAAGCACATCACCGTGACGTTCGCCGACGGCACCACGGCGAATGCCGCGATCGCCGCCGCGAACCCCAAGCAGGACACCGCGACGCTCATGCCCGCCAGGTTGCCGCAGGTGGTCGTGCCGGCCAACCTCGGCGGCGACCCGGTCATCGGCACCCAGGTCGTCGCGATCGGCAATCCCCTGGGCCTGGACTACAGCGTCTCCTCGGGCGTCGTCTCCGGCCTGAACCGGACCGCAGTCACCCACGACGGCCGGTTCTCCGGACTCATCCAGTTCGACGCGGCGGTCAACGCCGGCAGCTCGGGCGGCCCCCTGGTGGACGAGCACGGGCTGGTCGTCGGCATCGTCGTCTCGATCGCCGACCCGGCGGGCAACGACGCCTTCGCTGGCATCGGCTTCGCCGCGCCCATCGGAACGGCCATCGGCGGCGGCGGCCAAGGGAACGGACCGCAGATTTGAGCCTCAGCAGGAAGGGACTCCCATGACGGCATCCCCGCGCCCCGGCGAGCACGCGGGCCCGCTCGAGCCCGTGCTCTTCGAGGTCAAGCGCGCCATCGTCGGCCAGGACATCTTGCTGGAACGGATGGCGGTCGCGCTGCTGTCCGGCGGGCACCTGCTCGTCGAGGGCGTCCCGGGCCTGGCCAAGACGCTCGCCGTGAAGTCGCTGGCCGCGGCGATCGGCGGGCAGTTCCAGCGCGTGCAGTTCACCCCTGACCTCGTGCCCGCCGACCTGGTCGGCACGCGCGTCTACCACCAGCGCACCGGCGAGTTCGCCACCCACCTGGGCCCGGTCTTCACGAACCTGCTGCTGGCCGATGAGATCAACCGCGCGCCCGCCAAGGTGCAAAGCGCCCTGCTCGAGGTGATGCAAGAGCACCAGGTCACCATCGGGCGGGAGACCTTCCGGGTGCCCGAGCCGTTCCTGGTCATGGCGACCCAGAACCCCATCGAATCCGAGGGCACCTACCCACTGCCGGAGGCGCAGGTCGACCGGTTCATGATGAAGGTCGTCATCGGGTACCCCAGCCGGGCCGAGGAGCACGCGATCGTCGACCGCTCGCTGCGCGCGGCCGACCCGATCCGGGCGATGCTCAACCCGGAGAACCTGATCGGCATGCAGCAGCAGGCCTCGCAGGTGTACGTCGACCCCGCGATCGTCGAGTACGCGGTGCGCCTGGTCGCCGCCACCCGGGACCTGGAGGCCGCCGGGCTGGCGGAACTGGACGGGTACGTGAGCTACGGAGCCAGCCCGCGCGCCTCCATCGCCCTGGTCGCCGGCGGGCGGGCGCTGGCGTTCTTGCGCGGGCGCGGATACCTCTTGCCGCACGACCTGGAAGAGCTCGCCCTGGACGTCCTTCGGCACCGCGTCGTGTTGTCCTATGAGGCCCTGGCCGACGATGTCACCGCCGATGCCGTCATCACGCGCGTGCTCGGGGCGGTGGCCGCGCCCGAGGTCGCGCTGACCGGAGGGCCCGGGGGGCGCCCCGCCATGCGTGAGCCGCGGAGCCGCTGACCCCATGCGGACCGCCCCTGAACGTCTCCTGCTGCGCCTGGAATGGCGCGTCCTGCGCCGCCTGGACGGGCGGCTCCAGGGCAGCTACCGCACCGTTTACCGAGGATCGGGGACCGACTTCACCGGGCTGCGCACCTACCTGCCCGGGGACGACGCCCGGCACATCGACTGGAACGTCACCGCCCGGTTGTCCGAGCCGCACCTGCGGGTGTACACCGAGGACCGCGAGCTCACCGTGTGGCTGGTGCTCGACCGGACGGCGTCCATGGAGCTGGGCGCGCCCGGGCGCGGCAAGCAGGACGTGCTCGCCGAGCTCGCCATGGTGCTCGCCCGGCTGTTCAGCCGGGGCGGCAACCGCGTCGGCGCCCTGCTGTATGACACCGTGCCCGACCGCACGGCGCCCGGGGGCAGGCGGCCCAAGCCGCGCACGGTGCCGCCCGGCACCGGCCGTGCCCACGTCCTGCGGATCGGGGCCGAGCTCGCCCGCCCGGTTAGCACGCGCCGCAGCAGCACCACCGACCTCGCCGCGATGATCGACGCGGTCGCGCGCCTGGCCCGCCGCCGCAGCCTCGTCATCGTGATCTCCGACTTCATCGGGGACGGGGACTGGACGCCGGCCCTGCAGCGCCTGGCGCAGCGGCACGAGGTCGCCGCGCTGCGAGTCGTCGACACTGCCGATGACGAGCTCCCGGAGGCCGGGCTGCTGGTCGTCGAGGACGCCGAGACCGGTGAGCAGCTCATCATCGACTCCAGTGACCCGCTGCTGCGCGGCCGGCTGCGCGCCGCCGCCGGCGAGCGCGACGTCCGGATAGCGGCCGGCCTGCACGCGGCGCGGGTGGCCGCCCACCGGATCGACACCGCCGATGATCTCGCGCAGTCGCTCGTCAAGGTCATCGCCCATACCCAGCGCAGGCGCACATGAGCGTGTCCGTCCCCGCCCTGCTCGCCGTCGGCCTGCTGATCACCGGCGCCCTGGCCTGGGTCGCGCTCACCGCCTCCCGCCGTCGGCGGGCGCGGCTGTCCGCAGCGGGCTTCCCGGTGAGCCGCGCCCGGCAGCGCGGGATATGGTTCACCATCGCCGGCCTGGCGGTGCTGTCGGTCGCGGTGGCCGGCCCGTCGGCCACGGTCCCGGTGACGAGGTCGGCGGGCACGGTGATCCTCGCGATGGACGTCTCGGGCAGCATGGCCGCCCCCGACGTCGCCCCGGACCGGATGGCGGCGGCGCAGCGGGCGGCGCTGTCGTTCATCAAGGCGCAGCCGCAGAGCGTGGACATCGGCGTCGTCGCCTTCCAGCAGGGCGGGCTCACGACCGCGGTGCCCAGCGCCGATCACACGGTCGCGGCGTCGGCGGTCTCCCGGCTGGCGGTCAGCGGCGGCACCTCGCTGGGATCGGCCATCCTCGCCTCGCTGGCCGCCATCGTCCGCAAGCCGATCCCGCTGAGGCAGGACGGTACCGCGCCGAGCATCGGATACTGGCCGTCGGCGACCATCGTGATGTTCTCCGACGGTCAGGACCAGGGGCAAGGAGTCAGCGCCAGCGTGGCCACCGCCGTGGCCGAGAAAGCCGGCGTCCACGTCGACACCGTCGGCGTCGGCACCGCCATTGGCGCGACCATCGACGTGGATGGCTATCACCTGTTCACCGCGCTCGACGAGGACACGCTGAAGCAGATCGCGCAAACCACCGGCGGCACGTACCACCCCGCCTCGACCGCCAGCCAGCTCAACGGCGTCGCCTCGACGATCGACCTGCGGCTGACCGTCACGCACGAGCGGCTACCGCTGGCCGGCATCTTCATCGCCGTGGCCATGGCCTTGCTGGCGGTGGGCGGGCTGCTGACGATCGCCGGCTCGGGCCGGGTGATCTGATGTCGCTTTCCTGGCCGTGGGCCCTGAGCGCGCTGCTGGTGATTCCCCTGCTGGCAGCGGCCTGGTGGTGGTGGCGGCGCAGGCGCCGCCGGATCGCGGTGCGCGTGTCGTCGATCGCGTTCATCCGGGCGGCCGTGCCCGGCCGGTCAAGCTGGCGGCGGCGCATTCCGGTGGCGCTGCTCATGCTGGGGCTGATCGTCTTGGGAATCGGCGCCGCCCGCCCGCGGGCATCGGTACCGGTCGCGTCGACATCCACCACGATCATGCTGGCCCTGGATGTCTCCGGCTCGATGTGCTCCACCGATGTGCCGCCCAACCGGATCACCGCCGCCGAGCGGGCGGCCGCCCAGTTCATCAAGTCGCAGGGGGACGGCCCGCGCGTCGGGCTGGTCACGTTCGCCGGCACCGCCGCGGTGCTGGTGCCCCCCACGACCGACACCAGCAAGCTGCTGAGCGCGCTCAGCGGCTTGACCACCGCGTTTGGTACCGCGATCGGCCAGGGGATCTTGACCTCACTGGACGCGATCGCGCAGGTCGACCATTCGGTAGCACCCACGGGGGCTCACGTCAGCGCGAACCGGAGCGGAGTGACGGGCTACTCGCCAGACGCGGTCGTGCTGCTCACCGATGGCGCCAACACGCAGGGCGTTGACCCGCAGACCGCGGCGCACGCGGCCGCCGACCGGGGCGTGCGCGTCTACACCATCGGGTTCGGCACCAACTCCCCGGCCTCGTTGGCCTGCGACAACTCGCAGTTCAGCGGGTTCGGCCAGGGCGCGGGCTTCATTTCCGGAGGGGTCGCCGGCGGGCCCGGCAACCCGCTGAGCGCCGACGACACCGCGCTGAAGCAGATCGCCCGCACCACCGGCGGGACGTTCTACCGGGCGCAGAACGTCGGTGAGCTCCAGCGTGCGTTCCGCAACCTGCCGGCCAAGATCACCGTCATCCGCCAGTACCGTGACATCGCTTCGCTGTTCGCCGGCGCGGGCGGGCTGCTCATCGCCGCCGCGGTGGCGCTGTCGCTATGGTGGAGCCAGCCCGTGCGAAACAAGCGGAATAGCATGGCCGTCCCCGGGTAGAGCAAGCGCATCGCAAAAGCGAATAGCCTCTCAACTCGGGAAGTGGTGTTCATGTTCGGGACGCTGCGGATGCGCCGTAGCCGCGGGGCCGCGAGTGGGTTCCTGCTGCTCTTGCTCGGCCTGTGGGGCGGTCTGATCGCATTTATCGGACCGTATTTCCACTATGCGTACACGCCTGCCACCGCCTGGACGTACAACACGGGCCGGCTGTGGCTGGAGATTCTGCCAGGGGCGGCCACCTTCCTCGGCGGGGTCATCCTGCTCACCTCGGCCAGGCGGCACAGCCTCCTGTTCGGCGCGGCCCTGGCCGCGGCGGCGGGAGCCTGGTTCACGCTGGGAACCGTGTTCAGCCCGCTGTGGAATAACAACCTGCCCATGGGCGGGCAGCCCGCGAGCCTCACCGTCGTGATGCGGATCGCGGAGCAGGTCGGCTTCTTCACCGGCCTTGGCGTCGTGATCGCGGCGATCGCGGCCTTCGCGTTCGGCCGGATCTGGTCGCTGCCGTCGGATGCCGACGCGGTCATCGAGCCGGCACCGATCGAGACTCAGCCCGCTGAGCCAGTCGGCTGATCCGCGCGCCATCGCATCAGCCGGCAAAGGGAAAGGCCCCGGGTGTTACCCGGGGCCTTTCTCGTTACTCTCGGTTTCCTCTTTTAGGGAGCGTGCCGCAGGTTCATCCCTGCCCGCCGCCCTGCCTGCCCAGGGAGAACTGGACCGTGCCCTGCTCATCGAACTGGGCGTCCAGCACCTTGTCCGCCAGGTAGGCGGCGGCCTGCGGCTCCAGGAACACGCGTGCTCCGGCCGCCTCAACGACCTGGTCTTCCTCCCGGGGGCCCGCCGCGGCCGTAAGCTGCAGCGCGCTGGGGTCTCGCGGTTCGGGGATCGATGACGCGATCCGCAGCCCCGCTCCATCCGGGGCCTGAGGAGTTGACGTGACGGACTTGACGACCTCGGCGGCCGCCTCGGTCAGGACCAGCATTAGGTCACCTTTCGCTTCTCGTCCGGCAGATACCTCCCCGAGGCTAGCCGGCATTATCACGAATCGGTAACCGGACTGGGGGAACCCGCTTAGGCTCGGGCGGCGTCCTGGCCGACGAGAGCGGGGGCCGGGAGACGGTTCGCGCGGACCGCCAGCCCGGCGGTGCGCACGACGACCATGGTGATCGCCATGAAGATCAGCCCGTCGGTCAGGGCCGCCTCGGTGACCTGGTGAGCGGCGCCCCAGGACACGAGCGAGGCCGTGAACCAGTGGGCGGCGCCGTAGGAGAAGGCGGCCCGGGCGCCGACGATGACGGTCCAGAAGGCGGCGTAGGGCCATCCCGCCGCGCTGACCGGCTTGCCGGTCGAGGGGCTGCGGTAGACCCGGATCAGCGCGGCGGCGATCAGGCCGCCGAGCACTCCGGCGGCGATGCCGGCGATCTCCACCGCCAGGCTGTTGCCGTGGGTGTCGGGCGCCTTGATGAAGATGGGGATGATCACGGCGGCGGCGATGACCGGCCGCAGCAGGCGCGCGGCGCCGATCTTGCGAGCGGGGCCGACATCGGTGGCCAGCACCGTGGCCAGCACGACGCCGTTGATGATCATCGCATCGGCGAGAGGGGAAGCCATCACGTGCTCCTTGAGATTCGCGTTTCGTAGTGCGGTAGTCCCACGATCGCGGCTGGCGGCCGGATGCAAATCGGACCGCGGCCTGACATCCGGCATGACCCGGCGGGCCGCCGCCTGGTACCTGTGCGCCGCCGCCTGGTACCAGATGGGGCCGGCAGGCGTCACCCCCTGCTCCGATGCGGGCCCGGGCCATCACCCCGTAGCGTGAGAGGCATGCTGCTCCCCGCCAACTGGCTGGCCCGCTGGCTCGGCTTCGCCTGGCTGGGCGTCACGGCGTTCGGCCTTGGCCCACCGCACGGGCGGGGCGCCCTCATCGCCCAGGTCACCTGCTACGCGCTGGCCGCCATCGCGATGGCGGGCTGGATGCTCACCGATTTCCACCCTGGCGTCGCGCGGCACCGCGACCGGGTGCTCCCCGCCTGCCTCGGGGTGATCGCGGTCACGATGGGGCTGGCCGCCACGACCGGCAGGGGCGGCACGTTCCTGGTGATCTACGCGGCCGTCGCGGCGATGGCCGCCGGCGGCGATACCGGGCTGGCGGCGGCGCTCACGGTTACCGTGGCGGGCATCTTGGCCATCGAGGTCGGCGGGCTGGTCGGCGACGGCGGCCTCCCCACGTTGCTGGGGTTGCCGGCGGTGCTGGCCGGCGGCTTCATGGTCGGGCGCAACCGGGCCGCCTACCGCGTCCAGGCCGAGCAGGCAGCGGCACTGCTGGCCCAGCGCGAACGGCTGCAGGCCGAGCAACGCCGCGCCGACCTGCTCGATGAGCGCGCCCGCATCGCGCGGGAGATCCACGACGTGCTCGCGCACTCCCTCGGCGCGCTGGGCATCCAGATCCAGGCCGCCCGATCGGTGCTCACCGACCGCGGCGACATCCCCATGGCCAGCGACCTGCTCGCGGCGGCGCAGCGGATGGCGACTGAGGGGCTGGTCGAGACGCGCCGCGCGATCAACGCCCTGCGCACCGGCACCCTGCCGCTGGAAGAGGAGCTGGGTAAGGTGGCGAGCACCTACGGGGAGCGCTACCGCGTCACCACGAGCATGCGCACCGATGGCACGCCGCGGCCGGTGCCGCCGGACGCCACCGTGGCGCTGCTGCGCGTCGCGCAGGAGGCGCTCGTCAACGCGGCCAAGCACGCGGCGGGCCAGCCCGTGACGCTGAGCCTGGAGTTCGGGGTCACAGACATCCAGCTGACCATCCGCAACGACCTGCCGCCCGGCCGCGACATTGCCAGCGATGCCGCTCAACAGGGCGCCCGCCATCCGGGCGAGGCGGATGGCGGACTGGATACCGCCAATATCGGCTACGGGCTGACCAGCATGCGGGAGCGGCTGCGGATGCTGAGCGGGACACTCGACGCCGACCGCGCGGACCGCCAGTGGGTCCTGAGCGCGCGGCTGCCACTATCTGGGCAAGCGCTACCTGGGCAAGCGCTACCTGGGCAAGCGCTATCTGGGCAAGCACCGCCCGACGGGGCACCGTCCCGGGAAAGTCCTGAGAACATGGCATCATGACCGTGCCCCCACCCACGCCCGGCATCCCGCTGCGCGTCGTCATCGCCGATGACCAGGCGAGCGTCCGGGAGGGCCTGGTCCTGCTCCTGGGCGGACTTTCAGACATCGAGGTGGTTGGCGCGGCCGCCGACGGTGAGCAGGCACTCGCCCTGGTCGCCGAGCATCATCCCGACGCGATCCTGCTCGACCTGCACATGCCGGTGCTTGACGGCATCGGCACTACCCGGCGGCTGGCCGCCGAGCACCCCGGCGTCGCCGTCGTCGTGCTCACCACCTACGCCGACGACAGCACCGTCTTGGATGCCTTGCGGGCGGGCGCGCGCAGTTACCTCACCAAGGACGCTGACCGCACGGACATCGCCCGCGGCCTGCACGCGGCCGCGCGGGGGCTGTCGGTCCTCGGCCCGCAGGTACAGGCCGCGCTCCTGGCCGCCGCCACCGCGCCGCCGGGCGATGCGGGCACCCGGCACCCAGCCGCAGAGCCAGCCGCGCGAGAGCCAGCCGCATCGGCGGCCCCGCCGCCGGACGGCCTGACCCAGCGGGAGGCCGAGATCCTCGCCCTCATCGCCAACGGCCTCACAAACACGGAGATCGCCGCCCGGCTGTTCCTCAGCAACCACACCGTCAAGACGCACATCAGCCGGATCTTCGCCAAGACCGGTTCCCGGGACCGCGCGGCCGCCATCGGATACGCGCACCGGCATCGCATCGGCGGGCAGTAGCGCTCACGGCGCTGGCCTCGGCGGCCCTCGCCGCACTGACGCAACGCCGTTGCCCGCCGGCGCCGCGATTTGCGTGTGCTTACCACTGGTCACTCGTTATGATCGCATCGTGACAGTCACTAATTCTGCGGTGCCCGCCGATGGCATCACCCCGGAGGGCACTGCCCCGGGGCCGCTGGAGCTCGTGCAGTCGTTCGCCAACACGCTGGGCGCGGCGGGCGGGGACCTGCTGGACACCCGCGAGAAGGCCGTTCCCTGGCTGCGCGGCGGGGGCCTGATGCCCGCCGACGCCATCGTCACCGGATCTGAGCACGCGGCGCTGCTGCGGCTACGGGACGCGCTGCGCGACACTCTGGCCGCGCACGCCGCGGGGCGCGCGGACGCCGATGCCGCCGCCCGGCTCACCAGGGGGCTCGCCGACGGCAGGCTCGTCACCACGCTCACCCCGGGCGGCGCGGTCAAGCTGGCGACGGCGGCGCGGTCGGTCTACCCGAGCATCGTCGCCGCCATCGCCGTCGCGATTGCGGAATCCGGCGCGGCCGGCACGTGGCCACGCCTGGCGCTATGCCAGGACCCGGAGTGCGGCACCGCGTTCTACGGTCAGCAATCCGTCCGCCACTGCCCGGCCCACCGCATTGGCTAGGACTTAGACGCCGGCCTTGTCCAGGGCGCTTTGCAGGGACTGCTTGTAGCCGGCGCTGGTGTAGGTCGCTCCGCTCACGGCGTCGATGTGCGCGCTTTGCGCGGTCAGGGACTCCGATTTCAGCTGGGGGATCGCCATGGCGTCGATCTGGCTGCTCTGTCCCCCTTCATTAGTCTGCTGCAGCACGGTGACCTTGGTGATCCGCGTCCCCGCCACGGTGACGGCGACCTGCATCGGCCCGTACTGGGTGCTGGCCACCGAGCCGGTGACCGTCCGAGCGCTGCCGGCCGCGCGGCCGCCTGCTCCCGTCGCCCCGCTGCCCCCGCCCGTCATGGCCGCGGGCGTCGCCGTGCTCCCGGGCGTCGCCGTGCTCCCTTGCTGTGC
Source organism: Streptosporangiaceae bacterium (assembly GCA_025934375.1). Taxonomy (GTDB): domain Bacteria; phylum Actinomycetota; class Actinomycetes; order Streptosporangiales; family Streptosporangiaceae; genus Trebonia. The sequence goes on along the minus strand of JAICYD010000159.1, from coordinate 228 downwards.
CGTGCTCCCTTGCTGTGCCGTGGCGCCGCCTTGCCCTCTTCCGTAGCCGGAGCCGATCCCCTGCGCGGCCGGCGGAGTTGCCGGGGATGAGCCGGCCGCCGGGGCCGGCGAGACGGTGCGGGCCAGGGCGCCCACGGGGTGGGGCTTGAACGACAGCAGCGCGGCAAGGCCGGCGACGGTCCCGCCAATGGTCAGAAGGGCGCGACGCAAGAGGAGCCTCCCTGTAGG
>JAICYD010000181.1 GCA_025934375.1 Streptosporangiaceae bacterium | reverse complement strand
GCCGCCAGCCATCCAGGTCTACGCTGAGGCCAGCGGCCACCGCACGGTCTTCCGTTGTCCACACACCTTCGGATCATCAGGCGGTGGCCGCGTCGCGTCCACGGGTCACGCTCCGTGCAATCACAAAGTGTCGCTGGAGTATTAACGGGCGCCCGGCTTCCAGGAACTGAAGCTCCGCGCGCCCGCCGGGCGGTGTCTCACCTCTTCGCTAGGAGATCAGTTGCATCGATTCGGTTACCGTGCCCGTGCCCGGGCGGTCGTGGCCTGCCTGCTGGGCATTTCCGGCGCGGTCGCAGTTGTCGCTATCGGGGCGGCCCGGGCAGGGACCACGGGCTCACCCGCCCCCGTCTCATCGTCGACGGATGGCGCGTCAGCGCCATCGGCGATGTCGCCCCGGGGGCTGCCGACCGCCGCCGCCAAGGCCATGAACCTGCCCGCTGGGACGATCCAGAACTGCCCGGCCCCCGCGGCCCTGCTCCAGATGCAGTGCCTGTCGTTCGTGCACCATGTCACGCGCCCGGCCAGCGGCACCACGCCGGCGGTCGGCCCCACGCCGCTGACCCCGGCCAACCTGCGGGCCGCCTACGGGCTGACGACCGCGTCGGCGAACAACGGCACCGGGGTCACGGTCGCCATCGTGGACGCCTACCACAACCCGAACATCCAGTCCGACCTGGCCTCGTACCGGTCCACCTACGGCCTGCCCGCGTGCGCGGGCTCCGGGGCGGGTTGCCTGACCGTCTTCAACCAGAACGGGCAGGCCAGCCCGCTCCCGGCGGTCGTTGACCCTGGCTGGGAGGACGAGACCGCGCTGGACGTCGACATGGTCTCGGCGATCTGCCCGAACTGCGCCATCGACTTGTTTGAGGGCAACTCGCCCAGCCTCCTTGACCTTGGCACGGCGGTGAACTCCGCGGCCAAGGTGTCGAAGTTCGTCTCCAACAGCTGGGGCGGCACCGACTACCCCGGTGAGTCCCTGCTGGACGCGACCTACTTCAACCACCCGGGCGTGGTGCTCACCTTCGCCTCCGGCGACTTCGGCTTCGGCCCCGGCTACCCGGCGTCGTCGAACCTGGTCACCTCGGTCGGCGGCACCTTCCTGCAGACGGCCGGCACCACGCGCGGCTGGACCGAGTCGGTCTGGGCCGGCCAGTCCACCGGGGCGGGCACCGGCACCGCGGCCGGCTGCTCCTCGGGCGAGCAGAAGCCCTCGTGGCAGCTCGACGCCGGATGCCAGAACCGCACGCAGAACGACGTGTCGGCGGTCGCCGACGCGCCGGACGGGATCGCGACCGTCTCCAGCTCGGCTAACTGCCTGGGGTCGTGCTCGGCGTTCGGCACCAGCGTGGCCGCGCCGATCATCGCCGCGGTCTACGCCCTCGCAGGGACCCCGGTGGCCAACACCTACCCAGCCGGTTACCTCTACCAGAGCGGTCACGCCACTCACTTCAACCACGTCAACTCCGGCCGCATCGGGACCTGCGAGTCGACCCGGGCCTACCTGTGCGACGCCAGCAAGAGCTTCAGCAACGGCTTCAACGGGCCAACCGGCTGGGGCACCCCGAACGGCACCACCGCCTTCGCGTCCACTGTCAGCGGCAACATCGTCTCGGTGGCCAACCCGGGCAACCGCGACCTGCAGGCCGGCACGCGCGTCAGCCTGCCCGGGGTCCGGGCCTACGACAGCGCGTCCGGGCAGACCCTGACGTACTCGGCCAGCGGGCTGCCGGCGGGCCTGTCGATCAGCTCCACCACGGGGGCGATCTCCGGAACGCTGTCCGCGACTCCCGCGATCGGCAAGGTCAAGGTCACCGTGAAGGACGGGACCGGGGCGAACGCCACGGTCAGCTTCTCGCTGGTGTCGCTCAAGGCGATGAACAGCAGCTACCACCCCGGCTTCGGCGTGGTGAAGCTGAACCTCGGCGGCAAGTGCATGAACGACGGGTTCAACCGCACCGCGGTCGACTCGCCGATCTCGATCTACACCTGCCAGGTCAGCCCGTCCCAGAACTGGGGCTTCTCCATGGGTGGCGGCCCCGGGTCCGCGGGGCGGATCTCGATCCACGGCCTGTGCCTGTACGTCACCGGCAAGGTCAACGCGTCGGGCCACCACCTGGTGGCGATCGCCAACTGCAGCGGGAGCTCTACGGGCATCCAGTGGATGCTCACCGGCGTGCTCGGGCTCATCGTCAACACCGGCTCCGGCCAGTGCCTGACCGACCCCGGCTCCAGCACGGTTAACAACACGCAGCTCACCGTGGAGCCGTGCAGTGGCGCGCGCAACCAGCAGTGGACGATGCCGGCCAGCCCGATCACGTCGGGCGTCGCCGGCAAGTGCCTGCAGGTGAGCGGGAGCCACGCGGTCAGCACCGCGTGCACCACCGCGGCCGCGCAAAAGGCCACCCTTGGCCTTAACGGATCGCTGCAACTGAGTGGGGTCTGCCTCTACAACGCGGGCGGTGGCAGCAACGATGGGACGGCGGTCAACGCGGGCGCGTGCAACGCCAGCTCGGCGGCGCAGGTCTGGGGTATCAGCGCCTACGGCCAGCTCGAGAACCTGCTGTCCGAGAAGTGCCTGGCCAACCCGACCAACAGCGTCACCAACGGCGTGCAGCTGGTCCTCGGGGACTGCTACAACCTGCCCGGCGACGTGTGGGCAGTGTCGTAATCAGGCAGTGTCGTAAGCAGGCACCTAGCCGAAGTTAAAGGCTCGCGGGCGGCGACCCTTCCAAGGGTCGCCGCCCGCGGGCGTTTACCGAAAGGCCGGGCCGCGGGCCGTCGGCGTTTACAGCCGGGCCTGCTCGCGGTGGCGTGGCTCGCCGCCAGTCGCCTCCAGGTACTCGTCGATGACCCCCGGCACGTCCTCGCTGTCGCGCAGGATCTTGCCCGATTCCATCCACAGCACCCGGTTGCAGCTTTGCTCGATCTCGCCGAGATTGTGGGCAACGAGGAAGACGGTCCCTGCCTCGTTGCGTAGCTCCTTGATGCGGTTATGGCTCTTCGTGCGGAACGCGGCGTCACCGGTGGCGAGCGCCTCGTCGATCATCAAGATCTCGTGGCTCTTGGCGGAGGCGATCGCGAACCGCAGCCGCTGCGCCATGCCGGTTGAGTAGGCGCGCATGGGGAGGTCAATGAACTTGCCGACGCCGGAGAAGTCCACGATGTCCTGGAAGCGGGCCTTGACCTCCTGGGGCGGCATCCCCATCGCGAGGCAGCCGAGCACGACGTTGCGCTCGCCGGTCAGGTCGTCGAGGAGCGCGGCGTTCACGCCCAGCAGCGCCGGCTGGCCGGAGGTGTAGACGGCGCCCTGCTCGGCGGGCAGCAGCCCGGCGATGGCGCGCAGCAGGGTCGACTTCCCTGACCCGTTGCGTCCGATCACCCCGATGACGTCCCCGTGGTTGACCACGAACGAGATGCCCCGGATGGCGTGCACCTCGCGGATCGAAGCCCGCCGCTGCCGCTTGAGCAGGCGCATCAGCGAGGTGGCGGCGGTGCCCTTGTTCCCGCCGGCGCCGTAGACGCGGTAGACCACGTGCAGGTCGTCAACCACCACAGTGGGATCAGCCACTGGACCGCCCATCGCCGTGCCGTCCTCCATCGCCTCGCCGTCCTTCGCCGTCAGAAAAGACGGTACCGCCCCGGGGAAGCGATGTGGTCGTCACTCTCCGAATAATGACCTAGATAACACTGATGAAATACCGTGTTCACGGTTTCACTCCGAACACAGCGGGCATGTCCGCTTCGTACCGGGTTCGTTCAGTTCACGGCCGGGACGGGGTGTGCAAATGGAGGTGTCTACGTCGAGCGCGTCACTGCTCCCGTACGAAGCCTCTAGTGTCGGGGTCGCGCGTCGCCGTCTAGTCGGCGACCTGCAGGCTGCGGGGGCCAGCGAAGTTACGGTGTGCGACGCCGGACTAGTGCTCAGCGAGCTGGTCAGCAACGCGTTGCGCCACGGGTCTCCGTTGCCGGGCCAGACGTTCCGGGCCTGCTGGCGGCTGGGGCCCGAGAGCGTGGAGATCGCGGTCAGCGACGGCGGTGGCCCGACCGCGCCGACGGTGGCCGAGCCGGAGAAGCTGCAGTCCGGCGGCCGCGGCCTTGGCATCGTCGAGCGCTTGTCGTTGCGCTGGGGCGTGCGCGATGAGGGCGGGGAGACCACCGTGTGGGCGGAATTGCCCGTGCAGTATGCCGGTTCCGACCAGCTGGTAACCGCCTCCGCGTGGGATGCGTAATCGGGTCCTGAAGTGGTGATAACTCCACGCGGGGGATGTCGCGCGGCGAAGAGCGCGAAGTTAGTCAACTGCTGCCATCTCGCGGCATCCCTTGCCGGTCGCTATGACCTGCTACGTGCGTTAAGGCATGAGTCCGGGGGGATCCGTGTCCGAGTTCTACGGTGTGGACAGCGAGGTCGGGCGACTGCGGACGGTGCTGGTGCACCGTCCGGGGGCGGAACTGCGGCGGGTCACCCCGCGGCACGCGCGGGGGCTGTTGTTCGCCGCGCCGCCGTGGGCCGAGCGCGCCGCACAGGAGCACGACACCTTCGCCGACGCCCTGCGCGGGCAGGGTGTCGCGGTGCTCTACCTCACGGAGCTGCTCCAAGACGCCCTCGAGTACGCGCCGGCCCGGCGGCAGGCGGTCGACAACGTGCTCAGCGACGCCCGCCTGGGCGACGAGCTGCGCGGGCAGCTGCGGTTTTACCTCGACGACCTTTCGCCGGAGGACCTGGCGCAGGTTCTCATCCTGGGCCTCGCGCGCGGTGAGTTCCGCGGTGGCACGGGGGCGGTCTTCGGGCTGCTCGACACCTGGGATTACCTGATCGACCCGCTGCCCAACCTGGTGTTCGCCAGGGACACGAGCGTGTGGATCGGCGACAGCGTCGCGGTGACCAGCCCGCGCGGGCGGCGGGCGGAGGCCGAGATCGCCTCGATCGTGTTCGCCCATCACCCCTTGTTCGCCGGGACCAAGCGGCTGTACGAGCCGGGCCTGGAACGGCTCGCCGGCGGTGACGTCCTGCTGCTGGCGCCGGGGGTGCTGGCGATCGGAACCGGCCGCCAGACGTCGGCGGCGGGCATGGAGCGGCTGGCCCGGCGGGTCTTCGAGACCGGGTTCGCGCACACCGTGCTGGCGGTGCTGACCGAGGCGCCGGGAGCGGTCGCCCCCGGCGGCGCCTGCCTGGACACCTTGTGCACCGTCGCCGGGCCGGACACGGTGGTGATGCGCCCCTCCGTCGCCTACTCGCTGGTCGCGCGAGTAATAACACAGCGCGGGGAGGGGCTGCGGCTATCGCACCCGCAGCCGTTCCTGGAGGCCGCCGCGCAGGCGATGGGGATCGGCCAGCTACAGGTCATCGAGACGGGCCCGGGGCTGGTGCCCGGCGGCGACTCGTTCGGCTCCTCCAGCGCGTTCGGCCCCTTCGGCCCGGGCGCGCAGTGGGATGACGCGTGCAACCTGCTCGTGCTGGGACCGGGCACCGTGCTGTCCTACGAGCGCAACACGCTGACCAACGCGCGGCTGGAGGAAGCGGGCATCGAGGTGATCCGGGTCTCCGTGGGCGAGCTCGCCGGGCGCCGGGGCGGGCCGCGGGCCATCTGCTGTCCGCTGGGCCGGGACCCGGCCGCGATGCCGGACACGGTGGCCGCCTGAGGCCCGGGACCGGGCGGGGCCGGTTGCCGCAGGAGATGGCTAGTGTGTATGGTTCCAGCCGTGGAGCTTAAAGTCTCAAGTCGATCTCAGGGAGATCACGTGACCGTGATCGCAGCCGGCGAAATCGACCTCTATACCGCTCCGAAGCTGCAGACCGACCTCGCCGTGATCATCGACGGCGTCGGCCCGGCTGCCCGGGTTGTCATCGACATGTCGGGCGTGGAGTTCTGCGACTCAACCGGCATGAACGTCCTGCTTTCCTGCCTGCGCCAGGTGCGTCAGCGGGGCGGGGAACTCGAGCTCGCCGCGCCGCGCCCCGCGGTCAAGAAGATCCTGCAGGTGACCGGGCTCGACGTGGTGTTCACGGTCAGCGAGTAGCCGCCGGCCCTTACCATCGATCCATGACGCAGCCCGATGCCGTCCAGGGCGCGGTCGCTGTCGTGATCCCGGCGTACAACGAGGCTGACCGGATCGCCGACACGGTGGCCGCCGCGCGAACGCTCCCGCTGGTTGACCTGGTGGTCGTCGTGGACGACGGATCCCGCGATGGCACCGGCGGCGTGGCCGGGACGGCCGGAGCCGCCGTCTTGCGGCACGCCAGGAACCGGGGCAAGGCCGCCGCGATGGAGACCGGTGCGCAGGCGGTCCGGCTGCTTGACCAGCGCGACGGGAGCGGGCGGGCGCTGCTGTTCCTGGATGCCGACCTCGGCGCGACCGCGGCCGGCGCGGCCCCCCTGGTGACCCCGGTGCTGGCGGGCGAGGCGGACATGACCATCGCCGCCTTCAGCACGCGGGTCAAGCTCGGCGGGCACGGCCTGGTTGTGCGGCTGTCCTCGGCGGGCATCCGGCGCGCGGTCGGCTGGTCACCTGCCCAGCCGCTGAACGGCCAGCGCTGCCTGACCCGGGCGGCCTTCGAGGCCGCGCGCCCGCTTGCGCGCGGGTTCGGCGTGGAGACCGCGCTCACCATCGACCTCACGCGCAAGGGGTACCGCGTTCGCGAGGTCGAGGTGGACCTCGCCCACCGGGCTACCGGCACCGACGCGCGCGCCCAGCTCCACCGGGCCCGCCAGCTCGCCGACGTGGCGCTCGCCCTCGCGACGCGCGCAGTCACCGGCTGAACCCGACACAGGCTATCGGTAACTGTCGGTAGCCGCTATAGTGCCGGTTGTGATATCTGTCGTGCTGTCAGTCGTAGCAGTAGTGATCGCGGGGGCCGGGATCCTCATCGCGGTGGGGGCGCACCGCCGGTCGACGCGCTTGACCAGGTCGTGGTACGGGGCTTCACGCCAGGCGATCGAATCGCGGCTGGCGGCCGCCCGGCCCGAGGGCTCGCCGGACGGCGACTCCGCGCCCGGCGAGGCTGTGCCCGGCCAGGCGATGGCGCTGGACCCGCGCGCGCTGCGCGACATCGCGATCGTCCGGTATGACGCCCTGCAGGAGATGTCCGGGCAGTTGTCGTTCTCGCTGGCCCTGCTCAACGCGCAGGGCGACGGCATCGTGCTCACCTCCATCAACGGGCGCGCGGAGACCCGCACCTACGCGAAGGCCGTCGTCGCGGGCAAGGCCGCCCAGCAGCTTTCCCCCGAAGAGGAGGAAGCCGTGCGGACCGCGCGGATGGGGCGCGGGCCGGACGGCGCGGCCCGGGTCACTCCCAAGCCCAAAATCACCAATCAGACGGGCACGCGGAGCAACGTGGCGTTCACCAGCGCCGGCTGATCGCTCCCAGGACCGTCGGGCCTGGCCGGGGAGGCCGGAGCGCGGCACTTGAACACCCGCCCCTCGGGCAACTGGCCGCCCCTACGATAGGGCTATGCGCTATGCCTACCTGGGGCCGGAAGGAACGTTCACCGAGGCAGCGGTCGCCAAGCTGCGCGGCCCCGCCGAGCGCGGGACTCGTTCCGCGTCGGCGTCCGGCGTGGAGACGGTGCCGTACCCCTCCATCGGCGCGGTGATGACAGCGGTGCGCACTGGCGAGGCTGAGCGCGGCGTGGTCCCCGTCGAGAGCTCGGTGGAGGGCATCGTCACCGCGACGGTCGACGACCTGGCCAGCGGGAACGACCTGCTCATCGCGGCCGAGACCCAGCTTGAGATCGAGTTCGCGCTGCTGGCCCGGCCCGGCCTGTCACTGACCGACATCAAGACCGTTGGCGGTCACCCGCAGGCGCTGCCGCAGTGCCGCCGCTGGCTCACCGCCAACCTGCCCGCCCACGAGTGGGTGCCGCAGGCGTCCAACGCCGAGGCCGCGCGGCAGGTTGCCGAGGGGCACCTGGACGCCGCGCTCGCGGGCGCGTTCGCCGCGGCCAAGTACGACCTGCAGGTCGTGGTACCGGACGTGCACGACCGGATCGGAGCGGTGACCCGGTTCCTGGTCGTGGTCCCGCCCGGCGAGATCCCGGGGCCGACCAGGGCGGACCGCACCTCGCTGGCGGCGTTCTTGAAGGAAGACCACCCAGGCGCGCTGCTGGAGATCCTCACCGAGTTCGCGGTGCGCGGCGTCAACCTGACCACGATCCAGTCGCGGCCGACCGGCGAGGGCCTGGGGAACTACTTCTTCTTCATCGACTGCGAGGGCCACATCGACGACACCCGCGTCGGCGAGGCGATGGTGGGCCTGCGCCGGGTCTGCGCCGAGGTGCGCTTCTTCGGCAGCTACCCGCGCAGCGACGGCGGCCGCACGAAGGTCCGCGCGGGTACCTCCAACCAGGAGTTCGCCGAGGCGCTAGCCTGGCTCGGCCGCCTCCGCTTCGGAAGAGCCTTATCTGGCTAGAACACGACCGACGGCTCCTCGTCGGCGAGCGGGCCGGTCGTGAACAGGTCAGGCAGTCAAAGGTAGGGGCCCGAGCCGCGGTGCGGCGGCTGCTGCTCCTGGTCGGGGACTGGCATCAGGCCGGGCGGAAGCGCTCGCCGCATCTGCTCAAGCTGCGCGCGCGCCGCCATCTGCTGGGCGAACAACGTGGTCTGAATGCCATGGAACAGGCCCTCCAGCCAGCCGACCAGCTGGGCCTGGGCGACCCGAAGCTCGGAATCGCTGGGCAGCGTGTCGTCGGCGAAGGGCAGGGAAAGCCGCTCGAGCTCGTCAACCAGCTCAGGGGCGAGGCCGTCCTCAAGCTCCTTGATAGAGCTCTTGTGGATCTCCTTCAACCGGGCCCGGCTCTTTTCATCCAGCGGCGCCGCGCGGACTTCCTCCAGCAACTGCCGGATCATGCTCCCGATGCGCATCACCTTGGCGGGCTGCTCCACCATCTCGGTGACGGGACGCTCCCCTTCGGCGACCTCGACCTCGGCGTCGCCGCCAGCGTCTCCCGCGCTGCTAATGGAGAGGCCGTTCGGGCCGACCACGACGACCTGCGGCCTGCCCTGCTGCTCTGGGCTGTTTTCGTCGCTCATGCTGGCTAACTTACCGGGTGCGGAAAGCTACTGGGCGGTCAGCAGGATCTTGCCGGTGTGCGTGGACTCGGTCATGATCCGGTGTGCCGTGGCCGCTTCGGAGAACGGCAGCACGCAGTTGATGACGGGGCGGATCTGCCCGCTGGCGACCAGGGGCCACACGTCGGACCGGACCGCCGTGACGATCGCGGCCTTTTGCTCCGGGGGCCGTGCCCGGAGGGTCGTCGTGATCAGGGTCCCGCGCTTGACCATCAGCATTCCCAGGTTTAGCTCGGCCTTGGCCCCGCCCTGCATCCCGATGATCACGAGCCGGCCATCCGCGGCCAGCACGTCGACGTTGCGGGAAAGGTACTTGGCTCCCACGATGTCCAAGATGACATCGGCGCCGTGCCCGCCGGTCGCCTCCCGCAGGGCGGCGACGAAGTCCTCGTCGCGGTAGTTGATCAAGATGTCCGCGCCGAGCTCGCGGCACGCCTGGAGCTTGCCCTTCGATCCCGCGGTGACCGCCACGGTCGCGCCGAAGTGCTTGGCGAGCTGGATGGCCATCGTGCCGATCCCGCTCGACCCGCCATGAACGAGGAACGTCTCGCCCGCCGTGAGCCGCGCGGCCTGGAACACGTTGGAGTAGACGGTGCACGTCACCTCGGGCAGCGCGGCCGCCTCCACCAGGCTGACCGACGAGGGCACGGGAAGCACTTGCCCGGCCGGGACAGCGGTCCGGGACGCGTACCCGCCCCCCGACAGCAGCGCGCAGACCCGGTCGCCGACCGTCCACCCGGAAACGCCCGCGCCCAGCGCGGCGATCGTCCCCGAGACCTCCAGCCCCGGATAGGGCGACGCGCCCGGCGGCGGGTCGTAGAATCCCTGGCGCTGCATCAGGTCGGCCCGGTTGACCCCGGCCGCGGCGACGTCGATGAGGACCTCGCCCGGCCCCGGCTCGATGTCAGGAACCTCAGTCCACTGGAGGACCTCAGGATTTCCAGGCTTGGTGATGACGACCGCGTGCATGCGTGATCTCCGGGGTTGTGAGGCGGATCTCTCCGGGAAACAGTATGGCAAGGGCAAGGGGTTGCCCTAGGCTCGGTCCGATCGACAAATCGTGTTCAGGCGAACGCGTAAAGTACAAACCGCATGTAAATGGCCTGGGAATGTGCGACCCTGAGTACCCATGCGCTGCCCAACCGCAGGAAGAGGGTTCGCGAGAACGACAGGGGGACCTGTGGCACCGAACGAATTCGACAGCTCCGTTAACGGCCAGCCCGACAAGGCGCACCTCAATCCGACCGCGAATCCGTTCTCCGCCGGGCACCCGCACGGCACCTTCCCCCGGCTCGCTCCGCGCAAATTCCCCGACGATGAGGACGCCGCCCCCGAGCCGGTACCCGCCATGGAGCCGCTTCCGGCCCATGGTCACGGCTTCCCGCCGCCAACCTACGGCCCGCCCCCCTCATACAGTGCCCACGACCATGCCCCGCAACGAGTCCCGGCTGACTGCCCGTCGCCCGGCGCCGACTCCGGCAGCCAGTTCGGGGTCACGCGGGCGCCGGGGATGGCTCCGCCGCTTCCGGCCACGGCCCGGCTGGTGTCAACGCGGCCCGCTTCGGCACCGCCCGCTTCGGCACCGCCCGCTCCAGCAGCCTCGGTTCCAGAGGCGCCCGTTCCAGAGGTACCCGCCGCGCCGGGGGACTTCGCGCCGAGCGCCGTGGGCAGTCTCCGGCCGGTCACGGGAGGACTGCCTGTTCCGGGATCATTGCCTGTTCCAGGCGCATCGGCGGACCCGGGGGCCGTGGCGAACCCGCAGGGGCCGCCGGTCTCCGCGGGGCTGGGTGGCTTCGGGATGCTGTCCGCGCCGGTCCCCGGCGAGTTGGACCTGGCGCCGGAATCCCCGGTCGTCGCCGAGTCGTCGGAGTTGCTGACGGCCGACTGGCTGCTGCACGGCCGGCGGGCGCAGCCCGCGCCGGGCTGGCGGCGCACCGTCTTCCGCGCCACCGGCGGGCTCGTCAAGGTCGGTGAGTCGGCCGCCGACCTGCGGCGGCGCGACCTGGTCAACCGGGTGCGCACCCCGGTCGCCGGCGGGCACCACCGGGTCGCGGTGATGAGCCTCAAGGGAGGCGTCGGCAAGACGACCACCGCCGTCGGTCTCGGCGCCACCCTCGCGTCGCTGCGCGGGGACCGGGTGATCGCCATGGACGCCAACCCCGACCGGGGCACCCTGTCGGACAAGGTGCGGCTAGAGACCGCCTCGACCGTGCGCGACCTGCTGACCTACCGCGCGCGCATCCGCCGCTACGCCGACGTCCGGAACTTCACCTCGCAGGCGTCGTCCCGGCTGGAGATCCTCGCCTCCGACCGTGACCCTGGCGTGTCGATCGCGTTCAACGCCGATGACTACATCGAGGTGTCTGGCATCCTGGAGCACCACTACTCGATCGCCATCACCGACTGCGGCACCGGACTGCTGCACTCGGCCATGTACGGCATCCTCGAGCTGACCGACCACATCGTGCTGGTGAGCTCCCCGTCAGTCGACGGCGCCCGCAGCGCGAGCGCCACGCTGGACTGGCTGGAGGCCCACCAGTACACCGACCTGGTGCGCACCGCGGTCGTGGTGTTGTCCACGATCCGGCCCCGCTCCCGCTCGACCGTCGACCTGGACCGCCTGGAGGCGCACTTCGCCGCCCGGTGCCAGGACGTCGTGCGAATCCCCTACGACGCCCACCTGGAGGAGGGCGCCGAGGTTGAGCTGGACCTGATGTCCAACGCGACGCGGGATGCCTACCTGAACCTGGCGGCCACCGTGGCCGACGGCTTCGCCGTCCCGCGCCGATCGCGGTCGCAGTCAGCGATCTCGTTGCCGTAAGGTTGATGCGGACCGTGCCGCCGGGTGGCCCACTGAGGTTCCGGTGCGGGCGGTCCACGCCAATCGGGAGGGCTCGCCTAGTGGCCGATGGCGGCGGTCTTGAAAACCGCTGAGTCGGGTGACCGACTCCGTGGGTTCGAATCCCACGCCCTCCGCTCATGCTGTGGAAAGGCTCGCTGACCAGCGCTGATGCTGCGTGGCGGCAGTCGGTCGGGTAGTCGCTCGTATGCAGTCATGCGCCACCGGAAGCGGTCATCGGCCGCTGGTCTCGGGATATACGCGGGATGAGATTCGGTGCGTTTCCGCAGGTGACATGCAACGCGAAAGCAGGTCCCGGGAGATCCCGGAACCCGCTTCAGCCAAGGATGCCGATGGGATGGCCTTCCTATGTTCCGCTCAGGCTGCAGAGAGAACCCGGACTGACGCCCTGACGG
>JAICYD010000195.1 GCA_025934375.1 Streptosporangiaceae bacterium | reverse complement strand
TGGCCCAGCTGCCCGCGGCGACCAGCGACCAGATCGCGTCGGCGGCGGGCCTGGACGAGCGGTACGTGCGGGAATGGCTGGGGGCGATGACCACTGGCCGGATCACCGAGCACGACGCCGCCGCCGGGACCTATACGCTGCCGGCCGGGCACGCGGCCTGGCTGACCCGGGCCGCCGGCCTGCAGAACATGGCCACCGGGATGCAGTACATCGGGCTGCTTGGGCTCGTCGAGGACCAGATCGTGGACTGCTTCCGCAACGGCGGCGGAGTTCCCTACTCGGCGTACCCGAAGTTCCAGGCGATCAGGGCCGAGGAGAGCCGCGCCGAGCAGGACGCCACCCTGATCGGCAAGACGCTGCCGCTCGTCCCCGGCCTCATCGGGCGGCTCGAGGACGGGATCGACGTGGCCGACGTCGGGTGCGGCTCCGGGTACGCCGTCAACCTGATGGCCGCGACGTTCCCCCGCTCCCGGTTCACCGGATTCGATTTCTCCGGCCCCGGCATCGCCGCGGCCCGGGCCGAGGCCGAACGCGACGGCCTGGCCAACGCGCGCTTCGAGGAGCGCGACGCCGCCTGCCTGGGCGAGACCGCCCGCTTCGACTTCATCACCACCTTCGACGCGGTGCATGACCAGGCCCGGCCCGACCTGGTCCTGGCCGGGATCGCGGCCGCCCTGCGGCCCGGCGGGGTCTATCTGTGCGTCGACACCTCGGCCTCGAGCAACGTCGCGGACAACCTGGACTACCCGCTGGCGCCGTTCCTGTACACGGTCTCCGCCATGCACTGCATGACCGTGTCGCTGGCCGACGGCGGGATGGGCCTCGGCGCCATGTGGGGTGAGCAAACGGCCAGGCGGATGCTGGCCGAGGCGGGCTTCACCTCGGTCGAGTCCCACCGCGTGGACGGCGACATCGTCGACGCCTACCTCGTCGCCACCAAGAGCTGAGCTTGACCCCCTGCTTGACCCTGACACGGTGTCAGGGGGTAGACCGGACTACATCATGTTCAGCATCGGGGAGTTCGCGCGGCATGGCCGGGTCTCGGTCCGGATGCTGCGGCACTACGACACGATCGGCCTGCTCCGGCCCGCCTGCGTCGATCCGGTCAGCGGATACCGCCTCTACCAGGCGAGCCAGCTCGCCGAGCTGAACCGTGTCATCGCGCTGAAGGAACTCGGCTTCACCTTGCAGCAGGTGCAGTCGATCCTGGCGGAGCAGGTGAGCGCGGCCGAGCTGCGCGGGATGCTCAAGCTGCGGCGGGCCGAGATCCAGGCCGCGCTCGAGGCCGAGACGACCCGGCTGGCCCGGGTCGAGGCGCGGCTGCTGACGATCGAGGACGAGGCGCGCGCGCCGGCCGACGGGGTGGTCATCAAGCGCCTCGAGCCGGTCCGGGTCGGCGAGCTGACCGGCGAGGCCGCGGGCTGGGAACCCGAGGCGATCACGCCGGTCATCCAGCCGCTGTACGGCGCCCTGTGGCAGCGGATGGCCAGCGCCGAGATCTGCGCGGCGGGGCCGGCCGTCGCGTACTACGAGGACGTGCCCGCGGGTGAGGGCGCGATCGTCGTGCACGCCGCGGTGCCGGTGGCCGCGGTGCCAGCAGCCGATGGGCCCGGCGGGGATCCGGGCTTCGCCATCGTGGACCTGCCGGCGGTGGAACGCGCCGCCGTCATCATCCACCACGGCTCCATGGACGACGTGATGGCTACCGGCCAGGCGCTGGCGCGGTGGATCGACGCCAACGGGTACCGCTCGGCCGGCTACAGCCGCGAGGTCACCCTCGCGTGGTCCCCCGACCCTGAGCAGTGGGTTACCGAATTGCAGCAGCCAATCCATCCGACGGGAGACTGAGATGCTCGTAGCACCGGAGATCGAGACGCGGACTGAGCAGCCCTACGTGGCGCTCAGGGCCCGGGTTCCCATGTCCGGGATCGCCGCCTTCGCGGTCCGCACCGGCGAGGTGTTCGGCTGGCTGGGCGCCCGCGGCCTGACCCCGGCCGGGCCGCCGTTCCTCAAGTTCAACGTCATCGACATGGCGCGAGAGCTAGAGATAGATAACGGCGTCCCGGTCGCGGCGCCTGTGAACGGCGACGACCTCGTGGTGGCCGGGGTCTTGCCGGCCGGCCGTTACGCGACCGTCACCCACACCGGCCACCCCAGCGAGCTGGTGGAGGTCACCGGGGCCCTGCTGGACTGGGCAGCGGAGCAGGGGCTGACCTGGGACATGTCGCCGTCCGAGGACGGTGACCGGTGGGGAGCCCGGCTTGAGTTCTACCTGACGGACCCCGCCGAGGAACCGGATATGAGCAAGTGGCAGACCCAGCTCGCCTTCCGGCTGGCCGACTAGGGTAAGGAACCCGGGTCGATGAGCTGGAGCTGGTTGTCATCCGGGCCGGCGACGAAGACCCGGCCGGTGGCCTCGTCCACGGCGACGTCGTTGGGCTGGCGGACGGTGGGCCAGGTCCGGCCGGGAACGAGGCGGCCGCCGACGATCCGGAAGGACTCCAGCAGGTTGGACGCGGTCAGCGTCACGTAGAGCACGCCACGACGGCCGTCGACCGCGATCCCGTACGGGGTGCAGCACCGGGTCCGGACCCAGCCGACCTGATGAGGGCCGACCGGGCGGGGCCCGGTCGCGGTGACCCGGAAGGAGATCACGGCGTCGCCTTCGGTGTCCGCCACGTAGAACAGGCCGCCGGGGGCGGCGCGGACGTGCGTCGGGCCGACGCCGACCGGGGCGGTGCCCAGCGGCCGGCCGCCCGGCGTGTACGCCTCGATCCGGCGTCCGCGTACCCCCACGACCACGACGGAGGAGCCGTCACGGGCGGCGGCGACGCCGCCGGGCTGGAGCGGCGCGGGCTCCACGGCGATCTGCCTGCCGCCGCGGACCAGGGACACGGTGTTCGAGTACTCGTTGCCCACGAAGACCACGGGACCGGCGGCCGCCGCGTCGTGCGGCTGACGGCCGACCTTGGTGTCCGCCACCACCTGGCCGCCTGGCAGGGCGACCTGGAACCGCCGGCCGGCCTGCTCCGCAGGCACGCGGACCGGCCCGCGCGGGCCGGCCAGCTGCAGGTGCCGTGGCGCTCCGGGCAGCCGCACCACCCGGCGGACGCTCCCGGTCAGGACGCTGACCAGCGCCAGCCCATCCGGCCGGCGCAGACCGACCGTGAGGATGCCGTCGGCGTCGTCCACGGCCAGCCCTTCGGGCGCGCCGGGCAGCGGCCGCACCGTCCCGGCCGGGGCCCGGGTGAGCGCGGGCGCCCGGGCCGGCTCGGGCACATCGGTCCGCACTGGGGTCGCAGTCACGTCGCCGGCGACGCCATGAGCACCGGACGAGGCACCGCGGGGGTTGGCGGGAGTGCTACCGGAGCCAGCCGGGGCACCGCCGGTCCCACATCCCGTGCCGGCCGCCGCTACCGCCAGGGTCAGCAGGGCGGGCAGGGCACGCCGGAACAGGAGCACGCGACCGATCGTAGAAGGGCCCGGCCGGAGGAACCGGCCGGTTTGCAGGGCGGTAAGGAACCGGTTATTCCGCTTGCCGTAGCGGGCTGGAGGCGGCGGAGGAGGGCGGGGTCGCCGGTGATGGCCAGGCCCAGCTCCTGCGCCTGAGCCGGGGAGACGTAGGTCCCGAGCAGGCCGAGGATGAGCCGCGGGGGCCCCTCGAGGACCAGGTCGGGAGACTCGGCCGAGCCGAGGCGAGTGCGCACCTCGCCGTCGCGGACCTCGACGATGGCGGGGCGGCCGCCGGGTCGCAGCTCGATCGACACCGGCGGGCCGTCCGGTTCGGCGTCGTGCAGGAAGAGCCCGACCGGGAAGGTGAACCACTGGCTGCGGAACTCGTCGCTGTCGGCGGGCTCGGCCATGTACCTGAGTCCCCACGAGCCGAGGGCCTCCAGCGCCGGCTCGAGCCCGGCGCCCGCCTCGGTCAGGCGGAACAGCGTCGTGGCCACCGGGGGCGCGGCCTCTTCACGGCGGACCAGGCCGGCGCCTTCCAGTTCGTTCAGGCGGTCGGCGAGCAGGTTGGTGGCGATGCCGGGCAGGCCGTTCCTCAGGTCGGTGTACCGGCACGGGCCCTGGAGGAGAAGCTCCCTGACGATCAGCAGGGTCCACCGGTCGCCCACCACGTCCAGGGCCTTGGCGACCGAGCAGTACTGGCCGTAACTCCGCATGCCGCCCAGCTTAGCCGCTCGTAACTTTACTTCCAAGTTTAATTGCTTGACTTTTTCAAGTTCTAAGTTAACTATCTCAAGCATGAGATCTAAAGCCATGATCCTCGTCGCGCTGCTGCTCGCCGCCTTCGTGATCAACCTCGACACCACCATCGTGAACGTGGCCCTGCCCGCGCTGGTCCGCGAGCTGCACGCCACCACCACCCAGCTGCAATGGGTGGTCGACGCCTACAACCTGGTGTTCGCCGCGCTGCTGCTGACGTTCGGCAGCCTGTCCGACCGGTTCGGCCGCAAGGGCATGCTGCTGGCCGGGCTCACCGTGTTCGGCGCGGCCAGCCTGGCCGGCGGGTTCACCACCAGCCCGGCCCAGCTGATCGCGGCCCGGGCCGTGATGGGGCTCGGGGCCGCCATGACGTTCCCGGCCACGCTCTCGCTCATCACGAACGTCTTCACCGCCCGCGGGGAGCGCGCCCGGGCCATCGGCCTGTGGGGCGCCATCGGCGGGGTGGCGATCGCGCTCGGGCCGATCGTGGGCGGCTGGCTGCTCGAGCACTTCAGCTGGGGCAGCATCTTCGTGGCGATGGCCCCGGTGGCGGCGGTCGCCATCGCGCTGGTCGTCGCGTGCGTGCCGGCCTCGAAGAACGCCGGCGCGGCCGCGCCGGACATCCCCGGCCTGGTGCTGTCGGCCGCGGCCATGGCGGTGCTGGTGTTCACCATCATCGAGGCGCCTGACTACGGCTGGGGCAGCGCGCGCAGCATCGCCGGATTCGCCGCCGGCGCGGTGCTGCTGGCCGCGTTCATCGGCTGGGAACGGCGGGCGGCCCACCCCATGCTCGACGTGCGCCTGTTCCGCAACATGCGGTTCAGCGCAGCCAGCGGCGCGGTGACCGTGGCGTTCTTCACCCTGTTCGGCTTCATCTTCCTGATGACCCAGTACTTCCAGTCTGTCCGGGGCTACGCGCCGCTGTCGACCGGTGTGCGCCTGCTGCCGGTAGCGCTGTCGGTCGGCATCGGCTCGGTGGCGGGGACGCAGCTGGCGGTGCGGCTGGGCACCAAGCTGATCGTCACCCTGGGACTTGTCGCCATGGCCGGCTTCTACGTCTGGGCCGCCCTGACCGTCAGCGCGACCCTCGGCTACGGCATCATCGCGGTCCAGATGGTGGTGTACGGCCTGGGCATGGGCCTGACCTCGGCGCCGGCCACCGAGTCGATCATGGGCGCGGTGTCCAGGCGGCAGGCCGGGGTGGGCTCGGCGGTCAACGACTCGACCCGGCTCCTGGGCGGGACGCTGGGCGTGGCGGTGATCGGCAGCGTCTACGCGTCGCTGTACGGCTCCCGGCTGACCGCAACGTTGCCGGCCGGGCTGCCGGCCCGGGTATCGGACATCGCGCACCAGTCGCTCGGCGCCGCGTACGCCGTGTCCGGCCAGGTCCCTGGGCCCCTGGGCCAGGTCATCCACGCCGCCGCCACCAACGCGTTCCTGCACGGGCTCTCCGTCGGCTGCCTGGTGGCCGGCGGGGTCGCGGCGGCCGGGGCGGCGCTGGCGGCGCTGTTCCTGCCCGCCCAGCCCGCGAGCCCGGCCGTTACCCCCTCGCCGCCGTCAGTGCCCGCGGCGAGCCCGGCCGAAGATCCGGTTCGCTCCTGAGCGATGAAGGGCGATAGCGTCCGGCCGGGCCTCAGAAGACGCTACGGCCGGACGTCGTTCGCGAAGCGGGCGATGCAGTTGGAGACCGCGCTGCGATCGCCGGCCTTGGCGATGCAGTTGTCGAACATGGTGAAGACGCTCGTGTTGTTCGCCACGAACGTTCCGATGCGCACCGCGAAAACGACGGCGACAACCAGCGCCAAGATGCCGCACACGATGCCAGCGACGGCCTGGCCGTGGTTCGTCGCGCCTCTTGACCGGCCGCGGCTGACGGCGATGCTGCCGAGGATCGCCGCGAACAGGCCTCCCGGCAGGGCGAGCGGGAACAAGACGAAGGACACCGCCGCCACCAGGCTGGCCACACCGAGAACCAGGGCGGCCACGGCAAGGCCGTTCGACGGCCGGGCTGATGGTGACGCGGCGAACGGCGGTACTGATCCGGGAAGCTGGGTGTCCATGGCCACCTCTCCTGCCTTGTCCTTACATTGGGCCACAGTGCACCCCGGAAAGCTGTAACCATTTCGTTATCTCCATCGGATCTCCACGCCGGTCACATCCCCCTTCCACGGGGAACTTGTCGGCTGGCGGACGGAGTCAGGGTGCGCCAAGGACGATGCTGGCGGAGCATTTGGGCTTCGCCACTCGCCGCCTCCTAGGGAGCGCGCACCGTGAAAAGCACGCATCGCCTGACCGTCACGGCCCTGGCCGCGGGGACGTTAATAGCGGCTCTCACACCGGTCACCACCGCCGCCGGCGCTTCCGAGCGGTCCGCGCCGCGCGCAGCGATTAGCTGGGCCGCCTGCGGAACGCAGCTGGAGTGCGCCCGCGTGTCTGTTCCGCTGGACTGGGCGCGCCACGGCGGACGGATGATCACGCTGTCGGTGATCCGTCACCTCGCCAGCCACCCCGATCAGCGGGTTGGCTCGCTGTTCGTCAATCCCGGCGGGCCCGGCGACTCCGGCGTGGGGGCCGTCGCCAGCCAGGGCGAGGCACTGGACGCGATCACCGGCGGCCGGTTCGACGTAGTCGGCTGGGACCCCCGTGGTTCCGGCGGCAGCACGCCGGTGAGCTGCTTCGCCAGCAGCGGCGAGCGAGAGGCCTTCTGGCAGGGCATGCCCGTGCCGACCACCCGCCAGGACGAGCAGCGCTACCTGGCGAAGTCCGTCGCGCTCGCGCAGCGGTGCGGTGCGCGCAACGGCGACCTGCTCGCCCACATCTCCACCACCGACACGGCCCGGGACCTCGACTACCTGCGCGGCCTCGTCGGTGACTCGCGTCTCACGTTCTACGGCGAGTCGACGGGTACCTTCCTCGGACAGACCTACGCCAACCTGTTCCCGCACCGAGTGCGGGCCATGGCCCTTGACGGCCTGGAGGACCCGGTCAGCTACACCGCCGACCTCGCCACCCTCCTGGCGAACGTTCTCACCTCCACAGACCAGGCCTTTCATGAGTATCTGAGGCTGTGCGAGCGGGTCGGCCCGGCCCGCTGCGCGCTGGCCGGCCACGGCTCGGTCGAGAAGCGGGTCGCGGCCATGCTGCAGCGGCTGCGTCATCACCCCATCCCCGCGCCGTCCGCCGAGCCGCCGGGCGAACTGACCTACGGCGAGGCGCTGACCATCCTGAAGCTGGAGCTGCTGCCCCATCCGGTGCTCTGGCGGGACGCCGCGGGAATGATCGACGCCATGATCCAAGGCGACGCCTCCGCAGCGGAGACCATCGCCCGGGGCGACGCCGCGGAGCCGTTCCACCGAGCCTTCGAGCAGAACACCGCGCTGCTGTGCGCCGACAGTCCCGCCCGGCAGAACGCCCGGCAGTGGCCGCAGGTCGTGCACCGGCTCGAAGGGGTCAGCCACATCGGAGGACCCGTCATGGGGTGGCTGGAAGCCGCATGCGCCGCCTGGCCGACCCGCAGCGCGGACCGCTACACCGGACCGTGGAACGCCGCCACTCCCAACCCGATCCTGCTCATCGGCACTAGGTTCGACCCCACGACACCCCTGGCCAACGCCCAGCTCGCCGAGCGGCAGCTGGGCAACGCCGTGCTGCTGACCCATGACGGCTATGGCCACGTCAGCCAGGCCGATCCGAGCACGTGTGTCATGCAGGCGCTCGGCCGCTACCTCGTTGCCCTCAGCACGCCTGCGCGCGGAACAATCTGCCCGTCCGACCACGGGCCCTTCGACCCGGGCTTCGGCCAGGCGGCCGCATCCCGATGATCACGCGGACAAAGCACGTCCTCTATCGGACGGCCATGCTGACGGTGGTCACCGCGGTGTGCGCTGGATGTATGCCCGGGACTAGCCGCGGCCCTCCCTCCGGCTCGCACTCGGCTAGGCACGCTGCCGTGATCACCGTGGGCGCATTTGACTTCCCGGAAAGCGTGCTGCTCGCTCACATATACGGGGACGCGCTGAAGGCGGAGGGCTTTCCCGTCCGGGTCCTGCCCGGCCTGGGCAGCCGCGAGCTGGTCGATCCGGCGCTGATGAGCGGCCTGATCCAGCTAGTGCCCGAGTACGCCGGATCGGCACTGCAATTCAACAGCCTGGGACGGCAGTCCGCGACGTCCGACGTCATGGCGACCAGCAAGGCCCTGACCGAGCTGATGGCGGACCAGGGGGTCGTGGCGGGACTCCCGGCTGCCGCGCAGAACACCAACGCCATCGTGGTCCGGGCCGCGACCGCGGCCCGTTATGGCCTGCGGTCGATCGCCGACCTGGCCCAGGTGGCGCCGCAGCTGGCGTTCGGAGGTCCGCCCGAATGCCCCGGGCGCGCCTACTGCCTGCCGGGGCTGAAGCAGGCTTACGGGCTCCGCTTCAAGGCATTCATCCCGCTTGACGCCGGGGGGCCGCTGACGCTTCAGGCCCTGACCGACGGCATCGTGGACGTGGCCCTGCTGTTCAGTACGAATCCGAGCATCCCGGCGCGGCACCTGGTGGTACTGGCCGACGATCGCCGCCTGCAGCCGGCCGAGAACATCACGCCGCTGGTGAGCAGGACTGTCGTGATGCACTACGGCCCGGGCCTGGTGGCCGCGCTCAACGCCGTGTCGGCCCGCCTCGGCCCGGCGGCGCTGCGCGCATTGGATGCGAGGGTCGAAATACACGGGCAGGACCCTCGCCAGGTGGCCGACAGCTGGCTCCGCGCCCAGGGGCTGTCCAGCAGGGAGCGGGTGGACCGTTGAACGAGAATACCGACGTCGCGATCTCGCGGGACGGCCCGGACGGCCTCCCGGCCGGCTCGGCTGTCCACCGCACGCGCCGCCAGCGCCGCCCCACGGGCGCGCCCCCGCCGCTGCCGCACCCGTTCGCCGTCAGCACGGCGGCGTGGCTGGTCCTCGGAACCATGGTTCTCGCTGGCGCGTTCCTGGCGTCCCAGCACACGCCGTGGCTCCGGATTGACGATCAGGCCAGCACGTCGGTGCTGCGCCTCCTGGCCGGGATACGGACCCCGTGGCTGACCGATGTGGCGAGCGGCATCAACGAGGCTGGCTCCGGTTGGGGGGCCACCGGGCTCGGCCTGGCGGTGGTCGCCCTGACGATGGCGTTCCGGCGCTGGCGGCACCTGCTGGTGTTCCTGGGCAGCCTGTTCTTCCTGGAGAATGTCGGGACGTCGATCTATTTCGGGCTGTCCAGGCCACGCCCGTACGGCGTGGCGATCATCGGCAGCTGGGGCGGGTACTCCGGGGTGTCCCCCCCCGGTAGCGGTCGTGACGATCTTCTTGATGGGCGCCGTCTACTGCCTGGCCGGGCCGGGCCGCGCCCGCACCTGCACGAAGGCGGCGGTGGCCGCGGTGGTCGCCGTGTTCGCTCTCGCCCGCCTGTACCTGGGCGTCGATCATCCGGGCGATGCGCTGCTCGCCGTGGCGTTCGCGGTGGCGATCGCGGTCACCGCGTTCCGCTATTTCACCCCGAATGAGGTGTTCCCGGTCGCCTACCGGCGAGGGCGCACCGCGCACGTCGATGTGACGGGCCGGCGGGGGGAGGCGATCCGGCAGGCCGTGCGCGACCAGCTCGGGCGCACGGTGACCGAGATCAAGCCGGTCGGGCTGGAGTCCTCCGCCGGTTCCACCCCGCTGCGGCTGCGAGTCCAGGACGGCCCGGATGAGTTCCTGTTCGCCAAGCTCTACACCAAGGGCCACGTCCGCGCCGACCGCTGGTACAAGCTGTGGCGGACCATCTTGTACGGCTCCCTGGAGGACGAGTCTCCCTTCAAGACCGTGCGGCGCCTGGTCACCTACGAGGACTACGCCCTGCGCCTGCTGCAGGACATCGGGGTCCGCACGGCTAAGCCCTACGGCATCGTGGAAATCACCCCCGAACGTGAGTACATGCTGGTCACCGAGTTCCATGCCGGCGCGGTCGAAATCGGCGACGCCGACGTCGACGACGAGGTGATCGACCAAGGGCTGCTGCTGGTCAGGAAACTCTGGGATGCGGGGATCGCGCACCGCGACATCAAGCCGGGCAACCTGATGGTCCGCTCCGGGGAGCTGCTGCTGATCGACGTGGCATTCGTCCAGGTCCGCCCGTCACCGTGGCGGCAGGCGGTCGACCTGGGCAACATGATGCTGGTCCTGGCCGTGCGCACCGGCCCGCAGCAGGTCTACCGGCGGGCGCTGGCTTACTTCACCGAAGCCGAGCTCGCCGAAGCGTTCGCCGCCACCCGCGGGGTCGCCAGCCCGACCCAGCTGCGCGCCTTCATGAAGCGGGACCCGCGCGACCTGCTCGGTGAATTCCGCGCCCTGGCCCCGGCCCGGCCGCCGATCGTGCTGCAACGCTGGAGCATCCGGCGG
>JAICYD010000158.1 GCA_025934375.1 Streptosporangiaceae bacterium | reverse complement strand
GGGCCACGGGCTGCGCGCGGGACACGGCCACCGGCGGGGCCACGGGCTGCGCGCGGGACACGGCCACCGGGCGGCTGTCCGCGGGTGAGCGCCGCACCGGAGATACCTGAGTCACGCTGGCCCGTCCGCGCGCTACCCAAATGGGCTCCCGCGGAACGAACGCGGGGTCCACAAGCTGTCCATGATCTGCGACTAGCTGAAGATAATGGGGCCGCCGCACTGCTACCGTCGCGTTCACGTCCGCCTCCCTGACCAAACGCTCATTCGATGGTACGCTAGTTCGATAGTAACGTAGTTCGATCGAACAATATAGTCGTAAGCACCACAGTGAGCATGGAAGTAGCCAGCACCGCAGCACCGAAGGCACCACGGACGGCGGGTCGCCAGGTTCGCGCCCGCGCGTCCGACATTCCGGGCGACACGTCGAACAGATGTTTGGCCAAAGCGCACGCGACGGTTAGTGTCGTATCCGTAAGCGACACTTCCGTGGCGCGACCTTAGTACTACACCGGCCTGGCTAACGCATCCATAGCCAACGGAGCACCACAGCAACACCAGCAGCAACATCCACCCGAAGCAACACATCCAACTTGTAGCAACCCAGTGATCTGGAGGTTCATCCGATGGAAGGCACCTCAGACCGCTCCGGCTTGCCGGAGGTACCGGTCAAGCCCAAGGGGCGGCCTGGTCGCAAGCCCAAGGGCAGCGTCCCTGTCGTGGCGGTCGAGACCCCGGACAGGCCCGACCCTGACCATGTCCTGACCTGGCGGCAGCGCAAGGTGCTGCAGGTCATCCGCGATTCGGTCCAGAAGCGCGGGTACCCGCCGTCCATGCGGGAGATCGGCGAGGCGGTCGGCCTGACCAGCACGTCCAGCGTGTCCTACCAGCTGTCCACCCTGCAGAAGAAGGGCTACCTGCACCGGGACGTGGGGCGGCCGCGGACGGTTGAGGTCCGGCTGCCCGGCCACTCCCCCATCCGCCCTGAGGGCAAGCCGGAGGGAGAGGTCGAGGCCGAGCTCGCGGCGACCAGTTTCGACATCCCCTCGCAGGAGGCTATCTACGTCCCGCTGGTCGGGCGGATCGCGGCCGGCGGTCCGATCCTCGCCGAGCAGTCGGTGGAGGATGTCTTCCCGCTGCCCCGGCAGCTGGTCGGCGAGGGAACGCTCTTCCTGCTCAAGGTCGCGGGTGACTCGATGATCAACGCCGCTATCGCCGACGGTGACTGGGTCGTCGTGCGGCAGCAGCCCGACGCGCTGAACGGCGACATCGTGGCGGCCATGATCGATGGCGAGGCCACCGTGAAGACGTTCAAGAAGAGCGACGGCCATGTGTGGCTGATGCCGCACAACCCGTCCTACGCGCCGATCCTCGGTGACGAGTCCAGCATCCTCGGCAAGGTGGTGGCGGTTCTACGGCGGGTCTAGCGCGTTTTCCGGGGGGTGAACCTCAACCCCCCGGACGCCCAGCATGCCCGGTCGGCTAGCGCCGGTCAGCTAGCGACGATGTTCACCAGCTTCGGGGGGCGCACGATGACGCGATGGACGCTCAGGCCGCCCAGCGCGCGCGTTGCCCCCGGAGCAGCCAGGGCCAGCTCGCGCAGCTCGTCCTCGGTCACCGCCGGGGAGACTTCCAGGCGGTCACGGACCTTCCCGTTCACCTGGATGACGCACGTGATCGTCTCCTGAACCAGCAGAGCCGGGTCGGCGGCCGGCCAGGAGGCCCGTCCCACCGACGCGGCCGGCCCGCTGGGCGCAGCCCGGCCCAGTTCCGTCCAGCACTCCTCGGCTGTGTACGGGGCGAACAGCGAGATCATCACGGTCAGCGCCTCGGCCGCCTCGCGCACCGCCGGATCACCGGGGCCGGGACCGGAGTCGATCGCCCGACGGGTCGCGCTGACCAGCTCCATCAGCCGGGCTACGGCGACATTCAGGTGGTGTGCCTCGACCTGCCGGGTCACCCCATCGACGGTGCGGGCGATGACTCGCCGCAGCGCGACATCGCCGTCGCCGGCCGCCACGGCGGAGGGGCCGCCCATCGCCGCCACGTCGCTGACGATGCGCCGCACCCGGCCCAGGAACTTGACCATGGCGTCCGGGTTCACGTCCGCCCAGTCGATGTCGTCCTCGGGCGGCGAGGCGAAGATCATCGTCAGCCGAATGGCGTCGACACCGAACCGGTCGATCTGCTCGCCCAGGTCAACCCCGTTGCCCAGCGTCTTCGACATGGCCTTGCCCCCATTGATGACCTGGCCCTGGTTGACCAGCCGGGTAAACGGCTCAGCGAAGTCCAGCATCCCCATGTCCTGCAGGACCTTGGTGAAGAACCGCGCGTACAGCAGGTGCAAGATGGCGTGCTCGACGCCGCCGACGTACAGGTCGACGGGCGCCCACCGCTCCATGTCCGAGCGCCGGAACGGGCCGTCCTCGTAGCCCGGCGAGCAGTACCGGAACTGGTACCAGGAGGAGTCGACGAAGGTGTCCATCGTGTCGGTGTCCCGCTTGGCGGCCCCGCCGCACTTGGGGCAGGCCACGTTCACCCAGTCGGTCGCGGCCGCCAGCGGTGAGACTCCCTTGGGCGACAGGTCAGCGCCGCGCAGGTCGGGCAGCACGACCGGCAGCTGGTCCTCGGGGACCGGCACCTCGCCGCAGGAGGGGCAGTGGATGATCGGGATCGGCGTGCCCCAGAACCGCTGCCGGGACAGCAGCCAGTCCCGCAGCCGGTACGACACCGCCGCCTCGCCCAGGCCGTCGGCACCCAGGATCTCGATGATCCGCGCGATCGCCTCCGCCTTGGACAGCCCGTCCAGCGGCCCGGAATTGACCAGGACGCCGTCGCCGGGGGTCGCCACGCCGGCCTGCGCGGGGTCGGGCAGGTCCGTCGCGACCACGATCCGCACCGGCAGCCCGAACTTGCGCGCGAAGTCCAGGTCGCGCTGGTCGTGCGCGGGCACGGCCATGATCGCGCCGGTGCCATAGTCGGGCAGCACGTAGTCGGCCGCCCACACCGGGATCCGCTCGCCGTTAACCGGGTTGACGGCGTGCACGCCCAGGAACACCCCGGTCTTCTCGCGGTCGGTGGACTGCCGCTCGATGTCGGTCAGCTTGCGGACCTGGGCCACGTACGCCTCGAACTCCGCGCGCCGCTCGTCGGCGCACAGTTCCGAGGCCAGCGCCGAGTCCGCCGCGACGACGAAGAACGTCGCTCCGTACAGCGTGTCGGGCCGGGTCGTGTACACGGTGACCGGCTCCTCGCGCCCCTCCACCGCGAAGTGGACCTGCGCGCCGGTCGACCGCCCGATCCAGTTTCGCTGCATCGTCAGCACCCGGTCGGGCCACTTGCCCTCCAGTGCCTGGGCGTCCTCCAGCAGCCGGTCGGCGTACTCGGTGATCTTGAAGTACCACTGGGTCAGCACCCGCCGGATGACCTCGGTCCCGCACCGCTCGCAGTGGCCGTTGATGACCTGCTCGTTGGCCAGCACCGTCTGGTCCTTGGGGCACCAGTTGACGTAGCCGCCCTTGCGGTAGGCCAGCCCGCGCTCGTAGAACCGCAGGAACAGCCACTGGTTCCACCGGTAGTACTCCGGCTCGCAGGTGGCCAGCCGCCGGGTCCAGTCGAAGGAGACCGCGTACCGGCGGAAGGAGGCCGCCTGCGTCTCGATGTTCGCGTACGTCCAGTCGGCGGGGTGGCTGTTGCGCTTGATCGCCGCGTTCTCGGCCGGCAGCCCGAACGCGTCCCACCCGATCGGGTGCAGCACGTTCTTGCCGCGCAGGAACCAGTACCGCGCCAGCGCGTCGCCGATCGCGTACGCCTCGGCGTGGCCCATGTGCAGGTCGCCGGAGGGGTACGGAAACATGTCAACCAGGTAGAACCGCTCACGCGGGTCCTGCGGGTCATCGCTGGCCCGGAAGGGGTCAATCTCCGCCCAGCGCCGCTGCCATTTCTCCTGGATCTCGCGCGGGTCGTACGCTCTCGCCTCTTCGGCGGTCTCGGCCGCTGTCATCGTGTCCTCATCCTTGGTTAGTCCGCCATCGCCCAGTCGGCCCTTCGAGCCCTGCCCGCTCCTGGCCCCCGACGGGGGTGGTGCCTCCGGGAAGCAAAAAAGCCTCTCGCATGCGAGAGGCAGCCGCGTCGACGACAGGCAGACGACGCGGCTAAGTAAGGAGCAGCCGGACGGAACGCACGCTTGAATGTTACCGCACTCCGGTAACCGCGTCTGCGCGTCGAGCCACCACCGAAGCGCCGGCGCCCGGTCACGCCCCGCCCGCCCGGCGACCGCCACTCCCTTTCCCCCTCGCCGCAACGAGGCCGTCGCGCCGGCGTCGTCTCCCCCCGTCAACCGGGGGCGCATCTGGTCGCTAATTTGACATTCAGCGCCAATGACCACGTTGCGACTTTGCGCTTGACCAAGATCACGAGGCGTCAATACAGTGACTCCCAACCTCGCTGCATGCCGCGTTGCCGCAGGTCTCCCCCCTCACGGTCATGCGGAGGGCTTGCTTATCGTCGGTGCGCGCGTCGCATTCCGACGCCGTCGCACCGCGCCTATTCGGCCATTTCCCGGGAGCATCGCAGGTGATCGGAACAGCCGCACCGATCGCGATCGTTGGCGTCGCGCTCGTGTTTCCGGGCGCCAACGACGCGCTGGCATTTCATGACCTGACGCTGTCGGGCCAGCGGATGTTCCGGCTTGATCCCACCGTGGACCTGGACCCCGTCGCGGACCCGGGCACCGCGGGCACGGGGAGAACGGGCGCCGGCCCCGCGGGCACGGGCACGACGAGCGCGGGCACCGACAACGCACCCGGGGCGACGGCCTGGCACCGGCTGGCCGCGCGGACGGCGGCCGAGGCGCTGGCCGACGCCGGCTTGAACATCGAATGGGCGGACACCGCGGCGACCAGCCGGGCGAGGACGGGCGTGCTGATCGCCGGGACCCCGACACTGCCCGGCCAGCGCCTCAGCGGGGAAACACCGGGCGTCGGGGAGTGGGTGCGAGATCACTTTGGCCTGGCCGGGGTGGAGGGCCCGCCGGATCAAGGCTGCTCGCTGCGGGCCGTGGCCGCCGCGTGCGAGGTGCTGGCGCGCGGCGAGCGGGACCTGATGCTGGCCGGCGGCGCGGGCGCCGGAACCACGGCGAGCAGCTGGCGCAAGCGGGCCATCCGCGTCTATGACGCCCGCCCCACCGGGGTTATCCCCGGTGAGGGATGCGGGATGGTCGCCCTCATGCGCGCCGACGACGCGCGCGAGGCCGGCCTGCCGGTCTACGCGGAGATCGCCGGCTGGAGTCACTCCGTCTGGCCGGCGGGCGGGGATGACCACGTGGCGGTGATCCGCGCGGCCTACCAGCGGGCCGGCGTCGATCCGGCGGACGTGCAGTTCGTCGAGGGGCATGGGGCCGCGACCGCCGCAGAGGACCTGGCCGAGCTCACCGCGCTGCTGGAGGTGCTCGGCCAGCGCCCACCGGCCGGACGCGGTAACCCTCGCGGCGGCTGCGCGCTCGGCGCGGTGTCGGCCAGCATCGGCGGCACGGGGGGCGCGGCCGGGGTGGCCGCGCTGCTGAAGACGGCGCTGGCGATGACGGCCGCCACGATCCCGCCGAGCATCGGCTGCGTCGAGCCGCACGAGCTGCTGCGCGGGGAGCGGACGCCGTTCCGGTTGCCGCGCGCTCCCGAGGAATGGCCCGAGAGCTTCGCGCTGCTGGCCGGGGTTAACTCGCTGGGCACCCTGGGCGCGGCCGAGCCGGCCCGGTCAGGGCCGACTCACCTGGTCCTGCGCCGTGCGCGGGAGGCGGGCCGGCCGGGCCGCCGCCGGCGCCCGCGCGCTCACGCCCCATCTCGCGCCAGCGCGCTCGCGGACGCGCCGCCCTCCGGCGCGGCGCCGGAGGGCGGCGGGACACTGCCTTACCTGATGGTGCGGCGGGCGCTGGCCCGGCATTCGACCGAGGTCAGGAAGCTGCTGTCCCTGACGCCCCTGGGCACGAGGGGGCCGCGGTGAGTTGAGCCGCTGGCATCAGGCCTCGCTGGCGGCACGGGCGATGGAAGGCTCCCAGTCCGGGCGGAGCGGGAAGCCGGACGCGCCATCGGCTTGCAGCTTCACGCCGAGGATCTGGTGGAGCTGCACGACGTTGCGGTCGAAGCCGACTATGCAGCCGGCCATGTAGAGCCGCCAGACCCGGGCGGTGCCCATCCCGACCTCGGCAACGGCCTCGTCCCAGTGCTCGTCGAGGTTGGCGCACCAGGCTTGCAGGGTCTTGGCGTAGTGCTCGCGCAGGTTCTCCTCATGCCGGACCTCAAAGCCGTTGTCGTTCATGATCCCCATGAGCCAGCCCGGGCCTTCCAGCTCGCCGTCGGGGAAGACGTACCGGTTGATGAAGCCGTCGCGGTAGATCGACGGGCCGGTGTTGTCCGGGCGGGTGATGCAGTGGTTGAGCATCCGGCCGCCCGGCTTGAGCTTGCCGTTGAGGAACTTGAAGTAGCCGGGGACGTTGTCCTTGCCGATGTGCTCGGTGATGCCGATCGAACTGATCGCGTCGAAGTCGGTCTCGGGGACATCGCGGTAATCCTGGTGGCGGACCTCCGCCAGGTCCTCCAGGCCAGCGGCCTTGATCGCCTGCTGGGCCCACAGTGCCTGCTGCTCGGAGAGGGTGACGCCCAGCGCCTTGACGCCGTACTCGCGGGCCGCGTGCATCACCATGCCGCCCCAGCCGCAGCCGACGTCCAGCAGCCGCATCCCGGGCTTGAGGCCGATCTTGCGGGCGACCAGGTCGAACTTGTACTCCTGGGCCTGTTCCAGCGTCGCGTCGGCGGACGGGTAGCAGGCGCAGGTGTAGGCCATCGACGGGCCGAGCACCCACTCGTAGAAGCGGTTGGACACGTCATAGTGGTGCGAGATCGCGTTCGCGTCGCGGCCCTTGGAGTGCATCCGCCCGTTGAGGAACCGGCGGCGGTTGACCCGGACCTCCTGCGGCGGCGGCGGGATCCTGGGGACCAGGACCTTCGGGCCGCCGAGTGACTGCAGCAGCTTGAGCTTCTCGGCCAGGGTGATGTTGGTCTCCTGCGCCCGCGACAGTCGTGACAGCGCGACGTACATGTCGCCGTCGACATCGAGGTGGCCCGACACGTAGGCCCGGGCCAGGCCGAGCGCGCCCGGGGCCTGCGCCAGGTAGGACACGGCGATGGGCGACCGCACGGTGATTTTCACATCCGAGCCCGGCGCGCCGGCGACCGACCCGTCGTATGCCCGGAATTCCACCGGGGCATCGGGGCCCGCGATCGCCTCGAATACCTCAGCCAGCGCCATATTCGTTCCTTTCTCGCGCTCCCGGGGATTCCGGGGTAATACCACAGTCAAGACAAGCGGAGGTGGCCGGCCTCATGGTCAGCGGCCGCGCACGCACTTGTCGTAGAGGCCAAGCAGCCGCCCGTCGCGGTCGTACTCGCTCTTGAGCTTGTCGTAGGCCGCGCCGTTGTAGCGGCGGCGGAATTCTTCCTCGGTGTAGAACGAGGTCGAATACAGCGACTTGTGCCCGCCCAGCGCGCTCACCTCGTCCTCGATGCGCCGGTTGTAGTACCCGTCGCCTTGCCCGGCGGGCAGTCGCGCCATGCCCCAGAAGCCGAAGTTCACGTAGACCTCGCCCGGCTTCATCGGGTACAGCGGCCACGTCTGCTGCCCGCGCAGCCGCAGCGGGCACATCCAGACCGGGCTCATCTTCACCTCGCGGGCGAAGAACTCCAGGAAGTCAGCACCCGCCGCGACAGGGATCTCGACGTCCTGGATCACCGACTCCTTGGGCATCCGGCCGGCGTTCTCGTCCATCGTCGCGGTGAGGCCGTGCCTACGGTCAAACGCCACGAGCTTGCGGTAGACGTCCGAGCGGCGGTACCGGCGCGGCCACAGCGGGCGGATGAACCGGTTCTGCACCCCGAAGGACCGCGAGCACCAGAACCAGTCGGTGTCCCAGCGCCACAGGTAGTCGCGGATGGTGAGGAAGTCCTCGCGGAAGGCGCGCTGAGACTGGTAAAAGACCTTCTGCCTGGTGTAGTCGCTGACCCAAGGGGCCTTGTCGCTGAACGCCCCGACCGTCAGGTACAGCTCCCCAGGGCTGAAGGCGGTGCCATCGACGAAGTCCGCCCGGTGCCCGGCGTACTGGCCGGCGGCGGCGATGTCCGCGATCGCGCCCGTGCACGCCTTGGGGTCCGGGAATCGGAAGTGCCGCAGGTGGACGAAGGGCTTGACCGGCTCGAGCTCGATCGTCAGGGCCAGTGAGTAGCCGAGGGTGCCGTAGGAGTTGGGGAAGCCGAAGAACAGGTCGCTGTGCTCGTTATCGGCGGTCGCGAGGACGACGCGGCCGTCGCCGGTGAGGATCTGCATCTCCAGCACCGACTCGTGCGGCATGCCGCTGCGCAGCGAGGTCGACTCGATGCCCAGCCCGGTGACAGCGCCCCCGAGGGTAATCGTCTTGAGCTGGGGAACCACCAGCGGCATCAGCCCGTGCGGCAGCGTCGCGTCGGCCAGGTCCTCGTAGGTGGTCATCCCCCCGACGACGGCGGTCCGGCCGACGGCATCCACGTGCAGTACCCGGCTGAAGGCGGAGACATCCAGCTCGCGGCGGCCGTCGGGGCTGGCGCCCTTGGCGTCCGCGCCGGCGTCACGGAACCGGAACAGGTTGGACGTCGGCTTCGCGAGCCGGACCGGGACGCCCGGCGGCACCGCCGCGTAGGCGTCGCGCAGCCGCGCCACCGCCGCCTCGTGGGCCGCGCGCTTGGCGGGTGGCATGCCTGCCAAACCAGTCACGTGCTCCTCCTCTTCTCCGGCCGACCTCCGCGGCCTTCACGGCCGCGGAGGCTCCTGCTCGCACTGACAAGGATGCGCACGGGAGCACAACCTGGGCAAGTGCTGCGCCAACCCGCCGATCGGCTCAGGCATCCTATCTATAGCCGCAGGTCGCTCGCGTCTCGGAGGTCGTCGGGGGTCATGCGGGGCGCCCCGGAGTCCCCGCGGCTACTGCGGCGCGGGGAACCGGGTACCACGTCACCATTACCCTTCCGCCGCGGCAAAGTCACTCCTGTCGCGCGATCTCTTCCTCATCAGCCTCATCTCCGGCGCCGCCCGTCGCGTAGTCGTCGTGCCCGGTGTCGCCGAAGGCAGCGTCTCCGAAGGCAGCGTCTCCGAACTCGGTGTCCCCGATGGCAGCGTCTCCGAACTCGGTGTCGCCGAACTCCGGGCCGTCCTCGTCGGCGTCCTCGCTGGTGTCCTCGCCGGTGTCCTCGCCGGGATCGTCGTCGGCCGCGTCGCCGTAGGATTCGGCGTAGCTGGCGGCCACGTCCTGCGGTGTCATCGGCAGCCGGGCCAGGCGCGGCGGGACGGCGGCGTCGAGCACCCCGCGCAGCAACCGTGCCATCGAGTACGCCGGGTCGTCGGCGAGGGCCCGGTCGAGCGCGATGTTGGCGAGCGCGCCGTTGCCGCACTGCCAGGCCGCGAAGGCGAGCAGCGACGCCACGGGGGCGACGTAGCCGGGCCGCGCCCGGCGGGTGAGGTCGGTCCACAGTCGCAGGTACATCTCACAGTCCTCGGGCTCCATCCGCGCCCAGGCGTCGTCGCGGACCCTGAGGTCGCGCAGCACCAGCGACAGCCAGGCGGCGTCGGCGTCGCTGGCGAGCTCGCCGCGCTCGGCGTACCGGGTGATTGCCTCGCTGACCGCGCCGAGGCCCGCGGTGGCGATCAGACGGCGGGCGGCGCCCGTGCGCCCAGTCGCGATCATCTCCGTGACGAGCCGGGTGGCGCGCTCTTCCGCCAGGCGGGTGGCCTCCTGCATCGACTGGCCAGCGGCGCCGTCGAGCGCTGCGACCGACGCCACCAGTTCCGCCCGGTCGGTGAGGACCGGCGGCGCCCCGGCGGCGGCGAACGCCGCGGTCACCGGATGGCTGGCCGCGTCATAGGGCACCCCGTCGGCCGGGCAGCAGGCAGGCTCGGTGCACAAGTAGGACCAGTAGCGCCCGTCGCGCGCGCGCAGGAGCTCGGTGAGCCGGAAGCCGATCCGCGCCGCGTGGGCGCGCAGCGCGTCCGCGACCGGCGTGACCAGGCTGCCCGGCCCGTACCCGACCGCGACGCCCGCCTTGAGCCCTTGCGCCGTCAATATGCTCAGCAGGTGCCGGGCGATCACGTCGGCGGTCTCGGAGGCGCAGGCGCCGTGCAAGTCGAACCGGAGCGTGAGCTGCACCCGCCCGCGCGGTGGCGCCACTCCCATCATGACGATGCTGTCGCGGGGCTCGAACCCCAGCAGTTGCGGGACGAGGGCCAGCAGTGAGGCCGGCGCCCCGATCCGGACCACTCGCTGCGGGGTGCCCGGCCGCGGCGCGGTGACCTTGTCGGCGGTCCCGGCGGGACCGGCCGCGCCTGGCCAGCCCCCCGCGCCCCGCCGGCCGGCGGCCTTCCAGCGGGCGCGCGACTTGCGCCCGGCCCGGGGGGCCTTGGGCTTGCGGGCGGACTTGCCGCTGAGGGCGGGCCCGCCCTCCGGCGCCGGCTTGGCGGTCGCGTCGTGCGGGGCGTGATCACCCGCGGTACGGTTATTTGTCATGCACCCAGCCTGCGGCGTAACTCGCCGCGGAATCGATGCGCATTTTCGGGGCCTGTGGATAACTAAGGCCGATATCCACAAGGGAAAAGAATCTTTTGACAGGGGCCGCGTTATCCCGGTACGGATCGCCGACCCGGTTGAAATCGGGTGGCGACCGGAAGTTCACGCGGCCAAAATGGGAGCGTGAGCGAGCAACTGCGGGCCATGGCGCGGGAGACCATGGCGATCCTGGAGGCTGGCGCGTACCAGCCGGCATCCGGCCGCGAGGTGCCGCTTGGCGACAGCGTTGCCGCTGCCGTGGCCGGGACCAGGCTGTATGTCCCCGATGAGCGGGTACCCGTACCCGTTGCCGGCCACGACTCGGCGCCCTTCATTGAGGTGACGAACGAGACTGGCCTGGCGGCGTCGCGTCGGCTCGGAGACGAGGTCGCGTGCCTGGTGTTCGCCTCGGCGAAGAAGCCTGGCGGCGGATTCCTCAATGGCGCGCAAGCCCAGGAGGAGAGCATCGCGCGCGTGTCGGCGCTCTATCCCTGCCTGACCGCACCGCTCGCGCGGGAGTTCTACGAATTCCACCGCCGGCAACGGGACCTGCGCTACAGCGACCGGGTGATCTACTCCCCCGGCGTCCCGGTTTTCCGCGCCGAGGACGGGACGTTGCTGGCCCAGCCCTACCCGGTCTCGTTCCTGACCGCCGCGGCACCGAATCTCGGCGCCATCATCGCGAATCAGCCCGCCTCCGCCGCGTCCGTGCCGGGCGTCCTGGCCACCCGC
Organism: Streptosporangiaceae bacterium; assembly: GCA_025934375.1. Classification (GTDB taxonomy): domain Bacteria; phylum Actinomycetota; class Actinomycetes; order Streptosporangiales; family Streptosporangiaceae; genus Trebonia. Next base: position 4,261 of record JAICYD010000158.1, on the reverse strand, counting down.
GCCCGGCGGGTGCTGGAGGTGGCGGCCGCGCACGGCCACCGGACGCTCGTCCTCGGCGCGTGGGGCTGCGGCGTCTTCGGCAATGACCCCGGGACGGTCGCTCCCGTGTTCGCCAGCGAGATCGCCCGCGCGCGGGGCTGGTTCGACCACATCACGTTCGCCGTCCTTGACCGACAGCGCGACGCCCCCGCCTACGCTGCCTTCGCCCGCGCCCTGACCTGACCGAAGACCTTTTGACCTGGGTAAAGTTTCTACGGCCACGTAAAAGGCCTTCGAAGGTCAAAAAGCCTTCGCTAGGCGCCTTGTGCCGGGCCGATCAGGTCCCACTTGTTGCCGGCGATGTCGGCGAACACCACGACACGCCCGTAGGGCTCATCGCGCGGCTCGGTGACGAACTCCACGCCGGCTCGCGACATCCGCTCGTAGGACTCGGCGAAGTCCTCGACGTGCAGGAAGAATCCCACGCGCCCGGCGACCTGGTTCCCGATCGCGGTGGCCTGCCGCTCGCCGTCCGCGCGGGCGAGCAGCAGCCCGGTGGCGGCGCCCGGCGGGCGGACCACCACCCAGCGCTTGGGGCGCCCGCCGACCGTGGTCACGGCGGGTGAGTCCTCGACCAGCTCGAAGCCCAGGACGCCCACGAAGTACTCGATCGCCGGGTCGTAGTCGGCGACCACGATGGCGACAAGGCTCAGGTGCACCGCACTAGCTTACGGCCGGGAGAGGGCAGGGACGCGGCGGGCGGCGCCGGCCTGCTCGAAGGCGTAGGCAAGCGCGAGCAGGCGGGGCTCGCTCCACCGCGGCCCGGTGAACGTGACGCCCACCGGGAGGCTGGACACGTAGCCGGCGGGCACCGTCAGGGATGGCCATCCGGAGACCGCCGCCGGGCGCGCGCCGCCGAAGACCTCGTGATCCCCCAGCACGTAGTCCGTTAGCCAGGCCGGGGTACCGGTCAGCGAGACGATCGCGTCCAGCCGATGCTCCCGGACGGGCGTTTCCAGCGCGGTCACGGCCAGCCGGGTCGCCGCCGACCGCGCCGCCAGGTAGCCGGGGTCGGACAACTGCCCGCTGGTGGCCTGCGACTGCTCGAAGATCTCCTGGCCGAAGCGGGACAGCACCAGCCCCGCGTTCCTGGCGTTGAAGGAGATCAGCTCCTCCAGCGACCCGGGGGCGCCTTCGCTGGCGCCGTAGGCGGCCAGGTAGCGAAGGTAGGCGTTGATGCCGTACTTGAACTCGTACTTCAGCGCGGTCCACTCCGGCTCGGCGATCTTGTCGACGTCCGGCAACTCGACCGGGTCGACCAGCACGGCGCCGAGCGCGCGCACCTGCGCCACGGCCGCGTCCAGTACCGCCAGCGTCGCGGGGGTGGCCGCGGCGGACCCGCTTCGCCAGATGCCGATGCGGGCGCCGTCGAGCGCACCCGGGTCGAGGAAGCTGGTGTACTCAGCGGCGCCACGGATTCGTTCGGCCGTGCGCGGGTCTGCTGGCGGGTCGACGGCCGGGTCGAGCGGGTCGGCGGCTGCCAGGACCGATAGCAGGGCGGCCGCGTCCGCCACCGTGGCGGCCATCGGGCCCGCGGTGTCCTGCACTGGCGATAGCGGGACGATGCCGGTCCGGCTGACCAGGCCCGCGGTGGGCTTGAGGCCGACGATGCCGCAGGCGCTGGCGGGCGAGACGATCGACCCGTCGGTCTCGGTGCCGACCGCCAGCGGCGCCAGGGCCGCGGCGACGCCGGCCGCCGAGCCGGAGCTTGAGCCGGATGGGTTGCGGTCCAGGGAGTACGGGTTGCCGGCCTGGCCACCGAGGGTTGACCAGCCGCTGGTGGAGTGGGTGGAGCGGAAGTTCGCCCACTCCGACAGGTTGGCCTTGGCGAGGATGACCGCGCCGGCGGCGCGCAGCCGGGTGATGATGAACGCGTCCGGCGGCTGGGCGCCCAGCAGCGCGGGCGAGCCGGCCGTGGTCGGCATGCCGGTCACCGCGACGTTGTCCTTGACCAGGACCGGGATGCCCTCCAGGGGCCCGCGCGGCCCGCTGGGGGCGGCGCGGGCGGCGTCGCTGGCCTCAGCCTGCGCCATCGCGTCGGGGCTGACCGTGATCACCGCGTGCAGCGCGGGGTTCAGCTCCTCGATCCGGCGCAGGTAGTGCCGGGTGAGCTCCGCTGAGCTGATCTCGCCGGCCGTCATCGCCCGCTGCAGTTCGGCTACCGTGGCATCGGGGGACACCGTGCTAGCTGTAAACCCGGCTGATTCCCGTGCGAAGTCCCGCATGGCGGCAGGATAGCGGCAGCGAGCGCGAGCCGACTATCAGCGGTGCGCGTCCGTGATCATGCCGCTGAGCCGCGCTGCGGCGGCGCGGACCTGCCCGAGCAGGCGCGCTTGGGCCTGCACCGGCGAGCGGACGAGCGGGGAGGGGACCGTGAGGGCGGCGATGACGGACCCGCCATCGGTGACCGAGGCGGACGCCGCCCAGACGCCCCGGTCGATCTCCTGCTCGCTGATCGCCCAGCCGGCCTCGGCGGCCTGCCGGACCGCTTCGTCGAGGCGAGCCGCCGCCTCGGGGTTGGCCTGCGTGAAGTCCGCCAGGTACTCACGGCGAACTTGCGGGGAAAGCCCGGCCAGGAGCACCTTGGCGGTCGCGCCGCGCTCCAGCGGAAGCTGCTGGCCGGGCTCGAAGGTGGCCCGCAGGTGATGGGTGGACTCGACCCGGTGCACGCATACCGGGGTCCGGGCGATCAGGCGCACCAGGATGACCGTCTCGCCGCACTCCGCCGCCAGGTCGCGCATGACGGGGTCAGCGAACTCAATGATTGACTCGGCCGCCCCGGCCGCGCGGGCAAGGGATATAAGGCGCGCGGACAGGTGATAACAGCCGTGATCATCGCCGATGAGCAGCCCCGTCTCCCGCAGCAGCGCGATGTACCGGTACATGCTCGGCAGCGGGATCCCCGTGCGCTCGGCGAGATCCCGCGCGGTCAGCGTGTGCTGACCTGGGGTGAAGGCCTGCAAGACGGCGAGGACCCGCCGCGCCCCCTCTGCCCCCGGCGCGGCCGCGGGGCTATTCCCCTTCGGCGGCGGCCCCTTGGCCTCTGGCGCCTTGGCTGGCCTGCGGGCTGACACCGCGGCTGACCCGCGCGACGCGGGGTAGCCCCGGGAGGGGTCATTCCTGGCTGTCCCGCTCCGGGCTGTGCTCTCTCGGGCTGTGCTCTCTCGGGCGGGGCCGCTCCGGGCGGAGCCGCTCCGGGCGGGATCGTGTCCCCCGGAGGCTCCCGGTGCCCCGCTGGCGCGGGATGGCACGGAAGGCGAATGAGTAGCCAATTAGTTCTTCTCATCTAATCATAACGTGATTTCCAGGTCACGATAACGAGGCGACTACTGAACGTCAAGCCGCGACGCCGTGCCTGCTCAGCGGGGTTGCCGGGCGAACCGCTCAGGGGAGCCAGGAGACGTGGCCGGCCAGCAGCGCGTAACCGATGAAAGCGACGGCGTCGATTAGCGTGTGCGCGATGATCATCGGCATTGCCCGGCGCCAGCGCAGGAACAAGACCCCGAATAGCAGGCCCATGACCGCGTTTCCGGCGAAGCCGCCGAAGCCTTGGTACAAGTGGTACGAGCCGCGCAGGGCCGCGGCCATGGTCACCGCCCACGCCGGGGAGATGCCGAGCCGCCGCAGCCTGGTCAGCAGGTACCCGATGACCAGGACCTCCTCCAGGACGCCGTTCTGCAGGGCATCGAGCAGGAGCACCGGGATCCGCCACCAGACGGCCGGGAGGCTCTCCGCGACGACGTTGAGGCTGATGCCCATGTTGTAGGCGATCAGGTAAAGGCCCAGCCCGCTGCCGCCGATCAGCGCGGCCAGCCCGGCACCGCGCAGGAGGTCACGACCCGGCTGGGACCGGTCCACGCCGATCGACGCGGAGCTCTCGCCGTTGCGGGCGAGGAGGTAGAACACGAGCAGGACCGGCGCGACGCCGCTGCCCAGCGACACCAGCTGCAAGAACAAGTCAAGCAGCGGGCGGCCAGGCGCCTGAGTTCCGTTGATGATGACATGCTGGGAGCTGAGCGACTGGTGCGCGGTCAGCGACCCGATGAACGACACCAGGGCGTACACGCCGCTCGCGCCGAGCGACACGGCGAAGACCGCGCCGATCTCCCACCATTGCAGCATCCGCTCGCGCCCGGCCAGCGGGACCAGCGCCTCCCCTGGGGGCGCGGGTTGTGCGCCGTCAGGGCCAGGGGGGTGAAAGGGGGGACGGAGTCTCCCCTTT
>JAICYD010000110.1 GCA_025934375.1 Streptosporangiaceae bacterium | reverse complement strand
GATAGAACAGAACCGGCACCGGAAGCGATCTGTCGTTTAACGCTATCCGGACGGCTCAGGAGCCACCAGGCGGTCCCGAGGCCGACCGCCGCAAGGAACCATGGGCTAGTAGCCGCAGCAGCCTTTCGGGCGCCACTGAGAAGTCCCTGCCCGGCCATCGCGGCTAGGTTCCCGGCGAGCGTGAAGGATTTGCTGAGCTCGCCGGCATCGCCAGCGGCTTTCAGGATCCTTACCCACTCTGTGTGACGGGACAGATCCGCGTCGCCGTAGACCGCGCGCAGAGGCTTATGGTCCTCAGAGAGGAAGAACGCGCCCAGCAGCAGCGAGAGCACCGCAGAGGGCACGTCGTCAGGATCCCCGATGGGTTCTGGCTGGTCAAGATCCTGAATCCGGCTCCGCTCGGCCGGGTCTAGCCACGCTTGGTGTTCCTTCCCGATGGAGACGACGCGGATCACCGGCAGGTAGTCCGTCATCCACATGTGGAGGAACGCCTCCTGGGTTACCTTGCCCTTGGCCGTCCAGTCTCCACTGTGCTCGAATACTTCATCGTGGACATGCTCGGCGCAGAACAGGCGGATCAGCCCAGCGTTCGCGGCTGTGATCAGCACCGTGCGCCCCGTACGGCACGCTCGCCGTATGTCGTTCCTCAGGATGTTCGCATCGACCACGACTGGCGGCGGGCGCAGCAGTATGTCTTCGGGGAACGCGCCTTCGGCGGTCGGAATCCGGATAGCTGCAACGGCATTGAGCTTGTGACTACCCGCGATCGAGGCACGCAGGACTCCCGCCGCCTCGCGCGCTGAAACCAGTCCATGTCCCACAAGCAGCAGGCTACCGATCGCGGACGTCAGCAGGATGCGACGCTGGAACTGGGCCTCTCGGCAGTGATCAGCCTATTGGGCTGATGGACCGGTTAGCCGCATGTAAGCAGGGACGTCCCCCAGCAGGTCAGGCTCTGCCGTGAGGGTGATGCCGGTGGCTTTCCGGACTCGCTCGGCCACGATGGCGGTCGCGTCGGCGAAGGAGGCGGCGGTTGCACCGTCGTCGGCGACGAGGGTGAAGTGCCTGGTGGAGATGCGGGCACCGGGGGCTAGCTGCTGGCCCAGGGCGAATCCCGCCGCGCTCATGAGCCAGCTGGCGCTGACGCGGGTCGCGCCGTCGGGGAATTCGTTGACCGGCGCGCCCTCGGCACGCAGGCGGGCGGCATCACCCGGAGAGACGACAGGGCTGAGGAAGACGCTCCCAGCCGTGCGGCCGTCGCGGTCGCGGGGGTCGAGGATCATGCCTTTCCGCGCTCGTACGTGCCGGACCGCGGCGACGGTGTCCTCCATGAGGACCTGCTCGCCGATAGGGACTCCGGCTGTCTCGGCTACCGCCCGGTAGGTCAGGGGCGGGCCAAGCTTGCCCGGGGTGAGGGCAAGGGTGACGGACAGGATGGTCCAGCGCTGGGAGTACTTGAAGATGCTGGTGCGGTGGCCGAGGCCGCACTCCGCAGGGGGCATCTCAACCTCGCGGCCGGCGGCCCAGTCCCAGGCGCGGACGCTGGCGAGGGTGTCGGTGACTTCCTGGCCGTAGGCGCCGACGTTCTGGACCGGGGTCGCCCCGGTGGTTCCCGGGATGCCGGTCAGGCACTCGATCCCGGACAGGCCCTCGGCGACCATCTCACTGACCAGGGCATCCAGCTCGTGGCCAGCCTGGACGGTGACCAGGACGCGCTCGCGATCGGCGCTGCGGTCCAGGCGGACGCCCGTGGTGGCCATGCGGACGACGAGGCCAGGGTAGCCGTCGTCGGCGGCCAGAACGTTGCTGCCTTCCCCGATCACCCGCGGGATCCTGCCGGAACGTCCTGCGATGGCAACCAGCTCCGGGAAGTCTGCCGGGTCGTCGAGGATGGCCAGTTCCCGTAGGGGGCCGCCGAGGCGCAGCGTGGTCAGCGAGGCAAGCGGGACGTTGGTGGCCAGCCGCATGAATCGGGCGCTCCTCATGCCGTGTGGGTGATCTCCTGAGTCACCAGGCTACGCGTGAATGCGGTCCGAGATCCTGCCGGCGGCATCAATGGCACCGCGTCCGCCTGACGCCACCAGGGCGGTGCGGAGCTCGGCGAGGCGGCTGCGGACCCGGTCGGAGTCACGCCCGGCTGCCAGCGCCAGCGCATGGCCGGCTGCCTGGACAGCGCCGTCGGTCTGCCCGGTGAGCAGCATCGCCTGGGCGAGGGAGACCCCGTGCAGCAGGCGGTTGCGCGGCTGGCTGTCCCCGAACAGGCGCAGTCCGTATTGCAGGAGCGGGATGGCCCGCGCTGGCTGCCCCGCTTCGAGCCAGGATCGGCCAGAGTCCGCGACCAGGACGGCCTCGGTGATCCAGTACGCCCACGGTGGCGGCGGCACCGGGGATGTGGCCTGGGCGTCGAGGAGGCTGGCAGCATCGTCGAGCGCCTGGGCGCACTCGGATCCGGAGCCGCTGGAGGCGCGGGCGCGGGCCTCGCGGCTGGCGAGCAGCGCCATGGCGACGGGGCTGGCGTGCCCGGCGGCCCGCTGGCGGGCCATCCGGATGAGCCTGACGGCGTCGGCGGGTGAGTCCATCCACAGGGCGAGGTAGCTGAGGCAGGAGACGATCGCGGTCGCGAGCTCGGTGTCTCCCGCGGCGTGGGCGAACCGGAGGGCGGCTTGCAGGAACCGCTGGCCGAGCGCCTGCTGGCCTAGGTCGGTGGAAATCCATCCTCCGAGCTGGGCCAGTTCCGCCAGCACGCGGAAGAGCGCTGCCCCGGTCTCCTGGCCGTATGAGGCGCTGCTGGCCAGGCTGGCGGCCCACCGCATGTCCTGCTTCACCCAGTCCAGCAGCATCGGCCCGCCCTGGGCATCGTCAAGGTGCCGCAACTGGCGGACCCGGTCGGCGAGCACGGTCACCATCTCGCTGGTGACCACGTTGCCGCCATTGTCCCGGGAGGGAGGCGTCAGGGCGGGGGCGGTGAACCAGTCGACCACCGGGGCGACCGTCATCGCGCCGGGCACCGGGAGCAGGATGGATGCCGTGGGCCTGCTGATGAGGTCCGCGCAGCGGCAGGCGCCGTCGGCGGTCCAGGGGAGGCTGAGCCCGGAGTGGGCGGAGATCGCGGGTGCCTGGGTGCGGCTGCCGGGCCAGAGCTGCCAGGCGGTGACGTGCTCGCCGAGCGCGCGGCTCAGCGTGAGGGCGGCTAGCTCGGGCAGGGCGCCTCTCGGGGTGCCGCCCTGGAGCCAGTGGTAAGGGGCCTTGGGGCTGACGACCTGCTTGCCGGCGGTCTTGTTGATCTCCCTGGCCAGCCGCTCTGGCGCCCATTCCAGCCGGTCCAGGCACTCGCGCAGCAGCCCGGGTCCCGTGAACGCGCTCATCACACCTCCCGCAGGGTGCCTGCCTGCTCACGCTCATGGTGCCCTACCGGGGCGGGCCTTATCGCCTTAAAGGCCGCGTCCCGGCGAAGTTGACCATTCTGACCGGGAGCTGACCTTCCTGACCACCGTGGATCCTGTCCACGATCGCTGCGCGGTGGTGACCTGATGGCATGTTCACCGATTGCCCGTCAGCCGTCGGCCGAGCGTGCCGATCCGTGCTCCAGGTACACAGCCTGGCCCGCCGCGCGGGCGTCGATCGCCGCGCGGACCCGGCGGGCGAGGCGCGGGATGAGCAGGCCGTCGAGGTCCTGGCGTGCGCGGAACTCGAACTCGCTGATCTCGGTGCCGTCTACGCGGATCGCATCTGCCTGCCGCGGGGACAGCATGCCGCCGTCGAAGACGAACAGCAGCTTGTCGCCCTCGGCCGCCGCAGGCGCCCAGTCTGCGACCAGGAGCGCGCCAACCGGCAGGGCAATCCCGAGTTCCTCGGTGACCTCCCGCAGCGCCGCTGCCGCGGGACTCTCGCCGGGCTTCACGTAGCCGCCGGGGATCTCCCAGCCGGGCTTGTAGGTCGGGTTCACCAGCATGACCCTGGCCGCGCCGTCAAAGTACAGCACGCCTGCCGCCGTCCGCGGGCGGGCGAACTCCTCATCCTCATCGGCCACGCACCCCACGTTAGCCATCCCCAGGGCGCGGCGGCCACCACGATCACCTCCTGGAGATCAGGATGACCGCGCAAGCAGGGCTTCCGCCTGGCCGGGGCTTGTCCCTGGCGCCGCCCAGCGCGAGGCACCCGCAGGCGTGGACCGCGGGGATGCCCTGGCACAGCTCGGCTGAGCTGGGCTTGCTTCCCTCGGCCGTCGCGGATGCCCGCCGTCATGCCCGCCGGACGCTCCGCAAGTGGCCTGTTCCCGCCGACGACGCCCAGACGGCGGAGCTGCTCGTCTCCGAGCTGATCACCAACGGGCTGCAGGGTGCCTGGGCCTGCGGGAGCGGCCAGCCGGTCTCGCTCGCACTGGCCGCCAGCGAGTCCGTGCTGACGATCGAGGCGTGGGATGGCAGCCCGTGCCCACCGGTGCCCAGCGACCTGGAAGACGATGTCCCGCCGCTAGACGGGGGAGAGCGGCCGGGGGCTGTTCCTGATCGCCGTGCTCGGCTCGGCCTGGGGCTGGTACCCGACAACGATCCCGGCCGGAAAGGTGACCTGGTGCGAACTCCAGATTCCCTTCGGCCGCTAACCCGGCGGGCGGTCACGAGGACCGCCCGCGAGCACCACTGGAGGTGACATGGAACGGGCACTGATTACCGGCGTGGCCGGGTTCATCGGCTCGCACCTCGCGGCCGGGCTCCTGCGCCAGGGCTGGTCCGTGACCGGCCTGGACAGCAGGTCCCCGGCCAGCGACCCGGTGGCCGCCGAGAACCTGGCGGCCGTCGGCGGCGATCCCCGCTTCCATTTCGTGGCGGCGGACGTCACGGGCGGCGACCTGGCGATCTTCTGCGAGGGCGTTCAGGCCGTGTTCCACCTGGCCGCCCTGGCGGGCGTGCGCAGGTCGTGGGGAGACCGGTTCGGCGACTACCTGTCCTGCAACGTGCTGGGCACTCAGCGGCTGCTTGAGGCATGCGCGGCGACCGACGTGCCGAGGCTGGTGTTCGCGTCGTCGTCCAGCGCCTACGGGCCGGGGACCGGGAAGCCATCGCGGGAGGATGACCCGCCTCTGCCGCTATCGCCGTACGGGGTGTCGAAGCTGGCGGCCGAGCGGCTGTGCCTGGCCTACGCCAGCCAGCGGGGCGCGGCCACCAGCGTGGTCGCACTGCGGTACTTCACCGTCTACGGCCCCCGGCAGCGGCCCGACATGGCGTTCAGCCGCCTCATGCGCGCCGCCCTGTCAGGGCGGGCGATGTCGCTGTACGGGACGGGAGCGCAGCGCCGCGACTTCACCTACGTCTCGGACGCGGTGGCCGCCACGATCGCCGCCGCCACGGCGGACGTGCGGGCAGAGGTCGTCAACGTCGCCTCGGGCCGCAGCGTGCCGCTGTCGGACGCGCGCAGGGCCATCGCGCGGTTGGCGGGCACCGACATTCCGGCGCAGCGGAGGGTCGCCCAGCCGGGCGACGTCGAAGCCACCACCGCCGACCTGGCGAAGGCGAGCGAGCTGCTCGGCTACCAGCCCGCAGTGGAGCTGGAGGAGGGGCTGCGCGGGCAGTGGGAGTGGCTGGCCGCCAAGGACGACCAGGCGGCCGTGGCGCTGACGGAGGCGACCGCATGACGCTCACCCTGGCCGCTGGCTCGGCCAGCGAGCTGTTCGCCGAGGCCTGCCACGCGGTCCTGGCCTCGGGGCAGCCGGCCGCGCCGCGCGGCCTGGCGACCACGGAGGTTCTCGGCGCGTCGCTGACGCTGACCGACCCGCGTCGCCGCCTGGTGGACGTGCCCCCGGTGCGGGTGATCAACCCGGCATTCGCCGTCGCCGAGTCGCTGTGGATCTTGTCGGGGTCGGATGGCCCGTGGATCTACCAGTACAACGAGCGCCTCGCCGAGTACGCCGATGACGGCCGCCTGATGGGGGCCTACGGGCCGAGGCTGCGCCGCTGGCACGGCACCACCGACCAGCTCGCCCACGCCAGGCGGGTCCTCGAAGCCGATCCAGGTAGCAGGCGGGCGGTCATCCAGCTGTACGACCCAGAGGCTGACAAGCTGGGCCATAAGGACGTCCCGTGCACGCTGGGGTACCGGTTCTTCGTGCGCGACGGCCTGCTGCACATGCACACCTCGATGCGCAGCCAGGACCTGTGGCTCGGGTTTTGCTACGACATCTTCGCCGCCACGATGCTGCAGGAGCTCCTCGCCGGATGGCTCGGCGCCGGCCTGGGACACTACCGGCTGAACATCGACTCGCTGCACCTGTACGCCCGCGACATCCCCAGTGCCCGGCAGGTCCCCGCAGGCACCAATGCCGGCGTGCGGATGAACTCGCTGGCCATCCCGTGGGACGAGTTGGACGGGACGCTTGCCCAGGTCATCGCTGGGGCGCCGGTCCCTGGGCAGGGACTGTCGGAGCTGGCGTGCGTGCTGGCCTCCTACCGGGTGCGCAAGGCCGGGGACCGGGAGGCGGCCGATACGATCGCGGCCACCCATGATGGCCCGCTCGCTGCCGCGCTGCGCCGCTGGTACCAGCGGGCCGGCCAGAACCGCCAGGCACGCCACCTCGCCGGGGAGGCCGACCGGTGAGGACCGCGAACCGCCCGTCGAACGTGCTCGGCCTGTGCTCCTTCACCCACGACTCCGCCGCCGCTCTCCTCACCGGCGGGCAGCTGGCAGGGATGGCCGAGGAGGAGCGGCTGTCCGGCGTCAAGCACACCCGCGAGTACCCCGCTGCCGCCGTCCAGTGGCTTCTGGAGGATGCCGGCCTGGACGCCGCCGACATCGGCACTGTCGCCTACAACTTCGCCGGCCACCGATACCTGGCGGGCCTTGCCAGGACCCCCGGCTACCTGCTGCGACCCGCGACCCGCTCGCGGGCCCTGCCCCGCGCCGCCAGCCTCGCCGTCATCCACCACCGGTACCGGCAGCGCATGGCGACGCTGCGGGGCCTGTTCCCGAACGCGCGGCTGCGGCCAGTGCAGCATCACGTCGCACACGGCCTGTACGCGTTCGCCGCGTCGGGGTTCAGTGACGCGGCGGTCCTCATCATCGACAGCCTCGGCGAGACCTGTACGACCTCCATCGGGGCCGGCCTAGCTGATCCTGACGGCGGCATCCGGTACCGGATCCGGGAGGCTGTCAGCGACCCGGCGTCCCTCGGCTACGCCTACGGGGCGGTCACCGTGCACCTGGGCTGGCGGCGCGGCGATGAGGAGGGCACCGTCATGGCGCTGGCCGCCACTGGTGATCCCGCCCGGTTCCGCGGCCTGCTCGCCCGCGCGATCCCGCTGACGCCGGACGGGTTCGCTCTCGATCCTGCCCTGCTCCCACTGCGGGTGCTGCGCCACGGCTGGCCCCGGGTCTCTGCCGCCTTCACCGCTGCCACGTGCCCGCCACGCGATCCCGGCGAGGAGGTCCGCCCCGTCCACGCGGACCTCGCGGGGCCCTGCAGGAACGCACCGAGCAGGTCATGGTCCACCTTGCCCGCCGGGCGAAGGCGGTCACCGGGGCACGCCGGCTGTGCCTGGGTGGCGGCGTCGCGATGAACTGCGTCGGCGTCGGCAAGATCCTGGACGGCGGGCAGTGGGATGAGGTCTATGTTCCGCCCGCGCCCGGTGACTCCGGCACCCCGATCGGCGCGGCGCTGGCCGCCTGCCGCGATGTCGCCGGGGCCGTCCCTGGTGACCTGGTCCGCTCGTGCTACCTGGGTCCCGCCTACCCAGGCTTCATCCCGGCGGCGGAGCCCGCGCCGGGGCTGGCCGCTCGTCAGGTCGGCGACCCGGCCCGTTTCCTGGCTGAGCAGCTCGCGGCGGGGAAGATCGCGGGGCTGTTCCAGGGCAGGCTGGAGGCCGGGCCACGGGCGCTGGGCAACCGGTCGATCCTTGCCTCCCCGCTCTTCACGGACGTCGCCGGGCGGCTGAACGCGGCCGTCAAGTTCCGCGAGCCGTTCCGTCCCTTCGCCCCGGTCGTCCTCGCGGAGCACGCGGCGGATTACTTCCGGCTGGGGCAGTCCAGCCCGTTCATGGCGATCGCCGTGCCTGTCACCGCCCTGGCCAGGGAGAAGGTTCCGGCGGTCGTGCACGTCAACGGGACCGCCCGGGTCCAGACCCTGGCCCGTGAGGGTAACCCGTTCCTGGCGGACGTCCTCACCCGGTTCGCGGAGCTGACCGGGGTTCCAGTGCTGATCAACACCTCGCTGAACGTCAAGGGCATGCCCATCAGCGGCACCCCGCAGATGGCCATCGACTGCCTGGCCTCCAGCGGGCTGGACGGCCTGATGCTCGACGGCGGCTGGTGGGTGGCAAAGTGAGGATCGGCTACAGCTTCTGGGGGTTCCTCGGCCCCGGCATCACCGACACCCCCGACGGCGGTCGCAGCCACCGCCGTCCCCTCATCGACGGCCTGACCTCTCTCGGGCATGAGGTCATGTTCCTCCAGGCCAACCGTGACCTGCACGAGGCCAGCCACGACCTGCGCGACCGGTACTCCTGGGACGACGGGCTGCCCGCCATCGACGCGCTGTTCCTGGAATGGCGCTGGCCCGTCCCCGGCCGCTCGACCACTCCCTGCGGAAGCCCCGGCCACACCTGCGACCTGCACCGCCAGGACGAGCTCATCACCCACTACACCAGGCACGGGACCCCGACGATCGTGTGGGACAAGGACCTGCAGATGCCGGCCAGCTCGCCGCTACGGTCACGGCCGAACGTGAAGGTCTGCGAGGCGGCACTGCGGCCCGGACCCGGCGCGGAGAGCCTGCTGTTCCCGGTCGCCGACGCGGCCCTGGACGAAGCCGACCCGGCTGCGCTGGCGAAGCTGCCCCGGCCGCTGCCGCTGGCGTACGCGGGGAACCAGTACGACCGCGACGAGGCGTTCGCCGAGTTCTTCGCGCCCGCCGCCGCGCGGTTCCCCCACCGGGTGGCCGGGAAGTGGACCCGCACCGGCACTTGGCCGCACGTGACCTTCACCGGCCGCTGCCCGTTCCCCGAAGTCCGCCGGTTGCACGAGTCGGCGCTGGCCACGGTCCTGCTGCTGCCCGGCCGGTACGCCCGCGTCGGGCAGATGACCCAGCGGCTTCCCGAGGCCGTGCTGGCCGGCTGCCTGCCCATTACTCCCGCCGCGCTTCCCTTCGCCGAGGCGTTCACGCCGGTGGAGCTGCACGCCGCTACCGGTGAGGAGGTAGCCGCCCTCATCACCGGCCTGCAGCGGATCGCCGGAACCGGCCACCACGCGGCCCTGATCGCCGGCTGCGTCGCGATGCTCGGCATCTTCCGGCTGTCGCGCCAGCTCGCCACCATCGACCACGTCCTCGAAAAGGCTCACCGATGACAGTTCCGCGTGTCCGCCCCCGCGCCCGGCGCTGGCTCGCTAGGGTCGTGGGCTGTGGACAGGATCGCCATCATGGGCTGCGGGGGCAGCGGCAAGTCCCATCTCGCCCGCTCACTCGGGACCGCCCTCGGCATCACGCCAGTGCACCTGGACGGCCTGTACTACGACGCCGACTGGAAGCCCCTGGACAAGGAGAAGTTCGCCGCGCTGCAGCGGGACCTCGTCACCGCGCCCCGCTGGGTCATCGACGGGAACTATGCTTCCAGCCTGCCCATCCGGCTCCAGGCCGCCGACACGGTAATCTTCCTGGACCTGCCCGGCTGGGCTTGCCTGTGGGGCATCGCGCAACGACGGTTCCGGCACGGCGGCGGCCAGCACCAGGCCATCGGCGTCTACGACCGGATCACCTGGGACTTCGTCCGCTACATCCTCGGCTACCGGCGCACGATGGCCCCGCGCGTCCGGACGCTGATCGCCGAGCACGCCGGGGAGGCCGAGGTTGTCATCCTGCGCAGCCGCCGCGCCGCCAGCCGCTACCTGGCCACCGTGACCAGCCCGGCCTCGCCGTCAGCGCAGGTGGTCGCCAGCCATGAGGACCGCCCGTAGCCCTTTCACCGACCCGGCGCAGGTCCAGGACGCGCTCTACGTGACGCCCGACCGCATCGGACGGCGCACCAGCGCCCTGCACCGGGCACGGGTCAGCGGACGGCACGCCGCCGAGGTGATCGCCGACCTCGCCGTAGAAGCTTCCGGGACAGCCACCGGCGTCATTGCGGACGTGGGGTGCGGACGCGGGACCAGCACCGCCGTCCTCGCCGCGCGGCTCCCGCAGGCCCGGATCATCGCCATCGACCTGTCGTCCGCGCTGGTCGCCACCGCCAAGAGCCGGCTGCCCGACGGCAGCAGGGCAGGGGCGGCCCGCGCGGACTTCCACCATCTGCCGTTCCGGGACGAGGCGTGCAACCTGGCCGTCGCCGCGTTCTGCCTCTACCACTCCACGACGCCGCAGCGGGTCATCGCGGAGATGGCCCGCTGCCTGGCACCCGGCGGGACAGCGATCCTCGCGGTCAAGTCCGCCAGCAGCTACCGCGAGCTCGACGAGCTCATCGCCGCCTCCGGCCTTGACTCAGCCGCCCCGGGCAGGCCTAGCCTGTACGAGGCTGCGCACACCGGCAACATCGAGGATCTTGCGGTCAGCAGTCTCGGCGCCTGTACGGTGACCCACGACACTCACGTGTTCACCTTCCCCGGACTCGCCGAAGCCGCAGAGTACCTAGCCACGTCACCCAAGTACGTCCTGCCGCCGGGACTCGCGGAAGACCACGTCGCGCTAGCCGGGGCACTGCGCCAGCGGCTGCCAGACCAGCCGGTCACGACGACCTCCGTCGTCACCTACCTGACCGGACACCTCAAGGCGGCACGGTGAGCATCTTCTACGTCAAGCTCTACCCGGACCCGCTGGCCCGGCAGCGTGCCCTGTTCAACTACGCATGGCTCGCGGGCCTGGAGCCTCATGTCCGCCTGCCGCCGTTGATCCCGGGCGAGGGCGCGGGCCAGCTTCGCTTCGGGCACATCACGGGCCGCCATGTCCTGCCCGCAGACCTGACCGCAGTTGCAGCACACCTCGGTGCCGCGCATGGTGCCGCGCATGCCAGCGAACTGCGCCAAGCCCGGCTGGACAAGCCGTACCGCACACTGGCGGGCTACACCCTGCCCGGCTTCCCTGGCAGTCGCGCCGATGCCGTCGCCCGGGAACTGGAGGCGGGTAGTGCTCCTGGCACGTGGCTCACCGCGGGAGAGGCGCGGCGGCTGATCACGGAAACAGACGGCCCGGCGGCGTTCTACAAGGACGCCAACCCGAGGAACTTCCTCATCACCCCGGCCAGCGAGATAGTGGCGATCGACTTCGACGACCTGACCCTCGCGCCCTTCGGCTACGACCTCGCCAAGCTCGTCATCACCCTCGCCATGACGCACGGCCCCATCCCCGCCGGGGACATCGCCGCCGCGCTGGAAGCCTACAACTCCGCTGCTACCCGGCAATCTGCGACCCTGCCTGGCGTCACGTGGGAGGAGCTGATGACCTGGGCTGAAGTCCACCATGTCCTCACTAGCCGGTACGCCACCGGCGGCCGTTACCCCTGCCACTGGGACCAGGCCCGGCCAACAGCCCATCCGGAAGGAATCTCATGGCCGTGATCACCACCCTCATCCTCACCCGCCACGGCGAGGCCCACTGCAACGTCGCCCGCGTCGCGGGCGGCGACCGCGCATGCACCGGCCTGACCGGCCGCGGGCGGCGCCAGGTCGAGTTGCTCGCCGAACGCCTGCACGCCGGGGAGCCCTGCGACGTGCTGTACGCGACCTCCCGTCGCCGCACCCAGGAATCAGCGGCAATCCTGTCCGGCAGGCTCGGGCTCCCCGTCGCCGTCGAGCCTGACCTCTCCGGACCCGACCACGGTGACGCGGACGGGCGGCCGTGGGACGAGATCAAGGCCGCCTTCGGCGGGCCCCCGCACTCCGCCCCCGACCGTCCTTACGCACCGGGCTCGGAAACATGGAACCAGTACCTGGCCCGCGCCAGCGCCGCCCTCGCCGCAGTCGTGCAGCGTCACCAGGGACAGCGGATCCTGGTCGCCGGGCACGGTGAGACCACCGACGCCGCCGCCATGCTCTTCCTCGGCCTCGCTCCCGGATTCTGCACCCGGATCGGCTTCGAGACCAGCCACGCGGCCCTCACTCACTGGCACATGCACCGCAACCGCCTCGGCCAGGAACTGTGGATCCTCGCCGCCCACAACGACACCCAGCACCTGGCAGGCCACCAGTGACCGCCCCCGAAATCCTCCGGGAGGCCGCTACCCGGCTGCTTGGCCCGTGTGACGTGACTGCGGTCCTCGCGGAGGCCGTCGTGCGGGTCGCCACCGCATCCGGCGAGGAGCTCGTGGTCAAGCAGCACCTGAGCAAGCCCCTGCACGACCGGGAGGTCCACGCCTACCGCACCTGGACCAGCGCCCTCGGCCCGTCCGCGCCCGCGCTCATCGCCGTCGACGGCCAGGCGATGATCCTCATCACAGCAGCGCTGCCCGGCAGCAGCGCACGCGACAGTGACCTCACGCCCTCGGTACACCAGCAGGCCGGGGCATTGCTCCGCCGCCTCCACGACGCCGAGCCACTAGCCGACCTGGCCTGGTTCCGCGGATGGCTCGATGACCGGGCCGAGCGCTGGACCAGCCGAGCCGCCCCCCTGCTGTCAGCGGACGACGCCAGGATCATCGAGGCCCACCTTGATGCCCTCAGCCGCCTGCCCATCCCGCGCGGCGGCCCGTGCCACCTGGACTTCCAGCCGCGCAACTGGCTCATCAGCCCGTCCGGCGCGGTCTCGCTCATCGACTTCGAGCACGCGCGGATCGACCTGCCCGCCCGCGACCTCGTCCGCCTCCGGTTCCGCACCTGGCCCGGACGGCCGGACTTGCGTGACGCGTTCCTCGACGGCTACGGGCGCCCCCTCACCCCTGCCGAAGACCAGCTCATCTGGCACCTGGGCGCGCTTGATGCCCTGACCGCGCTCGCCCGGGGCCACGAGAACGCCGACCCCGGCCTCACCGCCGCAGGCCGTGCCACCCTCCAGCAGCTCAGGCAGCAGCCATGAGCCAAGCCAGCACAGAACTACGCGCCCAGCTGACCGCCCCCGCCCAGACGGGCCGCGACCTGGCCCTGCTCCGCACCCGCGCCTACCGGCTCAGCAGCGACCTGCGCTGGTACGCCCTAGCCGAGGGACTGGAGGAGCAGTACCTCGCCGGACGGCAGCCCGAACCGCCGGTCATGGACGCCGTCCGAGCCAGCCTGTCCAGCATCCGGGAGAGCGGCTCCCTTCCCGCCTTCCCTGCCGGCACCGCAGCGGCGCAAGGCGCAGACATTACCGCAGCCCTTGCCCAGCGGGCCCCTCACTCCTGGGAGCGCTTCACCGGCGGACGGCAGCCCATCGCGATCGTGGTCATCGTCGGCGCCCCGAGGTCGGGAACCAGCCACCTGCACAACCTGCTCGCCGCCACCGGCCGGTTCGCCTACTTCACCACGGCCTCCTGCTGGGCCTGGCCCGTGCGGAACCTTCGGCACCCCGGACGCCACGCGTTCACCAGCCTCAGCGAGCCCGCAGTCCTCGCGGTGGACAACAAGAAGACCCGCATCATCCCCGGCCTGGTCATGCCCGGCGAGGCTGAGGACACCTGGCATCGCGCCATGCCCGTCTACCGTCACATCCGCGGCCACTGTTACGACATCGGCCCGCAGCCGGAAGCGGGGAGCCCCGCCATCCTCGACGCCGCCGCCAGCGCCCACCTGGCCCACTTCAGCCGCGACCTGCTCCTGGTCAAGTCCCCCTTCAACTCCTTCCGCATCCCGCAGCTAGAGCAGCACTGGGGAGCGAGGACCACCTACATCCACATCCTCCGCGACCAGCACGAGGCAGCCGACTCGATGCGTCGCAACCACTTCGAGTTCACAGCCCACGGTCGGCCGCTGGAAGCTGAGAAGCCTGGACGCTCTTCACCAGCGCCGTCGAAGCCACCGCTCCCGACGACAAGACCATCACCATCGGCCACGCGGACCTGCTCCGCAATCCCAGCGGCGTCCTGCAAGCCCTCACCCGCCAACTCCGCAGATTCAGTAAGCCTTTCCCTGGTTAGGTGTCAGCATGCCCGAGCGCTATCGCAGCATCATCGATGTCCATGTGATCCTCCGGCGTCACGGAAAGATCCTTCTCCTGCGGCGCGCCGGAAACGTCTACGCCACTGGCCTCTTCTGCCTGCCCAGCGGTCACCTTGAGGAAGGCGAAAACATCCTGCACGCCGCGATCCGCGAGACGAAGGAAGAAACTGGCATACGCCTCGACGCTGCGGCCCTCCGCCTAGCCCTCAGCATCCACGAGCGACACCCCGGCACCACCCACGCCCGCGTCGGCTTCGCGTTCGAACCCACGGCCTGGGACGGCGAGCCAGTCAACGCCGAGCCCGGTAAGTGCTCCGAACTCCTGTGGGCAGACCCGGCCCAGCTCCCGCCCGAGACCGTCGGCTACACCGCCGCCATCATCAGCGCAGTCGAGCGCGGAACCACGTTCACCCTCAACGGCTGGTAGGCGCGGCACTGCGCCAGATAGCGGCGGCTCTTGCCGTCCTGCACAAGACAAGTAATCGATAAAATAATCGAGTAAATACTCGCCACTGCCGGTCGCACTGCTAACGTGTTCTTCCATGGGGGAACAGAAGAAGCACGTGGAGGCGAAGGGCGGGGAGCAGGCCAGTCCAGCGGGACCGGGTCTTTCCCCGATGCGCCGCAAGATCGTCCAGGTGATTGAGGACGTCACGCGGAGTAGGGGCTACGCGCCCAGCTATCGGGAGATCGGCGATGCGGTCGGACTGACCAGCACCTCCAGCGTCTCGCATCAACTGTCCGTACTGGAGGCGAAGGGTTACTTGAGCCGCGAGGCAGGGCGACCCCGGACCGCCGTGCTTATGGCACACGGCCAGCATGACGACGACACGGGCACTGCAGAACTGCCGGATGTCATCATCAATGTCCCTTTGGTGGGACGGATCGCTGCGGGCACCCCTGTGCTCGCATACGAGCTGCGCGAGGATGTCATCCCCTTGCCAAGGCTGCTCGTCGGCAGCGGAGAAGGTCTCATCGCGCTCAAGGTCGCCGGCGACTCGATGATCGGCGCGGCGATCGCCGACGGCGACCTAGTGGTCGTCCGGAAGGAGGCCGACGTCACCAACGGCGACATCGTCGCCGCGATGCTAGAGAACGAGGCCACCGGCGAACCCGAGGCGACCGTCAAGACCTTCAAGAGGGCCGACGGGCACGTCTGGCTGATCCCCCACAACCCTGCGTACTCCCCGATCATGGCCGACAAGGCGGTCATCGTCGGCAAGGTCGTCAGCGTCCTGCGCCGAGTCTGACGTGCGGGAACCCACACATTCCATGGCGAACCATCGATCACGTGGCGAGTATTGCCGTATCCTTCGCGTAACCACACTCGTCGGCGCCATGTGCCTGGGAGAGTCATGCCGTACCTGTGCCGGGTCACTATCTCTGGTCCTGAGCCTGATGCCGACGGCGTGACTCAGATGATGGATGCCGTGTCGAGCGCGATCGAGGCCGGCTGGGATGCCCCTCGGGTCGTCATGGACGAGGACGAGGCGGCCAAGGCTCCGGATGACTCCCCAGATGACGATTCGCCTGATGGCGCGATACTCGACTACCGGGTCTTCGGCTACCCCGGTGGAGCGTTCATCTTGGTAGTGCTCGATGGTGGTGACCTGATGCAGACGTCGGTGGCGGTCACCAGCCTGGCGCAGCATCTGACGACCTGGAGTCCCGGCCTGCTGGAGTACTCGCCCGATGAGGTCAAGATCTCGAAGATCGACAAGCCTTATGACGGCGAGAACTGGCTGCCGCCAGTAGATGACGACGAAGACGAGGGTGACTCGGAGCGCCCGCGCTGGCACCTGGCGGAGCTCCTTGACGATGACCTTCAGGATATGGCGTCTGGGTACCTCCTAGCCTGCGCGGTCCGGTCGCTGTGGAATCCCACGGACCCAGTCGAAAGCCACCGGGCACGCGACATCGTCCTTGGCTCGGTAGAGGACCCTTGGGGAAGCGAGCTGACGAGCGCGCTTGGCACCCTGCTCATCCAGGCTGCTCGCCTTGAGTCCGATGCCGACTCCTTCGCCAACCTTGTGGTTCAGGGAGCAGGCGATCCCGAGCTTGCGGCGGACCTGCTGCGACGCGCCAGGGAAACTGGGCCGGAATCCGAGACCGATGGCTGGGACGAGGATCACATGCGCGGGCACGTCCTCGTTGAGGGATTCATGGAGGACCACCAGCTCCTCTGGAACCGGGGACTTGACGACGAGTCGCCGGCGGAGCGCGAAGATCGTTGTGACCGCCAGCTGAAGATCCTGCTCTGGGCCGGACTCCGGGCACTGGCAACCATGGCTGACACCCTCCGAGACCTCAGCGGCCCCTGGCAGTTCCTGGACGCACTTGGCGACGACGAGGCCATCTCGATCCTCGCCCAGACGGAGGAAGAAGATGAGGAGGAGTCAGCCGAGCACGACGCAGGCGAAGTCGAGTGTGCCGCTACAGCACTTGTCCTCATATGGCTCTCGATCCATCATCCAGAGCTTCTCGATACCCCAGCCGCTGACCTCCTGGTAGAGCAGGTCACCGAGAACGTCACTGCCTTCCACCAGGTCTTTCACGCGACCATGATCATGGTTGGTCCCGGCCCCTTGAACGCGGCGCTCACAGAGAGGCCTGCGCCCGCATGGCTCAACGAGGGTGTACACGACTTCGCCGCAGCCCTGGCGGCGACTGAAGGCAACGGCTCGGAGGATGCCGACGATCCATATGACGACATGCACGGGACGCTGGATGTGGTGCTGGACGAGGATTCAGGCCTTGACGAGGTTGTCCGGTACCTGCTTGCCATCACTGGCCTGGCCGCCAAGCTCACCAGCAGCGACGCGAACCCAAACCGGGGACGGGAGAAGTACGTCTCGGAACCTCGCACGCTCACCCACTACCTCCTCGTCGAGCCCGCGATGCACGCCTGCATCATCATTCATCGCCACGACGACGACAACGTCGTCCGCACTCGCATGCTCTCTCTAGCCGCGCAAGTCGCCCCTATCGCGGCAGGCGACATGGCCGCCGAGTTCCCTGGCCTCACCGGCGACGACCCCCGCCTAGAGTCCGCGGCTAGGGCGATGGCGCAACACTGGATCGGCAGCGCCTTGCAGGTGGCTCGAGACCAGGGAGACGGCATCGCAGCCGACGCGGACCTCGCGTGCACCGCCGACGCCCGGACGCTGGCCCGCGCTGTCATAGCCGGCCTGGACATGCCGGCCGACTGGCCGACTAGCCGCCTTGTATCGGCCGGCGCGGAGGCGGCATCAGCCCTCCTGCACTCGGCGGGAGTTACCGAGTTCGCAGAGGACGTCTTCACGGAGACCTGACGTCCCTCGTACCTCATAGGCCGTTGCCCGTTCAGCGCGGAGCGGGGCAACGCCTCTATGCGGTTGATCTATGCGAAAGCATCATCTTCACAGATGTCGTCTAGTTAGTCACAATTTGCATGTGATCTGAAGAGACGGCGTCAGGGGTTAGCGTGGCCAAGACCGGCCTGTGGACGGAGATCCAGCGGGAGAGGGCACGGCAGCAGCGTCTGCGAGAGCAGGACTTCCGTGCCCGGCGACAAGCACAAGAGCGCGCCAAGCGCGAGCGGGTCAAGGCCGAGAGAGAGGCTGCGCGGCGCGCGGCTGCCGATGAGAAGGAGGCCAGGCGACTCTACGTCGAGGGCCGCAAGGCCGAGGCCGAGGCGATGTCGGATGCCCTGCAGAACCAGGTGACAGAACTTGACGAGGTCCTGGCCGCGGGGATCCGCACTGGCCCGCTGCTCACCTTCCGGTCGCTCAAGCAGGCAGAGACGTACCTTCCGTTCGATCCCGGTGACCTTGGCACGCCGTTGCCCCCACCGCTGTGGGAGCAATTCGCTCCTGAGCCGCCCGGCGGCTTCCGGAGGAGGGCAGGCTCAGCCAGGTACGCGCGCGAAGAGCAGGACGCCCGCGCCGCGTTCGAGGAGGCCGGCCGGCAGCACGCTGGCGCTGAGGCCCGGCGGCGACAGCAACTCGCCAGGCGGCAGGAGGCCCACCAGGCTGCCGCCAGTGCCACGATCAGCGAGGCACGAGAGCACAACGAGGGGATTGACCAGTTCGCGCGCGACTTCCGGGCCTTGGACTCGGAGTCCGTCGCCAGGTTCTGCACGCTCGTCCTGGACAGCAGTGCCTATCCGGAGGACTTCCCGCATCAGAGCCGGGCGATCTACCGTCCTGAACCCCGGGAAGTGGTCGTGGAGTGGGAACTGCCGCCGCAGTCCGTCATCCCGGTCGAGCGCGGCTACAAGTACGTTGCGGCCCGCGACGCGATCGACTCCCTGGCCCGTCCGGAGAAGGAGGTCAAGGAGCGCTACGCGGCCCTGATCGCCCGGGTGGCTCTCCGCGTGATCCACGAGGTTCTCATCTCCACCCCGGCGTCGGTCGTTGACTGCGTGACCTTCTACGGCTGGGTGTCCAGCACAGATCCCGGTACCGGCCGACCGTCCCAGCCGCTGCTGCTCAACGTCACAGCGCCGCGGGAGAAGTTCGAGACGTTCGTCCTCGCGGCACTGGACCCGGTCGCGTGCCTGAAGGGCGAGCTCACCGCCCTCGTCTCACCGCACCCCTACGACCTGGAGCCAGTCCGGCCCATGGTCAACTTCGAGTCGCTGCTCGCGCAGTTCAAGTTCGTCGCCGGGGCGGACGTGATCGCCGGGCTGGACAGCCGCCCCGACCTGCTGGCCATGTCCCCGTTCGAGTTCGAGACCTTCGCCAAGCAGCTCTTCGAGGCCATGGGCATGAAGGCATGGAAGACCCAGGACATCAAGGACGACGGGATTGACGCCGTCGCGGTCAGCGAGGCCCCCGTGTTCGGCGGCGTGTGCGTCATCCAGGCCAAGCGCTCCCGCAAGGCAGTCGGCATCGAGGTAGTCCGCGCCCTGGCCGGCACCATGGAAGACGTCCACGCGACCAAGGGCGTCGTCGTCACGACCTCGTGGGTCACCAAGGACGGCCACGCCTTCGCCACCCGCCACGGCCGCATCGAGATCATGGAATGCGACCACCTCAAGTACCTGTGCAAGGAGCACCTCGACCTCGACGTCCTCATCAGCCTCCCCAAGCCACCACCCGGTCGGCGCTGACGCACAGGGCCTTACGGAACGCCCGCTGCCCGTAAGCTGTTGAGGGGTACAGAGCAAATCTTCAGGGAAACCGACACGTCAGATGAGAAGCAGTCGTCGGGATCCCCGCCACCAGCATCTGTCGGTTCGCAGGTCACAGGCATGGCCGTCCGACAGGTTTAATGAGAACTGACAGATGGGCTCGCCCCACGGGCGGCTCGCTAGTCGGCGCCCTTGTTCACAACGCAGAAGACGTTGCCTTCGGTGTCGGCGAGGACGATGAAGTCGGCGTCGTCCGGGTAAGTCCACTCGACCCGCGTCGCGCCCAGCGAGATCAGCCGCTCGACCTCGGCGAGCTGCTCGGCCCGGCTGTCGGTGTAGAGGTCCAGGTGGGTCTGGTCAGCGGCTTCCATGACGAGGCCCGGGCCGGTACCCGCGCCCGGCACGAGGACGTCGGACTCGGCGTCACGCCGGACGTAGCCAAGAGCCCGCGTCCAGAACGCGGTCGCCCGGGCGGTGTCCTGAACGTGCCATACGACGGTTCCTATGCGCACCATGGAACCCAGTATTCCCCACCCGGGTCAGGCGCTCAGGCTGCTGCCGGAGTCCTCGTTGTAGGGGGTGGAGCGCCACTTCGTCCAGCTGGGGATGGTGCCCTGCTCCCAGATCATGAACTTCCAGGGGCCGTTGTAGGTGTTGCCCTGGAAGTGGTTGTTCTGGTGGTAGGCGATGTTGTTGGGGACCATGTCCGCCATGAACGGGCTCCATGACGGGTCGCTGCCGTACTCGGAGAACAGGCCGTTGTACCCGCAGGTGCCCGAGTTGGACGAGCAGCCCGGGACCGCCGACGGGCTGAAGTTGAAGGTGTTGCCGGTCACCAGGACGTTCTGCACCTTCCACCGGCAGTCGTTGACGTAAGGCTGCTGCTTGATCAGCGTGTGGTTCGCGCACGACGTGGTGGTCGCGCCCGAGTTGACCAGCGTGCAGTCGCTGCTGCTGGAGTTGTCCGGCGACCCGCAGAACCGGTTGGCGTTCTCCCAGAGGATCACGCCGCCCCAGTTGTTGGTGAAGACGTTGGAGGAGATCAGGAACTGGCTGCTGTAGGCGGTCGGCACCCGCGGGTCGGACCCGGACTCGGAGACGTAGATCGCGCTGGTCGGGAAGCCCGGATTCTGCGGGCCGCCCTCGATCCCGTTGCCGACGAACGTGTTCCACTTGATGATCGCGTTATAGCTGATCTCGTACATGATGCCGGAGGACTGGTTGTCCGAGATGTAGTTGCCCTCGAACTGGAAGCCGCGGTTGTTCGTGTCCGCCCACAGGCCCACGCTCTTGTTGTCGTGCACGTAGTTGGACGTGACGACGGCGCCGTTGACGGCCCAGAACTTGCCGCCGCCGCTGCACCCGCAGCCTGGCTGCTTGGTCTCGTAGTCGAAGCTGTCGTTGCCCGCGATCTCGGTGTGCGTGATCGTGATGTCGACCGGGCCGGTGGCGCTATAGGCGTTGAAGCCGTACTGGGCGTTGCCGGAGACGCAATCGTAGGACAGCACGTTGTGGCTGCCGATCATCAGCCCCGCGCCGGCGTTGGCGGTGATCGTGGAGCGGGTGATGGTCCACGAGGATGCCTGGTCGTGGTTGACGACGCCCTGCTGGGCGTTGTCATCGGCGCTGAGGCCGAAGTTCTGGATGGTCAGGTTCTTGATGGTGACGTTGGCGGCGGTGCCGCCGAACGCGTAGTGGTTCTTGTGCGCACCGTCGTAGACCGCGCCCGGGGCGCCGATGAACGTCGAGCCGGAGACCGGGTCGATCTGGGCGAACTCGCCGCTGCCCATCGTGTGGGTGCCCGGCGCGAACCAGTAGGTGGCGCTCCGGCTGAAGTTGAAGTTCTCGTTGTCGCCGGCCGGGACCGTGATCGCGCCCGCTGGAGCGGACGCGGGGCCATCCAGGACCGAGGGGTTACCGCAGACCTTGGCGGGTGGTGACGACGGGGCCGAGGCGGGTACCGAGGTATCCGGCGTAAACGGGGCCGGCGCGGAGGAGGGCGACTTGGAGGCCGATGGAGAGCGCTTGCCCGCCGCGGCGCCCTTGGGAAGCCTGGCCACCCCGGAGGCGACGACTTGCGGGCCGGCGTTGCCAATCGCGACCGGGTTCGAGCCTTGCGACGATGGAGAGCCGGCGTTGCCGCTGAGGCTGCCACTGCTACGCGGGCTGCTGCACGCCGCCGCCAGCACCACGACCGAGCCGACGGCCGCGGCCGCCAGAAGGCCGCGGCCATGGCGATGGACGCGGTTGACCTTGCTGCCGGTATCCCGCTCCTGAGCCATCCGAATCTCCGCTACTGCATAGTCCGCTAGAAGGCAGGACTAATCATTGCGGGACTTTGACCTGTTATCTTAACTTTTCAGGAAATAGTTCCTTAAGGCGCGGGCTCGTTCGATGCTGATGACAGCGGTGTAGGCCCCGGTGCCGCCGTCGGCGGCGATCGGCTTGGCCACCTCGACGCGGGCCCATCCGACCGGG
This sequence comes from Streptosporangiaceae bacterium, assembly GCA_025934375.1. Lineage (GTDB taxonomy): Bacteria > Actinomycetota > Actinomycetes > Streptosporangiales > Streptosporangiaceae > Trebonia. The sequence goes on along the minus strand of JAICYD010000110.1, from coordinate 3,063 downwards.
AAGTCGGCCAGGACGCGCTCGGCGACGCGCTCGACGGCGGTCTCGATGAGCTGGAACTGGCCATCGCGGACAACCGAGGTGACCGTCGCCGCGACCTTGGAGTAATCGACCGCGTCGGCCACGTCATCGGTGGCCGCCGCCCGGCCCACGTCGACGGCCATGTCCACGCCGAACGTGAGGACTTGCTCGATCTCGCGCTCCCAGGCGTACACGCCGATGACCGCCGAGACCCGCAGCCCCCGGATGGAAACCGTGTCCGTCATGGTTTCGATGCTAGGCGACGAACGGCTCGGCGCCGGTCTCGCTCACCATCGGCTTCCCGGCGACCGCCCAGCCGGTCATGCCATCGCTGACGTTGACCGCGGACCACCCGCCCCCGGCCAGCGCCTGGACGGCATAGGCCGAGCGGGCACCGGACCGGCAGATCACGTAGACCTCGCGGTCTTGGGGGATCTCGCCGGCCCGCGCGCCCAGTTCGCCGAGCCGTAGGTGGACGGCGTCGGGCGCGTGCCCGGCGGCCCATTCGTCATCCTCGCGCACGTCCAGCAGGTAGGCCCCGGCGGGCAGGTCCGTGGAGAGGACCTCGGGCTCGATGTCAGCGTGCTCCGTCACAGTTGTTCTCCCTGGTCCAGCGGCTTGCGGCTACTGTATCGCCTGCCGCCGCTCAGATACTGCGCATGGCGCTGCCAGCGTCCGCCTTGTACGGGCCGGCGCGCCAGCCGTCCCAGCTCACGACGGTGCCCTGCTCCCAGATCATGAACTGCCACGGACCGTAGTACCGGTTGGACTGGAAGTGGTTGTTCTGGTGGTAGGTCAAATTGTCGGCGACGAGGTTGCCCATGTACGGGCTCCAGGACGGGTCGCTGCCGTACTCGGAGAACATGCCGTTGAACCCGCAGGTGTTCTTGCTCTGCTCGCATGACCTGCCGACGGTGGCGGGGTTGAAGGTGAACGCGTTGTTGGTGACCATCACGTTCTGCACCTTCCACCGGCAGTCGCTGATGTAGGGGGCCACCGGGATGAGGTCGGGGTTCGCGCACGACGAGGTGGTGGCGGCCGAGTTGACCAGGGTGCAGTCCCCAGTGCTGGAATTGTCCGGGGACCCGCAGAACCGGTTGGCGTTCTCCCAGAGGATCACGCCGCCCCAGTTCTCGGTGAAGACGTTCGCCCCGATCAGGAACCGGTTGTTGTACGCCGACGCCACCCGCGGGTCGGAACCGGACTCGGAGATATAGATCGCGCTGGTCGGGAAGCCGGTGTCCTTCGGGCCGCCGGTGATGCCGTTGCGGATGAACGTGTTCCACTCGATCACCGCGTTGTAGCTGATCTCGTACATGATGCCGGACGACTCATTGTTCGCGATGTAGTTGCCCTCGAACTCGAAGCCGCGGTTGTTGGTGTCCGCCCACAGGCCCACGCTCTTGTTGTCGTGCACGTAGTTGGACGTGACGACGGCGCCGTTGACGGCCCAGAACTTGCCGCCGCCGCTGCACCCGCAGCCTGGCTGCCTGGTCTCGTAGTCGTAGGTGTCGTTGCCCGCGATCTCGGTGTGCGTGATCGTGATGTCGACCGGGCCGGCGGCGCTGTAGGCGTTAAAGCCGTACTGCGCGTTCTGCTTAATGCAGTCGTGCGACAGGACGTTGTGGCTGCCGATCATCAGCCCGGCGCCGGCGTTGGCCGCGATCGAGGAGTGCGTGATGGTCCAGTACGCCGCGGAGTCGTGGTTGACGACGCCCTGCTGCTGATTGTCGGCGCTGTCGAACCCGAAGTACTCGATCGCCAGGTTCTCGATGGTGACGTGGGTGGCACTCCCGCCGAAGGCGTAGTGGTTCTTGTGCCGCCCGTTGAGGACCGCCCCCGGCGCCCCGATGAACGTTGAGCCGGAGACCGGGTCGATCTGGGCGAACTCGCCGCTGCCCATCGTGTGGGTGCCCGGCGCGAACCAGTAGGTGGCGCTCCGGCTGAAGTCGAAGTTCTCGTTGTCGCCGGCCGGGACCGTGATCGCGCCCTTGAGGGCGGTCTTGGGGCCGTACAGCACCGAGTGGTTATCGCAGACCTTGGCGGGCGGGACGGAGGGCGCCGACCGGATGGCGGTGCTGGACGCCGCGGTGACCGCGGGCCCGCCCCGCGGCACGGCACCGGTGCCGGCGGCGGTGCCGGCGGCGGCCGGGCGCATGGCGATCGCGAACGCGGCGAGCAGGGACCCGGCGGCGGCTACCGTCAGGACGCCGGTGAGCAGGCGGCCCGTGCGCGGGCGGCGGCGCCCCGCGGGCATGCCGCGGCCACGGCGACGAGAATGTCGTCCGCCGCTTTCGTATCCGTGCCGTTCCACTAAAGCCCTCCCCTAATGGAATTGGTCCCGTCTTTCAGACGGGACCAATCATGGCTTGATAACGACCCGGTAACTTTCACTTTCGGAAATGGGTAACCCGGGCCATTGTCGATAGGGATGCCGGTCCTTCCGTCCCAACTACGCTATGCAGTCACATGACTACCTTTAGTTCACTCTAGCACCGGCGTCAACGCCTCGCCCTCCCTGATGCCGTAGCGGGCGTACATGCGGCGCAGCGGGCCCGGCGCCCACCAGTTGGCCCGGCCGAGCAGCCGCATCGTCGCCGGGACGAGCAGCGTCCGCACCACGGCGGCGTCCACCACCAGGGCGACGATCATGCCGACGCCGAGCAGCTTGATGAACACGATCCCGGAGCCGGAAAACAGCCCGACGACGACGATCAGCAGCAGCGCCAGGCTGGTGATCAGGCCGCCGGTCCGCTGCAGTCCGCCCGCGACCGCCGCGGTGTTGTCCCCGGTCTCGTCGTACAGCTCGCGCACCCGAGAAGGACGCCGATCGCCAGCACCAGCCGCCGCCGGCGGTAGAGCGCGCGACCCAGACCCTCGAACATGATGCCTCCCCGGGGCTATGCTCCTAGTACTACAACGGTGACCTGTGATCTTTGAGTCTTCGGGCGTAGTGGGATTTGCGCGCGGCGGCCTGGCGTCGTCGCCGCCAGGCTGACCAGCGCTCGTGGAAATCGGGCGGGCGGGTGACCCGGGTGCGGAGGT
>JAICYD010000166.1 GCA_025934375.1 Streptosporangiaceae bacterium | reverse complement strand
CGCGGTCAGTTCGCGGGCCCCCCGTTATGTGCGGTGAGTGGATCGTTGGGGGACGCGCTAGCGGCGCGGATAGCGCGGCGGCGCGGGGAGGTCGTCGAGGGACCAGCGCGGTGCGGGGTCACTCGCATCGCGGGTCTCAGCAGGCTCGTCCGTCTCATGAGCCTCAGTGACCGCGTCAGCGGGATAGCCTCCGGCGTTCTCGCCCGCCTCAAAGGCGCCGGTAGCACGGTTCGAGCCTGCCGCGAACCCGTCCGGCACGGCCGCGGGCGGGTCGTAGCCGGAGCCGGCCGCTCCCTGATCCACCGATGCCCAACGTCCGTGGCCGGCTGCGTCGGTCCAAGCCGAGATCGCGGCCGGGCCCGGCGGGCCGGGCGGAATCTGCGGGGCGGGCGGGAAAGGGGATGAGGGCGGGCCCGCGGAGACGGGCGGGGCGGAGTAGAGGCCGGGAGCCGGGGCCGGGCCGGGAACGGGCAGGCCGCTGGGAATGCCGGGAGTCGCGGAGCCAGGGGCGGCGGCGTGGGCGCCTGCCCGCGCTCGCGCTTCGCGTGCGCGCCAGGGGCGCAACTGCGGGACCGTCACCAGCAGGAGGACCGCCAAGGCGACGACGGTGACGACCGCCAGCCAGACCAGGCCGGTACGCACGACCGACAAGCCGACGACAGTGCCGGAGAACAGCGCCGCCCACAGGTACATCAGCAGGACGCTTTGCCGGTGTGAGTGCCCCATGCTGAGCAGCCGGTGGTGCAGGTGCATCCGGTCAGGAGAGAACGGCGACTTGCCCGCCGCGGTTCGGCGGATCACCGCCAGCAGCAGGTCCGTGTACGGGATGACCAGGATCGCCACCGGCAAGAGCAGCGGCAAGATGGTCGGGAACCGGTTCAGCGGGTGCTGCCCTTGCGTGTAATTGACGAGGAGGCCGGGATCGAGCGACAGCGTGCTGGAGATCGGGCCGTAGGCGAGCAGCAAGCCGATCAGCATCGCGCCGGTGTCGCCCATGAAGATCCGGGCCGGGTTGAAGTTGTGCGGCAAGAACCCGGCGCATATGCCGACCAGCACCGCGGAGGCGACCGCGGGCACCGACTGGGACGGGATCTTCAGCGAGTTCGTCAGCGTGTAGGAGTAGATCAGGAACGACAGGCCGGCGATGCCGACCACGCCCGCGGCCAGCCCGTCCAGCCCGTCGATGAAGTTCACCGCGTTGATCGTGACGACGACGAGCAAGATCGTCAGCGTGTAGCTCAGGTCCGGCTCGAGGACGAACGTGTCCCCGCCGGGCAGTGGCAGCCACGGCAGGTACACGCCGCTCCAGGCGAGGATGCCGCCGGCCGCGATCTGGCCGGCCAGCTTGCTGATCGCGCTCATCCCCCAGCGGTCATCCACGATCCCGATCAGGACCAGCAGGCCGCCGGCGGCCAGCAGGCCGTCTACCGTGCGCACGGAGGGGAACGCCGACTTGAGGTAGGTCAGCCGCTCGGCGACCAGCAGCGCCGCCACCAGCCCGCCGTACATGGCGAGGCCGCCGATCAGCGGCGTCGGCTCCGTGTGCACGTCCCGGCTGCGCGCCGCGTGCTGAGCGTTGATCTTGATGGCCAGCGTGCGCACGAGCGGGGTCAGCAGATAGGTCACCGTCGCCGCGATGATCAGGATGAACAGGTAATCGCGCACGGCGGCACCAGGTCAGGCGCCGGTAGCCGGGATGTCGATGACCGTCGCGACCTTGCGCAACCGGTCGAAGCTGATCGCGCCCGCGCGCAGGACCCTCGGCATGCCGCTGGTCAGGTCCACGATCGTCGACGGCACGTTGTCGGCGCACGGTCCCCCGTCCAGGTAGACCTCCACCGACTCGCCGAGTTGCCCTTCGGCCTCGGCGGCGGTCGTCGTAGCGGGCTCGCCGGTCTTGTTCGCGCTGCTCACCGCCATCGGCCCGGTGCGCCGCAGCAGTTCGAGGGCCACCGGGTGCAGTGGCATCCGGACGGCGACGGTCCCATTGGTGTCGCCCAGGTCCCACTTCAGGGTGGACGACGCGCGCAGGACCAAGGTCAGCGGCCCAGGCCAGAACTCATCGATCAGATCCTGGCCGAACGCCCCCAAGGTCTCCGTCAGCGCCGCCGCCGCGCGCACGCTGCCAACCAGGACGGGAGGTGGCATGCTGCGGCCGCGTCCCTTGGCCGTCAGCAATGCCGCGACCGCCTCCGGCGAGAACGCGTCGGCGCCCAGCCCGTACACAGTGTCAGTAGGCAAGACCACGAGGCCACCCGCCTGGACCGTAGTTACCGCGGCCGAAATCCCGGTTTCTCGTTGCTGCGCGTCCGCGCAGTCGTATCGCGCGCTCATCGCTTTACATCCTAGGACTACCGGCACAGCATTAGTGCCTTGTTGGATGGCCCGCGATGAGCGACCACCTTCGGGCAGAGGCTCGCTCCGCTCGCCGCAGTGTCCATCGGACCCCCACCGTGCGCTAGCGCACCGGGGCAACGGGGCGGCTGGCCGCGCGGCGGAGCTTCGCGCTGCTTGGGCGGGCCCTAGAAGGGGAGCCGCGGGGGATCCCAGCGGTTTCCCGGGATCCCCCGCGGCACGCCTGGATGACGGCGTGCGGCCCCCAGCCCGGGAGAGGGCCAGGGGGGTACGGGGAATTGGCGATTATCCCCCGGGAAATACAGCGCTTACGAAGCGATCGCGGCCGGCGAGGTCCTTGTGGTTGCGGGTGTCACGCCATCCCGCTTCCTCGCTGAAGATCCAGTACACGGCCGCGCCTTGCTGCCACCCATGCTCTACCGCGACCAGGCCTCCCGGCCGGAGCAATCGCCGCGCGATCCGCTCGACCGCCCGCATTGCCTCCAGGCCGTCGGCGCCGCTCCACAGCGCCGCTGACGGGTCGTACTCCCCCACCTCGGGTGGCACGTCGGCGCCGACCGGGATGTACGGGGGGTTGCTGACCACCAGGTCGACCGTCCCCGCGAGCCCGGCGAGCGGCGCCAGCCCGTCCGCGCCGGACAGTCCGCGCGTGAAGTCGCCGGCGTGCAGGAGCACCCGGCCGGCCGTGTAGGAGTCGACGTAGCGGGTGATGTTGCGCTCGGCCCAGCCGCGGGCGAGCGGATCGGCCTCCACGGCGTGCACCCGCGCGCGCGGCACCTCTTGCGCGATCGACAAGGCGATGGCGCCGGACCCGGTGCCCAAGTCGATGGCGACCGGCTCAGCCACGTCCATCTCGCGCAGCCGGTCGATCGTCCAGCCGGTCATCACCTCGGTCTCCGGCCGGGGAACGAACACCCCGGGGCCCACGTCGAGGTCGAGGTACCGGAAGTAGGCGTGCCCGGTGATGTGCTGCAACGGCTCCCGGTTGGCCCGCCGGGCGATGTCGGCCCAGAAGGTGGCGTCAAAAGCCGCATCCGGGACGGTGTGCAGCTCGCCGCGCTTGACGTTGTGCACGTGCGCCGCGATCAGCTCCGCGTCGGCGCGCGGCGATTCGACTCCAGCCTCGGCCAGCCGGGCCGTGGCGAGCGCGATCTCGTCAAGCAGCAGGGACAAGGGCGCCTCATGCCCCTTCTGCGAGCTTCTCCTGCAGTTCCGCCGCGGCGAGCGCGTCGATGACCGCGTCGAGGTCGCCGTCGATGACCTGGTCCAGGTTGTAGGCCTTGTAGCCAACCCGGTGGTCGGAGATGCGGTTCTCGGGGAAGTTGTAGGTACGGACCCGCTCGGACCGGTCGACCGTGCGGACCTGGGCCTTGCGCTCGGCCGCCGCCTTGGCGTCGGCGTCCGCCTCGGCCTGGGCGAGCAGCCGCGCCCGGAGCACCCGCAGCGCCGACTCCTTGTTCTGCAGCTGGCTTTTCTCGTTCTGGCAGGAGACCACGATGCCGGTCGGCACGTGGGTGATGCGAACCGCGGAGTCGGTGGTGTTGACCGACTGCCCGCCCGGCCCTGAGGACCGGTAGACATCGATCCGCAGGTCGTTGTCGTTGACCTGCACGTCCACCGGGTCCGCCTCCGGCATGACCAGGACGCCAGCCGCCGAGGTGTGGATCCGCCCCTGCGACTCGGTGACCGGGACGCGCTGCACGCGGTGCACGCCACCCTCGTACTTCAGCCGCGACCACGCGCCCTCGCCGCCACGGCCCGCCTTGACCGCGATGGTCGCGTCCTTGACGCCGCCGAGCCCGGTCAGCGTGGAGTCGATGATCTCGGTCTTCCAGCCGTGCCGCTCGGCGTAGCGCTGGTACATGCGCAGCAGGTCCCCGGCGAACAGCGCGGACTCCTCGCCGCCCTCGCCCGCCTTGACCTCCAGGATCGTGTCGCGGTTGTCGTTCGGGTCCTTGGGGACCAGCAGCGTGCGCAGCCGCTCCTCCACCTCCGCCCGGCCCGCCGCCATCTGGTCGGCCTCTGCCGCGAACGACGAGTCCTCGTGCGCCAGCTCCCGGGCGGCCTGCTCGTCATCGCCGAGTTGCTGCCACTCGCGGTAGGCGGCGACGATCGGGGTCAGCTCGCGATATCGCTTGCCCAGCGTGCGCGCCTGCTCAGGGTCTGCGTGCACGGCGAAATCGGCGAGGGCGCGCTCTAGTTCCGCATGCTCGCTCGCCAAGTCGCCGAGCTTGTCGAACACGATGAAAACCTTCTCTCTGCTTTGCGGGGGATATAAACCAATCCCCCGCGCCCCCGGACATAGGGGGATTCCATCCCCCTATTACCCCCTGGCCGGAGCCACGGGAAACCGCCGCGGCCCCGGGGCGGACCCGCTAACGGACAAACGCCCGTGCGGCAGGGCCGCACGGGCGTCAAGCCTAGCGCTTGCTACTTCTTGCCGGCCTTGGTGCCGCTGACCTTGGTGCCGAACCGCTTCTCGAAGCGGGCGACGCGGCCACCGGTGTCGAGGATCTTCTGCTTGCCGGTGTAGAAGGGGTGGCACTGCGAGCACACGTCGGTGTGGATCACGCCGTTGGGCGCGGTCGACCGGGTGACGAAGGTGGCACCGCAGCCACAGGTCACGGTCGTGGCGTTGTACTCGGGGTGGATCTCAGGCTTCATGAAGGTGGCTCCTTGCCATCATGCGGTCGCCGGGTCGCCGGCCTCGCTTACGCAAGGCCTTGTGGCGTGAACCGGTACCGCCTACGTGCGGCTTATAGTTTGCCAGACGCTGTAACCAGTTACGTCCGGTTGTTCTTCCCAGGGTTCCCCCCGGTTTTCGCGAGGCGGAGCGAACCCGCGAGCGCAGCTTCGAGCTGCCTGGGGGGATTGGCGTGCATCCCCCCAGGAAAGTCAGCGGTCGTTGGCGCCGAGGGTGGTCTTCTGGACCTGGAGCAGGAACTCGGCGTTGCTGCGCGTCTTGCGCATCTGCTCCATCAGCAGCTCAAGCGCCTGATGCGGCTCCAGGGCGTGCAGCACCCGGCGAAGCTGCCAGATGACCTTGAGCTCGTCGGGGGCGAGCAGGATCTCTTCCTTGCGGGTGCTGGAGGCGTCCACGTCGACCGCCGGGAACAGGCGCTTGTCGGCGAGCTCGCGGCGCAGCCGCAGCTCCATGTTTCCGGTGCCCTTGAACTCCTCGAAGATGACCTCGTCCATCCGGGAGCCAGTCTCGATGAGGGCGGTCGCCAGAATGGTCAGCGAGCCGCCGTTCTCGATGTTGCGCGCCGCGCCGAAGAACCGCTTGGGCGGGTAGAGCGCGGTCGAGTCGACACCACCGGACAGGATGCGGCCGCTGGCCGGCGCCGCCTGGTTGTAGGCGCGGCCGAGCCTGGTGATCGAGTCGAGCAGGACGACGACGTCGTGGCCCATCTCCACCAGGCGCTTGGCGCGCTCGATGGCGAGCTCGGCGACCGCGGTGTGGTCGTCGGCGGGGTGGTCGAAGGTGGAGTGGATGACCTCGCCCTTGACCGTGCGCTGCATGTCGGTGACCTCTTCAGGCCGCTCGTCCACGAGGACGACCATGAGGTGGCATTCCGGGTTGTTCTTGGTGATGGCGGTGGCGATCGCCTGCAGGCGCATGGTCTTCCCGGCCGTGGGCGGGGAGACGATCAAGCCACGCTGGCCCTTGCCGATCGGGCAGATCAGGTCGATGATCCGGGTCACCATGTTGGCGGGGTCGCTCTCCAGCCGCAGCCGCTGCTGCGGGTACAACGGGATCAGCTTGGAGAATTCCGGGCGGTGCAGCGACTGCTCGGGGTCAAGCCCGTTGACCTTGTCCAGCCGGACCAGCGCGTTGAACTTCTCCCGGCGCTCGCCATCGCGCGGCTGGCGCACGGCGCCCTCGATGACGTCGCCCTTGCGCAGCCCGTGCTTGCGGACCTGGGAGAGCGAGACGTAGACGTCGTTTGGCCCGGCGAGATAGCCGGTGGTGCGGACGAACGCGTAGTTTTCCAGCAAGTCGAGGATGCCGGCGATCGGGATCAGCACGTCGTCCTCGGCGATCACCGCCTCCGGCTCGCCACCACCTTGGCGCTCGCCACGGCGGCGGTTGCGGTTGCGGTACCGGTCGCGGCCCCGACGGCGGCCCGAGGGGTCATCGTCGTCGTCGTTCCGGTTGTCACGAGTGTCGCGGACGTCACGGTTCGCGGTGGGCGGCGCCGCCTGGGCGCCCTGGCCGTTCCCGGCGGAGCGGGCCGCGGCCACGGGCTCCCGGTCCCGGTTGCCATCGCGGTTGTCACGACTGTCACGGCTGTCACGGCTGTCACGACGGTCACGGCTGCTGCGACGGCGGTCCCTTCGGCCTTCGCCAGACTGGCCCTCAGTGCCCTGCGCGTCGCCGTGGGCGGCATCGCTCGCGTCGCCGCCGTGCGGCTGGTCGCCCTGGGAGTGGTTCGCTTGCGAGGCGGCGGAGGTGACCTGCGCGCTGTCCCCGCTGCTCACTGGCGCGGGAGTGCTGGCGGAGTGCTCGCCAATTCCTGCCGGGAGGGCGTCGGCTCGCGGCGCGGCACCAATGCCGCCTGCCTGCGCGGCTTCCCCAATGCCCGGCTGAATGGTTGTGCCTGCTTCCATAGCGTCCTGATTCAGGGGGCGAGACGCGCCTGCTCCCGCAGTGGCTCCTCGCGTGGCTGACAGATCTGCGGCGGGGGAACGCCCTCCCGCCTGGTGCTCCTCGATCGCGGCGACGAGCTGGCCCTTGCGCATCCGTCCCGCTCCGGGGATGCCGAGCTGGTGCGCGATCTTCTGCAGGTCAGGAACGAGCAGCTTCGAGAGGTCACCGACCGGGCGGCCCTGCGGCCGGGACGGGGCGGCGGAACCTTCAGCGCCGACGGCCGAATGACCGATGGGGGAATCCTCGGACGCGGCGGCCGCGTCGCTAAGGAGTTCGGTGGTGTCGCTCACTAATGGTCCTTCCATTATGTTCGGCCGCCCTGGGTGTCTTCCCGACCCGGCCCGCGCCTCAAGCCCGTCTTACTTTGCCCGCGAGAGCCGGATCCTCGCCCACGATTCGCACTCGGATCCGTGCTCCGTTAGCACACTTGGTTGGCACCCGGTCTTCCGGTACTTGGTCGCCCTGTACTTGGGTGACCGCGTACCTGGCACCCCAGCTCGCAATCTGCTCGGCACCCCTCGTATGTCCGTCTCTCCGGTCCCGCATCCGGGTCCGCGGCGGGGAGGTCTGAAACGGGCTACTGCGCAGGCGAACGGGGCGCTCTCCTGGCATGATGCCGAAAGCCCACTCCCTGGGCAGGTATACGTTACCGCCCCAGGTGACGTGTGGATGACCAGCACCTGCCCTGAGGGGGCAACTGATGCTGCACCTAGCTTAACACTAGCTGTGCGCACGGCATTCCTTCGCAGCCATCCAAGTCGCGAGAAAGGGGTATAAACTGCCACGCGATGACTGTCGGTACTCGACCAGGCCGGCTTCACCGGACGCTCGGTACGACCGGTGCCACGCTAGCGCCCCGTCTCTCGACGTCAAGCGAGCTTATGAGCCAACCAATACCCGTTTCCCGTACGGTTGAATCCAGCAGCGCTGAATCCATCACCGGGCCACCAGGTACGGCGGCTTGTAGGAAAGCTAGCACGGAAGGCCCCGCTCCGGAAACAACGGCTGGGATCCTCGCCGCCCGCAGCCGCCTCACGAGGTCATTCGTGGCGGGCATGGCGGGCGCGCGGTAGTCCTGGTGCAGCCGGTCCTCGGTGGCGTCCAGCAGCACTGCTGGCGTGGTGGTGAGAGCCGCGATGAGCAGCGCGGACCGGCCGGCGTTGCGCGCCGCGTCGGCGTGCGGCACCCGGTCAGGGAGCAGGCTCCGCGCCAGCTCGGTGCTCACCGGCTCAGGCGCGATGACCGCCACCGGAACGATCTCTGGCAGCACGTCCAGCCGTATTGCCTGGGGGGCTGGTGTGCGCCCCCCGGAAAAGTAGGCGATGGTCAGGCCGCCGTAGAGGCAGGGGGCGACATTGTCTGGGTGGCCTTCCATTTCAGTGGCCAGCGGCAAGGCCGCATCGGCGCTGGTGTCGGCCCCGACGAGCGCCCGCGCGGCCAGGATGCCCGCCACGATCGCCGCGGCGGAGGAGCCAAGGCCGCGGCCGTGCGGTACGCGGTTCACGCAGCGCACGGCCAGACCGGGCGGCTGGCGGACGCCCAGGTCATCGAACGCGGCGCGCATGGCCCGTACGACCAGGTGCTTTTCCCCCGCGCCGGCGACGTCGTCGGCGCTCTCGCCGGTCACGCTGAGGTCCAGCCCCGCGGGCATGACCCGCGCCTGGATCTCATCGTGCAGGCTCAGCGCGAGCCCGAGTGTGTCGAACCCCGGCCCCAGGTTCGCGCTGGTGGCGGGCACCCGGATCCGGAAGGCCGACTCAGCCCAGGTCATTCATCCACCTCACGCGAGGCCGAGCGCGGCCGCCGCGGCGCCCGCGTCCGCCTGGACGGTCGTCGGGGCGGGGGCGCCCGACAGCGCCCAGTCCGGGTCCTTCAGGCCGTTGCCGGTGATCGTGCAGACTACTCGCGAGCTCGCCGGGATCTTGCCCGCGGCAGCCGTCTTGAGCAGGCCGGCGACGCTGGCCGACGAGCCGAGCTCGCCGAATACGGCCTCCTCGCGGGCCAGGGTCCGGTAGGCGGCCAGGATCTCCCGGTCAGTCACCGAGTCGATGAGGCCACCGGACTCGTCACGCGCGTGCTCGGCGAGCGCCCACGAGGCCGGATTGCCGATCCGGATCGCGGTCGCGATGGTCTGCGGGTAGCGCACGGGCGCGCCGGTCACGATGGGCGCCGCTCCGCTGGCCTGGAAGCCGAACATCCGCGGCCTCCGCCCGGATACCCCCGCGTCGAAGTACTGCTTGTAGCCCATCCAGTAGGCGGTGATGTTGCCCGCGTTGCCGACCGGCAGGCAGTGGATATCGGGCGCGTCGCCGAGCGCGTCGACAACCTCGAAGGCCGCGGTCTTCTGCCCCTCCAGCCGGTCCGGGTTCACCGAGTTGACCAGCGCCACTGGATAATCGATCGCCAGCTTGCGAGCCAGCTCCAGGCAATCGTCGAAGGACCCGTCGACCTGCAGCAGCTTCGCGCCGTGCACGAGCGCCTGGGCCATCTTGCCGATCGCGATCTTGCCTTGGGGAACGAGGACCGCGCAGGTCATGCCGGCCCGCGCCGCGTATGCCGCCGCGCTGGCTGAGGTGTTCCCCGTTGACGCGCAGATGACAGCCTTGGCCCCCTGCGCGGCGGCCACGGTGATCGCGGTGGTCATGCCCCGGTCCTTGAACGACCCGGTCGGGTTCAGCCCCTCGACCTTCAGGTAGACCTCACAGCCCGTCCGCGCGGACAGCACGGGAGCGGGCAGCAGGGGCGTCCCGCCCTCCTGCAGCGTGACGGGCGTCATCTCGGCCACCGTGGGCAGCCGGTCCCGGTACTCGCTGATGACACCGCGCCAGGGCAATCGTCCCCCGGGAACTGAGGCCCCGTTAGAGGCCAGACCGCTCATGACGGCTCTTCCTCCCCTTCCACCCGCATCACGCTCGCCACTGCCCGCACGGCGGGCAGCGCCGTCAACTCGGAGATCGTTGCGGCCAGCGCGGCGTCGCGTGCCTCGTGGGTCACGATCACCAGCTGAGCCTCATCGCCCCTGCTGGCCTGGCGCACTGCCTGGATGGAGACCCCGTGCCGGGCGAACGCCTCGGCGACGGGGGCGAGCACGCCGGGGCGGTCATCCACGTCCAGTGAGACGTGATACCTGGTCAGCGTATCCCCCATCGGCAAGACGGGCAGCTCAGCGTAAGTAGAAAGCTCCGGCCCGCGGGTGCCGACCAGCCGGTTGCGGGCGACCGCGACGATGTCGCCGAGCACGGCGCTCGCCGTCGGGGTTCCGCCCGCGCCCGCTCCGTAGAACATCAGCGACCCCGCCGAGGCCGCCTCGACGAACACCGCGTTGTAGGCGCCGCCCACCGCGGCGAGCGGGTGCGTCCGCGGGATCATCGCCGGGTGGACGCGGACGGCGACGCCCGCGCCGGATCGTTCGCAGATGGCCAGCAGCTTGACGATCCGGCCAAGCTGGCGGGCCGATGCGATGTCGGCCGCCGTCACCTCGGTGATGCCCTCGCGGTGGACGTCGGCGGCGGTGACCCGGCTGTGGAAGGCCAGGCCGACCAGGATCGTCGCCTTGGCCGCGGCGTCGAATCCCTCGATGTCGGCGGTGGGGTCGGCCTCGGCGTAGCCAAGCGCCTGGGCCTCCTCCAGCGCGTCGGAGAAGTCTGCTCCCGAGCTATCCATGCGATCCAGGATGAAATTGGTCGTCCCGTTGACGATGCCGAGCACCCGGTGCACGGTGTCGCCGGCCAGGGACTCGCGCAGCGGGCGCAGCAGCGGGATCGCCCCGGCGACGGCCGCCTCGTAGTAGAGGTCCGCGCCATGCTCGCGGGAGGCCGCGTGGATTTCCTCGCCCTGCTCGGCCAGCAGGGCCTTGTTCGCGGTGACCACGGACTTGCCGTTCTTCATCGCGGCGAGCAGGAGCGAGCGCGCTGGCTCGAGTCCGCCGATCACCTCGACCACGATGTCGACGTCGGGGCGGGTAGCCAGGCCCACGGCGTCCGTCGTGAGCAGCGCCGGGTCGATCCCCGGCCGCTGGTGCGACAGCCGCCGCACCGCGATCCCGGCCAGTTCCAGCGGCGCGCCGACGCGCACCGACAGGTCATTGGCCTGCTCCGACAGCAACCGGGCTACTTGCGACCCGACCACGCCGCAGCCAAGCAGCGCGACCTTCAAGGGCTTCTCCCCGTTCATGCTCGCTTCTCGCTCTTCGGCTCGCTCATCCCACATCCAGCCGCAGCAGGTCATCGAGCGTCTCCCGGCGGACGATCTCGGACGCCGCCCCGTCACGCACCGCCACCACGCCAGGCTTGGTGAGGTGGTTGTAGTTCGAGGCCATTGACCGGCAGTACGCGCCCGTCGCGGCCACCGCGAGCAGGTCGCCCGGGGCCAGGTCGGCCGGCAGGTAACAGTCCCGCACGACGATGTCGCCGCTCTCGCAGTGCCGGCCTACCACGCGCGACAGCATCGGCGCCGCGTCGCTGGTCCGTGAGGCCAGGACGACGGTGTAGGAGGCGTCATACAGCGCGGTGCGGATGTTGTCGCTCATCCCCCCGTCCACGCTGACATAGGTGCGCAGGCCGTCTACGTCCTTAATGGTGCCAACCTCATACAGTGTCACCGTGGACGGGCCGACGATGGCCCGGCCGGGCTCGATCGTCAGCTTGGGTATCGGCAGGCCGACGGCCGAGCACTGGAAGGCCACGATCGCGCGCAGCGACGATGTGAGCGACTTCACGTCGGGAGGGTCATCGTCTGGCGTGTAGGCGATCCCGAAGCCACCGCCCAGGTCAAGCTCCTCGACGTGGACGCCGTGCTCGCCGTGGATCCGCGCCGCTAGCTCGATGACCCTGTGCGCGGCCACCTCGAACCCGGCCGTATCGAAGATCTGGGAGCCGATGTGGGAGTGCAGGCCGGCGAACAGCAACGAGGGCAGCGCGAGCACCCGGCGGACCGCCTCGTCGGCCGCGCCGCTGGCCAGCGAGAAGCCGAACTTCTGATCGTCGTGCGCCGTCGCCATGAACTCGTGCGTGTGCGCCTCGACCCCGGTGGTCACCCGGACCAGCACCCGCGCGCGGGTCCCCGCCTGCGCGGCGAAAAACGCGACCCGGGCGATCTCCTCGAATGAGTCGACCACGATGTGGCCGATCCCGGCGGCCACCGCCCGCTCGATCTCGGCCGGAAGCTTGTTGTTGCCGTGCAGGGTGATCATCGCGGGGTCCACGTCCGCCGAGAGCGCCACCTCTAGCTCGCCGCCGCTGCAGACGTCGATGCCCAGCCCTTCGGAATGGACCCAGCGCAGGACTGCTCGCGAGCAGAACGCCTTGGCCGCGTAGAACACCCCGCCGTCCGGCCCGAAGGCTTCCAGGTACTCGCGTGCGCGGCCGCGCACGTCCTCCTCGTCGGCCACGAGCACAGGAGTGCCGAACCGTGCCGCCAGGTCCCGGACGTCCACGCCGCAGAGCGTCAGTACCCCGTCACGGCGCGCCGCGCCGCGCGGCCAGATGTCCGGGTGCAGCGCGTTCAGGTCGGCGGGCGGCACCGGCGGATGATCCGCGGGCAGCACGTCCGCATGACGCGGCCCAGCCGGGTGGGCGACACGACTCACTTGCCAATCCCCAATTCTCGCTCGTCAACAGGCAATTTCAGCCAGCTTCCGCGGGTCCTCGGCCCTTTACAGGCCCTCAGGCGCGGCGACCCCGAGCAGGCCCAGACCGGCGGCCAGGCTGGTCCGCGCCGCTGCGGCCAGCACGCGCGTCAGGGCAAGTCTTTCATTGTCGCCAGCGACCGCACGGTCGCCATGGCCCACAAAAGGCAGGGCCTTGATGGCCGCGCTGGCGAGGTCCTCCAGGTAACGGGCGAACTCGTCGGGCCGCCCACGACGCGCTGCTCCGGCGGCCCGTTCCGGGAGCCAGGACAGCGCGTCAAGCAGGGCCCAGTCCGCGGGGTGGGCGGGCAGGCACAGCTGGACGGCCTCCCCCGAATCCCCGAGGGCGGCTGCCCAGCGCAGCCCGGACGCGGCGCGGGCATGCGCGTACCTCACAGCATAGGCGGGGTTGCCCGGGACCTGCCGCGCGACGCCGCGCGGGTCAATCCTCACCGGCCGCCCCGGGACCGCCCTGGCCAGCGCGAATCGCATCGCGTCGGCCCCGGTGAACGCCACTGCCTCCGCGGGGGTCCACTCGGCGAGGTCGGGGGGAACGGGGCGCGAAGCACGGGATCGTTGCAGATAATTAGACTGAGCCGGGTTCGTCTCGGCGACAGTCGCGCCGGCGGCGGCGGCGAGGCGTGGAGTCAGCTGCGCGGCGAGGTCCGCCCGCGCCTGCTCCCAGGTGACGGCGCGCGCCCAGTCGGCGGAGGGCGGCGCGGGGACGGTCACGCCGTTGAGGATGGCAGATTCAGCGCAGGCCGGGCCAGCGGTTATCACGCGGGCGGCGACGGCCGCGAGCGCCTCGGCGGTGACGGTGATGGTGACGAAGCCGTTCCCGGTGACCGTGGCCCTGGCGATGAAAGACTCGGCGGCGAGGCGGCCGGCGACGGCCTGGGCGAGAGCCTGGAGGTGGTGCGGCGGCGAGCGCTCGGCGAGGACGAAGGCGACCGGGGTGGTGAAGGTGCCCGGGCGGGCGCCCGGGCGGAGCTTCGGGTCAGCGCTGGCGGCGGCCGCCGGGGCAACGCTGGCGATCGCGCGCGCGATCGCGCCGCGCAAGTCGAGCGTGATCACTGACCGCTAACAGGGCTGGCCGTCAGAAGGACGGGGCGGGCGGGTTGCCGGCTAGCTCGCGGACCACGCGGATCATCTCGCCCGGGTCGAACGGCTTGGTGAGGTAGGCGTCGGCGCCGACGGTCGCACCCCGCGCGATGTCGTCATCCTGGGCGCGGGCCGTGATCAAGACCACCTTGATGTGGGCGGTGTCCGGGCTCTTGCGCAACTGGACCGCGGTCTCCCAGCCGTCGAGCCGGGGCATCATGACGTCCAGCGTGATCACGTCGGGCGCGATCGCCAGAACCTTGTCCAGGCAGTCCTGACCGTCGACTGCGGTCGCGACATCGAACCCCTCAAGGGTCAGATTCACGGCAATCAGCTGCCGGATCACCTCGTCGTCATCGACCACCAGCACCCGGCCCAAACCTCGCGTCACGAGCGCGAGGGTACCGTGTCCCGACGGGCAGTGCGTACCCGGGCAGCCGGAGAGGCGCCAAGTGAGGGGGGTAAGTTTCCGGCATATAGGACCAGGCGGGGCCGCTCCTAGGCGGTTACTGGACGGCGTCCGCCGGCGGCGGCGTTGGCTTGGAGTGCCTCCTGGGGCGGGGTTGGCCGAGCGCGTCCAAGGCACGCGCCGGGACTGGTAGCCTCGTCCAAGGCAAGTTTCGCAGCGTGGCAACGCAGCGTGAGCCCCCATAGCTCAGGGGATAGAGCACTGGCCTCCGGAGCCAGGTGCGAAGGTTCGAATCCTTCTGGGGGCACTTTTAGTTTTAGACACTGGTACACCTTTCATGGCATCTGAGCTGCGGAAACGCTAGCTTTCAGAGGTTCTGGTCGCCTTTACCGATAGGGGTACCGATG
>JAICYD010000031.1 GCA_025934375.1 Streptosporangiaceae bacterium | reverse complement strand
GGGGCCCCCCGGGGGCCGCGGGCCCCGCCCCCCCCCGCCGGGGCCCCCCCCGCCCCGCCGCGCGGGCGCCCCCCCGGCGCTACCCGCTCGCCGCTTAGATGACTATCAGCGAACGCGTGGACACGGGGCCGGCGCCGATTCCGGGGAACGCCGATCCGACGCCGCTGAACATCACCAGCTTGACGGTGTAGCGGCCCGGGTGGCGGTACACGTGCCTCGGGAACTGGCCCGAGCCGGTGGTGCCGTCGCCGAACTCCCACAGGTAGGCCATCACCGGCTGCGCGCTGACGGCGCCGAGCGCGAAGAAGCGCACCGGCCGCCCGGGTAGCGCGAGCCTGGGTCCGAAGCCGAACCCGGGGGTGGTCCCGCTGCGGCCGGTCGTGACGATGCCGCCGTTGCCGGTGGAGGCGCCGTCGCTGGCCATGATGGTCAGGCCCACGGAGTAGGCGCCCGCGGACGGGAAGGTGTGCGAGATCGCCGGGGTCGTCTGCTCGACCGTCTGGGCGCCGTTGGCGTCGTTGAACTGCCAGACGTATTCAGCGACGCCGCCGGGCGCGCTCGAGCCGCGGGCGTTGAAGTTCAGGGTCAGCCCGGAGCCCGCGGTGACCGTGAACGTCGCGCGCGGCCGGGGCTTCGCCGGGGTGATCCGCTGCTGGCACGAATGGGTCTGGTTACTCCACTCCTCCTGGTACCAGTAGAAGTGGCCATTGATCACCTGGTTGTACTTGGCGCCGTTGGGCGCGGTCCCCAGCGGGGTGCCCATCGCGCTGACGCACTGATCGGCGTCCTCTTCCCCCTGGTTGGGGCCGGCGCCGTTGGTCCAGGCGTCGTTCGGGATTGGATCGGTGATCGATTCGTTGTGCTCGTGGCTGAGCCCGCCGTTGATCTCACCATCGGCGATGCCGTTGGGGTTGTTCCCGTCCTGGCATAGCGGATTGGTGGCGTCGAACGGGTTATTGGAGTAGATCAGCATCGGCGACAGGCTGGAGTTGCTGTGGTACGCGCAGAAGAAGGCGAGGTCGATGGGCTCACCGGCTGAGCAGCCGCCGAAAGCCGGATTCGCGTTCGGGTCGCCGCTGAAGCAACTCTCGACTCCCGGCGGCGGGAGCAGGAAGTACTCGTGGCTGAGGTCGGTCTTCAAGCCCCGGGAGGCGGTCACGTGCTCCAGCTCGGCCTGGATCTGGGGGTCGGTCAGGCAGGCGGTCACCGGCGCGGCGGCCGGGCACTGGGTCGGCGGATAGGGGTCGGTGTCGACCACGATCCCGCCAAAGGTTACCTGGTACCGGGCGAACGCCCCAGTCAGGTCGTTGTACTGGGCCGACACGGAGTCGGTGTTCTGATGGCCGCCACTGTCATGGGCCAGGTCCTTGAAGTAGGTACGCAGGCCAGAGATATAGCCCGCCGGGTACGCCGACAAGCCGCCCGGGCTCCAGAGCACCATGTAGTCGGTATTCGACGGCATTACCGGGCCACCGTTGTAGTCCATGTTGTTGAATGCCAGGTCGAAGGGGGTTATCTTCGCGCTCCTGAGCGGGACGTAGTCCACGGGATGGGCTGGCGCCCGTGACGACGGCCGCGGCGCGGCCGCCGCGGTGCCCGCCGGCACCGCCAGCAGGGATCCGGCGGACGCAATGGCAGCGCACGCCACCATGACAATTCCAGACAGGCGGATTCGCATGTGCCGTCCTCCCCCTCATCCCGCCTTGGGGCCGGATGACCTCACTTCTCAAGCGGGCCGGGTAAACATGTGACGAGGACGTTACCACACATAAAACACGCCTGGAAAGAGCGGGGCGCGGGGGGATGGAAAGGAATTCCGGCGTTCTCTCAGAAAATTATGGACCGCTTCAGGGCTTCTCGGCGGGTTCAGCGGAAATTGCCGGTGTGCCCGAGTGAGTACCGGCCGGGCTGCGGGAACACGCACAGGCCATGGGGCCCGGATCCGACCGGGATCTTCGCGAGCAGGCGCCCGTCGCTGGTCGACATCGCGTACACCACGCCGTTGTAGCGGCCGCCCCACCACATGACCGTCCCGTCGGGGGAGATCCCGCCCATGTCGGGCGAGCCGCCGCCGGGGATGCGCCACTTGTGGACCGCCCGGTTGAGGGTCATGTCCAGCACGCTGACGGAGCCCTCGCCGCGGTTGGAGACGAAAAGGTGCCGGCCGTCCCGGCCGACCTGGAAGCCGTGCGTGCCGGCGCCGGTGGGCATGAAGTGGACCGGCTTGAACTGGCTCGCGCTGATCAGCCAGACGCCGTTGGCGGCCATGTCGGCGACGTAGAAGATCTCGCCGTCGGCGGACAGTCGCACGTCCTGGGGCATGCTGTACCCAGGTCCTGGCGGCATCACCGGGGAGCTCATGGCCTTTCCCAGCGTGCGCTTGCCGACGACCTTCCGCGCGCGCATGTCGATCCACACCACGGACGCGCTGAACTCGCAGCTGGCCAGGGCGTAGTTCCCGTCAGCGGTGAAGTCCAGGTGGTTGACGCCGGCGGCCGGCACCGCCATGGAGTAGCGCGGCCGCATGGTGTGCGGGTCGCGGAAGACGATGCGGTTCAGGTCCTCGGCCATCACCATCGCGTACTGGCCGTCGGGCGTGAAGTACAAGTTGTACGGATCGGCGACCTGGAGGGGCCGCCCGACCCGGCCCGTCCGGGGATCGATCGGGGTGAGGCTGCCGCCGGCGGTGTTGTTCACCCACAGCACCGAGCCGTCCCACGAAGGGGTCACGTGGTTGGGTTCGGCCCCGACCGGGAACGTCCGGATGACCCGGCGGGTGCGCGGGTCGATCTCGCTGACGGTGTTGCTGAGGCTGTTCGGCACGTAGACCCGGAGCGGGTCATGGGCCCACGCGGGGTTGACCATGCCGGGCGCGATGTTCGCGTACACGTTCACTGGGCGTGCGCTCGCAGTCGGCGCGTCGGCAGTCGGCGCGCTGGCGGCGGGCGTCACCGGCGCCTGCGAGGCCGCCGCGGCGCCGGCCGGGGTCCGGGTCATCGGCGCGGCTGGCCGCGGCCGGGCCGACGTGCACGCCGCGAGCAGGCTGGGCCCGCCGGCCAGGGCGGCGAACGCGGTCAGGGCGCGCCGCCGGGTCAAGATGGGGGACCGTGCCATGCCAGTCTCCTGCCCCCCCGCATCAACCCTAGTCACGAAGGGAAGCTGTTTACCGGCAGGCATCCCGCCTCGCAGGCGGCGCCCGGCCGTGCCTTCCCGGTCAAGGTCACGCGGTTCGAGCCGCCGGCTCACCTGCGGTTCAGCGGGGGCATGCCGCTCGGGCTGTTCCGCGGGGTCCGGACCTACGAGGTCTCGCCGGGCGCGGACGGCCAGGTCACGTTCCGCATGCGCGAGGAGTACACGGGCCCGCTGCTCCCGCTGATCTGGCGCTCGATGCCCGACCTGGGCCCCTCGTTCCAGCAGTTCGCCCGGGGGCTGAAGCAGCGCGCCGAAGCCGCCCGCTGACGGGCATGGCGACGACGGGCTCGGGGGAGGCGGCGGAAGCACTGGGGTTCGAGGCCCTGGGCGACCCAAACCGGCGGCAGATACTGCACATCCTCAGCCAGGGGGACAAGCCCGTCCAGGAGATCGCCGACGCGATGACCATCAGCCGGCCCGCCGTGTCCCGCCACCTGCGCCTGCTCAAGGACGCCGGCATGGTGACCGAGCGCGCCCAGGGCACCCGCCGCATCTACTCCCTGCAAGAGCGCGGGGTCGAAGCGGTCCGGGAGTACCTTGAGCGCGTCTGGGGCGAGGCGGGCAGCCCGGCCTCGACGTCGTCATGCAGGGCCGGGTGGGCGGGCGGATCTACGAGCGCACGCCCGGCGGCGTTGAGCACGACTGGGGAGAGGTGACGGTCTGGAGCCCGCCCGCGCGGCTGGCCTACCTATGGCACCTGCGGCGCGATCGCGCGGACGCGACCGAGGTGGAGATCAGGTTCACCGCCACCGGCTCCGGCGCCACCCGGGTCGAGATCGAGCACCGCGGCTGGGAGCGGCTGGGCAGCGCGGCCGCCCCGGTCGAGCCGCGTGGCGGCGGCGTCGGTCGCGGGGCCGCGCCGGCCGCGTTGACGGCGACCTCGGAGCGCCCACTTACGGTACGCCCCGGACGGCAGGCTAATCCCAACCGCTTCGTGGTCATTCCTCGGCGGATGCCTCGGTGGCTGCCCTGGTCTTGATCTCCTCGACGACGGTGGGGTCGGCCAGCGTGGTGGTGTCGCCAAGCTCACGGTTGTTCGCGACGTCCCGCAGCAGTCGGCGCATGATCTTTCCCGAACGGGTCTTCGGTAGCTCTGGCGTGAAGACAACGTTGGCTGGCATCGCGATCCGCCCGATCCGCAGGGCGACGTGCTCCCGGAGTTCGGTCAGCTTGCCTGGGGTGGCATCAACGCCGGATTTCAGCGTGATGTAGCCAACGATGGCCTGGCCGGTGTGCTCGTCGGCCCGGCCGACGACCGCGGCCTCGGCCACGTCCGGGTGATCGACTAGCGCGCTCTCGACCTCTATGGTGGACAGCCGGTGGCCGGAGACGTTCATCACGTCATCGACCCGGCCGAGTAGCCATAGGTCGCCGTCGGAGTCCACGCGAGCGCCGTCGCCGGTGAAATAGGCGCCGTCGTAGCGGCTCCAGTAGGTCGCCCGGTAGCGCTCGTCATCTTTGTACAGCCCCCGCAGCATCGCCGGCCAGGGGCGCTTGAGCACGAGGTAGCCGCCGGCCCCGGGGGGCACCGGTTCGCCGCTCTCGTTGTAAACGGCCGGCTGGACGCCGGGGAACGGCCGGGTGGCCGAGCCTGGCTTGAGCGTCGTGACGCCCGGCAGCGGCGAGATCATGATCATGCCGGTCTCGGTCTGCCACCAGGTATCGACCACCGGGGTCCGGTCGCCGCCAATGTGCTTGCGGTACCAGATCCACGCCTCAGGGTTGATCGGCTCGCCGACCGAGCCCAGCAGCCGGAGCGAGGACAGGTCATGCTGCTGCGCGTACTGCGGGCCCCACTTCATGTGGGTGCGGATCGCGGTGGGCGCGGTGTACAAGACGGTGACCCGGTACCGCTCGATGATCTCCCACCACCTGTCCCGCTCGGGGAAGTCGGGGACACCCTCGTACAGGACGCTCGTGGTGGCGTTGGCCAGCGGCCCGAAAACGATATAGCTGTGCCCGGTGATCCAGCCGATGTCGGCGGCGCACCAGTAGACCGTGGCGGGCTTGATGTCGAAGACGTAGTGATGCGTGGTCGCCACTCCGGTGAGGTAGCCGGCCGTGGTGTGCACGATTCCCTTGGGCTTGCCCGTGGTGCCCGATGAGTACAGCAGGAATAGCAGGTCCTCGCTGTCCATTGGCGCGCACGGGCACGCGGCGGGATCGTCTGGCTGGCCCTCGACGACCGATGCCCAGGTGAGGTCGCGGCCGGTGGTCATCGCGGCGCCCCGCCCCGTGCGTTCCAAGACGATCACCGTCGCCACCTTCGGCGCGCGGGAAACCGCTTCATCGGCGTTGGCCTTCAGCGGTACGGTACGGCCCCGCCGCCAGCCCTCGTCCTGGGTGATGAGCACTTCGCATTCCATGTCAGTGAGCCGGCCGGCCAGGGCCTCGGCGGAGAAGCCGCCGAACACCACCGTGAACGGCGCCCCGAGGCGCGCGCAGGCCAGCATGGCGATCGCCAGCTCCGGGACCATGCCCATGTAGATCCCGACCGGGGTACCCTTGCGCACCCCGAGCAGCCTCAGGCCCGAGGCGAAGCGGACCACCTCTCGCTGGAGGTCGGCGAACGTGAGCACCCGCCGCTCACCTGACGGCTCGCCTTCCCAGTAGTAGGCCACCTTGTCGCCGTTGCCGGTCGCGACGTGCCGGTCGACGCAGTTGTAGCAAACGTTGAGCGAGCCGCCGAGGTACCACTTGGCGTAGGGAAGCTGCCACTCGTAAAGGGCCTCAAAGTCGCGGAACCAGCTGATCCGCGTCCGCGCCTCGCTGATCCAGAACTCATCGAAGTCACGCTCGCAGGTCGCAGCGTCCGCGTTCGCCGTGGCCGCGAACTCCTGATCCGGCGGGAACCGCCGGTCCTCCGCCAGCGCTGTGTCGATATCGCGGGAGGACCGGCTGTCGTCGTCCACTGACATGGCTATCGCGTCCCCGCTGTTAGGCGGCGACGGTCTGCGCGGGCTCGGCCGCCCTGGCCGGCAGGAGGGCGGGCCCGACCGGGAGCTTGATCCGGCCGCCAATCCCGTTGGCAACGCCGGCCGCGGAAGCGTACCAGGCGGCCAGCGCGGTGATGACGCCGATAACGCCGCCGATGTGAACGACCGACGAGTTCACCGTGAAGTTCCCGATGAACAGCACGATCTCGGTGATCTCCAGGGTCAGGAACACGGTGAACACCGCGATGTTCATCTGCGTGGAGATGAGCAGCATGTACGTGTTGAAGATCGCGAACGCGAGCAGGATCCAGCCAAGGTCATGGCTGGCCGCGGCGGAGCTCGCGGCGTGCGGCGCCACGAACTGCACCCACAGGAACAGGCCGATCCAGAACCCGCCGTACGTGGAGAACGCGGTGGCCCCGAAGACGTTCCGGTTCCGGAACTCCCACATGCCGGCGAGGAGCTGGATACTGCCGCCGTAGGCGAGCGCGTACCCGAGCCACGAATCACCGGTGGCGGCGCCCATCCAGTTGGCGTTGGCGGCGGACAGCAGGAATGTCGTAAGGGCGAACGCGGCCAGCCCGAGGGGGGCCGGGTCGGCGATGGCGGGGACAGCAGGGACTTCGTCGGCCATAATTTGCTCCGTTGCGTCGTTGCGCGAGGTACTAACGTGGCAACGTAAGGCC
Source organism: Streptosporangiaceae bacterium (assembly GCA_025934375.1). GTDB lineage: Bacteria > Actinomycetota > Actinomycetes > Streptosporangiales > Streptosporangiaceae > Trebonia. The sequence continues at coordinate 50,607 of JAICYD010000031.1, read as the reverse complement.
CCGGCCGCCGCCGCGCGCCGGCCGTGCGATGAACGCCTGGGATGGTGCGCGGAACGGCGGGATTGGGCGAGGAACGGTCGCCTACCGCCGGCGAGCGGTCATGCGTGCGCGGTGACCCGCCAAACGGCGCGCGCCCTGGAACCCGACGGCAAGGCCAGCTCATAGCCAGGCAGTATCCCGGTCGTGAGTTGGCAACATTGTCGAAAGGTAACGAGGGGGTATCCGGATAAGTGCCAGCTGGCTTATAGTGCGGCGATGCCGGTCCTTATCATCGTGCTCGTTCCGGTTGCCGCCGCGCTGCCATGCGCAGTGCTGTTCTGGAAGCGAAGCTCGCGCCGCGTCGGCACGCCGCAGCGGGCTACGTACGAGGTGCTGCACACGGCCAGCCAGGCCGTCTCCGTGCTGCGCGGTGGCTTGACGCACGACACCGCGGTCAAGGCCGCGCCGAGCCTGCGCCAGCTTCTCGGTACCCCGACGGTGGCCATCGCCGACCAGGTGAGCCTGCTCGCCTGCCATGGATCGGACCGGCACGCCGAGGCGCTCGCCAGTCACTTGCGCGGCGTGGTGACCTCCGGGCACGCACAGTTGCTGTCCGCGTCCGACCTTGGCTGCGCGCACGGCGGTGATTGCCTGATGCGGGCCGGCGTCGCCGTGCCGATCGCCGTCGACGGGGTGGTCATCGGAGCGCTCGCGGCGCTCGGCCCATCCGCCGACGCGGCCCTGATGCGGACCACGGCCGAGGTCGCGAGGTTCGTCTCCACGCACCTCGCGCTGGCTGAGCTCGACGCTTCCCGCACCCGGACGGTCCAGGCCAAGCTGAACTTCCTGCGGGCCCAGATCAGCCCCCATTTCGTCTACAACGCGCTTACCGCCATCGAGTCGTTCGTACGGTCTGATCCAGAGCGGGCCAGGGACCTTCTCGTCGGTTTCGCGGAGTTTATCCGGTGGTCCTTCCGAGAGCATAGCCAGTACGCCACCCTCGCCGAGGAATTGCGTTTCGTGGATACCTACCTGGAGCTCGAGCGCGCGCGTTTCGGCGACCGCCTCGCGGTCAGCCTGCGAGTAGCTCCTGAGGTCCTCCCGGTGAGGCTGCCATCGCTAGTACTGCAGCCATTGGTGGAAAATGCCATCCGGCATGGCCTGGAGCGGCTCACCGGAACCGCCAGGCTGGAGATTTCCGCGGAAGACGGCGGTCACGAGGCTATCGTCACGATCGAGGACTACGGTGCCGGCGTTGATCCCGGTCAGCTAGCGGACGTGCTCGCGGGGCGAACCGGCGGCCATTCTGTCGGGCTGCGCAACGTTGACGAGCGGCTGCGGGCCACCTTCGGCAACGACCACGGGCTGACAATAGAGACCGGGGTCGGCGCGGGGACGAAGGTCACGCTGCGCCTGCCCAAGTCCTGCACGGCGGTGAGCGGGCCATGAGCCACCCACACACCGCATCCGCGCTGGTCATCGACGACGAGGCGCCAGCCAGGGACGAGCTGAGCTACCTCCTGCGCGGGTTCTCGCTCGCGCCGGTGGATGCGGTGCAGAATTCAAGCGACGCATTCCGTTACCTCCAGGAGCGCTCTTACGACGTCGTTTTCATAGATGTAAGGATGCCCGTGCTTAACGGCATCGAGCTTGGCAATGTGCTGCGCAAGTTCGCTACGCCGCCGGCCATCGTCTTCGTTACCGCCTTCGAGGAGTACGCGGTTCGCGCCTTCGACATCGGAGCGTGTGACTACCTGCTCAAGCCAGTATCACGCGAACGCCTGCGCACTGCCCTGGGGCGCGCCCTCGGGCGCTCACCGGATCAGCCAGATTCGCCGGGCGACGACCCGTCGGCAACGATCCCGGTTGAGATAGCCGGGCGCACGAGATTGATCGCGCGCGAGAACGTCCGCTGGGCGGAAGCCGAGGGAGATTACGTGCGGCTGCACACCGCCGACGGCAATGCTTACCTGGTGCGCATTCCGATTTCTCACCTGGAGGAACGGTGGTCGGCATACGGGTTCATCCGCATACACCGTGGCTTTCTCGTGCAGGTCAGGCACATCACCGAATTCTCGGTAACTAATGGCGTTCATGCCGTGACGATCGACGGCCATTCCCTGCCGGTAAGCCGCCGCCACGTGCGCGACGTCCGGGACCGGATCCTCCGCGCCGGACGACGGAGCTTACCGTGCCCGAATCCGGCGGCGGGCCCGCGGCGCAGGCAGGCCGGCAGCGCGTTGTCTGGCGGCCTGATCAGGTACTTGTCCAGCACGAGGTTCCCGAGCTAAGCGACCTGCGAGACGATACGAGTTGCGGACGCCTGTTCGCCAGGTCGTTCGTCCGCGCGCAACTTGGCCTGTCCCTGATGTGCCTGACGCTCGCACTCACGGTGACCGCGTCGTTCCCGGTCATCGCGGCCATGGCGCCGGCGGTCACCAGGATCACCGTGGCCGGGGTCCCGCTCACCTTGATCGTGCTCGGCTTCGCGTTCTACCCCGTGTTCCTCGCGGTCGGCTGGTTCTACAACCGTCAGGCGCGGCAACTGGAGGTCCGGTTCACTGACCTTGTCGATCCGGCGAGCCGGCGGCCCGATGCCTGACGCTGCCATCGGCGCGATCGCGTTCGTCACGCTGCTGACGATCATGGTGGGTGCGCGCGGCATCAGGGTGGCCCGGACGCCGGACGACTTCATGGTCGCCGCGCGCCAGGTTCCGCCAGCGCTCAACGCGGCCGCCATCTCCGGTGAGTACTTGTCGGCCGCCTCCTTCCTCGGCATTGCCGGGCTGGTCGTCTCGCAGGGCCTGGGGGCACTGTGGTACTCAGTTGGCTACACCGCCGGCTACCTGGTCCTGCTACTGCTGGTGGCGGCGCCGCTGCGGCGTTTCGGCGCGTACACGATCCCCGATTTCGCGGTCGGCCGACTGGGGTCTCGCGGCTTGCGCCAGACGGCGACCGCGCTCGTCTTGGTCATCGGCTGGTTCTACCTGCTGCCGCAGATGAAGGGCGCTGGCATCACGCTGCAGTGGGTGCTCGGCGTCCCCTACTGGGTCGGCGCGGCAACGCTCGGCGTGGTCGTGAGCTGCAACATCGCGATGGGCGGGATGAAGGGAATCACCTTCGTCCAATGCTTTCAGTACTGGCTGAAGCTGTGCGCGATCGGTATCCCGGCGCTCGTGCTGCTGCTCGCGATCAGGCACGGCTCCAGCGTTAACCTGACCCCCGATCGCTCCCCGGTCTTCACTCACGCCACCGTCGTTACCACGCCCCAGGCGACCGGCTTCACCCTTACGCGCCCGGCGGAGGCCACCGTGACCGGCCTCCTCGATCAGCGCCCGCTGAGCGGCCAGGCGGTGCGCCTGTGCGCATGCCGCCACGTCGCCAGCGCGGGCACGCGGATCGGCTTCGCCGCTGGTGCTCCCGTCCCGGTCAGCCTGGCCATGGCACCGCCTTCGGGGCAATCGTGGGATTCCCCGTTCCTGACCTCGGGCACCAGCGGCGCCCACCCCCTGGCGGCGACGTACGGGGTCATCATCGCCACGTTCTTCGGCGCGATCGGGCTTCCGCACATCCTGGTGCGCTTCTACACCAACCCGGACGGCGAGGCGGCCAGGCGGACCACGTTGATCGTGGTCCTGCTGCTGAGTACCTTCTACCTGTTCCCGACGGTGCTCGCGGTGCTGACCCGGATGCAGGCGCCCCAGCTTTACCTGTCCGGTGACTCCGACAGCATCGTCCTCGCGCTGCCGTCGCTGCTGCTGCCCGGGCTGCCTGGCGAGCTGCTGGCCGCGCTCGTCGCCGCGGGGGCCTTCGCCGCCTTCCTGTCCACCTCGTCCGGCCTGCTGGTCAGCGTGGCCGGCGCGCTGTCGCACGATTTCCTGAACCGCGGGGTTAACGCGTTCCGCTGGTGCGCGATCAGCGCGGGCGTGGTCGCGACCATTGCCGCGCTGCTGGTCGGCCGCTTCTCGCTGGCCCTCCTGGTGGGGTGGGCCTTCGCCATCGCGGCGTCGTCGTTCTGCCCGTTGATGGTGCTCGGCATCTGGTGGCGGCGCCTCACCCGGATCGGCGCCACGGCGGGCATCGTGATAGGCGGCGGGTCTTGCCTGGCGGCTATCATCGCGACGATGCTCGGCGCGGCGGCCAGGGGCTGGGGGGCGCTGCTTCTCGCCCAGCCGGCAATCTGGACGGTCCCGCTGGCGTTCGGCGTGATGACCGTCGTATCGCTGCTCACCCAGCGGACCGTCCCCGCCAATGTCAGCCAGGTGATGCTGCGCATGCACTTGCCCGAGGCGCTCATCAGGCAAACCCAGCGCCCGTTACCCGGCCGCGCCGCGGACCAGCATCGCCTCGATGTCAAGCAGCATCGACACCGCCTTGTCACGGGACAGGTACGCGGTGTCGATGATCAGGCTGAGCTCCCCGGTGCCGGGCGCGGTGCCCACGGTGAAGAACACCTTGAAGCGCACGCCCGGCCACGCGTTGGTCACGTACGTCCGGGTCTGGCTGGTCAGCGGGGCCAGGTCCGCGCCGGGGGCGAGCGCGGGCAGGGCCGGCCACCCGGCGCCGTCGCGGCGGTCGTTGACGAACGCGTCCAGGTCCGGTTCCCGGCCGCGCAGCAGGCCGATCTCCTGCCGCATGGCCGTCATCGCGGCCGGGTCGTAGTGCGCGTTGCGATAGGCCGTCAGGGCCGCGCGGTGCGCCGCCTGGCAGGTGGCGGCGAAGTCCGTGCCGGGCAGGTCGAGCACGAACAGGCCATCTTGCCCGACGGTGCCGACCATGGCCTGGGTGCGCGGATCGCGCCGGTTGCTGTGCACCAGCTGCATGACCGCTCGCGGGCGATCGCTTACGGTGGCCAGCTCGGTGGCGCAGGCGGCCAGCAGCACGCTGGTCGTGCTGATCGTCCACCGCTGCGCCAGCCGGGCGGCCGCGGCGGCCAGCGCGACCGACTCCATGCCGACCTCGATGAACCGGGGTTCCTCGGGCTCGCCGGGCGGGTGGTCGAACACCTCCAGCGGGACGTCCTCAAGCACCGACCGCCAGTACCGGATAGCCCGGGCCGAGCGGGCCTGGAACGGCTCGGTCTGCTCCAGCCCGGCCTGGTCCATGGGTTGCCACGGCGGGGGCGCCAGCCGCTCGCCGCGCAGCAGCCGCCGCCAGTCCGCCGACAGCAGGGCCAGCGCATGGTAGTCCACCGCGAGGTGGGTGAAGGCGAGGGCCAGCGCCGCCGGCCGGCCGTTCCGGGTGACGATGGTGGCATGCAGCGGCCACTCCCGCTCGTGCGCGAAGACCGCCCGGCCCAGCTCGCCGGCCAGCCGTTCGGCCGCCGCCAGGGGCCGCTCGGCGCCCGCGTCGACGAGCGGCACGGTGAGCTCGCCGTCGCGCGCCACCCGCTGCACCGGCCCGCCCGGGGTGTCGGCGAACGTGGTCCGCAGGCTCTCGTGCCGTTCGATTAGCGCGCGCAGCCCGTCGAGCACCGCTGCGAGGTCAGGCCGCCCGTAGACCGGCAGCACCCAGGGGCAGTTGAGGAAGGACTGGCTGGGGCCCATCAGGTGGACGGCCCGCCACATGAGCCGCTGCCCCCAGGTGAGCGGGGCCTCGCCAGCGCGCGCCCCGCGGAACGCCACGGTCGCTGGCGTCATGGTCGCTGGCGTCTCTGTCACTGGGCGGCCAGCAGGTCCGCCAGGCGGGCCGCGAGCGCGTCGACGTGCTCGAAGGACGACAGGTCCTCGTCGAGGTCAAGGTCCACCCCGAAGGAATCCTCGATCGTGTCGATGAGCCGGATGCGGGCCAGGGAGGTGAGGCCGAGCGCCGATAGCGGGTGCCTGGCCGCCAGCACGTCGGCGGCGCTGACCATCCCGTCAGAGGCCGCGGCGATCATGTCGGCCAGTTCCAGCTTGACCTGCGCGGGGTCGGTCATCACGCCTGCTCCCTGACACTGTGCTCTCTGGCACTGTGCTCCCTGGCACTGCGGGGCCGCATGTCGGTCCACACCGCGTCGACGTGGTCCAGGCACTCCTGCCTGGTGCCGGTGAACCCCACGGGGCGCCAGCCGGCCGGCGGCTGGGCGTCGCGGGGCCACAGCGAGTACTGGTCCTCGTCGTTGATGACCACCTGCTGCATGTCCGATACGGGGGGCTTCTCATCGGGCATGCCCCGGGGGGTACGGATGATGCTCCGCGGGGTCGTCCCCCCGGGAGATTGCTGCATGTCCTCGGATTCGGTCACGAGGTCGCCTCCGTCTTCTGGGTTGGGGTGGCGGGGGAGGATGGCCGCTGCTTCCCCGGGGAAGGGAGGTCCGGGGAAGCAGCGGCGGCACGGAGGGCCTGCACGCCGACCAGGTCGTCGGCGACGGCGTCGGGAACCTCGCGGTCGAACCGGGCCAGCGCGGGAACGCGCATGGCGATCAGCGCGACCGCCGCGATGGCCAGGCCGAACGCCACGTACATGAACCCGATGCCGCGTCCGGGGCCGGTGCCGATGACGCCGCCGACCGTCGAGGCCAGGGCGCCCCCCTTGACGAGCAGCGGGTTGAGCAGGCCCGCCGCGTTCGGCGCGACCAGGCCGAATCCGATCGGCAGTGCGGACCAGGCGATGAGCGTCTGGATTGCGAAGACCCGGCCGTGGAATCGCTGCGGCACCTTGACCTGCACGATCGTGGTGTAGACGCCGTTGAGGACGGTGATCCAGGCGAGCATGCCGAACACCCCGATGGCGATGACGACCAGGCTGGCGCGCGCGCCGATCAGCGCGGCGAAGCAGCCGTCGGCCAGCGCGGCCAGCAAGACGGCGCGCATCCGCAGGCGGCGCGGGCCGCCCCAGATCATCATGGCCACCGCCCCGGCCAGGACGCCCCCGCCGGCCACCACCGAGACCCGGCCGACGTCGGCGAGGTGCGCGAACGACAGCACCAGCGGCCCGAACATCAGCATCAGCGGGGCCAGGAAGATGTTCAGCGCCACGAAGAACGCCAGCATGCCCACGAAGCCGCGGTGGCCCAGGGAGTAACGCAGCCCGCCGGTGATCTCGGCCATGAGGGACTCGCGGCGCCGCCAGGCCATGGTGGCGGGGAAGCGCACCAGCAGCAGCGTGACGATCGCGACCGCGTAGCTGGCGATGTCCAGGGCGACGATGCCGCCGAGCCCGATGCCGGCCAGCAGGCCCACCGCGAAGATGGGAACCACCAGCTGCGCCGTGCCGGTGCCCAGCTGCATCAGGCCGACCGCGTGCCCGAGGGAGTGCTTGGGCACCAGTTGCGGTACCGCCGACATGTAGGCGATGCGCTGGAAGGTGAGCGCGACCGACAGGCAAGCCAGCAGCGGGTAGATCCCGGCGACGCCCAGGTGCCCGGTCCACAGCAGTATGCCGAACGCCAGCTGGACCGAGCAGGCGGCGGTGTCGCCGGCCAGCATCACCTTGCGGCGGCTGGCCCGGTCCACCAGCGCCCCCGCGACCGGCAGGGCGAGCAGCCCGGGGACCAGTCCGACCACCGCCATCAGGGCGAACTTGGCCACCGACCCGGTTGTCGTGTAAATCCAGAGCGGGACGGCGAACTCGGTCATCGCCGACCCCACGGCGGACACCAGCTGGCTGGCGGCGACCGGGAAGAACCGCCTGAAGCTCGGCTGCGGCCCCGGCGCCGCCACCGGCCGCTCGGAGCGGGACACGCCGTGCAGCCACCAGGTGGCGCCTGGCCCGCGCGCCTCCTTGGTCAGTGCCGAGGCAGGCACTGCCGAGGCGGGCACACCTGAGGTAGACACTGCCTTGGTCGCGTCGCCGGCGATCGCCGGGTGCGTGGTCGTGACGATCTCGGCCAGTTCCTCCGCCCGGTACTTCAGGAAGAAGTGCCCCGCCTCATCCAGGACCGCCACCGCCGTCGCGGAGGTCATGAAGTGCCACTCCCGGTAGCGCTCCTGGAAGAACTCGGTCGCCGGGTCCCGGGTGCCGACCACGGTGATCACCGGGGCGTGCAGCCGCCGCGCGCCCGTGGTGAGCAGGCGTGTGTAGTACTCCTCGGCCTCCCGGGAGTCGCGGCGCATGTTCGCCACGATCCGGCGGGCCTGGGCGGGGTCGATCTCGCTCATGTCGACGCCCATCGAGATCAGCCAGTTGACCCACTGCTGGTTGCTCCGGATCCGTTCCGCCTCGACGATCGCGGTCACCCGCGTCATCAGCCGGCCCTTCGGGCGGGCGAACGGGAAGATCCCGCCCAGGTAAACGGCGCTGAGCTCGCGCCCGGCGGCCTCCAGTCGCCGGGCGATCTCCACCCCCAGGGCCGAGCCGACGCCGCAGTGCCCGTACACGGCGACCGGCCCGTCGACCTTGGCCAGGATCTCGGTGACGCACGCGGCGGCGAGCTCGTCGAACGGCAGCGCTTCCTCATCCAGGCCCACGTCGTGGCCGGGGATCGACACCGACCACAGCGCGCAGCCGTCCGGGAGGGCGTCAGCCATCGGCTGGTAGACGACCGCGCTGCCCCCGCCGTACGGCACGCATACGAAGCTGAGGGCCGGCGCCCGCTGGCTCACCCCGGCGCGAGCCGGGGTGAGCCGGTGCAGCAGCTCGCGGGGCCCGCGCCGGTCGGCCGGGGTGTCGGCGAGCGCCGCCAGCTCGCGGATCGTCGGGTGCTTGAACACGTCCATGACGCCGACCTGGAGGCCGGATTCCCGGCGCAGCCGCGCGACCACCTGGGTGGCCAGCAGCGAGTGGGCGCCGAGGTCGAAGACGTTGTCGTCTATCCCCAGCCCGGCCACCTGGAGCAACTCGCCCCAGATCGCGGCGAGGGCGTGCTCGGTGGGCGTGCCCGGCGCGGCGAACTCCACGCTGGCGTCGCGCACGGTGACCGGCGGGGGCAGCGCGCGGCGGTCCAGCTTGCCGTTCGGGCTGAGCGGTAGCGCCGCCAGGGTCACGTAGCCGCCGGGCACGATGAGGTCGGGCAGCGTCTTGCGCAGCTCGGCGCGGATGGCGGCGTGGTCCAGGGCCGCGTCCAGGGCCGCGTCGGTGTCGGCGGGCGTGAGGTAGGCCACCAGCCGCCGGTCGCCGGGCCGGTCCTCACGGACGATCACGGCGGCGTCGCGGACCGCAGGCAGCGCCCGCAGGGCCGCCTCGATCTCGCCCGGCTCGATCCGCAGGCCGTGCATCTTGACCTGGGTGTCCACCCGTCCGAGGTACTCCAAGGTGCCGTCGGCCCGCCACCGGGCCAGGTCCCCGGTGCGGTAAAGCCGCGAGCCTGGCGGGCCGAACGGGCTGGGCACGAACCGGTCCGCGGTGAGCGCCGGACGGTTCAGGTAGCCCCTGGCCAGGCCGGTGCCGCCGATGAAGAGCTCGCCCGGCACCCCGATCGGTGCCGGGGCCATCCGCGGGCCCAGGACGTACAAGGCGGTGTTGGCGATCGGCGCGCCGATCGGCACCCGGGCGGCGCCGGCGAGCGCCTGCGGGTCGCAGTGCCAGGCCGACACGTCGACGGCCGCCTCCGTGGGGCCGTACAGGTTGTGCAGCCCGGCGCCGGGCAAGGTCGCCACGCAGCGGCGGGCCAGGTCGGCGGGCAGCTCCTCACCGGAGCAGACCACCCGCCGCAGCGAGCGGCAGTCAGCCGCGCCGTCTTCCTCGAGGAAGACCGCGAGCATCGATGGCACGAAATGGACGGTGGTCACCTCCTCGGCGACGATGAGCCCGCGCAAGTACGCCGAGTCCTTGTGGCCGCCCGGCGCGGCCAGCACGAGGCTGGCCCCGCAGCGCAGCGGCCAGAACAGCTCCCACACCGACACGTCGAAGCTCACCGGTGTCTTCTGCACCACAACGTCGTCCGGGGTGAGCTGGTATTGCCGCTGCATCCAGTCCAGGCGGTTGGCGATGCCGCGATGGGTGTTGGGCACGCCCTTGGGACGCCCGGTAGATCCGGAGGTGTAGATGACGTAGGCGACGTCATCAGGGCGCACGGCCGCCGTTACCGCATAGCCCGGGCCGCCGCCGGTCCACGCGCCCGGGTCGTCCAGGTCGAACATGGTGACGGCAGTGACCGGCAGCGCGGGCCGGACGCGGCGCTGGGTGAGCACGGCGGCCGGGGCCGCGTCAGCGAGCATGAACGCCACGCGGTCCGGCGGGTAGTCGGGGTCGATCGGCAGGTACGCGGCGCCCGCCTTGAGCACGCCCAGCAGCCCGGGCAGCAGTTCCAGTGAGCGCTCGGCGCACACGGCGACCACCGACCCGGCGCCGACCCCGTGGGCGCGCAGCGTGCCCGCGACCCGGTTTGCCGCCGTGTCCAGCTCGGCGTACGTCAGCGACCGGCCGTCGAACCGCACCGCGACCGCCTGCGGCGCGCGGGCCGCCCGCTCCTCGATCGCGGAGTGCAGGGTGGCCGGGCCCGGGTACTGGGTGGCGGTGTCGTTCCAGGCCTCGACGACCAGGCGCCGCTCACGCTCGGTGAGCAGGTCGATCTCCGGCAGCCGGAGCCCGGGCTGGGCGGCGACCCGTTCCAGCAGCCTGCTCAGGTGCCCGGACAGCCGCTCGATGGTGGCCGCCTCGAACAGGCCGGTGTTGTACACCAGCAGCCCCGTCATGCCCCCGTCGGGGGCGTCGCCGAAGTAGGCCTCCAGGTCGTACCGGGCCGCCCAGGCGTCCAGCCGGAAGTCCTCCAGGGTCAGCCCGGCCGGCGGCTCGATGCCGCCGCTCCGGTAGTTCTGGATCGTCAGCGTGACGTCGAACAGCGGCGACCTCGACAGGTCGCGGGGCAAGGTCAGCTCCGGCAGGAGCTGCTCGAACGACAGGGACTGGTGGGCGAGGGCATCGACCGACATCTCCCGCACCCGGTCCAGCAGCTCGGCGAACGTCGGGTCGCCGGACAGGTCAACCCGCATGGTCAGCATGGTCGCGAAGCAGCCGATGACGCCGTCGAGCTCCGGCTCCTGGCGGCCGGCCACCGGCGTTCCCACGGCGACGTCGTCGCTGCCGGCGTACCGGCCCAGCAGCGCGGCCAGCCCGGCCAGCATCGTCATGAACGGCGTGGCGCCATGCTCGCGGCCCAGCCGGGCCAGCGCGGTGGCGGCCTCCCGGCCCAGCGTGAACCCGCAGGCGGCGCCGTCGTAGGTGCGCTCCGGCGGGCGGGGCCGGTCGGCGGGCAGGTCCAGCGGCTCGATCCCGGCCACCTGGTCCCGCCAGAACTCCAGGTCGGCCGGGTTCGCCGGCAGGCCGCGCTGCCACGCGGCGTAGTCCCCGTAGCCGATCTCGGGAGGCTCCGGGGCGCGCCCGTCAAGCTGGGCGAACACCTCGCGCAGGAGCAGGTCCACCGAGACGCCGTCGCCGGCGATGTGATGCAGCCCGATCGCCAGCACGTGATCGTCGTCGGCCAGCCGGACCAGCAGCGCCCGCGCCACCGGCCCGGCCGCCAGGTCAAGCGGCACCGCGAGGAACTCCTGCACCGCCGCCCGGGCGGCCGCCTCGTCGGAGGCGCCGCTGACCGCGAGCGGCAGCGTGGGGTCAGCGGCGAGGACCACCTGCGGCCGCCCGTCCCAGGTCGCCTGGTAGCGCATGCGCAGCGCGTCGTGCCGGGCGGCCACCGCGTCGAGCGCCGCTCCCAGCGCGGCCGCGTCCAGCCGCCCGCGCAGCCGCAGGGTGACCGGGATCGTGAACCGCGCGGTGCCCGGGGCGAACTGCTCCAGGAACCACAGCATCTCCTGCACGTGCGAGGGAGGCGGCGGCTCGCCGGCGGGCCGGGCCGGGATGGTGCGCCGCGGCACGGCCGCGGCGCCCCGCCGTAGCCGTTGGGCCAGCAGGGCCTGCTTGGCTGGTGACAGTCCCGTACGCGCGTCCATGTCGGTCACTGGGGTACCTCCTGCTCCAGCAAGCGGGCCGCCTCCGCGTCCGACAACCCGGACAGCTGCTGGATCAGCAGGCTCTCCACCGCGGTGGCCAGCCCGGCCACCGTGGGGGCGTCGAAGACCGTCCGGATCGGCACGTCCACGTCGATCGCGTTGCGCAGCAGGGCCGCCACCCGGGTGGCCAGCAGTGAGTGGCCGCCGAGCGCGAAGAAGTCATCGGCCGCGCCGACCTTCCCCTCATCCAGGCCCAGCACCACCGCCCACACCCCGGCCACCAGGACCTCCGCGTCGGTCTGGGGCGGCACGTACCGCACGGCGGGCACCGGCGCCGGGGCCGGCAAGGCGGCCACGTCCACCTTGCCGGTGACCGCGAGCGGCAGCTCATCCAGCGAGACCCAGGCCGACGGCACCAGGTACGCCGGCAGCGTCGCGGCCAGGTGCCCGCGCAGCTCATCCGGCCCGGCTGTCCCGGCCACGTACGCCACCAGCCGCTCCCCGTCCGCGGTGACGGCCGCCTGGCGCACCCCCGGGTGGGCCAGCAGCGCCGTCGTCACCTCCCCGGGCTCCACGCGGAAGCCGCGCACCTTCAGCTGGTCGTCGAAGCGGCCGAGGAACTCCAGCTCCCCGTCGGCCCGCAGCCGCACCCGGTCGCCGGTCCGGTACATCCGGGACCCGGGCGGCCCGTGAGGGTCGGGCACGAACCGGCCCGCCGTCAGCGCCGCGTCCAGGTACCCGCGGGCCAGGCCCGCCCCGCCCAGGTGCAGCTCGCCAGGGACACCGGGCGGGACCAGCTCGCCGTGGGGGCCGAGAACGCGCGCGACGGTTCCGTCGATCGGCCGGCCGATGGGCGGGGTACGCAGCGCGTCCCGCGCGTCGAGGGCCCGCGCGGTGGCGATGATGACCGCCTCCGTCGGGCCGTAGGTGTTGACCAGCCGGACCCCGTCGCCGAAGCAGTCCCGCCAGCGGGCCACGGCGGCGGCGTGGGCCTGCTCGCCGCCGATGATCACCAGCCGCAGCGGCTCCGGCCAGGTCACGTCGCCGAGCGCCTCGGTCAGCCGGTGCCAGTAGGCGGTCGGCAGGTCCAGCACGGTGACCGCGCGGCCGGCCGGGCGGCGCAGCTCATCCGGCAAGGTGGCGGCGCCGTCGGGCAGCAGCAGCACGGACGCGCCGGACGCCAGCGCCGGGTAGAGCTCCTCGGCGTGGGCGTCGAAGCTGAGCGACGCGAACTGGGCGACGCGGTCGGCGGGCGCCAGGCCGTAGGCCTCCCGCATCCAGTGCACCCGGCTGGCCAGCGCGCCGTGCTCGACCAGCACGCCCTTAGGCTGGCCGGTCGACCCGGAGGTGTAGATCACGTACGCGGGCTGACCCGGCCCGGCCGGGGGCCACGGCCCTTCATTCCCGTTGTCGTTGTCGCCGTCGCCGGGGGGCGCCTCGACGAGGACGAGGTCGGTCCCGGGCGGCGGCCGGTGCGCGAGCCCGGTGCTGGTCACTACCAGGCGCGCGCCGCTGTCAGCGATCATGAAGGCGAGCCGCTCATCGGGATAGTCGGGGTCGAGCGGGAGATAGGCGGCGCCCGCCCGCCAGGCGGCGAGCAGCGCCGCGACCGCGTCGGCCGACCGACCTAGGCAGACGCCGACCACGTCACCGGGCCGGACGCCGCGCCGCCGCAGCGCCGCGGCCACCCGCGTCACCCGCGCGTCGAGGTCGGCGTAGCTGACGGCTTCCCCGCCGCAGGCCAGGGCGGTCGCCGCGGGGGCGGCCGCGGCCGCCCGGGAGAACAGCGCCGGGACCAGGTCGCGTCCTCCCGCGCGGCCCGACGGAGTACCCGGGCTGGCCCCCGCGGTAGCTGGCCCGGCGGTAGCTGGCCCGGCGGTGGCGGGTCCGACCGTGGCTAGCTGGACGGTGGCCAGCTCGGCGGGGGTGAGCATCGGCAGCCTCGAGACCCGCGTGGCCGGCGCGTCCGCGATGCCCCGCAGCAGGGCGCCGAACCGGTCGGCGAGCCGCTCGACGGTGGCGGCATGGAACAAGGTGGCGTCGTACCCGAAGACGGCGAGCAGGCCCGTCTCCTCCCGCCACGTCTCCAGGGTCAAGTCGAACTTGGCCTGCCGATAGCCGCTGTCGAACAGCGCCACCTGCAGGTCGCCGATCCGTTCGGGCACCGAGCCGTCTCCGGCCTGGCTGTGCTGGATCACCATGGTCGACAGCAGCGGGTTGCGGTCGACGTCGCGGGGCAGGCCCAGCTCGCCGATCAGCCGCTCGAACGGGACGACCCGGTGGGCGTGCGCTTCCAGCACGCGGCGGCGCGTGGCGTCGAGCAGGTCGGCGAAGGCAGGGTCGCCGCGCAGGTCGCCGCGGAGCACCAGGGTGTCGGTGAGGTACCCGATGACCGGCTCGAACTCGACCTGGTCGCGGGCCGCCCACGTGGTGCCGACCAGGACGTCACCGTGCCCGCTGTGCCGGGCCAGCAGCGCCTGGTAGGCGGCGACCAGCACCATGAACAAGGAGGCGCCGTGCTGTTGCGCCAGCCGCTCCAGCGGGGCGATGACCTCCTCCGGGACCCGGAAGTCGTGGAAGGCGCCCGCGGGCCGCTGCCCGCGGGGCATGTCGAGGGGAAGCTCCAGCCGGGGCGGGTCAGCGAGCCGGTCGCGCCAGTAGGCGAGTGCCTCCTCGGCGGCCTGCCCTGAGTCCCGCTGCCGCTGCCACCGCGCGATGTCGCCGTACTGCACTCGCAGGGCCGGGAGGTCGGGCTCCCGGCCCTCGCCGAGGGCCTGGTAGATGGTGAACAGGTCATCAAACAGCACGCCGTGCGACCAGCCGTCACAGATGATGTGATGCAGCACGAAGCAGAGCACGTGATCGCCCGGGCCGAGGGCGAGCAGGCTGATCCGGACCGGCGGCGCGGCGGCTAGGTCGAACGGCGCGTTGACGCGCTCGGCGACCAGGTGCCGCGCCCGCTGTTCGGCGTCGTCGCCGGCGGCCAGGTCGATGTGCTCGACGGGGAACGGCCCTGGCGGGTGGATGACCGCGGCCGGCTCGCCGTCGACGTCGGCGAACGAGGTGCGCAGGCTCTCGTGCCGCGCCACCACGGCATCCAGCGTGGCCGCCAGCGTGCCCCCGTCCAGCCGGCCGCGCAGCCGCAGCACCAGGTAGGTGTTGTACGACGCGTCGTCGGGGTCGAACCGCTGCAGGAACCACAGCCGCTCCTGCGCGAACGACAGCGGCGGGCTCACCCCGGCGGGCCGGGGGAGCACCGCCGGCCGCTCGTTCGCCCAGTCGTCATATTCCGTCTCGCCCGGCCTCGGTCCGACGGAATGCGCCGACCGCAAGCGGGTGATCTCCGCGACCATGCCGCCGATGGTGGGGTCGTCGAAGACCGCGTCCAGGGAGACGTCAACCCCGATCCGGTCCTTGACCCGCGCCGTGATCTGGGTGATGAGCAGGGAGTGCCCGCCGAGGTCGAACAGGTCGTCATCGACGCCGATCTCGGTCGCGTCCCCGAGGTCAAGCACTTCCCGCCAGATCCGCAGGACCTCCGCGGCCAGGTTGGGATCGGAGGAGGTGCCCGGGCCCGTTATGGGGAAGTGCCCGGGGTGGTGGGCTATTCGGTCCGGTGCGTCGGGGAGCGCGGCCCGGTCGAGCTTGCCGACGGGGTTGAGCGGGAGGGCATCCAGCGTGACGTAGGCGCTGGGCAGCATGGCAGCAGGCAAGATCGCGGCCAGGCGGGCGGTGAGGTCGCCCGGATCGGGGGCGGCGCCGGGGGATACTCCGTCCGGGACTATGTAGGCGACCAGGCGGGCATCGCCGGAGTCGGCGCCGCGCACGATCACCGCGGCCTCACCCACGCCGGGCTGCTCGCGCAGCCGGGTCTCGATCTCGCCCAGCTCGATCCGGTGGCCGAGCAGCTTGACCTGGCCGTCGCGGCGGCCGAGGAACTCAATCTGGCCGTCGGCCCGGTAGCGGGCCAGGTCACCGGTGCGGTACAGCCGCGCCCCGGCCGGCCCGAAGGGGTCGGGGGCGAACTGCCCGGCCGTGCGGCCGGGCAGGCCCCGGTAACCGCGAGCCACGCCGCTCCCGCCGATGCACAGCTCACCGGTGACCCCCACGGGCACCGGCCGCATCGACGCGTCGATTAGGTACACCTGCGTGTTGGCGATGGGGCGGCCGATGGTGACCGCACCGGGCCCGGCGAGCTCAGCGCAGGTACTCCAGATCGTGGTTTCCGTCGGGCCGTAGACGTTGAAGACCCGCCCGCACCGCGCGCGCAGCTCCTCGGCCAGGTCAGCCGGGAGCGCCTCGCCGCCGGCCAGGGCGGTCACCCCGGCGATGCCCCCCGGCAGCAGCAGCCGCCACACCGACGGGGTGGCCTGCACGTGGGTGACGCCCTCCCGGGCGACCAGTTCGGCCAGCGCCTGCGGCCGCCGCGGGGCGCCATCCGGGGCGATGACGACCCGTCCCCCGGCGATCAGCGGCAGGTACAGCTCGAGGGCGGAGATGTCGAAGGCCGGCGAGGTGAGCGCGAGCCAGGTGCCGGCGGGCCCGGCGCCGAGCCGGTCGCGCATCCCCAGCAGCAGGTTGGCCAGGTTGCGGTGCTCGACCTCGACGCCCTTCGGCTGCCCAGTCGACCCCGAGGTGTAGATCACGTACGCGACCTCGCCGGGCAGCGCCTCCACGGGCGCTGCTTCCGCAGGCGGGCCGGCGTCGGGAGGGGTGCCGTCCCCGGCGCCCGGGCCCGCCTCGCCGGCGAAGAGGACCGGCACCCGCGGCGCGGCGGGAGAGGCCGTCTCGGTGAGTAGCAGCCGGGGCTGGGCGTCGGCGGCGATTATGGCGAGCCGCTCGGCCGGGTGGTCCGGGTCGAGTGGCAGGTAGGCGGCCCCGGCCCGGTGCACGGCGAGCAGGCAGGCCAGCAGCGTGTCAGACCGCCGGAGGTGCACCGCCACCAGGTCGCCGCGCCGCACGCCGGCCCGCTGGAGCCGCCGGGCCATCCGGGTGGCCGCCGCGTCGAGCTCGGCGTAGGTGAGCGAGCGGCCGCCGGATGTCACGGCGACCGCGCCCGGGGTGGCCCGTGCCTGCCGCGCGAACATCGCCGACAGCGTCGCGGCGGCCGGGTAGGCGGCCGCGGTGTCGTTCCAGCCGGCGACCATGCGCTGCCGCTCGGCGGCGGGCATGATGTCCAGGGCGGCCAGGCGGGTGCCGGGGTCGGCGGCCGCGCTGCGCGCCACGGCGCGCAGGCCGTCGGCGAACCGCAGGGCGGTATCCCGGTCAAGGGCCGCAGGGTTGACCCGGATGGTCATCTCCAGCCCTTCGGGGCCGTGGACGAAGTGCATGTGCAAGGGGCGCCGGACGCCGCCGAACATCATCCAGTCGACGGTGAGGCGCAGCCCGGGGAAGACCGGATCGGGCTCTCGCCTGCGGTAGCTGATCGACACCGCCGCCGGCGCGCCGCGCGACGGCTGTATCTCCGTGACCCCCGCAGCCTGCGTGACCCCCGCGGCCCCCTTGATCCCCGCGGTCGCCTCGGCGAACGGCACCTCACGGAACTTGTACAGCTCGCGCAGGTCGGCGCGGATGGCCAGGGTGAAGTCGCGGAAGCTGTCGCCGGGCGCGGGCCGCGACAAGACGGGTACCTCGTTGACGAACGGGCCGATGTGATCGCGGGCCGCGGGCGGGCGGGTGGTCATGTCGATCGCCACCGCCGGGGCCTGCGCGCCGTAACGGAACAGCAGCGCGTGCGTCGCGGCGACGAGCACCTCAAAGGCGGTCGCGCCCACGGCGCGGGCCGCCTGCGTCACGTCCCGGCCCAGCTCGGGATCGATCCCGGCGTCGATCCCGATGCCCGCGCCGAACTGTCCGGCCGGGCGCAGCGGGCCGGGGAATACCGTCGGCGACGGCTCGCTCCAGCGCCGCGCCCAGAATTGCCGGGCGGCCGGCCGGGCGGCCGCGGCCCGCGCCCGCTCGGCGGCGACCGCGGCCGGGAACGACAGTGCCTCAGGCGGCAGTGCCTCAGGCGGCAGTGCCTCTGCGGCCACCTCGGCGCCGGGGGCGGTGACCCGCGCGGCGTAGAACCGGGCCAGGTCACGCACGAGGATGTGCGTGGACATGCCGTCGAAGACCAGGTGGTGCGCGACGACCAGCAGCAGGTGCCGCCGCGGGACGCCGTCGGCATCGCCGTCACCGCGTCCGGCCGCCGCGATGGTGAACCTGGCCAGGGGCCCTGTCCGCAGGTCGAATCCAGCTTGCGTCTCGTCCCTGATCAGCTGGTCGGCCGCGTCCGGCCCGCTTACGTGGGTGACCGTCACGGGCGGCCGGGCCGCCGGGGCCAGCCGGAGCTCCGGCCCGGCGGGCGCGACGGTGGTGGACAGCACCGGGTGCCGGTCGATCACGTCGTCGCACGCCTCGCGCAGTGCCGCGACGTCAAGGTCACCGTCCAGCCACAGCGCCAGCGGCATCCGGTAAGCGGGGCCGGCGCCCAGTTGCTCGCCGACCCACATGCCGTGCTGGGTGGCCGAGGCCAGCACGACCTCGTCAGAGTGTGTCATGTCCCGCTCCCGCCTGAGTTCACTGGCCGCTGGCGTCCGTCAGCGGATCTGGTGTCGCGGTGGTTACCTCGTTCGCCGGCTGCCCGCCAGGCGGCTGGAACAGCTCATGCAGCCGGTGCTTTTGCACCTTGCCGATGTGGTTCTTCGGCAGCTCGGGAAGGAACACCAGCTGGCCGGGCAGCTCGTGCCGGGCGAGCCGGCTCATCAGGAACGTCCGCAGGCCGGCCGCGTCGACCGGGGAGCGGGCGACCACGGCGGCGGCGGTCACCTTGCCGAGCACCGGATGGGGGATCCCGACCACCGCGGCCTCGGCGACCGCGGGGTGCTCGTAGAGCGCGGCCTCCACGGCCAGCGTGGACACCTTGAACGCGCCGGACTTGATGACGTCGCTTTCGCGGTCGACGAGGTAGAGGTAGCCGTCGGCGTCGAGATAGCCGATGTCACCCATCCGCACCCACCCGCCGCGGAAGATGGCCTCGGTGAGCCGCTGGTCCCCGATGTAGGCCCGGGGGCCGGCCGGGGACCGCAGCCAGACCTCGCCCTGCTCGCCAGCCGGGACCCGGCCGCCGCCGGCGTCCCGGATCACCACGTCGCTGCCGCCCAGCGGCCGTCCCACCGACGCGGGCCGGCCCGGGTCCACGATCATCATGGTCTGCGCGGGGGCCGCCTCGGTGGAGGTGTAGATGTTGGCCAGCGTCGCCTTGGGGAACGCGGCGGCCAGGCCGGCGGCCACGGCCGGCGGGAGGCTGGCCGCGGTGGAGGCGACCAGCTTGACGCCCGACAACTCGAACCGGTCCTGCACCCGCGCGTTGAGCAGTTCGATGGCCATGGCGGGCACCACGAAGATCGTGCCGACCGCGTAGGACTCGATCAGCCGGGCGAAGCGGCCGGGCGTGAAGCGGGGCAGGGTCAGCCCTGCCGGGCTGACGTCCAGCGCGTTGACCAGCATCATCTGGCCGCCGTTGGTGCCCACCGGGAACGCGTGCAGGAAGTGCCGTGAGTGCGCGAGCTTGCGGCGCTTCGGCCCGGCGGAGGTGCCGTAGGCGAGGTTGGCGTGAGTGGCGCCGACGCCCTTGGCCCGGCCCGTCGTGCCCGAGGTGTAGATGATTTGCGCCAGTGCGCCGGGGCGCACCTCGCGCCGGGCCGGCGTGGTGTCGGACAGGTCCAGCTCGGCCGGCGTCGCCCGCCAGTCGCCCGCCTCCGGCGGGGTGACGTCCGCGCCGTGCACGACCGCGGCCACCGAGCAGTCCGCCAGCGCGTGCCGCACCTGTTCGGGAGCCAGCCGGGACGACAGCGGGACGCAGGCGCAGCCGGCCCGCATCACCCCGCACCACGCGACCGCCACGTCGATCCAGTCCCGCTCGCTGAACACCACCCCGACCGGGCGTCCGGCCGGCACGCCCCGGTCGATCAGCGCGTGCGCGATCGCGTTGGCCCGGCTGTCCCATTCCCCGAACGAGAGCACCCCGACCCCGTCCACCTCCAGCGCCGGGCGTTCCGGTGACTGCCGCGCGCGGGCCGCGAGCAGATCGGGGATCATAGTGAGGCGGGCGTCTTGACTCACGACAAATTACCGAAACATTTCGACATTAAGATCGCCCCATGCCTAACGTCGTACGCCCAATGTGACAGGTGTTGTACGGCTGCGCGCCATATACACTCGAAAGAATAGGCAGAAATTAGGGGAATGCAACAGCGAACGTATCGAAAGCCTAGTTCGAAATATTTCGAGTACCATTCGCGTCTGAGCCGTGGCGCTCGGCGATCGGGAGCCCAGAGCCGGGAAGCGAGTAACCCCTGGTGATCAACGCCATCCTGCCCGCGTCGGCGTGCTGCGCTGAGGCATTCGCCGACGAGGCCGGCCACACGCCCTTCCCGGAGGAGATGGCGAAGGTAGCCAACGCGGTCGACAAGCGCCGCCGGGAGTTCGCGACCGGCCGCCGCTGCGCGCGCGACGCCCTCCGCTCGCTCGGCATCGAGCCCGCGCCGATCCTGGCCGGCGAGCGCGGGATGCCCCAGTGGCCACCGGGCGTCGTCGGCAGCATCACGCACTGCGCCGGATACCGGGCCGCCGCCGTCGCGCGCGGCCGCGACCTGCTGGCCATCGGCATCGACGCCGAGCCGGACGGCCCGCTGCCGGCCGGGGTACTTGACGTCGTGTCGCTGCCGGCCGAGCGCGCCTGGCTGCAGGCCCTGGCCGAGGCGCGGCCGGCGGTGCACTGGGACCGGGTGCTGTTCAGCGCGAAGGAATCGGTGTACAAGGCATGGTTCCCGCTCGCCCGGCGCTGGCTCGGCTTCGACGAGGCGGAGGTCACGCTCGGCAGCGACGATGCCCCCGTTGATGGCAGCGTTCCCGGCAGAGTGGATGGCAGTGGTGATGGCGGTGCTGAGGGCATTGCTTCCGGCACTGTTGAGGCGCGCTTCCTGGTGCCCGGCCCGGTGATCGGCGGGCAACCGCTAGCCGGGGTGTCGGGCCGCTGGATGGCCCGCGACGGCCTGGTGCTGACCGCGATCACCGTCCCGCACTCGCCATGAGCCACCACTATCGCGATGGGGACCAGGCGGCGAAGCGTCATGGTCGGCGTGACCCAGGTGCCAGCGAGGTTGCTGAAGCCGGCGCGGGGCGGCGTGCCGCCGCGGCGCCGGCGCGCGACAATTGACCACATGGCGCGGATGAACGATGCCGTGGCGGCGCTGCTGCGGGAGTATGCCGAGTTGCTGGCCATCACCGGCGGTGACCCGTTCCGGGCGCGGAACTACGAGAAGGCGGCCAAGGCGGTCGGCGGGTATCCCGGCGACCTCGACGGGCAGGGCCAGGCCGCGCTGGTGAAGATCCCCGGCGTCGGCAAGTCGATCGCCGGAAAGATCGCTGAGTACCAGGCGACGGGCGGGATCAGCGCGCTGGAGGAACTGCGCGGCAAGGTCCCGGCGGGGGTCCGTGAGCTGACGAGGGTCCCCGGCCTTGGTCCCAGGCGGGCGATGCAGCTGAGCCGGGAGCTGGGCATCGCCAGCGTCGCGGAGCTGGAGGACGCGGTGCACCAGGGGCGGCTGCGGAATCTAACCGGGTTCGGGGCCAAGAGCCAGGAGCGCATCCTGCGCGGCCTGGCGGTGATGACGGGTGACCGCGTGCTGCTGTCGGTCGCGATGGACACCGCGACGTCGGTCATCGCCGCGCTGGAGCCGCTGGCCGAGCGGGTCAGCTACGCCGGCTCGCTGCGCCGCATGCGGGAGACCGTCGGCGACGTGGACATCCTGGCCACCGCCGAGGATGAGGAGGGCGCGGCCCGGCTGATGTCGGCGTTCCGCGAGCTAGCCGCCGCCCGTGCGCCGGAGGAGAACAGTGCCCCGGAAAAGATCAGTGCCCCGGAAGATAACAGCAAGGGGTACTCCGTGCCGCCGGCCGGCCAGGAGCCGGAGGTCATCGTGTCGGGCCCCACGAAGACGTCGATCCGGGTCAGTGCCGGCGCTGGCGGCCGGGCCCTGCAGGTGGATCTGCGCGTCGTGCGGCCGGAGGTGTTCGGGGCGGCCCTGCAGTACTTCACCGGGTCGCAGGCGCACAACGTCGCCGTCCGGCAGATCGCCGTCCGCAAGGGACTCAAGCTCAGCGAGTACGGCCTGTTCCGCGTGACCGAGGGGGAAGCCGACGAGCTGATCGTCAGCGCCACCGAGGAGGAGGTCTACCAGGCGCTGGGCCTGCAATGGGTACCGCCGCCGATGCGGGAGGACAGCGGCGAGGTGGAGGCGGCCAAACGCGGCGAGGTGCCCGGAGTCGTTGCGCAGGGGGATCTGAAGGGCGACCTGCATACGCACACCAGCCTCACCGACGGGGTGGCGACGCTCGCGGAGATGGTCGAGGCGGCCGAGCACCGGGGATACGCGTACTACGCGGTGACCGACCACGCGCCGAACCTGTTCATGCAGCGGATGACCGATGAGAAGGTCCTGGCCCAGCGCGAGCGGGTCGACGCGCTGCGCGCCCGCACGCCCATGGCCCTGCTGCACGGCAGCGAGCTGAACATCGCGCCCGACGGCTCGGTTGACTGGCCCGAGGACTTCCTGGCCGGGTTCGACATGTGCGTGGCGTCCGTGCACAGCCACTTCGACCAGGACCGCGCGGAGATGACCCGACGGTTCATCACCGCCTGCGAGAACCCGAGGGTCAACATCATCGGGCACCCGCTGACCCGCAAGCTCGGCCGCCGCCCGCCGGTGGACGTGGACCTGCCCGAGCTGTTCCGGGCGTGCGCCCGGACCGGCACCGCGCTGGAGATCAACGCCTCCCCGGCGCGCCTGGACCTGCCCGCCGACCACGTGAAGGCGGCGCGCGACGCAGGCGTCAAGTTCTCGATCGACACCGACGCGCACTCGGTCGGGGACCTGGCGAACGTGCCCTACGGAGTCGGCACCGCCCAGCGCGGGTGGCTGGCCACCGACGACGTGATCAACACGTGGCCGCTTGAGCGGCTGCTGGCCTTTTTCGCCAAGCGCTAGGCGAAGGCGCCGGGAATCAGCGGAAGCGCCGCACCCCGGAAGCACCGCACCCCGGAAGCACCGCACCCCGGAAGCACCGCAACCCCGGAAGCACCGCAACCCCGGAAGCACCGTGCCCCGCCTGTTGTTACTAGCGAGTAGCATTGCCGTACGTAGGCAGGCGATCCGGTTGAGCGGCTTGGTGCGCAGCCGCGCGGGACAGAGAGCGAGCGAGCCAATGAGGGCACGAGACGTGGTCTTCGTCGACGGCGTGCGGACGCCGTTCGGCAAGGCCGGTCCTAAGGGCATCTACGCGCAGACCAGGGCCGATGACCTGGTCGTCCGCGTGATCAGGGAACTGATGCGGCGCAACCCGCAGCTGCCGCCCGAGCGCGTCGGCGAGGTCGCGATCGCGGCCACCGCCCAGACCGGCGACCAGGGGCTGACGATCGGCCGCTCGGCCGCCATCCTGGCCGGCCTGCCGCGCTCGGTGCCCGGCTTCGCGATCGACCGGATGTGCGCCGGCGCGATGACCGCCGTGACGACCGTCGCGGGCGAGGTCTCGCAGGGCGCCGCCGACATCGCGATCGCCGGCGGCGTGGAGCACATGGGCCACCACCCCATGGGCGAAGGGGTCGACCCGAACCCGCGGTTCCTGTCCGAGCAGCTCGTGGACACCTCCGCGCTCGTCATGGGCCAGACGGCCGAGAACCTGCACGACCGCTTCCCGGCCGTCACCCGCGAGCGCGCCGACCGGTACGCCTATCACAGCCAGCGCAAGCTCGCCGCCGCCTACGCCCGCGGCAAGATCCAGCCGGGCCTGGTCCCCATGGCCGTCCGCTCCGCCGAGCAGGGCTGGGGGCTGGCCACGGCCGACGAGCCGCCGCGGCCCGGCACGACACTGGAGGGCCTGGCCGAGCTGAAGACGCCGTTCCGCCCGCACGGCCGCGTCACCGCCGGAAACTCCGCGGGCCTCAACGACGGCGCGACCGGCTGCGTCATTGCCGCCGCCGACTTCGCGGCCGAGCTGGGCCTGCCCGCCCGGATGCGCCTGGTCGACTACCAGTTCGCCGGCGTCGATCCCGAGGTCATGGGGATCGGCCCGGTCCCGGCCACCGAGGCGCTGCTGGCCCGCAACGACCTCACCATGGACGACATCGGACTCATCGAGGTCAACGAGGCGTTCGCCGTCCAGGTGCTGGCGTTCCTCGACCACTTCAAGGTCGACGACGAGGACCCGCGCGTTAACCCCCTCGGCGGCGCGATCGCCGTCGGGCACCCGCTGGCCTCCTCCGGCGTCCGGCTGATGATCCAGCTCGCCGCCGAGCTCGCCGAGCGGCCAGAGGTCCGGTACGGCATCACGACCATGTGCATCGGCCTCGGCATGGGGGGCACCGTCTTGTGGGAGAACGTCAATGCCTGAATCTTCTGGCCCCAACGCAACCGGCACCCCGCTGGCTGACTACGCCCGCTCGTTCGGTGAGCTCCCGGACGAGGTCGTGACCCAAGCGCACGTCCGTGACGTCGACCTCGGGATAGGGACGCTGGCCCTGATCACCTTGGACAACGGGAAGGACCACACGCGGCCCTCGACGTTCGGCGCGCGCGGCCTGATGTCGCTGAACGCCGCCGTGGACGCCGTCGCCGCGCGGGCGGCGGCGGGCGAGATCGCCGCCGTCGGGGTGACCGGCAAGCCGTTCATCTTCGCGGTCGGCGCCGACCTGTCCGGCGTCCCGGCGATCGACTCGGCCGAGAAGGCGCTGGCGATCGGGCGGCTGGGGCACGGGGTGTTCCGCCGGCTCGGCGAGCTGCGGGTCCCGTCGTTCGCGTTCATCAACGGCGCGGCGATGGGCGGCGGCGTCGAGGTGGCGCTGCACTGCGCCTACCGGACGATCTCGGCCGGCGTCCCGGCGGTCGCGCTGCCGGAGTGCTTCCTCGGCATGGTGCCCGCCTGGGGCGGGGCGTACCTGCTGCCGAGGCTGATCGGCCCGGCGGCGGCCCTGAAGGTGATCATCGAGAACCCGCTGTCGCAGAACAAGGTGCTGCGCGGCCCGGAGGCGTTCGCCCTGGGCATCGCGGACGCGATGTTCGAGCCCGCCGACTTCCTGGAGGAATCGCTGCGCTGGGCGGCCCGGGTGCTGGCCGGGGAGGTCGTCGTCGAGCGGCCCGACCCGCGGGCGCGCTGGCCGCAGGCGGAGTGGGACCAGGCGGTGGCCAGCGCGCGGTTCTTCGCCGACGGGAAGCTGCACGGCGCCGCGAAGGCCCCCTACCGGGCCATCGACCTAGTCGCCGCGGCCCGCTCCCGCACCCGCGACGAGGGGTTCGCCGCCGAGGACGAGGCCCAGGTCGACCTGCTGCTCGGCGATGAGCTGCGCGCCGGCTTGTACGCCTTCGACCTGGTCCAAAGGCGCGCCCGCAAGCCCGCCGGCGCGCCCGACAAGTCGCTCGCGCGACCGGTCACCAAGGTCGGCGTGGTCGGCGCCGGCCTGATGGCCGCGCAGATCGCGCTGCTGTTCACCCGGCGGCTCCAGGTGCCCGTCGTGTTGACCGACCTGGACCAGGCCCGGGTGGACGCGGGCGTGGCGCACGTGCACGGGGAGATCGCCAGGCTCGCCTCGCGGGGCCGGCTGTCGCCGGATGCCGCGAGCCGGCTGACCGCCCTGGTCACCGGCTCGGTGTCCAAGGCGCCGTTCGCGGACGCCGACTTCGTCATCGAGGCGGTCTTCGAGGACCTGGCCGTCAAGAAGCGGGTTTTCGCCGAGGTCGAGTCGATCGTCAGCGACCAGTGCGTGCTGGCGACCAACACCTCCTCCCTGCCGGTGTCGGCGATGGCCGACGGCCTGGCCCACCCGGAGCGGGTCGTCGGCTTCCACTTCTTCAACCCGGTCGCGGTGCTGCCGCTGGTGGAAGTCGTTCGCGGCGCGACGACCGACGACGGCGCGCTGGCGACGGCGCTGGCGGTCGGCAAGGGCCTCAAGAAGGACTGCGTGATCGTCGCCGACCGGCCCGCCTTCGTGGTCAACCGGCTGCTCACCCGGTTCCTGGGGGACATCACCCGGTCGGTGGACGAGGGCACCCCGCTGGAGGTCGCCGAGCACGCCGCGGACCCGCTCGGCCTGCCGATGTCCCCGTTCCTGCTGCTGCAGCTGGTCGGCCCGGCGATCGCGCTGCACGTCTCGCAGACGCTCACGCGAGCCTTCCCGGACCGCTTTTCCGTCTCGCCGAAGCTGCGCGCGCTCGTGGAGGCCGGCAAGTCCGCTGTCTACGGCCCTGACCTGCGCTTCGACCCGGAGGCGGCGGCGCTGCTGTCCGGGGGTGATCACCCGCTCACCGCCCAGGCGGTCCTTGCCCGCGCGCTGGAGGGGCTGGCCCAGGAGATCGCGATCATGCTGGCCGAAGGGGTCGTCGCCGCGCCGCAGGACATCGACCTGTGCATGATCCTCGGCGCGGGCTGGCCGTTCCACCTCGGCGGCATCACCCCCTACCTGGACCGCACGGGAGTCTCCGCGAAGGTCAACGGGGCGCCCTTCCGGGCCTAGTCACCGCCTAGTCAGCGAGCCCCCGGCGACCGCCGGCGCGTCGCCTCGTGGTCGCCGGGGGCTTACCTACGTCGCGTTAGGTAGGACGAGGGAGACGTACCTACCACTACCGATGCGGAATGCGCTTTCCTGGTGTCGTTCCGTGATAAGAATCGAGATACGCCAGGCCGCTATGGCGGCGTGGCGCTGCGCGACCTCCATGACGGCACTAGTGCAGCGGGGCTGACCAGCGGTGGCGGACGAGTGGCTCAAGAAGATGTCTCGCCCGGTCAAGGTGGCCCAGATCGACGCCACGGCACCCAACGTGGCCCGGGTCTGGAACTACCTGGTCGGTGGCCGGGATAACTTCGAGGCCGACCGGAAGGCGGCGCGGCAACTGGTCGCGGCGGCGCCGGTCATGGGCCAGGTTGCCCCGGCCGCGCGAGGGTTCCACCGCCGGGCGATCCGCTTCCTCGCGCTCGAGGCGGGAATCCGGCAGTTCCTGGACATCGGCACCGGGCTGCCCACCGCCGGCAACACGCATGAGGTCGCCCAGGAGGCGGCACCGGAGTCGCGGATCGTCTACGTGGACAACGATCCGGTCGTCTTGGCGCACGCGCGGGCGCTGCTGACTTCCGCGGTCGAGGGCGTCACCAGCTACGTGGAGGCGGACGCGGCCGACCCGGCCGCGATCATCGAGCAGGCGCGGGCGACCCTCGACTTCGGCCAGCCCGTCGCGGTGGTGCTCATCGACGTCCTCAACTTCATCGCGGACAGCGACCTGGTCGGGGAGATCCTGGCGACGCTGCGGGCGGCGATCGCGCCCGGGAGTTACCTGGCGGTCCTGCACCCGGCCAGCGACATGGACGCCTCGCTGGCGGGCGCCGCCCGGCGGTGGAACGCGGTGGCGGGCACGCCGGTCGCGCTGCGGTCCCGCGCCGAGGTGAGCGGATGGGCGGAAGGGCTGGACCTAGTGGAGCCCGGGGTGGTCCCGGTGACCTCATGGCGTCCGGAAGGCAATTCCCGACGGGAAGGCAGTGCCCGCCCGGAAGGCAGTGCCCGCCCGGAAGGTAGTGCGCCGGCGGAGGTCATGCCGCTATACGGGTTTGTGGCCCGCAAGGCCTAGCGAAGCTCGCTTGGAGTATGTAAACAAGCGATATGCTGCATTGCGCTGTCGGCGCATTGCGCATGTGCGCGTAATGGTTAGGCCGTAACTCATAAATAGGGCTCGATTAAATAGCGATCTATGGGGAGGCCGGGTCCCGTGTGGTTGACGAGTGATCGGAGCACGACGTGCGCCGCCGCATGGCCGCTCAGGTGGATAACACCGTGCCCAACGTCGCCCGGGCCTGGAATTACCTGGTCGGCGGCCGGGATAACTTCGAGGTTGACCGGAAGGCCGCCCGCCAGTTGATCGCGATCGCCCCGGTCATGAGCGCCCTTGGCCCCGCGGCCCGCGAATTCCAGCGGCGGCTGGTTCGATTCCTGGCCGCCGAGGCGGGAATCCGGCAGTTCCTCGACGTCGGCACTGGCATGGTGGCGAGCCTCCTCGACGGCCTCGACCTCGTGGACCCGGGCATCGTCCCCGTCGACCAGTGGCGGCCGGACGCGGCCGCCGCCGGGCCGGGCCCGCTGCCCCTCTACGGCGCCTTGGCCCGCAAGCCCTGAGCGGCCAGGGCGGTAGAACCAGCCTCGATCACCGCCGTCATGGCTGTGGGCATCGGCGGTGCGCACCGGGGCGCAGCGCTCTGATGACGCGCTGCCTGATTTGCCATGATGTCCCCCGTCCGGATGCCGGACGCCCCTACGGTCTTTTATTGGCGTACGACCCAACAAGCTGTATTGGTTCAACGCCCAATAACATTGCTCGGGTGACGTCAAGAACCCAGCCGAACGGGCGGCGCAAGGCACCCGGCACCCGCCGCGCGGAGATGACCGAGGCAGCGGCGGCCATCGCGGTCCGCGATGGGCTGGAGAAGGTGACCGCCAAGGCGGTCGCCGCCGCGATCGGCGTGTTCCCCGGCTTGATCAGCCATTATTTCACCGCCGACGAGCTGGTGGCCGCCGCCTTCGGGCACGCGGCCGCGGCCGAGCGGGACGAGATATTCGCCGCCGCGGCGCAATCGGCCGCGGACCCGCTCGGGGAGCTGGGCTACGCCATCTTCGAGTACATAGACCCCGAGCGGGACCCGGTGATCCTGCTGTGGCTGGACGCCTGGCAGGCGAGCAGGTACCGCCCGGCGCTGCGCGCGGAGGTCGTCGTCCAGATGAACGAGGACGTGCGCCGCATGTCGGCGCTCATCAAGGCCGCGACCGACCGCGGGCTGGCGCGGCCCGTCTGCGGACCCGAGCAGGCCGCCGTGCGCATCTACAGCCTCATCGACGCGCTCGACGTGCAGGCCGCGATCCGTGGCGGCGGCTTCGACGACTACACCGGCCTGCAGGCCTTCCTGCTCGGCGTCATCGCCCAGATCCTCGGCGCGCCGCCCACCCGGCCGTGACGCGGCAGCCAGGTACCGGGCCTAGGTGCCCTGAGCCAGGGCCGGGCCCTCGCGGGTCCAGCCGGGGGCCAGGACCCGCAGCTTAAGGTCGTCGAAGCCGACCTCGCCGCCGCAGTGCCGGCACACCATGGCCGCGTCCAGGTCGTGCCCGCACGAGTGGGTGAACGCTGCCGGCGGCGTGTCCACGGCCCACTTGTCGCCCCAGGCGCGCAGCGCGGTCAGCACCGGCCGCAGCTCGCGGCCGGCCTCGGTGAGCTCGTACTCATAGCGCGGCGGGTGGTCGCTGTAGCGCCGGCGGACGACCACGCCGGCCGCCTCCAGCGCGCGCAGTCGCGCGGCCAGCCGGTCGCGGGGGGCACCGGTGTTGCGCGCGATCACGTCGAAGCGCCGGTTGCCGAAGCTGATCTCGCGGATGGCCAGCAGCGACCACTTCTCGCCGACCAGGCCCAGCGCCGCCGCCACCGAGCACGGGCGGCCGCGGGCGCCGCCCTGGCCGGCCTCCTGCGTAACCTGCTCTTCGCCCATGCGGCCCCCTTGCGCTCGCTCCGCGGCGCTCTCAGCGGCCCTGCGCTCGCTCATGCTCCCAGCATATGTCAGTTGCGAAGTCAAACCGTATGCGGCTAGGATGTCAGTTGGTTTTTCAAACCAACGAATCTCCGCCTGACCGCCTGGAGCGCCCGTGGCCGTGGACCGCCAAGCCCGCCTCGCCCCGACCTTCGCCGTCGTGGCCGCGGGCATCGCGATGGTGAACCTCGACCTGTTCGTATGCAACGTCGCGCTGCCGTCCATCGGGCGCGCCTTCCACGGGGCGGGCCTAGGTGACCTGTCCTGGGTGCTGAACGCCTACGCCATCATCTTCGCGGCACTGCTGGTCCCGGCCGGCCGGGCGGCCGACCGGATCGGCCGCCGAACGGCGTTCCTGGCCGGCGTGGTCGTCTTCGCGCTCGCCTCCGCCGCGTGCGCCCTCGCCACCGGCGTCTGGATGCTCGTCGCCGCACGGGCCATCCAGGCGGCGGGCGGCGCGCTGCTCATGCCCGCCTCCCTCGGCCTGCTGCTGTCGGTCGCCCCGCCGGCCAGGCGAGCCGCCGCGATCCGCGGCTGGACGGCCATCGGGGGAGTGGCCGCCGCACTCGGCCCGGTCATCGGCGGCCTGCTGGTCGAGGCGAACTGGCGCTGGGTGTTCCTCATCAACGTCCCCGTGGCGGCGGTCACCCTCGTCGCCGGCCTGCGGGCGCTGCCCCGCGCGAGTGCCACGGCGGCCGAGCGTGGGGGGCCCCGCCCGGACATCGCCGGAGCGGTCATCCTCACCGCGGCGGTCGGCCTCCTGGCCCTCGCGCTGGTCAAGGCGGACAACTGGGGGTGGTCATCGGCGCGGGTGCTCGGCCTGATCGCCGCCGCGGCGGTCCTCGGCGCTGTGTTCGCCTACCGCTCGGCCCGGCACGCCGCGCCCGTCATCGAACTGCACATGCTGCGACTGCCGGCGTTCGGCACCGCGACCGCCGCCAGCGTGCTGTTCGGCACGGCGTTCGGCGCGATGCTGCTACTGGTCACCTTGTGGTGCCAGGACGTCTGGGGCTGGTCCGCGCTGCGGGCCGGGCTGGCCGTCGCGCCGGGCCCGCTCATGGTCCCGTTCTTGTCGGTCGGCGCCGGGCCGCTGGCGCGCCGGGTCGGTCCCGGCCCGGTCGCCGCACTCGGCTGCGCCGTCTACGCCGGCGGCTGCGCCTTCTGGCGGCTGTCCCTGGAGCTGACCCCGGACTACCCCGCCCACATGCTCCCCGGAATGCTCATGACCGGCATCGGGGTTGGCCTGACGCTGCCCACCCTGGTCAGCGCGGCCGTCTCGGCGGTGCCGCCCGCGCGGTTCGCCACCGGTTCCGGCATCGTCACGATGGCGCGCCAGCTTGGCATCGTCTTGGGCGTCGCGGTCCTGGTCACCGTCCTCGGCACCCCGGCCGGCAGCGGGTCGGCCAGCGGGGCGCGGGCGCTCGCCACGTTCGGCCATGGCTTCGTCCTCATCGGCAGCCTGGCCGCCACCGCCGGGCTCGCGTCCCTGCTGCTGATCGCTTCCCGCCGCCGGGCGACCGCGGCGGCCATCGAGACCACGGCGGCCGGGACCACTGTGACCGGGACTACTGCCGTACCGGGAGCCAGCCGCGACCCGGTAGTGACAGGAGAGTCATCTGGTGCGTGAGTGCCAAATCAATTACGGTTCGCATTACGTTTCCGTATGAGTTTCTGATTAGGTGATTGACTCGGCTAACTACCCGGCACACGATTGCCTCGTTCTGTCGTAGCCACGTGAGCCAACCCCCGTGACCGGGACCGCTACCGCGTCCAGGATGCCGGGAGCTGACTTCCGTCCGGCCCTCACCCGGGGAAGGCGAGTCAACGCATGCGGCGTTACAAACTTCTTATCACTGTCCTATCATTGGCCCTCCCGGTCGGCCTGGCCGTCACCCCGGGCCTCGCGTCGGCGGCCCCCGCGGTCAGTGGCAGGTCAGGGGTCACCTCGACCAGCCTCTTCACCGTCAAGCCGACCTTCGCCGGCCCGGCCGCCACGGGCTGTGCCTCCGGCTGCTCGCTGCTCACCGGCCCGCTCGTCACCCCGTCCACGAGGTCGCTGGCGCTGAGCGCGGGCACGGCGGCCGGCTCGGCCACCGCGTCGCGCAACGCCGCCGCCGCCGGGGCCGTGCTGGGATCGCTCGGCAAGCCAATCGGCCGGCTCCTCCCGTCTCCGGCGAGGCCCCTTCCCGGAGCGGCCGCCGCCCGGGCTCGGGCCAGCGCCGCGCCGGCCGGGGCGAGCTCGGCGCCCAGCCCGGCGACTCCCGAGGTCAGCTGCGCCCCCTTCGGCCCCGGCTGCGCCCCGATCAGCCTCGGCAACGGTGGCGCGGTGGGCGTCAAGGGCATGAACGCGGTCGACAGCGCCACCGCCCCCACCAACCCCTCCGGCGGGGACACCGAACCGCCCGACCAGGGGCTGTGCGCGGGCAACGGCTCGGTCGTCGAGGCCAACAACGTCGGCCAGGTCCTCGTCTTCGACAGCCGCCTGCACCGCCAGTCGCAGATTATCCCGCTGGATACCATCATGGGCCTGACAGCGAAGGGCTGGAGCAGTGGCGGCGACATCTCCTGCCTGTATGACCACAGCAACGGCGGGCACTGGTTCTTCACCGAGTTCGCCTCGGCGACCACCGAGGCCAGCGGCGGCCCCTTCTCCGGCTGCTTCCTCGGCGTCGCCAACACCTGCTTCGAGGCGATCGCGGTCACGCAGGGCAACAGCCCGTTCGGCCCGTACAACGATTACTACCTCAACGCCAACTACAACCAGGCTGAGCCGGGCGCGCCCTTCCTGCTGAATGACTTCACCAAGATCGGGGTCAGCCGCGATGCGTTCCTGCTTTTCTACGACGAGTTCCCGCAGGTCACCCCGGGGATTGGCGGCGGTGGCTTCAACGGCGCCCAGGAATTCGCCTTCGACAAGAACGCGATGGAGCGAGGGGCGCCGGTCACACTGCCCAACGGCAGCCCGAACGCCAGGTTCAACGTCGCCATCGAGAACATGGGAACGCTACCCACCCCCGACGGCACCTGCGCGTCCGACAACCAGACGCAGCAGCCTGGCATCACCTGCTGGTTCTCCGTCATCCCGGCCCTGCCGCCGGACGCTGGCCAGTTCGACAACAGCCACGGCGGGTCGGGATTCATGCTCGATACCCTCGACTTCCGCGGCACTGGCGACAACCGGCTCGCCGCGTTCGACTGGACCGGACTTTCCAGCCTCGACGGCAAGGCGAATGGCGTCCGCTTCGGCGGCCAGCTGTTCTCCGGCACTGACTCCTACTCCGATCTCAACCTGTTCGCCCCGCAGAAGGCCGGCCCGATCCCGCTCGGTGACGAGTGCGGCGCGGCCGGGCTGAGCACCGCCCCACCGGGCCAGACCCCGCCGGCGAGCTGCCCCGAGGGAACCATCGCCACCAACGGTGACAACTTCACCCAGGTTGGCCAGGCCCAGGGCCAGCTGTGGGGCGCGATCTCGACCCAGGTGACGCAGTCCTTCCGCGGCGAGGCGACCCCGGAGGCCCACCTCGGCGTCGCCTATTTCGTGATCGGCACCCGCGACTTCGACTCCCGCGGCACGTTCACCTTCACCAGCCAGTCCTACGTCTCCCCGGCCCACGAGGACCTCACGATGCCCGTGATGGGACCCGCTGACAACGGCGGCGCGATCATCGCGTTCACCCTCACCGGCGATGGCGGCCCGACGGGCGCCGACGGCGGGGGCTTCTTCCCGAGCACCGCCTTCGCCCGGCTGACGGCCAGCTCCGGCGGCATCCGGGGCCCGGTCCACGTCGCCGACCTCGGCCAGTCCCCGCAGGATGGCTTCGGCGAGTACCTGGGCTTCCCCGGCCCGCTCGACCAGCGCTGGGGCGACTACAGCGCCGCGGTGTTCGACGCCCAGACCGGCCAGGTCTACTTCGCTAACGAGTACATCCAGTTCCCGAACTGCACCGGCGCCGACTTCACGCTGACCCTGGGCACCTGTGGCGGTACCCGGGACGGCTTCGCCAACTGGGGTACCTCCGTCAACGCGGTAACCCCATAACCGTCCGCTCCATGAGGGGGGCGGTGGCCCGGCGGGCATCCCGCCGGGCGACTGTCCCTAATAGGGCACCGTTCGTTATGACGCGCCGAACCAGCCCGGGACGTCCAGCCGGAACGTCCCGTCGGGGACCATCGTCCGCAGGCTGGACTCCAGCTCATCGACGCGCCCGCGACCGAGGGCGGCCGCCCACCGGGCGCGGATGTCCTCGAAGATCATCGCGGACAGCGTCAGCGCCTCGATCCCGCGAGGGGTGAGGCGGACCAGCTTGCGGCGGCGGTCGGCGGCATCGCCGGCCCGCGTCGCATAGCCGGTCGCCTCCAGGCGCTCGATGGTCTTGCCGGCCGCCTGCTTGGAGATGCCCAGCCGCCTGCCGACCTCGCTGGCGGTCGCGCCCCGCGGCCCGATGGCCTGCATCGCGAAGCCGTGCGCGGGGCGCATGTCCGGGTGGCCGCGCCTGCCGAGCTCGGCGTGCAGTTCATCGATGATCGCCCGGAATCCCCCGAACAGCAGCAGCGGCAGCTCGTACCCGGCCCCCGGCTCATCCGCGCCCGCGCTTGCCATAATCGACAACCTCATTTACTATCTAGACAACAAGGTTGTCTATCATGGTACGGGGAGTCGCCCATGTTCACCGCCCACACGATCGAGTCCGCGCCCCCGGCCTCGCGCCGGTTCATGACGGCCACGCAAGGCCACCTCGGGTACCTGCCGGCCGCCACCGCGCGGTGGGCCGCGTCGCCGCAGCTACTGGACGGCTTCGGCAAGCTCACCGCCTTGTTCGACGCCACCACGCTGGACCCGGTGGCCCGCGAGGTCCTCATCATGACCGTGGCCACCCGCAACGGCTGCCACCTGTGCGTCGCGATGCACACCGCGCGGCTCACCACGCTGGGCGCCGGCTCCGCGCTGATCGCGGCGCTTCGCGGCGGCCCGGACCAGTCGCTGGCCAACCCCCGCCTGGAGGCGGTCCGGGTGTTCACGCTGCGGGTCCTCGACAGCGCCGGGGACGTCGGCGAGAAGGCGCTCGCCGCGTTCCTCGCCCTCGGCTACACGCACCAGAACGCGCTCGAAGTGGTCCTCGGGATCGGCGCTTACACGATGTCCACCCTGGCCAACCGCCTGACCGGGGCGCCCGTGGACCCGCAGCTCAGCCAGTTCGCCTAATGCGGTCCGTGCCTAGTAGGCGACGGTGAAGCGGGTGCGATGGTGCGCGGGGCTGGTGATCTCGTCGACGAAGGCGAGGGCGAAGTCCGCGCCGGAGATCTCCGACTTGCCGTCGGCGTCGGTCAGCAGGAGGTCACCGCCCACCCGGTAGGCGCCGGTGGGCACCCCGGGGTTGTAGGAGCCGAACCCCGCCGCCGGGCTTACGAAGAACCAGTCCACGCCGGTGGTGTCGGCGCGCAGCGCCTCCAGGACGTTCGCCGCCGAGCCGGCCTCATCCTTGAACATGTCCGGGAACTCCGGGGTGTCCAGCAGGCGTGGTCCGCCCTCGGCCACGTACAGGGACGCCGCGCCGCCGACCCAGCCCAGGCGCTTGCCGTGCTTGGCGACGGAGGCGGCCAGCGCGGGCAGCGCGTCAATGAGGGCCGCCCCGTCCTCGCCGGACGCGTGCCGGATGGAGACGACGATGACGTCGGCCTCGCCCGCGATCTGCTCCACGAGGGTGGCGTCGTGCACGTTGCCCTGGCGGGCGTCGACGCCTGGCCGCGCCTCGGAGCCGGGATGCCGGCTGATGCTGATGACGCTAAGGCCCCGGTTGACCGCCTCGTCGGCGATCGCGCCGCCCGCGTACCCGGTCCCCCCGAAGATGGCGACAGTCGTCATTGCCCGTTCCTCCTCATAAGCCCGCGCGGCCCCAGTGGCCGCGCCGATCGCAATCGATGCCCACAGCCGGGCCATGGCACGAATTATTCCGGTTTGCGGAGGACCGCGGGGGCTTACGTCGCGCGGCGAAGGGCGGTGACGCCGGCCAGGTAATTCTGAATCTGTGCGCGCAGCGGATGGGCCGCGGGCAGGCTGTCGAGCGCCTGGTGGAACAGCCGCTCAGCCTCATCGAGGTCAGCCGATGGCCAGCCTCGGTGGGCAAACCGCGCGATCAGGGCCCGGCCGAGGCTGGCTAGGCGCGTCGCGTGCGCCGGGTTGCCGGGGGTGCTCGCCGCGACCGCGTCCCGGCCAGCCTGCACGGCCTCATCCAGCAGGCCCGCGTCCTCGCTTTGCATGCCCTGCGTCATCAAGACGGTGGCGACGCTGGACAGCATGCCGGGGACCTCGGGGTGGCCTGCGGGCAGGACGCGAAGAGCCTCGCGGTACATGCCCAGCGCCTCCGACAAGGCGGCGGCGTCCCGGGTGCGGCCGAACTCCTCCTGTAGCGCGTTGC
Organism: Streptosporangiaceae bacterium; assembly: GCA_025934375.1. Classification (GTDB taxonomy): domain Bacteria; phylum Actinomycetota; class Actinomycetes; order Streptosporangiales; family Streptosporangiaceae; genus Trebonia. Next base: position 14,810 of record JAICYD010000031.1, on the reverse strand, counting down.
CGAGCGAGCCCAGGGCCGGCGGATAGCCGGGGTCATCGGGCGGGAAGATGTCAATCGCGACCCGGCCGGCCTGGATCGCGTCGGCCAGCTTGGCCGGGTCCTTGTCCCGCTCATAGGCCATCCGCAGCAGCATGCAACGGATCCCCAGCGCGGCCGCCCGCCCCATGCGCTCCTCCGGGAGCGCGGATTCCACGGCGAGCTTGCTCACCTCAAGCGCCAGTCGCAGCGTCACCGGGTCGCCGGTCTCCAGGTAGGCGCCGCGCAGGCTCTCGGCGGCCCGCAGGTGGCTGGCCAGGTCAGTGACGGCCGCGTGCCGCGCGGTCGGCGCCTCGGCCGCGGGTTCCGGCGCTGGCCTCGGCGCCACCATCAGCTCAGCCGCTGGCCCCGCTGGCTGGGGCTCCCCTAGCAGCGGGGACTGGGCTAGCGGAGCGTCAGCGGCGGCCGGCGGGGGCGGTGCCAGGCCAGGGGCGGGTGTCTTCGCGGTCACCGACTCCGAGGGCCGGACGCGGACCGTGCGGGCCGTCACCTCGGGGTCGGCCAGCGGCCGAGCGGGGACCGGCGGTGCCTGCGGGGGAGGGGTGAGGGGAGGACGGGGAACGAGGTGCGGGGGAGGCGGCGGCATCGCGCGCGCGGCCGGGACGACGCGCATCGTGCGCTCGGTCGGCGCTGCGTTGGGTGGCGCTGCGTTGGGTGGCGGTGTGTTGGGTGGCGGTGTGTTGGTCGGCGCCGTGTTGGTCGGCGCTGTGTCGGCTGGTACTGGGGTGGCGGGCGGTGTACGGTCAGGCGGCGTGCGGGCGGGCGCTGTGTGGGCGGGCGCTATGGCCACCGGCTCGTCCGGGGTGCCGGAGTCTTCCCACGGGAGCTCCAGGCGCGTGTCGTCCGGCGCTGGCGAGCCGGCGGGCGCGACGCTGGGCATGACGGCGGGGGGTGGCGAGAAGATCGTCGGCGGTACCGGCGTGCGCGGCACCGAGGTGGCGGGCGGCGGGCTGGGCGGTGGCGCGGAGACGGTGGGAGGCGGCGGGTACGCGGCGGGCACCGGGCTGCCCCCGGCGGGGGAGCCCGGCGGCTGATACGGCCGGGTCGTGATGGTGTCCGCGCGCGCCGGGTCCGCTGGCGGGTGACCCTCGGGCGTCCCACCGCTTGGAGTGGCGCCGCCGGGGATGGCGCTGCCTGGGATGGCGCTGCCGGGGATGGCGCTGCCTGGAATGACGCTGCCTGGAATGACGCTGCCTGGAATAGCACTGCCCGATGGCGGGCTGCCAGGCGCCACGCCATCAAGCAGCGAGCCGAGCCGGTAAAGCTGCTCGCGGATGTCGGGAAACTCGGTGACCTTCGCCTTCGCCATCTCGTGCCACTGCCGTGCCTCGCCGCGCTGCCCGGAGTTCGCCAGGAACGTGCCGAGGCTGAGCATCGCACGGGGGACGCCGGCCCCGGCGGCCTGCCGCCAGTGCCACGCCGCGCCCTGCGCGTCTCCGCGCATCTCCAGCAGGTTCCCGAGGTTATTCAGCGCGTTCGGGTCGCCGGCGTCGGCGGCCTGCCGCAGGGCCTGCTCGGCCTCGCCGAGCCGGCCCTGGCGCTTGAGCAGCACGCCGAGGTCGTTCAGGGCGTCCCGCGAGCCGCCCGCCGCCGCCCGCCGGAAGCAGTGCTCGGCGTACGCCGGCTCGCCGGCTTGCAGGTAGACGCCGCCCAGGCCGCGCAGCATCGTCGGGTCATCGGTGCGGCTGGCCTGCGCGAACCAGCCCAGAGCCCCGTTGCGGTCGCCCGCGTTCAGCGCGGTCAGCCCAGTGCCGATCATCGTCGGGATATCGCTCACGGACTGCCCTGCCCGGCGCCGGAACATCCGTCCTCCAGACGATAGACGCGACCACCTTCAGTGCAATTATGTATGTGGCACCCAAAAGGCAACAACCCGCTCGGCCGCGTGGGTGGTCGGCGGTGGCCCATGACTGGCCGGCCCCGGCACCGCTCGGGGAGGCGGCGGCACCGGGGCCGGCGGTACTGGGGTGAGCGTCGTGAAGCTGGCGGAACTCATCGCCGCGACGGCGGCGGTCAGCACGCTCGTCGCGGCGATCCGGTGGCGATCGCGCTGACGGCGAACACCGCGGCGGTCAGCAAGCTGCTCGCCAGCGCCGTCGCCACCGCCCGGGCCAGGGTGCCCGCCCAGTGGCCGCGCGGTGCCCGGACATAAGGTGCCCGGACAGGGCCGACGGGCCTGCGGATCGTCACGCGGTTGTCCCCCGGCTGTCGCTCACGTCGCGAGTGAAGGGCGACGCCCGGCGGCCGAGGGGCACGGTTTCCCGGCCGCCGGTGTCATTTACGAAGCTACGGCCCGGGCCGCCGCCGCGAATGGGGGGTGAACCCCTACTTTTCGCGTCCGACCCTCCCAGGTTGCCCGGGGCGATCCCCTTTAAGGGCGGGACGGGAGGGTCTTTAAGCCTTTACCGCTACTCCGGCCCAGGAGGCGTCGAAGGGGAGGGGACTCGTCTCGGGGCGGGGACGCCACTGGTGCTTGGGGACCAGGCCGGGGGACAGGAGCTCCCAGCCGTCGAAGAACCGCATGACCTGCCGGCGGCCGCGCGGGCTCAACCGGGCGTTGGAGTGCTCGTAGACCCGCACGGCGCGCGCGGCGGCGTCCTTGTTGCTGATCAGGTCCATGCTCATGTGGGTGAGCACCAGGTAGCTGCCCGGCGCCACCGCGTCGCGCAGCACCGACAGGACGCGCCGCGGGTCAGCGGAGTCGCCGACCCAGTGCAGCACGTTGACGAGCAGCAACCCGACTGGGCGGCTGAAGTCAAGGTGAGCGCGGATATCGGGATCCCTAAGCAGCCCGTCAGGGTCGCGCAGGTCTCCCTCGACGACCACGCTGCGGCCGGGCTCGGCGAGCATCGCCTTACCGTGTGAGACAACGAGCGGGTCGTTATCCACGTACGCGACCCGTGCGGCGGGATTGACGGCCCGGGCTATCTCATGGACGCTGCGTGCCGTCGGCAACCCCATGCCGATGTCGAGGAACTGCCCAACGCCGCATTGCGGGCCGGCCAGGAATTCCACCGCCCGGCCAAGGAAACGCCGGTTCTCCTCCGCTGACCTGCGCTGATACGGCAGATAGGCGAGTACGCGCTCCGCGGCGGCGCGGTCGACCGCGAAGCTCGTCAGTCCTCCCAGGTAGTAGTCATACATCCGGGCGACGTTCGGCGTTGAGACGTCGAGTCCCGTAAAGTCCCCTCTCACGCCAATTACGCTACCAACGAAAGGTTTCGATGGCACGCTCCGCGGTGACCGTTAAAATACCTAATTTCCCTGACGCCCCTGTTCCCCAGGGCTAGCTGTGGGGGCAGTCGCGCTGCGGCGCTCGCCCGCCCCGGTCGCGGCCGGGCCAGCGACCTTCTGGTCCTCACGCTGAAGCCTGAGGCGGACGGGATTGCCGGGACGGCGGAGGCTAGTGGTGCGCGCATCGCGGCGATGACGCGGTTCGCGCCCAGCGCGGCCCGGACGGCGGCGTTCCCGGGGCCTGGCGCGCTCTTCGCGCGAGGTTTATGTCACAATGAGCGAGTAACGACCATGCCCGTCCGGGGGTCCGGATCTACCTCTACTAGGATCCGATTGTGGGAGACCGGATTGTTACCTGGCCGAACGTGCTCAGCGCTGCCAGGCTGGCTGGTGTTCCGGTGTTCCTGTGGCTGGTCGTCGGCCCGCGAACCCCGACCGCGGACATCATCGCCTGCCTGCTCTTGGGCGTCGCGGGCCTGTCGGACTGGCTGGACGGCAAGCTCGCCCGGGCGCTGGATCAGGTCAGCGAGCTTGGCAAGAAACTCGACCCGGCCGCCGACCGGCTGTACATCCTCGCCGCGCTGATCGGGCTGGCCGTGCGCGGCATCATCCCGTGGTGGCTGCTCGGCGCGCTGGTCGGGCGCGAGCTCATCGTCGCCGCCGGCCTGCTGGCGCTGCGCCGGTGGACCGAGTACGGCACCCTGCAGGTCGCGTTCGTTGGCAAGGCCGCCACGCTGTGCCTGATGTACGCGTTCCCTCTGCTGTTCCTGGGCGCGCACGGTGGCGGGCCGGCTGAGGTTGTCCGCGTGTTCGGGTGGGCGTTCGCGATCTGGGGTACGGCTCTTTACTGGTGGGCGGCGATTCTGTACCTCACCCAGATCAAGGATTTGGTACGGGGGGCCCGCATGAAAGGAGCGGCTGCGTCGTGAAGGCCGTCGTGATGGCGGGCGGCGAGGGCACCAGGCTGCGCCCGATGACCGCCAACCAGCCCAAGCCCCTGCTACCGGTAGCCAACCGGCCCATCATGGAACACGTCCTGCGCCTGCTGAAGAAGCACGGGCTCGAGGAAACCGTCGTCACCGTGCAGTTCCTGGCCGCCATGGTGCGCAATTACTTCGGCGACGGCGAGGACGTCGGAATGTCGCTGCAGTACGCGACCGAGGAGACCCCGCTCGGCACGGCCGGCAGCGTCAAGAACGCCGAGGACGCGCTGCGAGACGACACGTTCCTCGTCATCTCCGGCGACGCGCTGACCGACATGGACCTGTCGGAGATGATCCGCTTCCACCGCGACAACGGCGCGCTGGTCACCGTCGGGCTGACGAGAGTCCCCGACCCGCTGGAGTTCGGCATCGTCATCACCGAGGAGGACGGGCGGATCCAGCGGTTCCTGGAGAAGCCGACCTGGGGCCAGGTGTTCTCCGACACCGTCAACACCGGCGTGTACATCATGGAGCCGGAGGTCCTCGCGGAGGTGTCCGCGAAGGAGTCCGTCGACTGGTCGCACGACGTGTTCCCCAAGCTGCTGCAGCGCGGGGCGCCGATCTTCGGCTGGGTGTCCGACCGCTACTGGGAAGACGTCGGCACGCACGAGAGCTACCTCAAGGCGCAGGCCGACGTGCTCGCCCGCCGGGTCAACGTCGACATCGCCGGCTTTGAGGTCTCCCCGGGAGTCTGGCTCGCCGAGGGAGCGGTCGTCGACCCGGACGCGGTGCTGACCGGGCCGGTGTGCGTCGGCGAGTACGCCAAGATCGAGGCGGGCGCGCACGTCCGCGAGTACAGCGTGATCGGCGCCAACGTGGTCATCAAGGAGGGCGCCTTCATCCACCGGGCGGTCGTCCACAACAACGTGTTCGTCGGGCAGGGCGCCACGCTGCGCGGCTGCGTGGTCGGCAAGAACACCGACGTGATGCGGCGGGCGCGGATCGAGGAGACCGCCGTCATCGGCGACGAGTGCGTCATCGAGCCGGAGGCGTACATCTCCGCCGGGGTCAAGGTGTACCCGTTCAAGACGATCGAGGCCGGCGCGGTCGTCAACACCTCAGTGGTCTGGGAGTCGCGCGGGCAGCGGACCCTCTTCGGCCAGCGCGGCGTCTCCGGGCTAATCAACGTCGAGGTCACCCCCGAGTTGTGCGTGCGGCTCGCCTCGGCGTACGCGAGCATGCTCAAGAAGGGATCGACGGTCACCACGTCCCGCGACGTGTCGCGGGCGGCGCGGACCCTCAAGCGGGCCGTGCAAGGGGCACTGAACGCCTCGGCGATCAACGTCATGGACCTGGAGGCGTTGCCGCTCCCCGTGGCCCGGTTCGAGACCCAGCGGTCGAACTACAGCGGCGGGATCGCGCTGCGGACGACGCCGGGCGACACGCAATCGATCGACATCATCTTCCTGGACGAGAACGGCGCGGAGCTGTCCCAGGCCGCGCAGCGCAAGCTGGAGCGGGTGTTCTCCCGGCAGGAGTTCCGGCGCGCCTTCCCCGGCGAGATCGCCGAGCTGTCCTACCCGCCGCGCGTCGTCGACTTCTACACCCACGAGCTGCTGCGGACCGTCGACCTGGCCGGGGTCCGCGAGGCGGGGCTGAAGGTCGTCGCCGACTGCGCCGGCGGCACGGTCTCGCTGGTGCTGCCCAGCCTCCTCGGCCGGATCGGCGTGGAGGTGCTCACGCTGAACAACCGCCTCGATGAGGTCACCCCCACCGAGACGGTCGCCCAGCAGCGGGCCGGGATGCAGCGGCTGGCCGAGGTGGTCTCGTCCTCCCGGGCGGCATTCGGCGTGCGATTCGACCCTGTCGGCGAGCGGATCCAGCTCGTGGACGAGAAGGGCGCGCTGGTCAGCGACGAGCGCGCGCTGCTCGTGGTCCTCGACCTGGTCGCCGCCGAGACGCACCGGGGCCGGGTGGCGCTGCCGGTCACCACGACCAGGGTCGCCCAGCAGGTCTGCCGGTTCCACGGCGTCCAGGTCGGCTGGACCCCCACCTCGATGGACGCGCTGGTCAACGCGGCGGCCGAGGACAATGTGATCTTCGCCGCAGACGGCCGCGGCGGGTTCGTGGTCCCCGAGTTCGGCCGCACGGTCGACGGGATCGCGGCGTTCGTCAAGCTGCTCGGCCTGGTGGCGCGCACCCGCCTGACGCTGAGCCAGATCGACGCCCGGATCCCCGAGGCGCACCTGCTGCGCCGGTCCATCCCCACCCCGTGGGCGGCCAAGGGGTCAGTGATGCGCACCGTGGTCGAGGCCTCAGCCGGGCTGAGCGTGGACACCACCGACGGCATCCGGGTGCTCGACCCCGACCGCGGCTGGGTACTCGTCCTGCCCGACCCGGCCGAGGCGGTCACCCACCTGTGGGCCGAGGGAGCCGACGCCGACGCCGCGCAGGCGCTGCTCGATGAGTGGGCGGCCGTGGTCGACCACGCTGGCACATTAGGAGTCCCCAGGGAGCCCCGCCGCAGGCCCGGGGAAGGTCACTAGCGCATAACGGGGCCCTGGCCAGGTCACAAGCAAGTAATGTGGATACCAACTCGCGTGCACGGCGCGATCCCGAGTCGGGCCGGCGGCTGGACGTCTAGGGTCGGTTAGTCTTGTATTAACTGCGCAGTCGTGCGAAATTCGCGATGGAGCGGGTCAGGGCGCGCGCGTCGCGAGTTCGCAAGCGCGTGGACGCGGAGGTGGAGCGGCTGTGTGGCGCAAACGTCGGGAAGCGGGCGGGCACGCTGGCGGGCATACCAAAGCCGGCCAGCCGCGTCCGCGTGGCCTTCGCGGGCTGTTCGCGCGGCGCGTAGACCGCAGGCACGGGAGTTCGGTACCCTCAGCAACGGTACCGGAGGCGATCTTGCTACCCGAGGACTCGTTGCTGCATGAGGGGAGGTCAAGCGAAGCGATGGTGTACTGCTCCCGATGCAGCCGTCCGAACCCTGACACGTCGCGGTTCTGCTCTAACTGCGGCGCTCCGCTGATCCGGGCCGCGGCGAGCAAGCCGGTCACCGAGACGACCTCGATGATCTCGCTGAGCGGCGTCGCCGTCAGCGAGGCGGACACCGGCGACGACCTAGCCGTCGACTACGCGGCCCTTGACGCCCTGCCGCACGACGCGGCGCTGCTCATCGTGACCCGCGGCCCCAACGCGGGGGCCCGGTTCCTGCTCGACGATGACTTCACCAGCGCCGGGCGCCACCCGGACAGCGATATCTTCCTCGACGACGTGACCGTCTCCCGGCGGCACGCGGAGTTCTACCGTCAGGGCACGCGGTTTACCGTCCGCGACGTGGGCAGCCTCAACGGCACCTACGTCAACCGGGAGCGGATCGAGGAGGCCGAGTTGTTCGGCGGCGATGAGGTGCAGATCGGCAAGTTCCGGATGCGGTTCCTCACGCGCAGCCCGGAGGTCGGCAGGGGCCGCGGAACCGGTGGAGTCCAGGGCTACGCATGACGGGAGGGTCCCGCTCCGGGTTCGGCGCGCGCGGTATGTCGAGCGGCAGGGCTTCGGCGGCCAACGTCGGAATCGGGCAGGTCCTCGCCCAGCTCCGCCCGGATTTTCCTGATATCAGCCCGTCCAAGATCCGCTTCCTGGAGGCGGAGGGGCTGATCACGCCGGAGCGCGCCGAGTCGGGCTACCGCCGGTTCGCCGTCGCCGACATCGAGCGCCTGCGGTACATCCTGACCGCCCAGCGCGATGAGTACCTGCCGCTGCGCGTCATCAAGGAGCGGCTGTCCGCGATGGACTCCGGCGACTCCGTCCCCGCGCCGGTCATGATGACCCGCAGCGAGCTACTGGCCGCGTCCGGGGCGGACGAGGAGATCCTCGCCGAGCTTGAGGACTTCGGGCTGGTGCGTCACTCCCGGCACTACGGGGCGCCGGAGCTGTCGATCGCCCGGGCGGCGGTGGCGCTGCGCGAGTACGGCATCCAGCCGCGCCACCTGCGGGCGGTAAAGGCGGCCGCTGACCGCGAGGTGTCCCTGGTCGACCAGGTCGTGGCCCCGCGGGCGCGCCAGCGGGCCAGCCGCGAGCCGGCGCTGCGCACCGGGACGGCCGTCGCCTCGCTGATCGCCGGGCTGCACGCGACCCTCGTCGAGGGCGGCCTCGCCGACGCGGGGCTGATCGGTGACGGGCGGGAGGACGCGAGGCTGGCGGGGAGCGGTCCGGCGGGAGCCGGGCTGACCGGGACAGGGGCCGCATCAGGGGCGCCGGTTGGGGGTACGTATCACGTCACTGCACGGGAAGCCCCGGGACTGCGCTCGGCTTCGGGGCGATAGCGGGTGTACTTTGGCAAGAGAGTGATTCGGTGCGCTTAGCGCGATGCGCTGGGTGCGTTCGAGGACGGAGCTGTAGTGCGGCGGATGGAGGTCGTCGGCGTCCGGGTCGAGATGCCGTCCAACAGCCCGATAGTCCTGTTGAAAGAAGCGCAGGGGGACCGCTACCTGCCCATCTGGATCGGGGCCGTCGAGGCAACGGCGATTGCCTTTGCCCAGCAGGGCATGGTGTCGTTGCGCCCGCTGACGCATGACCTGTTCAAGGACGTGCTCGAGGTGCTGAACGTGCAGTTGCGGACGGTGAACATCACGGCGCTGCGGGACGGGATCTTCTATGCCGATCTCGTGTTCTCCAACGGTGCCGAGGTGAGCGCCCGGCCGTCGGATTCGATAGCGCTGGCCTTGCGGACCGGCGCGGCGATCTTCGCGAGCGACGAGATACTCGACGAGGCTGGTGTAGCCATCCCGGACGAGCAGGAGGACGAGGTCGAGAAGTTCAGGGAGTTCCTGGACACGATCTCGCCCGAGGACTTCGGCCGGTCGACCTGAGGCTTTTTACCCGATAATGTCGCGACTCGCCGTGCGTGATCGTTGACGCGCCCGTCCGCACAGGCTTACGGTGCCAATGCCGTGGTCAGTCACAGGAGGTGGCCGTGTCGGTTAGTAGTGGTGGGCCTGGATCCCGTGTTGATTCAGCACAGGCAGGCGCGCTCATCGGCGCCACCGGGGAAGTTGGCTACCGCGGGCCTACGGCATGTCACGCGGCTGGCATCACCTATCGCCAGCTGGACTACTGGGCGCGCACCGCGCTGGTCGAGCCGAGCGTCCGCGCCGCGCAGGGCTCGGGGTCGCAGCGGCTGTACAGCTTCCGCGACATCCTCGTCCTCAAGGTCGTCAAGCGGCTGCTCGACACCGGGATCTCGCTGCAGCAGATCCGCGCCGCGGTACAGCACCTGCGCGACCGCGGCACCGATGACCTCGCCGAGGTGACGCTGATGAGCGACGGCGTCAGCGTGTATGAGTGCACCTCGCCGCACGAGGTGGTCGACCTGCTCGCGGGCGGCCAGGGCGTGTTCGGCATCGCGCTGGGTCGGGTCTGGCAAGAGGTAGCCGGCGAGCTCGCCGAACTGCCCTCCGTCCGCGAGGAAGACGGCCTCATCACCGCCGACGCCGACGAGCTGGCCGCTCGGCGGCGCACTCGCAAGACTGGCTGAGAAGGCGCGCGCTCCCTGTACCGAAGCACAGAATTGTTATGCGCTAGTTGTGGCGTGACCACAGGGTCGCGTGAGCATGCAGGAGGGCACAGGGGGTAAGCTGGCCGGTAGCCAGTCATCCCGCCGGGAGAGTCTCCGCTGGCAGGGTTCACGCGAGTAGGGCTAACGCGAGCGGAGCGCCGAAGGGGCAACACCTCCCCGGAACCTCTCAGGCATCCAGGACCGGACGGGATAGGCAGCTCTGGAGCCAGCCGGCGACAGACGGGGAGCCGATAGGAGGCTCCTTCGGTGCCGGAATCTTCCGCTGACGTCCCCGTCCTGCCGCAGTTCGCTTCCCGCCATATCGGCCCCTCGGCCGGCGAGCAGCGGGCGATGCTCGCCGCGCTCGGCTACCCCTCCCTCGGCGCGCTGGTGGAGGCGGCCTTGCCGCCCGGCAGCACCCCGCCCGCGTCCCTGGAAGCGCTGCCCGCGCCGCTATCGGAGGCCGAGGCCATCACCGAGCTGCGCCGCCTCGCCGCGCGCAACACCGTGCGCACCTCGATGATCGGCCTGGGCTTCTACGACACGATCACGCCCGCCGTGATCCGCCGCAACGTCCTGGAAAGCCCGGCCTGGTACACCGCCTACACCCCCTACCAGCCGGAGATCTCCCAGGGCCGGCTGGAGGCGCTGCTCAACTTCCAGACCATGGTGGCCGACCTCACCGCCCTGCCGGTCGCCAACGCCTCCTTGCTGGACGAGGCCAGCGCCGCCGCCGAGGCGATGACCCTGTCCCGGCGGGCCGCGCCCCGGCAGGCCGGGAACGTCTTCCTCGCCGACGCTGACTGCCTGCCGCAGACCCTCGAGGTGCTGCGCACCCGCGCCGAGCCACTCGGAATCGACCTGCGGGTCGCCTCGGTCACCGCCGGCACCGACTTCACCGGGGCGTTCGGCGTCCTGCTCCAGTACCCGGGCGCCTCCGGCGCGGTCCGCGACCTGACCCCGGTCATCGAGGCCGCCCACGCCGCCAGGGCCACGGTGGCGGTGGCCGCCGACATCCTGGCCCTCACGCTGCTCACCCCGCCCGGGGAGATGGGCGCGGACATCGCTCTCGGCTCCACCCAGCGCTTCGGCGTGCCGATGTTCTACGGCGGCCCGCACGCCGCGTACATGGCCGTCAGCGACGCCCTGAAGCGGCAGATCCCCGGGCGCCTCGTCGGCATCTCCGTCGACGCCGATGGCAACCACGCCTACCGCCTCGCCCTGCAGGCCCGCGAGCAGCACATCCGCCGTGAGAAGGCCACCAGCAACATCTGCACCGCCCAGGTCCTCCTCGCGGTGACCGCCGCCATGTACGCCGCCTACCACGGCCCCGAGGGCCTGGCCGCCATCGCCCGTCGCGTCCACCGCAGCGCCGCGATCCTGGCCGCGACCCTTCGCTCCCATGGGTACCGGACGACCGCCAGTGAGTTCTTCGACACGATCGAGGTCGACTTCGGCGGGGCCCGCGAGGCCCGGGCGGCCTGGCAGCGTGCCCGCGACGCGGGCTACAACGTGCACGACGCGGGCGGCGGCGTGCTCCGGGTCTCCTGCGACGAGACCACCACCGAGGCCCATGTGCGCGACGTGGCCGCCGCTCTGGCCGGCGGCTCCGCGGCCGGCGCGCAGATGTCCCGGTCCGGGGATGACGGGTCCCCCGCGCTGCTGGTGTCGCCGTCGTCGCGGCGCACGTCCAAGTACCTCACCCATCCGGTGTTCAACTCGTATCACAGCGAGACCGCGATGCTCCGCTACCTGCGGCGCCTGTCGGACATGGACATGGCGCTGGACCGCTCCATGATCCCGCTGGGATCGTGCACCATGAAGCTGAACGCCACCACCGAGATGGAGCCCGTCACCTGGCCGGAGTTCGCCCGCATGCACCCGTTCGCGCCCGCGGGGGACGCTGAGGGCTACGCCGAGCTGATCGGCTCGCTGGAGCGGTGGCTGTGCGCGGTCACCGAGTACGACGCGGTGAGCTTGCAGCCGAACGCCGGCTCCCAGGGCGAGCTGGCCGGCCTGCTGGCGATCCGCGGGTACCACGCCGCGCGCGGCGAGGCGGGCCGGGACGTCTGCCTCATCCCCGAGTCCGCCCACGGCACCAACGCGGCCAGCGCGGTGCTGGCGGGCCTGCGGGTCGTGGTCGTCAAGTGCGGCCCGGACGGGGCGATTGACCTGGCTGACCTGCGCGCCAAGCTAGCCGCGGGCGACGGCGAGGTTGCCGCGATCATGCTGACCTACCCTTCGACGTACGGCGTCTACGAGACCACGGTGACGGAGGTCTGCGACCTGGTGCACCAGGCCGGGGGCCAGGTGTACATCGACGGGGCCAACATGAACGCGCTGGCCGGCGTGGCCTCGCCGGTAGCCTTCGGCGCTGACGTCTCGCACCTGAACCTGCACAAGACCTTCTGCATCCCGCATGGGGGCGGCGGGCCGGGCGTGGGGCCGGTGGCCGCCCGCGCGCACCTGGCGCGCTACCTGCCGCCGCGGGTGAGCGGCGGAACCGAGTCCCCGGGGGGTCGTCTCCCCACAGCGGCACTGTCGGGCGGGCCCGTCGCGGCGGCCCGGTTCGGGTCGGCCGGGGTCTTGCCGATCTCGTGGGCCTACATCGCGATGATGGGGGCGGCGGGCTTGCGCCAGGCGACCAGCGTGGCGGTGCTGTCGGCGAACTACATCGCCCGGCGGCTCGGCCCCTACTATTCCTTGCTGCACACCGGGCCGGGGGGCCTGGTCGCGCATGAGTGCATCATCGACCTGCGCAACCTGCCCGGCGGCATCACCAACGAGGACGTCGCCAAGCGGCTGATCGATTACGGGTTCCACGCGCCGACGATGTCCTTCCCGGTCGCCGGGACGTTCATGATCGAGCCGACCGAGAGCGAGAGCCTGGCCGAGATCGACCGGTTCTGCGACGCGATGATCGCCATCCGGGCCGAGATCGACAAGGTCGCCGGCGGGGAGTACGACGCGAGCGACAACCCGCTGAAGAACGCCCCGCACACCGCCGAGATGCTCATCGTCGGGGAGTGGAAGCATCCCTACCCGCCCGCCGACGGCGGTTACCCGGCGGCCGGGCGCGGCCGGACGCAGTACACAGCCAAGTACTGGCCGCCAGTGCGGCGCATCGACTCCGCCTACGGCGACCGCCACCTGGTGTGCGCCTGCCCGGCCCCGGAGGCCTATTCCTCGGGGGGGTAAACGCCAACCCCCTGGACTCCCGCCTGTGCCGCCTCCGTCCGTAGGATCCGCTAGCGGCTGTGCGGCGGCAGCGGCGGCGTGTAGACCGCCAGCGGCTGGTAGCCGGGCAGGTAGCCGAGCAGGTGGATGTCGATGAGGGAGACGTGGCCGCCGCCCCGGTTCAGCTGGATGAAGGCATTGCGCCAGGCGAGCCGCTCGTCCGGTTCCGCGTGGTTGCGGATGACCCAGATCCTTCCGTGCTGATCCGGCGGCTCGGCGGCCAAGATGGCGCGCGCCTGCCTGAGCGCGCGGCCTACCTCGCCCGGCAGCCGGTTGGCCATGACGACTATGTGCGGGTCAGCCTGGTACCGGGGAACCCAGCCAGCGGCGTTGGCGGGGACGGAAGGGTACGCGCTCGGCGGGTCCTTGTAGTAGTACGCGAACCCGTAGCTGGCCCCGTAGTCGACGATGATGACATCCCCGGGACGCCAGTGGTCCTCGGCGTACTGAACCTGGGAGCGCGGGTCGTCGTGCGCGAGCAGGTGGCTGTTGGTGACCGGGAGGACGGCCCGCGTGTAGTAGTTGACGGCGACGGCGGTGGCGGCGATCGCCAGGATGGGCAGCAGCGTCCACCGGAGCCATCGCAGCCCCCTGCGCAGGGGGCGATCGCCGGTGCCGCCCGCCAGCCAGCCCAGGCCGACTCCGATGGCGTGCGGCACCGACGCCACGGCGATCGCCATGAGCACCGGGAACAGCACCAGCCAGAAGGTGGACGTGCGCTCGTCGCCGAACGGGTAAGACTGGTGGGCGCTGGCCGCCATGACCACGACCAGGGTGACGGGCAGCAGGGCCGCGAGCGCGAACCGGCGCATCAGGGCAAGCGCGACGATGCCGGCCCCGGCGACGCTCAAGGCGATGGTCAGGCCGGTCATGGGATCGTGGACCGCGGGGAAGCCGATGAAGGAGGCCAGCACCTGCAGCTTGGCCCAGAAGAACGATGCCGCGCCGGTCACGCTGGTCGGCGCGTAATCCGGTGCCCAGGTGTAGTTCAGCGTGGAGTTGATCCGGGGCTTGATGATGATCTCATAGATCACCCCGTAGATGACGAGCATGCCGACGGCGGCGACAGTGGCCTCGGCCAGGCGCCGCCACTGCCGCCGGACAAGCGCGGCCAGGCCTAGGCAGGCCAGCCCGGCGGCCCCGGTGAGGATGATCGTCTCGGCGATCAGCGTGCCCGCGGACGCCGCCACCGCGAGCGTGGCGAGCCGCCAGCGGCTCCACTTGGTCTCGGTGCGCGCGACCAGCAGCCAGATCACGATCGACCCGAACGCCTCCGCCGTGTACTGCTTGAGGTCGTTGCGGATGAGCATCGCCGGGGACAGCAGCGCGGCCGCCGCCGTCGCCAGCCCGGCGGTGAACCGGGTCAGCCCCAGCTCGCGGCCGAGCAAGTAGGCGGCCGACACGGTGAGGCCGGCGAAGATCAGCGGGACGAGCCGCTGTCGCTCCAGGCCGCCGTGGGGCACCAGTCGCAGCAGCAGGATCCAGCCGAGCGGCGTAGACGAGGCCAGCCGGGGGACCAGCGACAGCGGCGCCCGTATCGAGTCCGCCACCCACGCCTCATCCAGCCAGTACGGGATGGACAGCCAGAACTTCAGGTCGTGCACGAAGACGACCATGACGCCAGCGCCGATGGCGAGGATGCCGTCGACCACGTTCAGGCCGACGCCCGCTGCTGTCCGCAGCCGGGACCGCCGGGCCGGCGGGGGGCCGCCCGCGGACGTGCCGTCCGGCCCCGTATCGTCGAGCACCGAATCGTCGAGCACAGTGTCCTCGAGCACAGTGTCCTCGAGCACAGTGTCCTCGAGCACAGTGTCCTCGAG
>JAICYD010000067.1 GCA_025934375.1 Streptosporangiaceae bacterium | reverse complement strand
TTCACGTCGAACATTCTCCCCCGACGGGCGAAAGGACGACAGATTGAAGCGATCCGTATTGGCGACTCTTAGCCTGCTGAGCCTCCCCCTGCTGGCGGCCACCGCGCTTCCCGCGAGCGCCGCCAGCCATGCCGGTTCGACTGCCACGGCGGCAGGGAACAGCGCGACGTCCATTAACAAGCCCGTCTGTCAGAGCATCAAGTCGACCTGCGCCGATGTCGGCCTTAGCAACGGCAATAAGTACGTCGGCCACGATGAGCCGTCCCTGCTGTTCAAGTCGGGCGCCCCGGGCTCGGGCAATGACATGACCTACGTCGTGACGCTGCCAAGGGACCCGAAACTCCAGCCCACCGCGTCGGGCGCCCACGGCAGCACGTGGAACTTCCAGCTGCGGCCGACATTCTGGCTCGGGCTCACGCTGTGCGACACGCAGTCCGCGCCCGAGTTCACCACGCAGTGCGCGCCGGACTCCGACCGCAATAACCTCGTCAGCAGCAACCCGAACGCGCCGGACTACATCGGGAAGCACCCCGGGAACGCCTTCATGGAGCTTCAGTTCTACAGCCCGGGCTACGTTCCCCAGTTCGAGGGATTCGGCTGCACCGCGACCCAGTATTGCGCGGCTATGACCATCGACAGCCTCTCGGAGAACCAGAACACCGGCGTCGATAACACCCAGGCGTGCGACAACTTCCTCCTCGGCGGGGTCGAGCCCCTCAACTGGGCCTACGTCACCAGGAACGGGGTTTCCCAGGCGCCCGCCAACCCGCTGTTCACCGGCACCTTTGACAACCCGAACTTCAGCGCGGTGAACCCGGACGTGCACCAGGACCTGCTCATGAACCCCGGCGACCGCGTCCAGGTCCACATGCACGACACCCCGGCCGGGTTCCGGGTCGACATGACCGACCTCAGCACCGGCCGCCACGGCTCGATGACCGCCTCGATCGCCAACGGGTTCGGCCACGTCCTGTACACCCCCAACTCCGCTACCTGCCAGGAAGCGCCCTACGCGTTCCATCCCGAATACTCGACGGCCAACCCGCGGGGAACCACCTGGGGCGCCCACACCTACAACGTGGCCATGTCCGATGAGATCGGCCACTTCGAGAACTGCCTGGCGATCGACGCGGCCGGCAACTGCACCTCGCCGGGGTCCCAGGACGCGAGCCTGGACGCCGACGACACCGGCTGCCTCCCGGGCGCCGACTCGACCCTGGTGCGGATCAACGGCTGCGTCAGCGGGGACGAGGACTTCGACGGGCAGTCCTACAGAAACGACTGGCCGGGGACGAACCCGAACCCGTTCCTGGACCGGCTCCTGCACCCCACGCCGGTGCTGTTCACCAGCCCGCTGACCCACGGGCGGAATTACCCCACCGTCGCCTTCGAGACCGACCTGCCGGACATCGAGGCGGCCGGCAACGCGGCTAGCCCGCCGTTCTGTAATCGGAGCACCGGCGCCAATTGCGTCAACCCGCCGCCCGGCGCGCGGTTCTACCCGTTCTTCTCCACCACGTTCCGCTACGGGGAATGCGCCTGGCAGGAGGGCGGCCGGTTCATCCCGGGAACGGTGAACGACTTCGGCGGCAGTTCCACGGCCGAGTTCGGGTCGCTGCTGGCCACCTTCTACCCGGAGGCCGGATTCACCACCACCACGCGGTTCAACAACTTCAGCAGCGGGGACCTGAGGAACCCCTGCCGGGCCCGGTAGCCCGGCGCGCGCTGCCATGCGGCGGGGAGCCGCCGCATGG
This sequence comes from Streptosporangiaceae bacterium, assembly GCA_025934375.1. Classification (GTDB taxonomy): domain Bacteria; phylum Actinomycetota; class Actinomycetes; order Streptosporangiales; family Streptosporangiaceae; genus Trebonia. Next base: position 36,481 of record JAICYD010000067.1, on the reverse strand, counting down.
CTGCCGCTAGTTCCGGCGGGCGAGGGCCTCGGGGGTCACCGCGCGGGCCCCGGCGAGCATGACCGCGAAATCTCCCGGCCGGGCGACGGCGGCGATGAATTCCGGGGAGCCGGGGTGTCGATTCTGGGACAGGCCGATCGTGACCTAGGTGAGGGCCGCCTGACCCAGGCGCCACATTCCCGGGAGGGATGACGATGAGCACTCCGAGCAAGGCCCGCTGGCTCGCGCTAGCGGTCGTGTGCACCGGGTCCCTGATGAACGTACTGGACACCACGATCGTGGGCGTCGCCCTGCCCGCGATCCGGCACGACCTCGGCTTCACTGAGGCGTCGCTGGCCTGGGTGGTGAACGCCTACCTGCTCACCTACGGCGGTTTCCTGCTGCTGGGCGGGCGGCTGGGCGACCTGTTCGGCCACCGGCGGCTGTTCGCCACCGGGATCGCGGTGTTCACGCTCGCCTCGGTGGCCTGCGGCCTGGCCGGCGGCCAGGGGCTCCTGCTGGCCGCGCGGGCGGTGCAGGGCCTGGGCGGGGCGGTCGCCTCCGCGGTGGCGCTGTCCCTGGTGGTGTCACTGTTCCCCGAGCCGGCCGAGCGGGCCAAGGCGATGGGCGTGTTCGGCATGGTCTCCGCCGGCGGCGGCTCCATCGGGGTGCTCGGCGGCGGCGTCCTCACCGGCCTGCTGTCGTGGCACTGGATCTTCCTGGTCAACGCCCCCATCGGGGTCGTGGTGCTGCTGGCCGCGCTGCGGGTGCTGCCCGCCAGCCCGGCGCCCGCGCGCGGCGGGCGGCTCGACGTGGCCGGCGCGGTCCTGGTGACCGCCGCGGTGATGCTCGCCGTCTACGCGGTCGTCGGCGCCGGCCAGGCCGGATGGACCTCGGCCCGCACACTCGGGACGCTAGCGGCCGCCGTGGTGCTGCTCGCGGCCTTCACCGCCGTTGAGGGCCAGGTCAGCGACCCGCTGATGCCGCTGCGGCTGCTGCGGCTGCGCAACCTGTCCACCGCCAGCGTCATCGGCGTGCTGTGGGCGGCGGCCATGTTCGCCTGCTTCTTCCTCACCACCTTGTACCTGCAGTTCGTACTCGGCTACAGTCCGCTGGTGACCGGGCTGGCGTTCCTGCCGATGAACCTGATCATGGCCTGCCTGTCGGCCGGCGTCGCGGCCCGGCTGGTCACCCGCTTCGGCGTCCGTCCCCCGCTGGTCAGCGGGCTGGTCATGGCGGCCGCGGGGCTGGCGCTGATGGGACGGGCCCCGGTCGGCGGCCACTTCCTGACGGACGTCATGCCGGCCGGGATCCTGCTTGGCGCCGGCGCCGGCACGGCGCTGGCCCCGCTGCTGGTGGGCGCGACCAGCGACGTTCGGCCAGATGACGCCGGCCTCGCGTCCGGGATGGTCAACACCTCCTTCATGCTCGGCGGCGCGCTCGGGCTGGCCGTCCTGGCCGGCCTCGCCACCACCCGCACGAGCAGCCTGCTGGCGGCCGGGCAGGGGCACCTGGCCGCGCTCAACGGCGGATACCAGGCCGCGTTCCTGGCCGGCGCCGCCTGCGCCGCCCTCGCCGCGATCTTGTCCTGCTGGCTGCGGCCCCCGGCGCCCGCCCCCGCGGCCGGGATATCCCGGTACCAGGTATGCGTGCCTAGCGAAAATTGAGTACCGCGCCCGATGCCGGGCGTGGCCCGCGCGGGCCACGATGTCTGGCATGAACAGGAACTCGAGCCGGGTGGTCCTCTGGTGGCTCCTCCTGCTGATCGGCGCGCTAGCGGTGCTGCTGATCGCCTGGGGGGCCCACGTGGTCCGGGTGGCGCCGGCCACGCTGGCGACCATCGGCGCGGTCGTCATCGCGCTGTCGTGGCTCATCGCGTTGGTGAGCATGCCGTGGAACCTCTACTTCGCGGCCCGCCGGGTCGTCCAGGAGATGGGCGTTTCGCAAGAGCGGGGCATCGCCGTCCGGGCCGCCAACGACGCCGAGGCGCGGCGGATCGCGCGGCGGATGCTCTGGCTGGCCCTCGGGGGGCACCTCGGCTCGGCGGCCGCCGCCGCCGCGATCGCCTCCTACTCCGGGAACGCGACGGGCTATTACGTCGCCGCCATCTTCGGCCTGTCGACCACGTTCCGGCCCGCTGCCGCCTACTTGTCACACGTCCGCGAGCGCCTCGGGGTCCTGACCCGGGAGAGCACGCATCCCCGGGAGGACGTCGTCACGATCCGGGGCGAGCTCGACGGGATCAAGCAGTCGCTGGAGGAGCTGCGGACGGATACGCGCAAGGCCGCCGACGACCTGCGCCACACCGAGGCGGCGCTGACCGACTCGATCGCGCACGCCCGTACCCTGCTGACCGCCGACCTCGGCAGGCTCCAGGACGCGCAGGAGGCCGACCGCGCGCTGGCCAGGTCCCGCGCCGATGAGGTGGAGCGCCGGGTGGATCAGATGACCCGCCGGATCGAGGCCACGCTGGGCGGGATCAGCGACCACGGCGAGCTGATGGCCGGGCTGCGCGCGCTCGTGCGGATCGTCCGGTCGGACCCGGCCTCACCAGGACCGCCGCCACCATCGCCGCCCACACACTGCTCCGCATCTGCCTCAGCCACGAGTAACCCAACCCCCCAGTAACGCGCCTAAGTTAGTCATCTTCGGACAGGGATTGACACAGAAAGCGCGCGCTGTCACGATAGCTGCATCAGTCGGCGGGCTTCCGGAAAGGTACATATGAAACGTAGCCGAATATCCGTGATAGTCGCCACTGGCGCAATGACCCTTAGCGCGCTCGTCGGAATAGTCGGAACAGGGACAGCGTCGGCATCAACGGGCACCCGCGAATGCATCGACAACAGTACCGGAAGATATTGTGCCGTTACTGGCCTCGGCCAGTGGAATCTCGAGATGTCTTTCCAAAGCCCGGGCAGCTTGGCGTACTCACTCTGGAATTCCCCGAACACCATTTATCCGAACGCCGGCTCCACGGGCACAATCAGGGAGAACGGCGGCACCGGAATGTGCATGCAGATAGACCATGCCAGCTCGCCCCCTAACATGGTCAGGATGGCCACCTGCAACGGGGACGACGCCGAGAAGTGGACAGACTACTACAACACTGCTACCAGGCGTACCGAATACCAAAGCTACTGGGCCTACCATGACGACGGCGCAACCAGCCTATGCTTGTCCTTCGACATCGCCGACGGTGATGTCATCAGGGCCGATCCTTGCCTTCCTGGCGGAGGTACCAGTTACTGGTATCAGCAGTGGGGCACCAGCTGAGGCTTAATGCCCCCACCGAGGAAAGGGCGGCGACGCTACCACCTGTATTCCGAGTTCCCTCGCGGTCATAGCCGACCTAGAGAAAAGCAGCCGGGAACTGCGGAACCGCGCGCCCTCGTCGGTCATGGACGCGCGGTTCCGTTTTCTCTGACTGTCAGCCGTCTGCTTTGGGGCTGTCCGGGATTACCTTCATCCCGGTAATCGTGACGGACGGGTTGTGGCCAGCGGGTGCAGGGCCACGCGGACCTCGAGCTCTGCGAGCATTTCCCGTCGGCGCACATCCGCCTTGTCTCATTCCTGGGCGATCGCTCGGCCGGTTGACTGCTCATGCGGCCGGAGTTCAATCCCCGCATGTACGCATCTGCTTCAGCCACGAGTAACCACCCCCGATAACGCGCCTGAGGGAGCATGGGGAGCTTGCGCCCGTGAGCGATCCTCGCGCTCCAGTTCCTGCTTGAGGAGCTTGCCGGTCTGCGTGTAGGGCAGCGAATCCCGGAACTCCACCGTTACCGGGACCTTGAAGCCCGCCAGCGCGGCCGCGCACCAGTCGCGGACCTGCCCGGCGGACAGGCGCGAGCCTGGCCGCCGCACCACGAACGCCTTCGGCTCCTGGCCGAGCTCGAGATGGTCCACGCCGATCACCGCGGCATCGTCGATGTCGGGGTGCTCGACAAGGCGGTTCTCGACCTCGGCCGGGTAGACGTTCTCGCCGCCGCGCACGATCAAGTCGCGCCGGCGGCTTTCCAGGTACAGCAGTCCGCCGCCGACGCGGCCGAAGTCACCCGTCCGGTACCAGCGGTCGCCGTCCAGCGCGGCCGCCGTCGCCGCCGGGTCGTCCCAGTAGCCGAGGAAGACCGACGGGGTGCGCAGGCAGACTTCCCCGACCTCGCCCTCCGGGAGGACGGTTCCGTCCTCGTCGCGGACCTGGACCTCGACCGTCGCCTGGGCCGGCCCGACCGACTCCGGCCGCGCGATGAACGCCTCGCCTCCGGTCAGCGTGCCGAGGCCGACGGTCTCGCTCATCCCGTAGCCGGTGCCGAGCCGGACCCGCGGGAACCGCGCGTGCAGCTCGCGCACGAGCTCGGGCGCGAAGACCGCGCCGCCGCCGCCGACCGTCGCCACCGAGCTGAGGTCGTAGGAGTCCAGGTCGGGGTGCCGCAGCAGCCGCCAGAACTGGGTCGGCACCCCGGACCACGAGGTGACCTTGTGCCGCTGCGTCAGCTCCAGCCAGGTCAGCGGCTCCCACGGCCCGGGCCGGGGGAAGACCAGGGAGATCGGGAAGGACGCGCTGGTGATCAGCACCGCGATCATGCCCGAGACATGGAACATCGGGCTGGACACGATGGTGGCGGCCGCGGTCCCCGCCCTCGGGACCGACCCGGCCGCCACCGCGCCCGACGCGGCGGCCAGGCGGTTGACCATCGCGAAGTTGATCAGGTTGCGGTGCGACAGCGTCGCCCCCTTGGGGCGACCCGTGGTGCCGCTGGTGAACAGGATGACCGCCGGGGAGTCCTCGCCGATGGCCGCCGGGGCCGGGGCCGGGGCCGTGCGTGCGTGCTCGCCCGCCGGGCCAGGCGGCCCGGCCCGCGCGCTGGCCCGCGCGCGGGCCTCGGCGTGCAACTCGCCGAGTCGCCGCACGGGGATCCCGCCGGGGACCATGCCCGGCTGGAGCCGAGCCAGCCGCCGCTCGTCGCCCGCCAGCAGCTTCGGCGTCGCCAGGGCGATCCCGTAGGCCAGTTCCGGTGCCGTCCACCATCCGTTGAGGCTGGTCACGATCGCGCCGAGCGTGATCGTGGCCCACATGAGGATCGCGTACTCGGCGTGGTTGGCGGCCACGATCGCGACCCGGTCGCCCGCCGTGACGCCGTACCGCTCGCTCAGCAGCACCGCCGTGGCGTCAATGTCGGCCTGGGCCTCCCGGTGCGTCCACTGCCGGTCCGGGGCGATCAGGAACGGCAGGTCCGGGGTGCTGGCGGCCTGGCCGTCCAGCATCTGCCGCAAGGTCCGCGGCCGCCGGGCGAACACCTGGTGGTCGTGGCCGAGCACCGGCTCGGTGACGATCTCGAACGGGGCACCGGGGCCGGTCAGGGCCGCCTGTGCCTCCGGCGGCAGCTGGGGCAGGCCCGGCCACCGCAGGTGGGACAGCAGCGGCCGGGCATCGCGGCCGGGCGCGGCAGGCGGAGCCGGGGCAGTGGCCGCCGGGTCCTGGCGGGGCATGAGGCCGCGTGCTTCAGGCGGGCCGGCGGGTGGCGAGGAACAGGCCGTTGTCTCGCATGACCGCCTGGCACTGCCGCGCGGTGTAGTCGAAGTTCTGCAGGTCCTTGAGGTAGGAGGCGGGCTCGGTGAGCCCCTCGACGTGCGGGTAGTCCGAGCCCATGACGATGTGGTCCTCACCGGCCAGCGTCAGCAGGCTCGCCAGGTCGTCCTCGTAGAACGGGGAGACCCACACGTGCCGCCGGAACGTCTCCCGCGGATCCTCCGGGAACAGGTGCGAAACCTGGCCGTAGGCCTTGGCGAGCTTCTCGAACAGGTGGAACGCCCAGGAGGAGCCGACCTCGATGGAGGCGATCCGCAGGTTGGCGAACCGGTGGAACAGCCCCCGCGCCAGCAGGCTGGCCAGGGTGTCCTGCATCGGGTCATAGGAGGCCATGCTGCGGAACGGGCTGGCCCGGAACGCCTCGGTGAAGTCGCTCTCGCCCCAGTCGCCGAGGTACCTGGCGTACGCGGTCTCGCCGCCGTGATAGCAGACGGTGATGCCCGCGTCGTTGGCCAGCCGCCAGAACGGGTCGAATGCCTCGTCGGCCGGCGAGCGCAGCCCGGTGGGCGTGGTGACCGGGCCGGGGACCATGACGACGAAGCGGGCGTCGCGGTCCAGGGCCCATTCCAGCTCCCGGGCGGCGTTGCCGGGATCGCAGAGCGTGATGTACGGGGCGGCGAAGATCCGGTTCCGGTAGGCGAAGCCCCAGTCCTCGTCCAGCCACCGGTTGAACGCGCGGAAGGCCGCCGCCAGCGCGGGCAGGTCACTGGCGAGGGCCTGCTCCATGCCGACGCCCAGCGTCGGGAGCATGATGCAGCCCTCCATGCCCTGGGCGTCCATGACCGCCAGGCGCGCGTCCCGGTCGCGGTATTCCGGGCGGATCGGCTCCAGCTCGCCGAACAGCTTGCCGGGGTCGGCGCTCTTGGGGTTGCGGCCGCGGAAGTACTCGTCCATCACGCCCGGTGCCGCCACCGGGTCGAAGGTGGGGTTCGGGATGAACTTGTTCACCTTCCCGCCGACCAGCAGCCGCGTCTTCCCGTCCACCGTGGCCCACTGCATGGCCCGCTTGCGGTACGCCGGCTCCAGGTGACGGGTGAACGCGTCCGTCGCCTCGTAGTAGTGATTGTCGCAGTCAAAGAGCCGGAACGGCAGCTCGGTGGTCATGGGCGCTACGCTAGAACCGAATTCTTGTTACTTCAAGAGCCAGCGCTACATCAAACGCCTGTGTTGCTTCAAGCGCCTGTGTTGCTTCAAGCGCCAGTGGGAGGACGAGTGCAGCAGATTGCCGGCCCGCCGGCCCCCGAGACGCTGCGGGCTGACCAGGCCGCGCGACGCCAGCGCATCGTTCGGGCCGCCCTGAAGGCCCTGGCCGGCAGCGGCGACTACGAGCAGGTGAAGATCTCGGAGGTCGCGCGCGACTCCGGAGTGGCGCTGGGCACGCTGTACCGGTACTTCTCCTCCAAGGAGCACCTGCTCGCGGCCGCGTTCGTGGAATGGCAGGGCGCGCTGAAGAAGAAGCTGGAGAGGGAGCAGCCGCGGGGCGACACCGAGGCCGAGCGGCTGCGCGACGTCTACCATCGCATGGTCCGCGCCTTCCAGCTGCAGCCGCAGTTCTACCGGGTCGTGATGATGCTGACCGCGACGACCGACGCCTACGCCGCCGACCTGTACACCTCGCTCGGGGCGCAGTCCCGTGACACGGTGCAGATGGCCTTCGGCGCCTCCTTCGACGAGGATCGCGCCGCGATCGCCGCCACGCTCAACGCGGTCCTGGATGAGTCGCTGCGGTCGTGGGTGATGAACCGCAAGACCATCGCCGGCGTCTACGCCGACGTCGACAACGCGATCCGGCTCATCTACGAGTACCCGCCCGGCCGGGCCTGAGGCGCGGCCGGGCGGGGGAGCCCCGGCCCTGTTCACTGCCGGGATTCCTGACTAGAGTTAGGTTCTAGCTCAGCTTCAGCCGTGACTGTCGAAAGGTGCGCGATGCCGATCGCCTTGACCAGTGACCAGGCTGACCTCGCCGCGGCGGTGGCCGGGTTCACCGCGCGGCACGCTGACATCGCCGCGACGCGGGCCGCCTTCGACAAGATCGCCTCCGGCGAGCCGCAGCCGTCCTGGCAGGCCGCCGTCGGCATCGCCCTGGACACCATCACCGTGCTCGGCGGAATCGGCTACACGTGGGAGCACGACGTCCACCTGTACTGGCGGCGCGCGATGAGCCTGGCCGCGCTCCTGGGCCCGGCCGGCGCCTGGCGCAAGCGGCTCACGAGCCTGTCGCGGGCCACCGGACGCCATCATGACCTGCCTCTAGTGGACGAGCCCGCGGGCCTGCGGGCCGCCGTGGCGCCGGTCCTCGCCGAGGCCGCGCGCATCGCCGACCCTGGCCAGCGGCGCCGTTTCCTGGCCACCCGCGGCCTCGCGGCCCCGCACTACCCGCACCCGCACGGCATCGGCGCCGGCCCGGCCGCCCAGGTCGTGATCGCCCAGGAGTTCGCGCGGGCGGGGCTGGCCCAGCCGTCGACGATCGTGGGGGAGTGGGCGCTGCCCACCATCCTCGCGCACGGCACCCCCGAGCAGCGGGAGTTCTTCGTCGCCGCCACCTTGCGGGGCGACATCACCTGGTGCCAGCTGTTCTCCGAGCCGGAGGCCGGCTCGGACCTGGCCAGCTTGCGCACCCGCGCGGAGGCGGCCGACGGCGGCTGGGTCATCAACGGCCAGAAGGTGTGGACGTCGATCGCGGCGCAGGCCGACTGGGCGATCTGCCTGGCCCGCACTGACCCGCTGGCCCCCAAGCACCAGGGCATCAGCTACTTCCTCGTGGACATGCGCAGCCCCGGGGTCGAGGTCCGCCCGCTGCGCGAGGCCAACGGCGGTTATCTCTTCAACGAAGTGTTCCTCACCGATGTCTTCGTCCCCGACGCGCGGCTGGTCGGCGCGCCCGGCGATGGCTGGCGGCTGGCCCGCGCCACGCTCGGCAACGAGCGTGTCAACATATCGCAGGGCACCGGACAGCGCGGCCGACTGCCTTCCGCCTTCCTCAGCGACCTGCCCGGCCCGGTCCCGGACGAGGTGCTCGCCGAGGCCGGCGCGCTGACCGCCGACGCGCTGGCCTTCGCCGCGATGAGCCAGCGGCTGCTGCTGCGCCAGATCACTCCCGGCCTGCCCCCGGCCCAGCGACTCGGCCCGGAAGCCAGCGTGCTCAAGGTCATCTCGGCAGACAACGTCGCCCGCCTGCGGCGCGCGGTGCTGGACTGGCACGGCGCCGCGGCCGCGGTGCTGACCGGCCCGTCCGAGGACTACCTGAGCGTCCCGCCGCAGCTGATCGGCGGCGGCACTGCGGAGATCCAGCTGAACGTCATCGGCGAGCAGGTCCTCGGCCTGCCGCGCTAGCTAAGGGAGTCGCGAACATGGGCATGCCGTCCGGCATCGGGATCGTGGACACGATGATCGGCTTCCCGCAGGCGGGGGATGCCGTCTACGACTTCATCCGCAGGCAGGCCAAGGACCAGGCGACCAAGGACATGCGGTTCCCGGTGGAGTACATCTTCAAGGACGTCCCGCACGACCTGCCGACCGATGACCCGGTCGCGGTCACCGTGCACGAGATGGACCGGCACGGCGTTGAGATCGGGATGATCGGGGTCGGCGACGAGACGTCGCGGCGGGCACTGAAGCTGCACCCCGATCGCTTCGTGCCGTCGGGGAGCATCGGTGACCCCAACGACGTCAGCGGCACGGTCCGGCAGATCCGGCGCGAGTTCGACGAGTTCGGCATCCGCGCGGTCGGCGCCTTCCCGTCCGGCGCGTTCCCGCAGGTCGCGATCGACGACCCGAAGATGTACCCGGTCTACCAGACCTGCGTGGATCTCGGCATCCCGATCTTCTGCTGCGCTGGCGTCCCCGGGCCGCGGCTGAAGTTCGCGCCGCAGGAGGTCGCCCGGATCGACACGGTGATGTACGACTTCCCCGAGCTGGTCTTCGTGACCAGGCACGGCTGCGAGCCGTGGGAGCAACTCGCCGCCAAGCTCATGCTCAAGTGGCCAAACCTCTACTACTCGACCTCAGCGTTCGCCCCGAAGTACTATCCGAAGGCGATCATCGACTACGCCAACACCCGCGGCGCGGACAAGGTCATCTACGCCGGCTATTTCCCCATGGGGCTCACCCTGGAGCGCATCTTCACCGACATGCCGCACGTCCCTTTCCGCGACCATGTCTGGCCGAAGTTCCTGTCCGGGAACGCCCGTCGCATCCTCAAGATCGGCCAGTAGGGGTGGCGGGACGCCCACTGGCGACGAACACGGCCGCCGCCCCGGCCGGGACCGCCGCCCCGGCCGGGACCGTGCCGATCGCGACCACCGTGCCGGCCGGGCCGCCGCCGGCCTGGCTGGCCGCCGCCCTGGCCGCGCCGGCGCAGGAGGGCCGGGTGACCGTGGCGGGCGCGCGTCAGCTACCGGGCCTGGGGCGAGCCGGGGACTCGCGGCGCGGTGCTGGTGCACGGTACCGCCGCGCACGCGCACTGGTGGGATCACATCGCCCCGTTCCTGCAGGCGGACGGGCTGCGCGTCGCCGCGCTGAGCATGTCCGGGCACGGGGACAGCGACTGGCGGGAGCGCTACAGCCCCGACCAGTGGGCGGCGGAGGTCATGGCGGTCGCCGCCGACGCCGGGATCGCCGGGTCGCCGTTCATCATCGGCCACAGCCTGGGCGGCAGCGTCGCGGTGGCCACCGCCCGGTGCTACGGCGATGCGGTGGCCGGGATCGTGGTCATCGACAGCCCCATGTTCGAGGGGCCGCCGCCCCCGGAGATGTCCACGCCGCAGATGGGCTTCGGGGTCGGGCGGGCCCTTGGCTACCCCAGCCGCGAGGCGATCCTCGCCCGGTTCCGCCTCGTTCCCGAGCAGCCGGCCCTGCCGTACCTGCGCGAGCACGTCGCCGCCTGGTCGGTGACCGTCCGCGAGAACGGCAAGTGGGGCTGGAAGTTCGACCAGGCGCTGTTCGCGAAGATGGCCGGACCGCCGCGGATCTCGGCCGCGCAGGCCGGTCAGGCCAGGGCGGCCGGGCAGGCTGGCGGCCGGGCCGCGATCCTGCGCGCCCAGCACGGGCTGATGAGCCCCGGCATGGCTGACCGGCTCCGCGCCTGGCTCGGCCCGCAGACCTTGGTGGCCGAGATCCCCGCGGCCGCCCACCACGTGATGCTGGACGAGCCGCTGAGCCTGGTCACCGCGCTGCGCACGGTGCTGGCCAGCTGGACCGCCTCGGAACGGCGTGATCGTACCGAGGAGTAGGTCATCACCATTCAAGCATTGCTCGCGGGGGTCACGATGGGCCGGGCGGCCGGGCAAGGCTTCCTTCGCGCGGAATGCACCCTTGAAGTAACTGTCCTGCATGAGGCCGCCATTCCGACACCACTTTCAGGTCGCCGCCCCCGGCTGCGCAGGCCTCTTTGATCATGCGACCACTGCCCTGGGGAGCATGACTAATGGGATGAGGTCGCGATTCCAGTTGAGCCGGTCCGCGGCCCGGGCTGCCTGCCTGCGGAAACCTTTGACGGTCACGGTTTCTGGGCCAGCCGAGCAACTTTTTCGCGGCCGGGAGTGTCTTTGTAAACGTGGAAGATTTTTTCTGGGGCTGTAACGCGGGCCGGTCATGAGGACAAAAGCATGGTGTATGCCGCCCTTGCGCGAGATCGATAGCAGCGCCCGGGCGTAGTGGATGCATCTATAAAGGCGACGTCTATTACATCGCTCTTGAATCGAACATATGTTCGATAAGCCGAAGGGATAGGCCTTGGACTGCGACGCCAGCATGCTCACCACGCAAGGGCCCGGCCGCCGTGAGCGCGCGCGTGCCGGCGCGCTTGAGGGGGCCGCCGACGTAAACGAGGCAGGGCTTGCCGCCGGTGCCGCCGGCCCGACGAGATGGCGTCGGCCCTTGTGGGTCTGGGTGCTCCCGTTCGCGCTGATGCCGGGAGTGCTATACGCGCGCAACGCGCCCGTGCTCGCGACCGCGTTCTACGAGCGCGGCGACGAGGCCGCGAACTCGATCCTCATCGAGCAGGCGCGCCGGTTGACCCTGCTCACCGGCATCTACTCGCGCACTCACCTCAACCACCCGGGACCGGCGTTCCTGTACCCGAGGGCCTGGGGTGAACAGCTCTTCTGGGCCGCCACCCGCTGGGTCCCGACGGCCGTCGACGGCCAGCTGATAGCCGTGTACGCGCTGAGCGGGGTGTTCGCCGCGTTCGCGGTGGCCATCGCTTACGGCTGGACCCGGCGGGTGCGCGGCGCGGTGGCCTGCCTCGCGGTGGTGTTCATCTTCGCGTACCTGCACCCGCCCGCCTTCAGCTCGGACTGGCTGTCTTACTGCTACGTCCCCGTGTACTTCGCGTTCCTGATCGCCGTCGCCTCGGTAGCCGCGGGCCGGCTCCAGGACGTCTGGATCATGGTGGTAACCGGGTGGTTCCTGCTGGAGGGGCACGTGGCCTTCCTGCTGTTCGTGCCCGTGCTCGGCCTCATCGCGGTGGCCGGGCTGGCCTGGCCGCGCCGGCGCCGTCTGGGCGAGGCGCTGCGGTCGCTGGCGGCCGGGCACCGCGGAACCTGGGTGCCGGCGCTGGCGATCAGCGTCATCTTCACGCTGCCAATGATCATTAACCTCATCGTGCGCTGGCCGGGGGACTGGCCGAGGTATTTCACGCTGTCCGGCGATCACGCCGGCGGTGCCACGCCCACCCCCGGACAGGTGGCGGACTACGCGCTGTGGTACTGGCGGCCGCTGCGCCACACGTTGCTGCCGGTGCGCTGGTCATGGCTGATACCGCTCGTCGCCTACCTGGTGGCGGGCCTGGCCACGGCGAAACTAACCCGCGGGCCCCTCCGCCGGTTCCTGGCGGCGCTGCTGGTCGTCAACACGGTGTCCTCCGTGCTGCTGCTGGCCTTCGCGGACCGGGGGATTGACCACGTCGGCCCGGGGACCTACTACGTCTGCTACTTCTACTGGTCGGCGCCCGCGATAATGCTGCTGGTGGCGGGGCTGGCTGTGGCCGAGGCCCTGCCGTCGGCGGTGAGCGTCCCCGCCGCCGGGGCGGTGGGCGTGGCCGCCTGCCTCGCCTTCGCGTTCGCGCCCGCCACCAGCACCCTCTTTCACAGCACGGTCTCCGATCCCGCCCTGCCGCGCGCGGTCCGCGTGCTCGCGGCCCGCTCGGCGGGCAAGCCCATCGTCATCCGAATCAAGAGTGGCGCCTGGGGCGAGGTGGCCGGCTTCCTGGTGCAGGCGGAACGGTCCAACGTCCGCGCGTGCGTCGCGGACCCCTCGTGGACGTTCATGATGACCAGGCAGTTCATCTGCACGCCACGGGAGTTGGCGCAGGGCGCGGCCTATGACTTCCAGCCTGCCGCCCAGGCTCCCGCCGCAGCGCCCGCAGTGGTGCGGCTGGGCGCGGGCTCGGCCATAGTGACCGACCACGCCGGCGTGGTAGCCGGCCCCGTCCGCTGACGATGAGCATCGAAGGGATGCAGGTGGAGATCAACTCGGCCGTGGCCGATGACGAGGCCGTGGCGGCGTCCCGGCCGTTCGCGGTGTCCCGCTGGCTCAGCGCGGCCGTGCGCGAGGCCCGGCCCCGGCAGTGGCTGAAGAACCTGCTGGTGTTCGCCGCGCCGCTGGCCGGGGCGACGACGGGGCGCCCGGGCGGGCTGGCGTACGCGGCGGCGGCGTTCGTCGCCTTCGGCTGCGCGTCGGCGTCGGTGTACTACGTCAACGACGTGATGGACGCCGAACGAGACCGGCAGCACCCGGTCAAGTGCAGCCGGCCGATCGCCTCCGGCGACCTGCCCGCCCGCGACGCCCTCGTGATCGCCGGGGCCTTGGCCCTCCTGGCGGCCGGCGCGGGCTTCGCGATCGGCGCGCCGCTGCTGTCGGCGGTGGCCGGCGGGTACCTCGCCTTGTCCGCGTTCTACTCCACGCGCGGCAAGCACATTCCGTACCTGGAGATGCTGCTGGTGGCGTCCGGGTTCGTGCTGCGCGTGCTGGCCGGCGCCGTGGCCACCCGCGTCCCGCCGTCGCCGTGGTTCCTGGGAGTCTGTAGCCTGGGCGCGCTCGGCGTCGCGGTCGCCAAGCGCTACACCGAGCTGACCAGCCTGGGCGCCGCGGCGGTTAGGCACCGCCCGGTGACGCGGTTCTACCACCCCGCCGGCTTGCGGCACATCCAGTGGACGCTGGCGGTGTGCATGATCGCGACGTACGGGATGTGGGCCGCCGCGGAGGCCAGCGGCGCCCGCTACTGGCACATCGCCAGCGCGCTTCCCCTCGCCCTGGCGCTGCTCAGGTTCGGCCTGCTCACCGGGCGGCGGACCGTCCGCCCGGTGGAGGACATCCTCACTCGTGACGGCCTCCTGCTGGCCTGCGAGGCGGCCTGGCTGGCCCTGTTCACCGCCGGCCTCTACTGAGACTGCCACGAGCCACTTCTGCCTGTGCGGAGCTGGCGGCAGCGCCGCGAGACTGGATGCCCACTTCCCCGCGGTATTCATGCCAGACGATCACATCGGCCAGGACGGCGCGAAACACGAAACAGGCGCGTGACGACTGGGTACGCGCGCTGCTCGGGACGCACGGGGGAGATGACGGCGAGGTGTGACAGGTGCCAGGCGCGATGTTGCGGCAGGATGCGGACGATGTCGAGTGCATCGCTGGGATCCTGCGGCGAGACATCGCCGCCGGGGTGTTCCAGCCAGGCGAATGGGCGCGTTGGCGGTTATCCGCCACGAGGGACTGGCCTGGAGCGGGGGGAATCAGAGAAGGAGCACAAGGAGTTCATCGAACGATGGTGCGCTGACATCGTCGCCGCTGAGGCTGGGACCTGGCAGCCAGCCTTCTTTTGGACATCACGCGACGGCGGATTGGATGCGGCGGGACGTTGCGGCGCATCCACGACTACCAGTACTAGAAGCTTGATACCGTGTGCGACTAAACAGAGGCAGGGCAGGTGGACATGTGCTCGGCCGGTGGCGGGCGCGTGCGGACCGCTTATGCAAATACGTGTGCAAGTCAGATTGCGCGAGTTGTCGTTCCATGGTGGCGCGCTCGGCGGCGAGTCGGAACGCGGCGACCGATCACAAACCCGGCAGCGGCGAGAGCAATGATGACGGCTAGCCGTGCGCTGTTGTGCCTAGACGTACGCCTCTTCCTGCGGTAACGGGTACATACTCGCACGCCCCGTGACTGGCTGGGCTCGCTACCTGGGCTGGCTGAGGCTGGCAACTGTCGGGAGGATGACGGGCTTCCTTGAACGATCCGGCTCTTGGGCGATTGAGAAGGTTGGCGTACTGCGTCAGGATGAGCGCGACTGCGACACTGATGAGAACAAAGTCGATACACAGGGGCTTTGTGGCTTCGAAGATTCAGCGCCTTACTTCGACCTGCTGTCCGGCGATTTGCCGGTCTGAAAAAGGCCGAATAGCTCGAATTGGCTCCGGCGCGTCTTTAGCACTCGTCTTCGAGCTAGGGCTAAGGGATACGTGATAGCACTACCGTTAGGCTGACCAGGAACCTGGGGCCAGTTATTTATCGCGCAGTATAGTGGAACGGGTGCGGCGCCAGCGTCCGGTGCGGCGCGTCATGATCGCTGTCCGGGCGCGGTGAGGGCGGCGGCGGCGATGAGGGCCTCCGTTGCGGATGACTGGCGGCTGGCGTCGGCGGCGTCGAAGGGGCCCGCCCAGCGCAGCCCGAACTCGTCGGCCGGGTTCCGGGCGTTGTCCCAGACGGAGTCGGCATTGGCCAGCAGGAACGCGCGGTAGGCGGGGCGGCCGGCCTGCCCGTGCAGTTCGTGGAGGTACCGGACGAAGATGCCCTTGAACTGCGGGTGGTCCCCGACGCTGCCTGCGGGCTCGCTCGGCTCGGCCAGGATGCCCCGCGCGTCAGTGAGCACGCGCAGCGCCGCGTCCGCGATGACCTCCGCCTGCCGCAGGTAGCCCTGGTCTGCGGTGATCTGGTGCAGCGCGGTGAGGCCGCCGAGGATCACGCCCTGGTTGTAGGTCCAGGTGGTGCCCTGGTTGTTCGCGCACTCGGCGGTGAGGCCGTCGTTGACCAGCCCGCCGGGCGCGATCATGCCGCTGCCGTGCAGCCATTCCCACTCCCGCAGCGCCCAGTCCAGGTAGAGCCGGTCCCCGGGCGTGCGCTGGTGCAGCAGCGCCGCCAGCGTCAGGAACAGCTCGTTGGTGATCGCGTTCTTGTACCTGCGGTCCTGGTTCCACCACAGCCCGCCGCCGCAGGTCGCGTCCCACCCGCCCAGGGCCGCCGCGAAGATCGTCCGGGCGGCGGCGAGGTAGCGCTCGTCGGCGGTCAGGTCGTAGGCCGCCACCCAGGCCAGCGCCCACCACTGGTTGTCGTCGAAATACGCGTTGATGAAATCGCGGTTCCGCAGCCGGGCGGCCGCGAACGTGGCCGGGAGGACCTCCCGGTAGGAGGGGTCCCCGGTGACCCGCGTGTACCGGATCACCGCCGTGAGCGCGTTGGCCGCGTTCCACCAGCCGGTGCTCTCCCACAAGCCGGTGCCCGGGTGGTACCACCGCTGCAGCGCCGCGATCGCGGCCGCCGCCCGCGCGCGGTAGTCCGGCTGCTCGTCCACGGAACCCGCGATCTTCCCGGGTCAGTGTCCGGTGAAGGCGGGCGGGCGCTTGTCGGCGAACGCGCGCTGGCCCTCCAGGTAGTCCGCGGAGCGGAAGCACGCCTCCACCATCGCCTCGACCCGGGCGACGTCGCGCATCTCGGCCGGCAGCGCGGCCTCGCGGATCGCCGCCTTGGCGGCGGCGATGGTCAGCGGGGCGTTGCGGCTGATGGCCTCGGCCAGGCCGAACACGGCCGGGCGAAGGTCGCCCGCCGGGACCACCTGGTTGACCAGGCCCATCCGCAGCGCCTCGGCGGCGGGGAAGCGGCGGGCGGAGAACAGGATCTCCGCGGTCCGGGCCGGCCCGATCAGGCTCATCAGGGCCGTCACGCCGGAAAAGCCGTAGCCGAGCCCCAGCCGGGCGGCCGGGATGCCGAACTGGCTGTCGTCGGAGGCGATCCGGATGTCGGCCTGCAGCGCGGTGACCAGCCCCCCGCCCAGGCAGAATCCCCTGATCATGGCGATGACGGGCTTGTCGACGGCGGCCCATGCCCGCGTGAGGGCGGCCTGGCCGCGGTCATAGGCGGCCCGGTCGGCCGGATCGGTGCGCTGGGCGCCGAACTCGGAGATGTCGGCTCCCGAGGCGAACGCCGCATCCCCGGCGCCGGTCACGACGACCACGCGGACGTCATCGTCGGCGTTGAGCGCGGCCAGCAGCGGCGGCAGCGCGTCGCGCATCTCGGCCGACAGGGCGTTGCGCCGGGCTGGGTTGTTGAAGGTCACGGTCGCGACGGGGCCGGCTACCTCGGCCAGCAGCTTGTCGGTGCCGCTCTCGTGGCGCCGGGCGGGGGTCGGTGACGTCATGGAAGTCCTTCCGGGGCAGTGGCGGCTCAGATCGCCGCCTCGGCGCGCAGTTCCTCGATCTGGGCTGGAGAGTAGCCCAGGCTGGTGAGCACCTCGGCGGTGTGGTCGCCCGGGTCCGGGCTCGGGGTCCGGACGGTGCCCGGCTCCCCGGTCATCCGCACCGCATTGCGGATGAGGGCGAGCGGGCCGAGAGCCGGGTGCCGCACGTCCTGGGTCATGGCCAGGTGCCGGACCTGCGGGTCGGCGAACACCTCGTCCATCCGGTACACCGGCCCGCAGGGCACGCCGGCCTCGGTGAGCGTCGTCACCCACTCAGCCGTGGCCCGGGTGCGCAGCCGCCCGGCGACCAGCGCGTTCAGTTCCGCCCGGTTCGCCGACCGCTTGGCGAGGGTGTCGAAGCGCGGGTCGTCGGGCAGCCCGGGCAGGCCGATCGCCGCCGTGAAGGCGCGCAGCAGGCGCCCGCCGGCGGCGCCGACGTTGAGGTAGCCGTCCGCGGTGGCGAAGCAGCCCATGGGCACGTTCGTCGGGTGATGGTTGCCCGCCTGGCCGGGGACGTGGCCGTCGATGGTCCACCGGGCGGCCTGGAAGTCCATCATCGCGATCATCGACTCCAGCAGCGAGGTCTGCACCCAGCGCCCGGTTCCGGTCCGGTCCCGGTCGTGCAGGGCGACGAGCACCCCGATCGCGAGGTAGAGGCCGGCGGCCAGGTCCGACACCGGGATCCCGGCCCGCGTCGGCTCGGTGCCCGGCAGCCCGGTCACGCTCATCAGGCCGCCCATGCCCTGGGCGATCTGGTCCACCCCGCCCCGGTCCCCGTAGGGCCCGTCCTGCCCGAATCCCGAGATCGATCCGTAGACCAGGCGCGGGTTGCGCGCGTGTACGGCCTCGTAGCCGAACCCCAGGCGCTCCTTGACCGGCGGGCGCATGTTCTCGATCAGCACGTCGGCGCTGTCCACCAGGCGCATCAGCACGTCCCGCCCAGCCGGCGACTTGAGGTTCAGTGACAGGGACCGCTTGTTGCGGTGCAGTTGCTGGAAGTCGCTGCCGTGCCGGTCGCCCCCGAGGGAGTCCCGGCTGCCCGGCGGCTCGACGCGGATCACGTCCGCTCCCCAGTCCGCGAGCTGGCGCACGCAGGTGGGGCCGGCCCGCGCGATGGTCAAGTCGATGACGCGGATGTCGCTGAGCGGAAGATCCATGATCATCACGCTCCCTGACCGGCCCGGGAAAGGCAACTGCCAAGTCTCTCGCCCGAACGAGCCCGTGGTCCCCGCTCATTCCGGCCCCCGCCCGGGCGGTCGCGGCCACGATCACGCCCCACCCGGTCATGTCAAAACTTCTTTACATGAGGTCAAAGATTCGCTACATTGACCGTGTCAAAGATTCTTTACGCTGCGGGGTGGGTCATGACACTGCGAGAGCGACGGGCGTGGATCCGGCTGGCGGTAGCCGTCGCCGCGTACGCCGCGTACCTGGCCGTGGTACTCGGGAACGCCGGGGGACGGCCGCTGGCCCAGGCGGGCTATGCCGCGGCGCTGCTGTGGAGCGTGGGCGGCTCCGTCGCCGCCGCGGTCGTGCTCGAGATGATCACCGGGGCCGGGCGGCGGGGCGGAGCATCCTCACGCCTGACAGACGTGCGGGACCGGGAGATCGGGCGGCTGGGGGACTACATCGGCCAGTCGTTCGTGGTGATCGGCGCGGTCGCGGCGATGCTGATGGCGATGGCCGGGTGGGAGCGGTTCTGGATCGCCAACGTGATCTACCTGTGCTTCGCAGCATCCGCGGTCCTCGGCAACGTGGCCAAGGTCCTGGCGTACCGGGGAAGCCTCCCGCAATGGTGAAGCCGACGCGGGTGACCAACAGCATCCGGGCGCTGCGCTTCGCCCGCGGCGAGATGACCCAGGCCGAGCTGGCCGACCTCATCGGCGTGACCCGGCAGACCGTCATCGCCATCGAGCAGGGCCGGTACTCCCCGTCCCTGGAGATGGCCTTCCAGATCGCGCACGCGTTCAAGGTCCCCATCGACGAGGTGTTCCACTACCCAGGCTCCGAGCAGGAGGCACGATGAAAGCGATCGCCCAGGACGAGTACGGCCCCGCCGACGTCCTCCAGCTCCGTGACGTGGCCCGGCCGGCCGCGGGCGACGGCGAGGTGCTGGTCCAGGTGCGCGCGGCCGGGGTCGACCCGGGAGTGTGGATCTGCATGACCGGCCAGCCCTACGCCGCCCGCGCCGCGTTCGGCTTGACCCGGCCGAAGGTCGCCGTCCGCGGCCGCGCCCTGGCCGGGGTAGTCGCGGCCGTCGGCGCCGGCGTGACGCGGTTCTCACCCGGTGACGAGGTCTTCGGCACGACCCCGCGCGGCACGTTCGCCGAGTACGCGGTGGCCAGCTGGGCGCGGCTGGCGCCCAAGCCGGCCTCCTTGTCCTTCGAGCAGGCGGCGGCGGTGCCCATTTCCGGGGTGACGGCGCTGCAGGGCGTCCGCGACGGCGGCCGGGTGCAGGCCGGCCAGCGGGTGATGATCATCGGGGCGGCCGGCGGCATCGGGTCGTTCGCGGTGCAGGTCGCCCGGGCGTACGGCGCGAGCGTGACCGCGGTGTGCGGCCCCGGGAAGGCCGACCTCGCGCGGTCGCTGGGCGCGCGGGACGTCATCGACTACACCCGCGACGAGGTCGACCGGGACGGGCCGAGCTACGACGTCATCATCGACACCGCCGGATGCCGCCCGCTGTCGCTGCTGCGGCGCGCCCTGACCCCGCGCGGGACGCTGGTGCTGGCCGGCGGCGGCCACGACGCGGGCGGGCTGCTCGGCGGGTACACCCGTCAGCTGCGCGCCCCGCTGGCAGGAATGTTCACCAGCCAGACCCTGCGCGGCCTGACCTCCCGCGAACGCGCCGAGGACCTGGAGGAACTGGCCAACCTGATCGGATCCGGCCAGGTCACCCCGGTCATCAGCCGTACGTACCCGCTGGCCGGCGTCCCCGACGCCATCCGCTACCTGGCCGAGGGCCACGCCCTCGGCAAGATCGTCATCACCATCTGATCATCACTACCCCCTGGAGGTCCGCGTGCCGACGATGACGGGCACGACCTGCCTGGTGACCGGAGCCACCAGCGGGATCGGCAAGGAGACGGCGCTGCGGCTGGCCGCGCTCGGCGCCACGATGATCCTCCCGGCCCGGGACGCCGCCCGCGGCGAGGCGGCCAAGGCGGAGATCCAGGCGCGCGCGCCGCACGCGCGAGTTGAGGTCATGACCGCCGACCTGTCCAGCCTGTCGCAGGTGCGTGAGCTGGCCGCGCGGGTCCGCGCCCGCCACGACCGGCTCGACGTGCTGGTCAACAACGCCGGCGTGATCTCACCGCGCCAGCCGCTGACCGCCGACGGGCTGGAGATGACCTTCGCGACCAACCACCTCGGGCCGTTCCTGCTCACCAGCTTGCTGCGCGACCTGCTGGAGCGGGCCGGGGGCACGGGGGGATACCCGGTTCGCTCCCCCGGGGCAAGCAGCGCCCCGGCGCGCGTGGTCACGGTCGCCTCCGCCGTCCACAAGCAGGTCCGGGCTATCCCGTGGGATGACCTGGCCAGCGGAGGCCGGACGGAGTACGCCGGGCAACGGCAGGCCTATCCACTGTCCAAGCTGGCCAACATCTTGTTCACGGCCGAGCTGGCCCGGCGCCTGTCGGGGACCGGCGTGACCGCCAACTGCCTGCATCCCGGCTTCGTGCGCACTTCCCTCGGCCGCGACGTGACCGGCGTGGCCGGCGTGGCCGGCGCGATCGTGCCGCTCATCCTGCGCATGCGGCCAGGGCCGGTGGCCGGGGCGCGGACCCCGGTCTACCTGGCCAGCTCACCGGAGGTCGCCGGCGTGACCGGCGGCTACTTCGTGAAGTGCCGGCCGGCCCAGCCGAGCGCCCTGGCCCGCGACCGCCAGGCGGCCGCGCGGATGTGGGCGCTCAGCGAGGAGCTCACCGGGCTTGACGCCGGCCGCTAGTGAGCGCCGGCGGGCGCCGGGGCCTGCGCGTACCGCTGCACGAGGCCGTCGACGTAAGCGGCGTACTGGTCGGCGAGGTCGCGGCTGGCCAGGCGGAGCACGTTCTCGGCGTTGCGGGTCGCGTTCGAGGAGAGGTTGAAGCTGCCGGTCGAGACGACGTCGTCGGCGACGATGACCTTGTTGTGCATGAAGTTGTGCGGGCCGTTCGCGGTGAACGGCACCGACGGCTTCGCGGTCAGGTGCGGGGACACCGCCTGCCACAGCGCGAGTTTCGCGGCGGTCGGGCTGCCCGCCGCCGCTTTCTGCCACTGCCTGACCACGTCGGCCATCTCGGGGCCGTCGTAGACGCCGGCCACGTCCCGTCCGGCGGTGATCTGGTCGGCCAGGGCCTGCAAGATCTTCGGCGAGGAGATGACCATCGAGGCGATGCGGATCCGCGTGGCCGCGGCGGACACGGCCGCGGCGATGGCGGACTCGGTCGCCCTCCCCTCGCCGGGGGCGAAGGAGTAGCCGATGTCGATCCCGCTGACGGTGACGCTGCCCTTGTCGCCAACGCCGGTGCCAGCTAGCATCTGCGCGTTCCACAAGTCGGTGAAGTCGCGCTCGTACGCGGCCGCGAGGTCAGCGCAGCCGGTGATGACCAGGACGTTGTTGTCCTGGATGCCCCACGCGTCGGTGGTGAAGTTGGCCGAGCCCATCAGCACCCCGGCCGCCGGGGTGCCCGCGTCGCAGATGATGTACTTGTTGTGCATGATCTGGGTGCCCGGGTTGACGGCCACTTCGGCGATCGGCCGCACCTGGACGCTGGGGGGAAGCTGGGCCCGGGCCAGGAAGGCGTGCGTGCCGACCGGGGCCGGATCCGCGCCCGCGCCGCCGAAGCCCTTCAGGCCCGTCTCCTCGCTGCTCTCGGCGGACTTGTCGTAGGCGAGCCGTACGGTGACCCCGCGCTCGGCCGCCGCCTTTATCGCGCCCAGGAACTCATCCTCCAGCGGGCCGGGCATTAGCCGGAAGTCATAGATGGCGATGTCGAGGGTCGCCGTGGCCGTTCCGATGAAGGCGCTGAAGGCATCGGCCGCCCACAGCGCCTGGGCCTGGATCGCGGCCAGTTCCGGCTGCTGGTCCAGCGACTTTGAGTCGTCAAGGTCCGTTACTGCCTGAGTGAGGAAATATGGCTGCACGTTTCCGGCCGCCACGCCCGCGTTGAACACATCCGCTCCCCGTCATTCCCGCCCCGCCCTTGGCTGCGGGGGCCCCTTAGGGATGTCTTATACGCTGGCAATTCTGGTCGTCAAGCATTCTCCGGGAATGGCGAAAACTGCTCACGCGGAAGCGATTAGGTGCCTGCCCGTGTTAGCTCAGGGCCGTGTTAGCTCAGAGCCGTGCTAGCTCAAGAGCGCGGCGGCCTCGGTCACGTGCCGCAGCAGCAAGGCCGTGGTGACCGGGCCGACGCCTCCGGGCACGTGCACCTCGGGGTCATCGGCCAGCCG
Organism: Streptosporangiaceae bacterium; assembly: GCA_025934375.1. Lineage (GTDB taxonomy): Bacteria > Actinomycetota > Actinomycetes > Streptosporangiales > Streptosporangiaceae > Trebonia. The sequence goes on along the minus strand of JAICYD010000067.1, from coordinate 14,030 downwards.
GGCGGCGTCGGCGCGGATCTGGGCCGCGAGCGGCCGGCCGGACAGTTCCCGGGCGGTGGTCACCGGGTGATCTCCGCGCGGATCGCGGCCACGACCTGCCCGGCCTGGTCGATGACGCCGGCCGCGTCGGCCACCACGGCCTGCAACTCGGCGGCGAGCGCGGCGTCGGTCTTGCGGACCGCGGGCAGGCTGGTCTCGATGTTGACCTGGGCGATCTGCGCGGCGGCGCGGACTGAGGCGGCCGCGGCCAGCAGGTCCCCGATGAGGTTGCGGTTCGCGGTCGGCAGCAGGTCCCGCGCCAGCCCGGCCAGGCGGGCGGACACGATGACCAGGTCCGCCTGCGGCCGGGTGGCGCCGCCGAGCGCGACCGCGATGGCGGCCGAGCGGGCCGCCTTCTCCTGCTCGGTTTGCCTGGGCAGCTGGTAGGCGCCGGTTACCTTCCCGAAGGCGACCCCGTCCGCCTCGGCCAGGCCCAGCGCCTCGCCGGCCAGGGGATCGGCCTCGGCCAGGACCCGGGCGACGACGGCGGCGTCATAACGCGGGCCGTCGCTGTACCGGGCGACCATCGCGATCAGCGCGGCCCCCTGCGCCGCGTGCAGCGCGGCGGTCGCGCCGCCGCCGGGGGCGGCCGACCGGGCGGCGAGGTCACGCAGGAAGCCGGCAATCGTCGCATCAAGCATGCGGTGAGGCTATCGTGCCCCCAGTGCTCCCGCCCGGCGCTCCTCACTGGCCATGCGCGGGCTCCGGCCGGCCGCCAATTGGGGCAGCCGGCCGTTGGTTCCTGGCCCAGTCAGCTGGTGTAGATCCCGGTCGGCCGGGCGTGGTAGCCCTTGGCGCCGATGGCCCGCGCGAGCGGGCTGCGCGGATCCTGGCCGGCGATGAGGGCGTCGAGGAACGCGCGGAAGTCATACCGGGGCGTCCAGCCGAGGTCGGCGCGGGCGCGGGCGTTGACGTAGACGCGGCCGATGGACGGGAACATCCGCCAGCCGCGGCGGGCGTACTCCGCCGCGTAGTCAGGAAATAGCCGCCGCACCACCGCCGGCGCGTCGTCACGCAGCCCGGCCAGGTCGGCTTGGGTGAACGGCGTCGTCGCGGTGATGATGTACTTGCCGAACCCGATCCGCGCCGCCTGGTCCATCGCCAGCAGGTGGGCGTCGGCCACGTCGGCGACGTCAACCCGCCGGTGCAAGAACTCGTTGGCCTTCACGTTGGCGTCGTCGTAGGCCGCGCGGACCGCCTCGTCGTCGTCGCCCTCGGGGAAGAACCGCGAGGTCCGCAAGACGATGACGGGCAGCCCGTGCTCAGCGTGGACGAGCTCGCACAGGTCCTCGGCGGCGGTCTTGGTGACGCCGTAGATGTTGCGCGGCCTCGGCACCACCTCCTCGGTGATCCACGCGGCCGGCTCGCCCGCCGCCGGGGTCAGAGCCCGGCCGAACGCGCTGGTCGTGCTCGTGAACACGAAGCTGCCCACCCCGGCCGCGACGGCCTCCTCCAGCAGCGTCAGCGTGCCGGTGACGTTGGTGTCCACGAAGTCCCGCTTGCCGTGCGATCCCACGTGCGGCTTGTGCAGCGTCGCCGCGTGCAAGACGGCGTCCGCGCCGGCCAGGCAATCGCGCGCGACGTCGCGGTCGGCGACCGACCCCACCACCGTGGTGCCCGCCGATGCCCTGACGTCCACCCCGGTCACGTCGTACCCGCCGTCGCGAAGCACCCGCACCAGCGCCTCGCCCAGGTGACCCGCGCTGCCCGTCACCACCACCCTCGAAGCACTCACGCCGCCAGCGTACTCATCATGGACGAGCGGAACTGGAACGGGGACTGAACCGCGGGCGCCTTAAGCCCCGTCAGTCCTGGCGCGGGAAAGAACTATTGCTGGCACGACGGGCACCAGTAGATGACTCGCTCACCGTCGGGGGCGTGCTTGCGGACCGGGGTCCCGCAGCGGCGGCACGGGGCGCCCCGGCGGCCGTATACCCACGTCTCGTTGCCGCGCCCGGTCAAGCCGGTGGTCACCTGCCGGGGACGCTCCTTGTTCGCCTCCAGCAACTGCTGGGCGAGCGTGACCAGCGCCGTGAGGTCATCGACGGCGCCGGCCGGCCGCCAGGGGCTCACTCCCCGCAGGAACAGCACCTCGGCGCGGTAGATCGTGCCGATGCCCGCGAGGTTGCGCTGGTCCAGCAGGGCCTCGCCGATCGGCCGTTCGGGCTGCCGCGACAAGCGCCGCACCGCCTCGGCCGGGTCCCATCCGGGGCCGAGCAGGTCCGGCCCCAGGTGGCCGGTCACCCGGTCCTCGGCGGCGGTGCGCAGCACCTCGGTGATGCCCAGCTGGTAGCCGGCCGCCTGCCACTCGGCGTTGGCCAGCACCAGCCGTACCTTGTAATTCTCGGCCAGCCGCGCCGACGCCGGGAGAACCCGCCACGAGCCCTCCATCTTCAGGTGAGTGTGCACCGTCAGCCCGGCGTCGGTCCTGATCAGCAGGTGCTTGCCGCGCGCGAGCGCCTCGGTGACCGATTGCCCGGCCAGGCTAACGGTCGCGTACCGGGGAACCCGGAAGTCGCTGCGGGTCAGCACCCGGCCCGCCAGCGCCTCGTGCAGGCGGCGGGCGGTCAGCCAGACGGCGTCTCCTTCGGGCACCGCCCCAGGGTAGCCGCCTGGCCAGCGAGGGGTGCCCCGGTCGCAGGGAGGGCTGGCCGCCGGGACAGCGCCCGCCGGTTGAGAACTCAGACATATGTTTGGGTTTTGCGGGGTGATAGCACCGCCAAACCCAAACATATCCGGTCGCCCGCGCTCGCGGGCCGCCGGATAGCGCCCCAGTCCGCCCGTAAGCGGCGGAACTCCCGTCGGAGTCGCCCGCCCGAGCGCATGCGCCCCCTCCGGGCGCCGCCCCAGAGTAGCCGCGCCCGGAGGGGACGATAGCGTTACTTTAACTGAGTCTTGAACTAAGGTCTAGATCGATGTTCCATCAATGTGGAGCGGACTGATGGAACAGGAGGCGCGATGAAGGGCCAAGGAACTCACGATCACGGGCGGTCGCCCACGCCGCCCGAGCCGCCGGGGGCGCCCGAGCCGCCGGGGGCGCGGCCGCGGCGCGGGCCGCGGCGCACGGCCGCGAGCGTGCTGGTGCTGCTGGCCGGCTGCCTGACCACGGTCACGGCGGCGACGCTGGCGGTGGCGCCGCAGGCGCGGGCGGACACCGTGCCGCCCGCCCCGGCGGGATGGACCACGGTCTTCGGGGACAACTTCGCCGGCGCGGCCAACTCGCCGCCGGCGTCGTCGAACTGGTTCTACGACATCGGCACCGGCTACGGCACCGGGGAGAAGGAGCAGACGACCAACTCCACGAGCAACGTCTACCTCGACGGCGGCGGCCACATGGTGCTCAAGGCCATCAACAACGGCGGTGCCTGGACGTCCGCGCGCATCGAGAGCACCCGTGACGACTTCCAGGCCCCGCCGGGCGGGAAGCTGGAGATGACCGCGTCCATCCAGCAGCCGAACCCCGCGAACGGAACCGGCTACTGGCCGGCGTTCTGGGCGCTCGGCGCGCCGATGCGGACCGGCGGCGGCTGGCCGCAGTCCGGCGAGATCGACATGATGGAGGACGTCAACGGGTCGAACCAGGCGTCGCAGACGCTGCACGACTCGGCCGGGAGCAGCGGCCACGCGCTGATCGCCTGCCCGAACACCGCCTCGACCTGCCAGACCGGGTACCACACGTACACCGTCATCGTCGACCGCACCAACGCTAGCGCGGAGACCTTGCAGTTCCTGATGGACGGCACGGTCGAGTCCACGATCACCGAGGCGTCGGTGGGCACGAGCGCCTGGCAGCAGGCCATCGACCACGGGTTCTTCATCATCTTCGACCTGGCGATGGGCGGCAACTACCCTGACCCGCTGTGCGGCTGCACCTCCCCGACGAGCGCGACGACGTCGGGCGGCGCCATGAGCGTCGGTTACGTGGCCGTCTACGAGCAGGGCGGCAACTCCACGCCGACCGGCACGCCCACCGCGAGCGGCCAGGTCACCGGGATCAACGGGCTGTGCCTGGGCAACCAGAACTCCCTCAACACCGCGGGCAACCCCATCGGCGTCGCCACCTGCAACGGCGGCGCGGGGCAGCAGTGGTCCACCTACTCCGACAACACAGTGCGCGTCCAGGGCGGCTGCCTCGACGTGGTCAGCGCGGGAACGACCAGCGGCACCAACGTCGACTGGTACCCCTGCAACGCCACCAACGCCCAGGGCTGGACGCACCAGGCCAACGGCGAGCTGGTCAACCCGAGCTCCGGGTTGTGCCTCACCGACCCGGGCGGCAATGCCGGCGCCCGGCTCGACATCGAGACCTGCACCGGGGCGGCCGGCCAGACCTGGACTGGGCCCGGCGGCGGCGGTGGCAACACCGTCACCGTGACCAGCCCGGGCAATCAGGCCGGGACCGTCGGCACCGCGGCCAGCCTCCAGGTGCACGCGTCCGACTCCGCCTCCGGCCAGACGCTGACCTACAGCGCCTCCGGGCTTGCGGCGGGCCTGTCGATCAACTCCGCCACCGGCCTGATCTCCGGCACCCCGACGGCGGCGGGCACCTCCGCCGTGACGGTCACCGCGAGGGCCGGTACCGGGGCATCCGGCTCGGCCGCGTTCAGCTGGACCATCAGCCCCAGCGGCGGGGGCTCCTGCGGCACCGCCAACGCCGCGCTGAACAAGCCGACGACCGCGTCGTCGACCGAGAACGCCGGGACGCCGGCGTCGGCGGCCACCGACGGGCACGCCGGCACCCGCTGGTCCAGCGCGTTCGCGGACCCGCAGTGGCTGGAGGTCGACCTCGGCTCCAGCCAGTCCGTCTGCGGGGTGACGCTGAACTGGGAGACCGCCTACGGCAAGTCGTTCCAGGTCCAGGTCTCCGTCGACAACGCCAACTGGACGACCATCTACTCAACGACGACCGGGACCGGCGGAGTTCAGGCCCTGACCGCGCTGAGTGGCACCGGCCGTTACGTCCGGATGCTCGGGACGGCGCGGGCTACCCAGTACGGCTACTCGCTGTGGGAGTTCCAGGTCTTCACCGCCGGCGGCAGCGGTAGCTGCGGTACCGCCAACGCCGCGCTGAACCAGCCGACGACGGCGTCGTCGACCGAGAACGCCGGGACGCCGGCGTCGGCGGCCACCGACGGGAACGCCGGCACCCGCTGGTCCAGCGCGTTCGCGGACCCGCAGTGGCTGGAGGTCGACCTCGGCTCCGCCAAGGCCATCTGCGCGGTGACCTTGAACTGGGAGGCTGCCTACGCGACGGCATTCCAGGTCCAGGTCTCCGCCGACAACGCCAACTGGACGACCATCTACTCAACGACGACCGGGAGCGGCGGAGTTCAGGCCCTGACCGCGCTGAGTGGCACCGGCCGTTACGTGCGGATGCTCGGGACGGCGCGGGCTACCCAGTACGGCTACTCGCTGTGGGAGTTCCAGGTGTTCACCATGTAGGCCAGCCCGGTAAGTCAGGCCCAGAGGGGCCCGGCGGCCATCAGGCGGCCGGGCCCGCGGCCCGGGTCCGCGACCCGTTGAGGAACGATTCCATCGGCAGGGTCGCGGCGCCGAGCGCGACCGCCCCCGGGCCCAGCTGGCCCAGCTCGATCGTGGTGGCGGCGAACGGGTGGCGCAGGGAATGCTGCCGGGCCGATTCCCGGATCTGCGGCAGCAGCCGGCCGCCGAGCTGCAGCCCGGCCCACCCGCCCAGGATGACCCGCTCGGGGTTCAGCAAGTTGATCAGGCTCGCGATCCCGGCCCCCAGGAACTGCGCGGTCTCATCGAGGATGGCGGCGGCCAGCGCCGACGTGCCCGCCGCGTCGAGCAGTTCCCCAAGCGCCGCCTCCTGGTCATCAGCGGCCATGGGCCGCCCGTACCGCTCCAGGATCGCCTCCGCGCCGGCGTAGGCCTCCAGGCACCCGGTCGACCCGCACCGGCACTTGCGGCCGCCGACCACGACGATGATGTGCCCGAGCTCGGCCGCGCTGGAGGTGGCGCCCCGGTAGTTGGTGCCGTCGAAGATCAGCGACGCGCCCACGCCGGAGCCGATCAAGACGACCACCGCGTTGCGCGCGCCGCGGCCGCCGCCGAACCACATCTCGGCCTGGCCCATCGTCTTGGCCCCGTTGTCGAAGTGCAGCGGCAACGTCGTGCCGGCCCGCAGCATCCGGCCCAGCGGCACCGCGTCCCACCCGTAGGTCTGGCAATGGACCAGCGCGTCCGGCCCCTGCTCGATGACACCCGGCACGCCGATGCCGACGCCGATCACAAAGGCCTGGTCAACGCCGCTGTCGGCGATGACCGCGTCCAGCCCGGACAGGATCTGCGCGACGACGACGTTGACGTCGTGCTTGTACGGGTCCAGCGGGAACTCCGCCTTCGCCCGCTCGGACATGGTCAGGTCGAACAGCTCGACGCGGGTTCGCGTCTCGCCGATGTCGACCCCGATCACGTACCCGTAGCGCGGGTTCATCCCGAGCATGGCCCGCGGCCGCCCGCCGTCGGAATCGGCCAGCCCGATCTCGACCACGATGCCCTCATCGAGCAGCTCGCGGATCACGTTGGTCACCGAGGCCGCGCTCAGCCCGGTCGCCATGCTCAGGTCCTGCCGACTGCGAGGCTGCCCGAGGTACAGCGACCACAAGACAGCAGCCCGGTTATCGCGCCGCAGATCCCGGACTGTGCCGCGCTTGCGGTCCCGCATACTGCCCCCACCTTCAGGATTGTTGATCACCATATCGCTCGCGCGTCACCGCACGTACCTGTCTGGCGGCGAACCCCTTGACCGCGGGTTTCGCCAGAGTTAAGTTCCGCCTTGAACTAAGTTCTCCGCATTATCCAATTTAGCTTCTCGGAGGTCAGCGTGGACAAGCCGCCCCAGCTACTTCTCCTGCATCACCGGAAGCGCGCGAGATCCGCGCCCCGGGCTCGCGCCCCGCTCAGCCCGAAGCGGCTGTGGAGCGGGCAGGACAGCCCGAAGCGGCTGTGGAGCGGGCCGGGCAGATCGCGGGCCAGGAGGGCGACCAGCCTGCTGGCCGGCGCCGCCCTCATCCTGTCGGCCCTGGTTTCCGGGGCCTCGCTGGCCGTGGCGCCCAGCGCGAAGGCTGCCACCTGCGCGACGACGAACGTCGCGCTGAACAAGACCGCGACCTCATCCTCGACGGAGAGCGCCAGCTTCCCAGCCGCCAACGCCGTCGACGGGAATACCGGCACCCGCTGGTCGAGCGCGTTCGCCGACCCGCAGTGGCTGGAGGTCGACCTCGGCTCCAGCCAGTCCATCTGCGCGGTGACCCTGAACTGGGAGACCGCCTACGCCACCGCGTTCCAGATCCAGACGTCCGCCGACAACGCGAACTGGACGTCCATCTTCTCGACCACCACCGGGACCGGGGGAGTCCAGAACCTGACCGGCCTGGCCGGCACCGGCCGTTACATCCGGATGCTCGGGACTACCCGGGCGACCCAGTTCGGCTACTCCCTGTGGGAGTTCCAGGTCTTCGCGGCCACCGTCGGCGGGACCTGCGGAACGACGAACGCGGCGCTGGGCAAGCCGACGACGGCGTCGTCCACCGAGAACGCCAGCTTCCCGGCGGCCAACGCCGTCGACGGGAATACCGGCACCCGCTGGTCGAGCGCGTTCGCCGACCCGCAGTGGCTGGAGGTCGACCTCGGCTCCAGCCAGTCCATCTGCGCGGTGACGCTCATCTGGGAGGCCGCCTACGGCAAGTCCTTCCAGATCCAGACGTCCGCCGACAACGCGAACTGGACGTCCATCTTCTCGACCACCACCGGGACCGGCGGCACCCAGGCGCTCACCGGCCTGGCCGGCACCGGCCGCTACATCCGGATGCTCGGCACGGTCCGCGGTACCCAGTTCGGCTACTCCCTGTTTGAGCTCCAGGTCTTCACCGGCGCCGGCAGCACCGGGAACACCGTCACCGTGACCAGCCCCGGCAGCCAGTCCTGGACCGTGGGCACCGCGGCCAGCCTGCAGGTTCACGCCACCGACTCAGCGTCCGGGCAGACGCTGACCTACGGCGCGACCGGGCTGCCGGCCGGGCTGTCCGTCAACGCCAGCACCGGCCTGATCTCCGGCACCCCGGCCACGGCGGCCAGCGGCAGCGCCGCGGTCACCGCGACCGACACCACGGGAGCCAGCGGGTCGGCCGCCTTCAGCTGGACGGTTAACCCGGTGGCAACCGGGTGCACCGGCCAGTCCAACACCCCCAGCTTCGGCCCCAACGTTGTCATCTTCGACCCCAGCATGTCCTCGGCGACGATCCAGTCGCAGCTGGACTCCATCTTCAACACCCAGAAGGTCAACCAGTTCGGCACCCAGCGCTTCGCGGAGCTGTACAAGCCGGGCACCTACAGCGTCGAGGACAACGTCGGCTACTACACCTCGGTGCAGGGCCTCGGCCAGAATCCGGACGACGTCCAGATCAACGGCGACGTCACCGTGGACGCCTTCGACGGCACCGGCAACGCCACGCAGAACTTCTGGCGCTCGGCCGAGAACCTGGCCATCACTCCTTCCGCCGGAACCGACCGCTGGGCCGTCGCGCAGGCCGGGCCGTTCCGGCGGATGGACATCAAGGGCGGCCTTAACCTGGCCCCGGCCAGCAATGGCTTCGCCAGCGGCGGCTACATCGCCGACAGCAAGGTCTCCGGCCAGGTCTCCAGCGTCTCCCAGCAGCAGTGGTACTCCACCGACAGCAGCTTCGGCAGCTGGAACGGGTCGGTCTGGAACATGGTGTTCTCCGGAGTGGCGGGGGCGCCGGCCCAGAGCTTCCCCAGCCCCCCGATGACCACCCTGGCCACCACCCCGGTCGCCCGGGACGTTCCCTACCTCTACATCGACTCCTCCGGCAACTACCACGTGTTCGCGCCGTCGCTGCGGACCAACGCCTCCGGCCCGAGCTGGGCCAGCGGCCCGACTCCCGGCACGTCGGTGCCAATGAGCCAGTTCTTCGTGGCGACGCCGTCCAGCACGGCGGCGCAGATGAACGCCGCGCTGGCGTCGGGCTGCAACCTGTTCTTCACCCCCGGCGTCTACAACATCGACCAGACCATCAACGTCAACAACCCGAACACCATCGTGCTTGGCATCGGCATGCCGACCCTCATCCCGGTTAACGGCGTGGACACCATGCACGTCGCTGACGTCGACGGGGTCCGCGTCGACGGCCTGCTGTTCGACGCCGGCACGACCAACTCCAACGCGCTGCTGACCATTGGCCCGTCAGGTTCGTCGGCCAGCCACGCGTCCAACCCGATCTCGGTCCAGGACACGTTCTTCCGGATCGGCGGCGACATCGCCGGCAAGGCCACCAACAGCCTGATCGTGAACTCCAGCAACACGCTGGTGGACCACATCTGGGCGTGGCGGGCCGACCACGGCAACTCCGGCACGGTGGGCTGGACGGTCAACACCGCCGCCCACGGCCTGGTCGTCAACGGCGCCAACGTCCTGGCGACCGGCCTGTTCGTCGAGCACTACCAGAACTACGAGGTGCAGTGGCTCGGCAACGGCGGGGAGACCATCTTCTTCCAGAACGAGATGCCCTACGACCCGCCGAACCAGGCGGCCTGGATGAACGGCTCGTCCAACGGGTTCGCCTCCTACGAGGTCGGGCCCAGCGTGACCAGCCACACGGCCTACGGGCTGGGCGTCTACTGCTTCTTCAACGTCAACCCGGCGGTGGTCGCCGACCGCGCGGTTGAGACGCCCACCGGCTCCGGCATCCACTTCCACGACGCCCTGACCGTCTCCCTGGGCGGCGTGGGCGTCATCAACCACGTCATCAACGCCACTGGTGGCGCGACCCCGTCCAACACCACCCCAGTGGACGTGACCAGCTTCCCCTAACCTGTAGTCCCTGACATCCCGACGCACAAGCTGGCGGGGGCGCGCACCGGGCGCGCCCCCGCCAGCGCACGTCCCGGGCTTCAGGCCGCGCCGCCTGCGCCTCAGTCCGTGCCGTTCACCCGCACCCGCGGTCCGCTCACGGCGGATTTACCGTCGCTTACGGGCGAGTGGCGGGAAATTCAGGCCCGAGACACTAGGATTGCACTCGGTCCCGGGGACTTGCCATCGCCGGAGCTGCACTGCGCGCTGCCAATTCCCGGGTCGCGATGATACCGACTGCCAGGGCGAGGAGAGCCAGGTCCTTGATGATGTACTGCCCCTCCAGGGTGGGAACCAGCGGGTGAATCCACGCCACGTTCCCGACGAGAACGAGCGGCGATGAGACGATCACCAAGTGGACCACCAGGAGCGCGGCGGATAGCCATGTCAATGCCGGTATGAGGAACAGCAGCGCCAGGACGCATTCAAAGACGGCCAGCGCCTTGAAGGAAGCCGAGAAGTACGGCATTCCGATGGTGTGGCTGACGAGCGCGGCTGCGAGCGGGGTTGCCGGGCTGAGGTTCAGCAGCTTGAGTAGGCCGAACCAGAAGTAGATGACGAAGATCGCGACTCGTGCGACCAGCTCGAACCATTGAACCGACAGCCTGGCAGTATGCTGAAGGGCCAGCTGGGCCTGCTGCTGGCCTGCCCTTCCTCGCCATTCTGTTCTGCGCAATTGCGTCTCCTCCTCGGGAAAGACGAGCGGGATATGCGCGCCTTCTGAACGGGCGCTCCAACGCAGGCTACGCCGGTACGCCCATTTTTGGCTAGCCGGTATCCACCAGTTATGAAAGGTGACTCGAGCCGTGAAAAGATGCGGGTGGGCGGCCAGTGAAATGTAGGTGCGCAATCGGCGTTTATTACTTCCTGGGGTGATTGATATTGAGCTGGCCGGTGAAATCTCAATTGCATTCTCATGCGCTTGCAATTGCAGCGGCGTGCTCGTTCCCTGATCCGATCATGGATGGCACCGTGCAATTTCGCAAATGGTTAGCCATTGACGGGCGGGCGGGACGGTGAATTCCGGCAGGCGCGTGGTGAAAATTACACCCGGCCCGCGAAATGAATGGCGAATGAAAATTACACCTTCATGGCCGGCGGAAGGGCAGCGGCGCCCGGCACCGCCGGCCGTCACGGCCCCGTCAGGCGGTCCCGGAGGCTGTTGACCAGCTAAAGGTCGCGCGGCGGGGCTAGCCTGCGAGGTCCGCGGGCCGCAGTCCGCGCGGGAGGACCGCGCCGGTCCCCGCGGGCTCGCGGTCCCGGGGCGGCGCGCGTCGCCGCCCCCTCTCGCTTCTGGCCGATCTCTGATCTGGACCTGTATCGGCTCAGTGGTTAGCCTGACCTCGTTGCCGTTATGTGGAGGATTTGCTCAGGATCAAACAATTTTCTTCGGCTCGCGGGCTCCCGCCCAGGGAGGCAGGATGAACGGCACAGCAGGCGCAACGAACGACCCGGCTACCGACACGAGCGGGAAGCCGCCTGACCGGATACGCCCGAGCGGGCTGGCCCGCCCCGACGGAGTATCCCGGCGGCCGGAATCGGCCACGCTGACGGCCTGGGAGCGGTTCGTAGGGGGCGAGGACACCGTGCAAGGCGTGCGGCCCGAGATCCTGGCCTCCTGGTACCGCTGCCGTGACCAGTACCGGGTCGATCCGCGCCGCGCGCAGGCACCGCCAGAGCCTGGGGATGAGGCGGGCGGGGCAGAGGCCTCGCCGGTCCACGGCATGGTGTTCACCGAGCTTGGCGGGGCCGCCGCGCTCGCCGCCAGCGAGGCCGAGTCGGTGGGAGGCCTCATCACGGTCGCCGACTCCGGCGGGCGCATCCTGGCCAGCTGGGGCGACCGCAAGGCCCTGGGCCTTGCGGCGGAGCGCGTCCTCGCGCCGTGGTCGGCCTGGCCGGAGCGAACCGCCGGGACGAACGGGATGGGCACCGCCCTGCAGAGCCGCCATCCAGTGACCGTGCTCGGCGCCGAGCACTGGTGCCAGGTGTTCCACGACCGGGCCTGCGCCGGGGTGGCCGTCCGGGACGCCGCCACCGAGACCGCCATCGCGGTGCTGAACGTTTCACTACGCGGCGTCGTGATACCGGCCGGGCTGTCGGCCTGGCTCCGCAACAGCACCGCCGGCGTCCAGGCGAGCCTGCGGGAGCGGGAGCGGGCCAGCGGCACCGAGCTGGTGGCCGCCTTCGCCCGCGCCACCGCCGGGGCGGCCGGGCCGGTCGCCGCCCTCGACATGGCCGGCCGGGTGGTGATCGCCAACGATGAGGCGGCGCTGCTGCTCGGCGTGCCGTCGCAGACCCCGGCGGTGAACCCCGCGAGCCGCTGGGCGGCGGAGGCGCCCGAGATCGCCGCGGTCGCCCGGCAGGCGGCCCGCCAAGCCCGGATCGAGCCCGGCTGGACGGGCACCGCGCGCATTTACGTGCCGTTCACCCAGGCGCTGCTGCCGCTGACGGTGACGCCCGTCTTCCAGGCCCGGCAGGTGATCGGCATGCTGATCAGCGGCGGTGGCGCGGGCGCCGTGGCGGCGGGCGACCCGCTGGAGGCGGCCGACCCGCTGGCCCTCATCCCGGCCGGGCCTCCGGCGCTCATCTCGGCACCGGCTCCGGCGGCCCCGGCCCGGCCGGGCCTTCCCGGGCAGTTGCCCGGCCGCGTCATCGCGCGCCGTGACGAGAGCCTCGTCGTCCTCGCGATGCCCGAGATCAGGTACGCGGAGGCAGCGGGGAACATCGTGTGGCTGGCCACCGACCAGGGGCGGCTGCGAGCGACCGCGCATGGCCTTGACCACCTGGAGCGCGACCTGAGCGGCTACGGGTTCCTCCGGGTGCACCGCCGCTATTTGGTGAACCTGCGCCGGGTGCGGGAGATCGACCTGGGCTTCAAGGGATCGCTGTTCCTGGTCACCGACGTCCGCCAGCGGGAGAGCATCCCGGTTTCCCGCCGGCACGCCCCGGCCCTGCGGCGGGCGCTGGGCGTCTAGCGGAGGCTGGCCAGGGGAGCGCCCCCTGGGCCCAGTGGTCCTTCGCCGGCGGGCAGCGGCCGCCGTCTCAGTGCCGCGGCTATGGCACGCTGGACGCGTGAACCCCAGGATCAGGTACTGCGGCACGCCTGCAGGCCGCGTGGCGTACTCGACGTCAGGGACCGGGCCGCCGCTGCTGTGCGATTCGGGGTGGGTCACCCATCTTCGCGCGCAGCTTGAGCTGCTCTCGTTCGGCGCCTTCTTCGAGCGCCTGGCGGAGCGGTTCACGGTGATCCGCTACGACAAGCCCGGGTGCGGCCTGTCGGACCGAGACGGCGTCGACCTGTCGTTCGAGGGGCAGGTCGCCGCGGCGCTGGCGGTGGCCGACGCGGTCGGCGCCGGGCGCTTCCGGCTGTTCGGGGCCTCGCAGGCGGGCCAGCTGGCCGCCGCGATCGCGGCGCGGTACCCCGAGCGCGTCGAGGCGCTGGTGGTGTACGGGACGTGCGCCAGCGGCGAGGACCTGGCCCCCGCCGAGGTCAGGCAGTCGCTGGTGGCGCTGGTGCGGGCGCACTGGGGCCTGGGGCAAAAGGCGCTCAGCGGAGCGTTCGTCACCGACCCCACCGCCGAGGAGATGGCGGCGTTCACCCGGTTCCAGCAGTCTTGCGCGACGGCTGCCGGGGCCGCGCGGATGCTCGAGGTCTACTACGGCACCGACATCAGGGCGCTGCTCCCGGCGATCCGGGCGCGGACCGCGGTCTTGCACCGTGAGGAGGACCAGGGCACCAAGTTCGAGCTGGGGCGCGAGGTCGCCGCGCTGATCCCCGGGGCGACGCTGATCCCGCTCCCGGGTAGCAGCCACCTGTTCTACCACGGTGACTGGCCATCGGTCCTGGAGGCGACCCTGAGCTTCTTGCGCGAGCCGGCGAGCGCGGGGCCGCGGCTCACCGACCGCGAGCGGGAGGTGGCCGAGCTGGTCGCCGAGGGGCTGACTAACCAGGCGATCGCCAGGCGCCTGTCGGTCGCGCCGCGCACAGCCGAATCGCACGTGGAGAACATCCGCCGAAAGCTGCAGGTCAGCTCGCGCGCCCAGATCGCGGCATGGGTGACCGAGCAGCGCCTGCGCCATTAAGCGAAGCGCCCCGGGT
>JAICYD010000008.1 GCA_025934375.1 Streptosporangiaceae bacterium | reverse complement strand
TCCCATCATGCCCGGTCCGGGCGGCGACCACGTCTGCGATCGTCATCGTCACGTCTAGTTGATCCTGTCTCGCCCTGCTTGCGCATTACGCACTGATATTTACAGGTTCATCCTGTCTCACACGAGTCTGGCAGAGAGGGTCGGCCGCCCCCGGGCGGCTAGGTTCGCGCTGGCGCCGAGGTGCCGGTGGCGACGGCCTGGTCGTTTGCCTGGTGGTTGGCGCGGTAGGCCTCCACGGTCCGCAGCTTGTGCCAGCGGGCGTAGCTCTCGACCTCCTCCTTGGTGCCGGTCTCCAGCAACTCGATCAGCCGGATGTGCTCCTGCAGCGCCTCCCCGGAGCGATGCGGAAGGTAGACGAACATGGTCGAGCGGAGCCGGTCGAGGCGGTTGTTCGTCTGCTCAAGCAAGTCAGTCAGGTAAGTATTAGGGCACCGGGAGATGATGGTCGCGTGCAATGACCGGTTCAGCTTGCTGAACCGCAGCGGGTCAGCGCGGGCGGCGGCTTCCTCCATCGCCACGGCAATCTTGCGCAGCCGGGCCAGGTCGGACTTGCGCAGGTTCCGCTGCGCCTCCGCGCTGGCCGCGCCCTCCAGGATGGCCAGCGCGACCATCGCCTGCTCCCAGGACGTGGAATCGACCGGCGATACGACAGCCCCCAGGTTATGCGTGAAGCGCACCCAGCCTTCTGCCTCCAGGCGGCGCAAGGCCTCCCGGACCGGTATCGGGCTGACACCCAGCTCGCGGGCGAGCGCGTCAATGTTGAGCCGCTCTAGCGGCGCCAAGTTGCCAGCGTTTATCCGATCACGAAGGATCGTATAGGTGCGTTCTTGCTTGTTCACGCTATCAAGCGTAGCCGGATCAGGCCGCTGCGCGCTGCCCTCAGCATCGCCCAGAGCAAGCACGGCTTACCTTCCGTCGTGCTGCCGCTACCGTGGCCGGGGGATGGCGGCCATCTGGTGACCTGCCTGTGGACGCTATACGATGCGGCAATGAGCGAGCTGGCGCGCGTGGCGATGCCGGAGTGGATCAAGGCGCTGGCCGCCTCGCATCCGTTCGGCGCGGACGACCGGCGGGGGACCGCGAACCTCATCGACGCGGCCGCGCGGGCGCGGGCCGCCGGGTGCATCCGGACCGGCGACTCGGTGAGCCTCGCCCGCCCGCTGCTGGGCGGGGACTACAACACCAGCGCGGCCCGGCCAGGCTTCCACCACGAGACGTGGTACGCCCCGGCGCCGGACGGCACCGGATGGGGGCAGGACCATCTCGTCCTCAACCCGCACGGGCTGCGGAACACCCACCTGGACGCGCTGAACCACGTCGCCGTGGACGGCACGTACTACGGCGGCCGGCCGGTGACGGAGCCTGAGCAGGGCTCGGCCGACGTCCTGGCGCCCCATGGGCTGGTGACCCGGGCCATCTACGTGGACATCCCGCGGTTTCGCGGCACCGACTGGGCGGACCGCCCGGTCGACGGCGCCGACATCGACGCCGCCTTGGCCAGCGCCGGGATCGCCTTGCTGCCGGGCGACGCCCTGTGCCTGGACATGGGCCGCGACCGGTTCGAGGCGGCGAGCGGGCATCCGCTCGGCGGCCCGGAAAGCGAGCAGGACGCGGGCGGCGGGCTGTCGGCCGATGGCGCTCGCTGGGTGGCGCGGCACCAGGTCTCGATCCTGGCCTGGGACATGCTCGACTCCGCCCAGGCGAAGGCCGAGCATGCCTCCGCGCACATCCTGACCTGGGCAATCGGGCTCTTGCTGCTGGATAACTGCGACTTCGCGGCGCTGCGCGACTGGCACGGCCGGGGTACCCGGGTGGCCGGCGCCCTCGTGGTGTCCCTGCTCGCCGTCGAGGGCGCCAACGGGGTGAACCTCAATCCCCTCATCGTGAGCTGACGCGACCCGAACGTATAGGATCACCAGCCCGTCCAGGCGGTCAGCTCCGGCGTCCTGCCCCGCGCGTCAGCGCCGGCGCCAGCTGACGCCAGGCCTCCAGCGGGAGCGCCTCCGGGGGACCCTCCTCGCCGGCGCCGCCGATCACATAAACGCACACGTGGTCGGCGCCCGCGTCGTGGTGCGCGCGCACCCGGGCCGCGATCGCCTCCTCGTCCCCGTGGGCGACCAGCGCGTCGGTAAGCCGGTCGCTGGGCGGACCGCTGAGGTCGTCGTCGGTGAAGCCGAGGCGGCGCAGGTTGCGCACGTAGTTGGGCAGGGCGAGGTAGTCGGCGACGAAGGCCCGCGCCCGCTCCCGGCCGCGCCGCCGATCGCGGTCCAGCAGCACGGCCTGCTCCGGGGCGAGCAGGATGGCGGGGCCCAGCGCCTGGCGGGCGGCGGCCGTGTGCTCCGGTGGCACCAGGTACGGATGCGCGGCGGCGGCGCGCTCGCGCGCCAGCGACAGCATCCGGGGCCCGAGGGCGGCCAGCATCCGCTGGGCCGCCGGCGTCGGGGGCACGGCCGTGTCCAGCGCGTCCAGGTACCGAACCATCTTCGAATACGGGCGGGCGTACGGCTCCCGCGTAACGCTCTCCACCAGTGGCGCGTGGCCGTTCCCGAGCCCGAGCAGGAACCGGGCCGGCCCGAACCGGGCCACCAGGCCGGCGCACCCCCTGGCCACGTCCGCGGGGTCGTGCATCCATATATTCAGCACTCCGGTCACCACCGGCACGCGGCGGGTGGCGGCCAGCAGGTGCTCGACGGCGGCCAGCACGTCGCCGCCCGCATCCGGGATGAAGATGGCCGCGTACCCGAGCTCTTCGAGCTCGGCGGCGGCGGCCGCCCGGGCGCCGCCGTCCGGCTGATACCGCAGCTCACGGCTCCAGATTCCCACTCTGCCCAGGTCAATCGGCATGTCCGCGGCACCTCCGTGGCCCTCGCGTCCGGCTCGCCCGCCCGCGTCAGCGGACGGGCGCGAGACAAGATCGTGACTGTATGTCGAGAGTTAACTCTCGACGCCCCCGGATCCCCGCGTCTACAGTTTCATATATGTTTCGCACTCCGATGAGGCGATCAGTCTGGGAGGTCATCGATATGGCGGGCTCGGGTGGCACGGGTGCCGCGGGGGCATCGCGGGGGGATCCTGGCCGGGAAGGCGCCTGCTTTCGCAGCGTGCGAGCCTCACGGATCCGATCCCGCTCAGGCCCGGCGGCGGCCGGACGCGGTCGCGGCGGGCCGGTCATCTCCCAGGGCGGGAAGACCAGAGGCCAGGAGTCATATATTGACCCTGGGCTAGCCCGGTGACGCCGGACGACAGCGCGGTGGCGGTTGACGCGCCCGGCCTGCCGGGGGCACCGGACATCCTGGTCCGGGTGGAACACGTGGCGAAGGCATTCGGCGCCACGCAGGCCCTGCGGGACTGCTCGTTCGAGCTGCGCGCGGGCGAGGTGCACGCGCTGGCGGGCGAGAACGGCTCGGGCAAGAGCACCCTGGTGAAGATCCTCAGCGGGGTGCACGTCCCGGACTCGGGCCGGGTGGAGATCGCCGGGGCGGCGGTGCAGCTGCGCAGCCCGAAGGTTGCCCAGGAGCGCGGCGTCGTCACCGTCTTCCAGGAGGTACTGGTCGCGGAGACCCGCACGGTCTTGGAGAACGTGTGGCTGGGCGCCGACGGCACGTGGCGGGCGAAGGTCCCCGCCCGCGAGAAGCGCCGCCTGGCCAAGGCCGCCCTGGAGGAGCTGCTCGGCAAGCCGGTCGACTTGTCCACGATCATGGAGGACCTGTCCCTCAGTGACCGCCAGGCCTGCTGCATCGTGCGGGCCCTGCTGCGCAAGCCCCGGATCCTGATCCTGGACGAGGCGACGTCCGCGCTCGACGTCGCGACCCGGGACCGGCTCTTCACGCTGATCGCCCGGCTGGCGGCCGACGGCGTCGGGGTGATCTTCATCACCCACCGCATGGACGAGCTGGAGGAGATCGGCGATCGCATCACCGTCATGCGCTCGGGGCAGACGGTGGCCAACCTCAAGCGCGCGGCGTGGACGCCGCGCGAGCTGGTCCGGCTGATGACCGGCGCCGACGAGCTGGTCACGGCGGGCCGCCCGGAGGCCAGGGCGGCGGAGGCCCGCCACGGCGCGCCGGTGCTGAGCGTGCACGGGCTGCGGCTTCGCCCCGGCGCCAAGCCGATCGACTTGCAGGTGCACGCGGGGGAGCTGATCGGGCTGGCCGGGCTGGAAGGGCACGGGCAGAACGAGTTCCTGGAGGCCCTGTGGGGCCAGAACGTCTTCGCGGGCGAGGTCATCCGCCATTTCCCCAACCGGGACGTGATCGTCCGCTCCCCGGTGCACGCCGCTGACTGCGACGTCGCCTACGTCCCCCGCGAGCGCGGGCTGGACTCCCTGTTCAGCTGGATGAGCATCCGGGAGAACTTCGCGCTGCCGACGCTCGCGCAAGACAGTCGCCTCGGCTGGCTCAGCCCGCGCTCGTCGCGGCGGCGCCTGGCCTCCTACGTCGACCGGCTCAAGATCGTGCTGGGCTCGCCCGAGGACCGGATCACCACGCTGTCCGGCGGTAACCAGCAACGGGTGATCATCGCCCGGTGGCTCGCCTTCGGGCCGCGGGTCCTGCTGCTGAACGACCCCACGCGCGGCATCGACATCAACGCCAAGCACGACCTCTACGCGCTGTTCGGCGCGCTGGCCAGCGAGAACCTGGCCGTGGTGATGCTGTCCACCGAGCTCGACGAGCACGTGGAGCTGATGGACCGGGTGCTGGTGTTCCGAGAACACGAGCTGTTCCGCGAGCTCGACCGCGGTGAGCTGTCGCGCGAGGCGCTGGTCTCGGCGTTCTTCGGCGAAGGGGGCGAGGGCTGACATGGCGCGCACTTCCACGCTGCCGCCCACCGCGCAGGGCACGACGGCGCGCATGACCGTCAAGCGGGCGGCCCGCAGCTACAGCTTCGGCTTCGCCGCCGCGCTGTTCATCGGGCTGCTGCTGGCGAACATCGCCACGCTGTCGGGCGGCTTCGGCGTCACCGACCAGCTCGCCAACGTCGCCCCGATGGCGATCGCCGCGCTGGCCAGCGCGCCCACCATCATCGCGGGCGGCTTCGACATCTCGATCTCGCCGCTGATCTTGCTGACGACCACCGTCTACGTCGTGTGGCTGGCCCCCAACGGGCTCGGCGGCGCCATCTCGGTGCCGATCATGCTGGGCCTCGGCCTCGTCGTCGGCATCGTGAACGGCCTGCTCATCCTCGCGCTGCGGGTCCAGGCGATCGTCGTCACGCTCGCCATGTTCTTCAGCCTGCAGGGTGTCGTCCTCCTCATTGCCCCCAACCCCGTCTCGCTGAGCGGCACCGGGTGGGTTCAGCACCTCGCCGGGTCGGTGGGGCCGATCCCCGGCGGCCTGCTGACCATCGGGATCCCGCTGCTCATCTGGTTCGGCCTGCGGTTCGTGCCGCTCGGCAAGCTGCTGTACGCGGTGGGCAGCAACGACGCGACGGCGTTCTCCAGCGGCGTCAGCGTCAGCGTGGTGCGGGTGGCGAGCTACGGGCTGGGGGGCCTGTTCGCCGGGTTCGCGGGCCTGGCCCTGACCGGGCTGGTGAGCTCGGCCAACGCGTCCAACGCCACCGAGTACACCCTGGTCGCGATCGCGGCCGTCGTGCTCGGCGGCACGTCGCTGGCCGGCGGCCGGGGCGGGCTGATCGGGCCGCTGCTCGGCGCGTTCTCCATCTACCTGCTGCAAAACCTGCTGGCCACCTTCGCGATCAACCCGGCTTACCTGCAGATCGTCTACGGCGGCATCCTCATCGTCGCGGTCGTCCTCGGCGGGGCGGTCACGCGGGAAACCGGCGGCGGGCTCAAGCGCGCCGGCGCGCCCCTGGTCCCCCGGCGGCGAAGCGGGCAGGCGCTGACCCTGCCGGAGGCGCTGCTGGCGAAGCGGGACCCCGGAGCCCAGGCGCGGCCCGCGGCCGCGGCCGAACGAGCTACCGGGGCGGGCGCGGCCGTGCGCGCGGTGGCGGGCAGGTTCGGCGACCTGCAGTCCAGGTTCCCGATCGCCCAGGTCATCGCGCTCATCGCGGTCTTCCTGTACGGCGTCATCACGCTGCCCGGGCTGGGCGCGTGGACCAGCATCCGGTCGATCCTCGTCCTGGCGGCGCTGGTGGGGCTGGCTTCGGTGGGGCAGACCCTGCTGATCTTGATCGGCGGCTTCGACCTCGGCGTAGCGGGCTTCATCGTGGCCGGGGCGCTCACCGTCACCGCGCTGCGGGCCAACTATCACCAGCCGTTCTGGGTGGCGCTGCTCATCGCGGTAGCCGGATCGGGCATCCTCGGCGGAATCGCCGGCTACGTCTGCCACCGGTTCGCCATCAACCCGCTGGTCGTCACGCTCGCCATGGGCACGCTGGCCGTCGGGCTGGTGGCGGTGCAAAACCACGGCCTGGTCAACGGGGACGCCCCCCCGTGGCTATCGACCCTGGCCGAGCCGGCGACCACGTCCTTCGGGCTGTCGATCCCGCCGAGCATCCTCATCTGGGTCGCCGTCGCGATCGTGTTCGCCGTCTTGCTGCACCGCACCAAGCTCGGCCGCAGCCTGTTCGCGACCGGCGCGAACTCGCGGGCGGCCGACTACGCCCTGATCAGCACCCGGCGGGTCTGGACGGCCACGTTCGCGTTCAGCGCGATCGCCTCGGCCCTGGTGGGCCTGCTGATCGGCGGGTTCTCCGGCACCGTCAACAGCGCGCTCGGCGACCCGTACCTGTTCCAGAGCGTGGTCGCGGCGATCGTCGGGGGCACGGTGTTCGGCGGGCCGGGCGACTACACGCGCACCTGCGTCGGCGCCCTGTTCCTGACCGTCTTGACCACCGTCCTCGTCGGTCACGGGGCCAGCCCGGCCGTGGAGGAGATCGTCTACGGCCTCATCATCCTCGCCGCGATCGCCATCTACGGACGGCAGCGACGGCTCCGCGACCGACTGTGACCAGGCGTCCAGCCCGGTCAACCAGGCAATTCCACCAAGACCAACCGAGAGTGAGGGTCGATCGATGAACAACGGCAAGTTCGGGTTCAGCACCCGGGCCAGACGGGCGGGCAGCTTCCTGGCTGGCGCCCTGCTGATCGCGACGGTCGGCGCGGCGTGCTCGTCGTCGCCGTCGTCGTCAACCGCCGCCAGCGGCGGCGGTGCGAGCAGCGGCGCGAGCGGCGGTTCGGGCGGCGGCGCGGGCGGGGGCGGCGCGTGCGGCACCCCCGTCGCGGTCGGCCCGAAGAACCCCGGCGGGGTCTACAAGACCCTCTCGCCTGACCTGCAGAAGGTCTACACGAGCTATCCCGACAACCTGATCGCGAGCCCGTGGTCGACCACCAAGATCACGGCGAAGCCGCCGTGGAAGATCGGCTACATCGCCTTCGCCATTACCAACCCGTACAACCAGCACGTGCTGGACGGGCTGAAGGCGCAGTTCGCCAAGGCGAAGGCGGCCGGCCTGGTGACTGGCGACCTGGTCACCAACATCCCGGCGACCATGGCCGCCTCCACGGGGGAGCAGCAGATCTCCGCGATCCAGCAGATGGTGGCGCAGGGCGTTAACGCGATCATCTTGCTGCCGGTCGACAGCGTGGCCGAGGCCCCGGCCATCGCGGCCGCCGGGAAGGCCGGCGTGCCCGTCATCCTGGCCGACACCCCGCCCGCGCCGAGCGACACCTGGTCGGTCTCGGCCTGGACGCAGAACCAGGTCCAGCCGGACGCCGGGGCCCTGGGCCTGATCCAGAAGGGCAACATCGTCATCGTCAAGGGCATCGCGGGCAACCAGAACGACGTGGTGCTCTACAACCAGAAGATCGCCAACCTGAAAAACTGCCCGGACATCCACGTGGCGGCGACGTTGTACGGCAACTGGGACGGGGGCACCGCCAAGACGGTGGTCTCCCAGTACATCGCCTCGCACCCGCAGCCGCTCGCCGGCGTCCTGCAAGACGGCGGCATGATGGCCGGGGTCGTGCAGGCCTTCGAGGCCAACGGCGTGAAGGTCCCGGTGATCTCCGGCGGCCAGTGCGGCGGCGGCGACCTGTCCTGGTGGCTGGCCCACAAGGACACCTACAAGACCGTGGCCGGCTGCATCAACGGCTTCCAGGGCGCCTACACGTACTTCAACGTGACGCTGCGGGTGCTGGACAACAAGGGCCCGAAGGCCAACGTGCTGGAGATGCCCATCACGCCCATCACCAACGACAACCTGGCGACGTTCGCCAAGCCCGGCCTGCCGCTCAGCTCGACGGAAGAGGTTGGCGGCCCGGAGACGGCGTGGTGCGACGACACCTGCCTGGACAGCTACTTCAACGTCACCGGCCCGGCCACCGCGAGCTAGCCGGCTAACCAGGTAAAGGGACGAACCGCACGCCCCGGGAGCTGTCCCGGGGCGTGCGGCCGCCTAGGGCAGTCAGAGAGGATGGGCATGGCTGGATACCAGGGCAAGGTGGCGGTGGTCACCGGGGCCGCCAGCGGCATCGGCTACGCGGTCGCGGCGCGGGCGGCGGCCGAGGGCATGACGGTCGTGCTGGCCGACATCGACGCGCCGCGGCTGGAGGAGGCGGCGCGGTCGCTGCGCGCGGGCGGGGCTGATGCCCGCGCCATGGTCGCCGATGTCAGCGATCGCGACTCGGTGACGGACCTGGCGCGGCGGGTGGCGCGGGAGGCGGGTGACACCTGGCTGCTGGTCAACAACGCCGGGGTGTACCTGTCGGCGCCGTTCACTGAGATGCCGGCCGCCGACTGGGAGTTCGTCCTCGGCGTCAACCTGTGGGGCGTCGTGCACTGCCTGCAGGCGTTCCTGCCGGGGATGCTGGAGCGAGACAGCGGGCACGTCGTCAACACCTCATCGATCGACGGGCTGGTCACGGTGCGCAACGCCACCAGCTACGTCGCCGCCAAGCACGCGGTGACCGCGCTGTCGGAGACCCTCTACCGGGAGCTGGAAGAGGCGGGCTCATCGGTCGGCATCTCGGTCCTGTGCCCCGCCGCGGTCGCCACTGACATCCTCAACTCGGGCCGGCACCGGCCGGCGCGCCTGGGCCCGGCGGCCCCGCTGACGGCGCGCGAGTACCCGCCGCTGGATGAGGTCATGCAGCCGGAGCAGGCCGCCGACATCATGTTCGCCGGGGTGCGCGAGCGCCGCTTCTGGATCCTCACCCACCCCGAGCAAGGCGCCGGCGCCATCCGGGCGCGGGCCGAGGGCATCATCGCCGGGCGGAACCCGGACGACGAGTCGCTGGACCCCAACTTCACCAAGGCCACGGGCCGGCAGCCGTCCTAGGCCGATCGCGGTAGAGGCGGGTCACCCGATGTCGGTGGGCGCCGCGCGGCGGCCGAACCGCCACTGGCCATCCTCGCGGACCAGCTCGTCCTCGTAGCGCCCGAGCTTGGCCAGGGCCGGGCCGCCGTCATCGCCCTTGACCACGTACAGCCACGTCACGTCGGCTCGGGCCCGGTCGGGGTCGGCCGGGTCCAGGTCGATCAGCGGGTTGAAGACGACGTGGAAGTCCTCGCCGGGCCCGGATCCCAGCAAGCTGCCGGGCATGCCCTCGACGAGCGCCTGGATGGCCGCGCGCCCCTTCGCCACCTGCGGCCCCGCGATGAACTCCCCGTCGGCGGCGAACAGCGCGGCGTAGGCGGCGAAGTCCTGCTTGTCGAGGACCATCTTGTAGTCGACGAACAGCTGCCGGATCCGGGCCAGGTCCTCCAGCCGCCGCAGCCGCGCCTCAAGGTCGGTCGCGGGCGCCGCGGCGCCGGGAGCGGACCGTGCCGCGGCGGTCGTCCACTGGGCGGGCATGGTGAGCGGGCGGTGCGGGATATCGGTGTGCGCGATCCGCCGCTGGAACCGCCACTGGCCCGCTTCGCGGACGTAGCTGTCCTGGTAGTGGCCAAGCAGGCGGAGTACCGGCGCCGCGCCGTCGCCGCGTCCCACCCAGCTCCAGGTGGCCAGGCCGGCCGCCCGGTCACCGTCCAGCTCGACCTCCGGCTCGGTCACCAGGTGCCAGGCCGACGGGCCGCCGGGGCCGCGGGCGGGCAGCCGCTGCGTCAGCATCGCGGTGATGCCGGCCGGGGTCTGGCCGTGGCCGGTGCCGCCGAGCCACTCCCCGTCGGCCGCGAACAGGTGCCCGTAGGCGATGAGGTCCAGTGCGTCGAGATGGCGGCGGTACTGCTGGGTGAGCCGGCGGATCTGCTCGCCATCCTCCAGCCGCCGCAGCCGCGCGGCGATGTCGGGATCCGGGCCAGGGGAGCCGTCCCCCGGCCCGGCCGGGCTGGGGACGGCCGGCCCGGCGCCCCCGGGCGGCGACCAGTCCGCGGGCAGCTCAAGCGGGCGGTAGGGGAGATCGGTGTGCGCGACCCGGCGCTGGTATCGCCAGCGGCCGTCCTCCCGCACGTACTCGTCGTCGTAGTGGCCGAGCAGCCGCATCACCGGCGCGTCGCCCCCGCCGCGCTGGATCAGCGCCCAGCTGATCGTGCCGGTGGCCCGGTCACCGTCCACCGTGATGTCGGATTCGGCGACCATGTGCCACGACGTGGGGCCGGGAGGGCCGGGGTTGCCCGCCAGCCGCTCCTTGAGCATCGCCGCGATGCCGGCCGGGCCCTTGCCGTAGCCGGTGCCGCCGAGCCACTCGCCGTCGGCGGCGAACAAGGCGCCGTAGGCGTCGAGGTCGCGGGCGTCGAGGTGACGGCGGTAGGCCAGGTTGAGCTGCCGGATCTGCTCGGCGTCCTCGAGCGCGCGCAACCGCCGCGCGAAGCCGTCCTCAGCGGGTGCCATGCCCGCGCTTGCCATGACCGGCCCGCTCAGCAGGACGGGATCGGCGCCGGGCCGACCTTGGTCCGGATCGCGTGCATGGTGGTCGAGGTGCACACGAACAGCGAGCGCAGGTCATCGCCACCCCAGGCGAGGCTGCCGGAGACTTCCGGCGTCTCGATGATCCCGAGCAGGTCACCGGAGGGGGCGAGCACCCAGATGCCGCCGCGGGCGGTGCACCAGATGTTGCCGAGCTCGTCAACCTCCATGCCGTCCGGGTTGCCGTTGCCGGGGGTCCCGCTGCTGCCCATCTGGTCGTGCACGACCCGCACGCTGGACAGCGACCCGTCCGGGGCGACGTCGTACGCCTTGACGTCCTGCCGGTCGTTGACGTACAAGATGGCCTCGTCGGGCGAGAAGGCCAGGCCGTTCGGCTGCTGGAACTCCTGCTCGGCGACCACGAGCTCGCAGTCGCCGCCGCCCGGCGGGACCCGGAACACGCCCTGGAAGTCCAGCTCGCACTCGCGGGCGACGCCCACCGCCACCGGCCACCGGCCGTAGTTGGGGTCGGTGAAGTAGACGCTGCCGTCCGACCGCACCACGACGTCGTTCGGGCTGTTGAGGTACTTGCCCTGGTAGTGGCAGGCCACGACCTGCCGCCACCCGTCTGGCCGGATCCTGAGCAGGGAGCTGGTCACCTGCTCGCACACCAGCAGGCTGCCATCGGGCTCGTAGGCCATGCCGTTGCCCTTGTAGGTGGGCCATCCGATCAGCTCCATGCCACGGGCCTCGCTCCACCGCCAGCGCTTGTCGCCAGGGATGTCGCTGAAGACCAGGTAATTGCCCGACGCGTGCCAGGCGGGCCCCTCGGTGAACCCGTAACCCGAGCCCAGCAGCCGGAAGTCCTGATCGCGGTCGATGAGCGTGTCCAAGGCGTCGGTGGCCTGGGCGAACGAGAGCATCGCTGACTCCTGTCCCTGCATTCACATCCGGTGGTCAGCTCGATCATAATCATATATGAAGTGGTCAGCCAGACCCTGGGCCTCCTGTTTTCTCACCTGGCGGCCCAGGGGCGGCCGGCTCAGGCGCAGGTCACCCGGGCGCCTCGTCCCCGGCAGGGTCCGCGGTGGCGGCGGCGGTCAAGTCGATCGGCCACCACTGCCGGTGCGCCGCGGAGTGGTCGGCCGCGAAGCCGAGCCCGTCCAGCGCCTGTGCCCACCGGCCGCGGACGAGCTCGCAGGCCGGAGCGTCCACGCCCACCGACTCGGCCAGGCTGGCCGCGATGCCCACGTCCTTGGCCAGCAGCCCGAGCGCGAATCCGGTGGCGTACCGGCCGGTGATCACCTCCTGCTTCAGCACGACCTCGGTGTTGAAGCTGCGGCCGGTCGATGTGTTGATGACGTCCAGCATCACCGCCGGGTCAAGGCCGAACCGGGTGCCGATGGCGAGCGCCTCCGCCGCGGTCGTATACGCCGAGGCGCCGAGGAAGTTGTTCAGCGCCTTCATCGCGTGACCCGATCCCAGCGGCCCGGTCCGGAAGATCCGCTCGCCCATCGCCGCGAGCAGCGGAGCGACCAGCGCGAACGCGTCCTCGTCGTCCCCGCCCACCATCAGAGACAGCGTGCCGGACCCGGCGCGGACGATCCCGCCGGAAACCGGCGCGTCGACCACCCGGATGCCGGCCGGCGCGAGGTCGGCGCCCAGCGCCTGGGTCCCCACCGGGTCGGAGGAGCTCATGTCGAGCACCACCGCGCCCGGCTTGAGCGCGGCGGCGATCCCGCCTTCCCAGCCCAGGATCGCCTCGCGCACTGCGGCGCCGTCGGGCAGCATGGTCACCACGACCTCAACCCCGGCGAAGGCCTCCGGCGCGTCGGCGGGCGTCCCGCCGTGCGCGGCGACGAACCGGGCCTGCGCCCCGGGGTCGCTGTCCCTGATCACCAGCGCGAAGCCCGCCGCGGCGAGGTTGGCGGCCATCAGCTTGCCCATGTTGCCGACGCCGACGAACCCGACCGGTGCGCCAGCCGGCCCGGGCGCGCTCATTCCAGCCCCATCTCGGCCAGCACGGCGGAGGCGTTGCGGAAGCCGTCGACCGCCGCCGGGATCCCGCAGTAGACGGCCGCCTGCATCAAGACCTCGCGGATCTCCTCCTTGGAGACCCCGTTGTTGAGCGCGCCCTTCACGTGCCAGCGGATCTCCTGGGCGCGCCCGAGCGCGACCAGCATGGCGATGGTGAGCATGCTGCGGGTACCGCGCGGGAGCTGCTCGCGGCCCCAGACCGAGCCGAAGCAGTACCGGGTCACCAGCTCCTCGAACTCCCTGGTGAAGTCGCCCTGGCTCTCCACCTTGGCCCGCCCGTGCTCGGGGCCGAGCATCTCCTCGCGGATCGCGATTCCCTTCTCGTACAGCTCGTCGTCGGCCATTGGTCCTCCGTGTCTGCAGTCGGTGAATGATCCCCGTCAGGTGGGGCCACAGGCTGATCATGACCCACCCGGGACGCAAATGGTATATGCCCAGCGGCCACCCCGGGGGGCCGGATACTGTGCCGCGTGCTTGGCCGGGGGCGTGGTCCGGCCCCTAGCCAGCACCTCGCAAACGATATACGATCTAGCCTGCTAGGCCATGATCACACGGGAGGACGCCGATGTCGGAGAACCTGCACCTTGTGTTCAGCAAGCCCCCGGAGGCGATTTCCGACGAAGAGTACAACTCCTGGTACGACTTCCACCTCAGCGAGATCCTCGTGGTGCCGGGCTTCGTGTCCGCGCGCCGTTACCGGCTGCAGACGGTCAAGGGCGAGTGGACGCCGTCGGCCCACCGCTACCTGTCGGCCTACGAGCTGGCGGGCAACCCCCGGGACGTCATGAAGGAGCTGGACAAGGAGGTGGCCTCCGGCCGGATGAAGCTGCCGGCGTGGTTCCCCGACATCACCTTCGCGTCCTTCAACTGCCACGCGCACGGCAACCCGGCCGAGGCCCGGCTGGCCGACCACCTGTACATGGTGTTCAGCGCGCCGCCCGCGGGCCTCGACAACGGCGAGTTCGTCACCTGGTACCGCGAGCACGCCGACGAGAACACGCAGGTGCCCGGGTTCGTGGCGAACTGGCGGTTCCGGCTCGAGCCGGAGGTGATCGATCCCACCACCCCCACGGTCGCCACGCACCTGGCCGTCTACGAGGTAGACCGCGACCTGGCCGCGCTGCGCGCGAACCTGGCGGCCGCGCGGGTGACCAACGAGGCCGGCTGGCCGGCCTGGTTCGACCCGACCCCGTGGACCTCGCTGGACGCCAACGCGATCGGGGAGCGGGTGACGGCATGACCGAGCGCGCCACTGCGCCCTTCCGCGCCGACCACGTCGGCAGCCTGCTTCGCCCCCGCGCCTTGCTGCAGGCGCGGGAGGCGGCCGCGCGCGGCGCGATCTCGCCCGGCGAGCTGCGGGCCACCGAGGACGACGCCATCCGCGAGGCCATCCGGATGCAAGAGAACCTCGGGCTGCGCTCGGTGACCGACGGTGAGTTCCGCCGGGCCTCGTGGCACATGGACTTCATCTACGAGATCGCCGGGGTGTCCAAGGCCGATCAGAGCATGAAGAGCGTGTTCCACAACGCGGGCGGCGACATCGAGTTCACCCCCGCGGCCATCCGGGTCACCGGCAAGCTCGGGATGGACCACACGATCTTCGGGCCGGCGTTCGAGTTCGTCCGCGACAACGTGACCACCGGCACGCCGAAGCTGACGATCCCGGCGCCCAGCCTGGTGCACTACCGGGGCGGGCCGGCGGCGATCGACGACGCCGTGTACCCGGACCTGGAAGAGTTCTGGGACGACCTCGGCGCCGCCTACGCCGATGAGGTCCAGCGGCTGTCCGGCCTCGGCTGCACCTACCTCCAGCTCGACGACACCAGCCTCGCCTACCTCAATGACCCGGCTCAGCGCGCGGAGATCACCCGCCGCGGCGAGGACGCCGACCACCAGCATGAGACCTACATCAAGTCCATCAACCGGGCGCTGCGCGACAAGCCGGCCGGGATGACGGTGACGACGCACATGTGCCGGGGCAACTTCCGCTCCTCGTGGGTCGCGCAGGGCGGCTACGACTTCGTGGCCGACGCGCTGTTCAACGAGCTGAACGTCGACGGCTACTTCATGGAGTACGACGACGAGCGCTCCGGCGGCTTCGAGCCGCTGCGCTTCTTGCCGAAGGGCAAGCACGTCGTCCTGGGCCTGGTGACCAGCAAGCAGGGCGAGCTGGAGGCGAAGGACGACATCAAGCGCCGGATCGAGCAAGCCAGCAAGTTCACCGACATCGACCAGCTGTGCCTGTCCCCCCAGTGCGGCTTCTCATCCACCCTCGACGGCAACTCGCTGACCCGCGATCAGCAGATCGCCAAGCTGCGCCTCGTGGTGGAAACCGCCGAGGAGGTGTGGGGCAGCCGCTAGGCCGTGCTTAGAGCAGGCCGTGTCCTTAGTAGGCAGGGCCGCCGCGGCGGGGCCGCGCTGCCCGCCTGGCGGGGGCAGCGCGGCCCGCTAGACATCCCGGCGGGCCAGGAGCCAGCCGCCGGCCGCCAGCGCGGCGGCCGGGTAGGCCGCCACGATGGCCAGCTCCAGCCAGGGCGACCAGCTGAACCCGCTGACCGGCTGGACGGCGGCCAGGGAGTTGCCAGCGATCAGCTCCGGCAGCACCGGCCCCAGCGAGCGGTCCACCCCGCCGATGATGAGCGGGGCGACGAACAGCCCGCCGACCACGGTGGCGACCGCGGCCGCGCCATGCCGGATGAGCGCCCCCACGGCGAGACCAAGCAGGCCGGTCAGCGCCAGGTAGGCGCCGGTCATCAAGACCGCCCGGAGCACGTCGGGGGTGGCCAGCGACGGGCGCGGAACGCCGGCGCGAAGGACGCCGGTGCCCAGGAAGAACGAGGCCAGCACGGTGACCTCCCCGGCCGCCAGGAACACCGCCCCCCACACGGCCGCCTTGGCGGCCAGCACCAGCCCGCGCCGCGGCACCGCCGCGAACGTCACCCGGGCCATCCCCGAGGAGAACTCGCCGGTCATCGCGAGCACGCCGAGCACGCCGGTGATCAGCTGGCCGAGGACCACCCCGGCGAGCACGTTGCTGGTCGGGTCCCCGGCCGCGTTGCGGGTGTTCAGGCCGGCCACCACGCCGATCGCGATCGTCGCGGCCAGCCCCCCGCCAAGAGTCCACCGAACGGCTCGCAGGCTCCTGAGCCTGATCCATTCCATCCGCGCCACGTGGCCGAAGGTGTAACCGTCGTTCACCGGGAGTTCCTTTCGCTGCCTGGGGCGGGGGCGGGGGCGGGGGCCGGGGCGTGGTCCGGGGAAGGAGCGGGCACGGCGCCGGGGAAAGCGGCTGGGTAATCAGCCGCGCCGGTCAGCGCGAGGAACCCGTTCTCCAGCGAGCCTCGCCCGCGCGCGGTCAGCTCGGCCACCGTGGTGCCGGCCAGCAGCCGGCCGCCGCCGATCACGATCAGCGGGCCTGCGGTCAGCGCCATCTCGCTGATCAGGTGGCTGGAGACCAGGACCGTCCGGCCCTGGGCGGCCTGTGCCTTGATAAGCGACCGCATCCAGTGCACGCCGGCCGGATCCAGCCCGTTGAGCGGCTCATCCAGCAGCAGCACGGCCGGATCGCCGAGCAGCGCCGCCGCCAGGCTCAGCCGCTGGGCCATCCCCAGGGAGTACCCGCCGGCCTGCCGCCCGGCGGCGTCCCCGAGTTCCCCGCCGGCCAGCCCTACCTGCGTGAGCACCTCCTCCACGCGCTGCCGGGGGAGGCCGCCGGCGGCGGCGAGGGCGAGCAGGTGCCCGCGACCCGAGCGCCCCGGCTGGAATGCCCGCGCGTCCAGCACCGCGCCGACGGTGCGCAGCGGCCACCGCAGCGACCGGTAGGGGACGCCCGCGATGAGCGCCGTCCCGGCGTCGGGCGCGGCCAGCCCGAGCAGCAGCCGCATCGTGGTGGACTTGCCGGAGCCATTCGGCCCCAGGAAGCCGGTCACGGTGCCCGGCTGGACGTCGAAGGTCAGGTCATCGACGGCGATTCGGCCGCCGTAGCTTTTCGTGAGCCCGTGTACTGAGATCATGCCCCTGACGCTAGGAAGCGCAGGGCCGCCGGGGCATCGCCACGCAGAGCCAACTCGCGGGCGGCGCGTCGTACCGTGGTATGACGACCGGGGCGGGACGTGCCGGGACCCGGCCCGCGCATACGCTCGATTGCGTGAACAGCGCGCTCAGGCAGGTCCTAGCGGGCCGCGACGAGCCGCCCGCGTGGCGTTCGGCGCGGCGCGGCCGGCTGGCGCAGGCGGCCGGCTGGGCCGGCTGGCTCCTGGTAGCCGCCTTCGCCGTGGCGCTGGTCGCGGCCGGGGACGCGGGGCCGGGATCGGGCGGCGAGTCGGTGGCCGCCGGCCTGGGCTGGCTCGCCGTCGTCCTGGCGGTGGCGGCCGCGCTGCCGCTGACGCCCCGCCACTCGCTGCTCGCCTGGCGGCTGGCCTACCTCGGCGTCCTGCTCACCCCGCTGATCCCCGGCCAGACCCGGGCCGACGGGGGCTTCTACGTCGTGCTCGCGGTCGCCTTCGCCGCCGCGGGGGTCCGCTACGGGCCGTGGTGCCTGGCCTGGATGGCCGGGCTGACGCTGATCCCCGTGTGGCTGTGGACGGCGCCGCTCCTGCGCGGGGCGCAAGGAGGGGGGCCCTCCCTGGGGCTGGCCGGGCAGCCCGGCCTGGCGCCCGCAGTGCGGCTCACCATCGGGCTGGCCGCCGCGACGGCCGTGCTGTACGGGGCCGGGCGCTGGCGGCGGGATCACGCGGCGCTGGCGGCCCAGGCAGAACTGGCCCGGCAGCAAGCTGTGCTAGCCGGACAACACGCCGAGCTGGCCCGCGAGCATGAGGAGCAGGCGCGCCGGCAAGGGGAGCGCCGCGCCGCCCTGGAGGAACGAGCGCGGATCGCCCGGGAGATGCACGACGTGGTGGCGCACCACATGTCGATGATCGCGGTGCAGGCGGAGACCGCCCCGTACCGGATCACCGGGCTGCCGGACGGCGCCCGGGCAGAGTTCGCCGCGCTGGGCCAGTCGGCCAGGGACGCGCTGACGGACATGCGCCGGCTGCTTGGCGTGCTGCGCGGCTGCGAGCCCGGTGCCCGGGAGCCGCAGCGGCTGCCGCAGCCGGGCCTGGCTGACGTGCCCGCGCTGGTGGAGGGCGCGCGCCGGGCGGGCGCGGACATCAGCTTGCGGATGCCGGGCCACGAGGCAGCCGCCTCGCCGGTCGTCGGGCTGACGGCGTACCGGATCGTGCAGGAATCGCTGTCCAACGCCGCCCGCCATGCCGCCGGGGCCGCGATCCAGGTGGCAATCGCGCAGGAAGCCGGGATCGTTACGGTGAAAGTTGAGAATGAGGCGGGGGCGGCGGGTGAGCCGGGCGCCGGGGGCACCGCGGACGATGGGGACGCCGGCGGCGGGCAGTGTGGTCAGGGGCAGTGTGGTCGGGGGCAGTGTGGTCAGGGGCAGGGCGGTCATGGGCTGGCGGGGATGCGGGAGCGGGTGGCGATGGCAGGAGGGTGGCTGGCCGCCGGGCCGCGGGCCGGCGGCGGGTTCGCGGTGCGCGCGGGCCTGCCAGCCGGCGGGGAGCCGGCGGCGGACGGGGGACCGCACCCGGGCGGGGGCGCGCCCGGCGGGCCGCGGGCGGGGGGACCCCGGTGATTAGCTGCCTGATCGCCGATGACCAGGCGATGGTGCGGGAGGGATTCGGGGCGCTGCTGGCCGCCCAGGACGGGATCACGGTGACCGGGCTGGCCGCCGACGGCGCGCAGGCGGTCAGCCTGGCCCGGCAGGCGCGGCCCGACGTGGTGCTGATGGACGTGCGCATGCCGGTCATGGACGGGCTGGCCGCCACCCGCGAGCTGCTCGGCGGCCCGCCGGAGAACCGGACGGGGCGGCCCGGGGCCGCGGGCGACGGGCGGCCCCGGATCCTCATGCTCACCACGTTCGACCTCGACGAGTACGTGTACGAGGCGCTGCGCGCGGGGGCCAGCGGCTTCCTGCTCAAGGACGCGCCGGCCGCTGAGCTCGTGCACGCCGTGCGGGTGGTCGCGGCGGGCGAGGCGCTGCTGGCCCCGTCGGTGACGCGGCGGCTGATCGCCGACTTCGCTCGCCAGGCGCCCCGTCAGCAACAGGCGACGCCGACCCAGCAACAGGCGGCGCTGGCGCAGCTCACCCCGCGCGAGGCCGAGGTGCTAGCCCTGATCGCCCGGGGCCTGTCCAACGCGGAGATCAGCGCCGCGCTGGTGATCGCCGAGCAGACCACCAAGACCCACGTCGGCCGGATCCTGATGAAGCTGGCTCTGCGCGACCGGGCGCAGGCGGTCGTCTTCGCCTACGAGTCCGGCCTGGTCACTGCGGGGGAGTGAGCCTCAGAACGCCTTGATCAGGGTCCCCACGGTGACGTGCGGGAAGCTCAGGCCGCGGAAGTTGAGCAGCGCGGTCTGGGAGTACTGCAGCTGCTGGTACTCCGTGCCATCAGGGCCTTCCACCGTCTCGATGGCGAACACTGACTCCAGGCTGATCGTGTCCGCGTTGCGGACGATGAACGGGATGTTCCCGATCTGGGCCTGGTCGGCCGTGGTGATCAGCCGGGTGATGTGCGGCAGCACGTGGCCTTGGAGGGCGTCGCGCAGCATCGCGTTGGGGTCGTCGACTACCGCCTGGGTGACCTCGGGCGGCAATGACGGGGTGCGGAAGGCGCTCGGCGTGCTCAGGTCGTACTCCGGGTAGGGGTTGCGGGTCCCCGGCGGCGGAGGCTGGGTCCCGACCGGGAACGGGATCGTGTTGGCCGGGGGGATCGTCGGCAGCTTGTCGGAGTCGACCTCCTGCGTGAAGCCCACCGTGCAGACGGCGTTGCCGTGCGGGATGGTCGCCAGCCGGGCGATGGTGGGCCCGGCGGGCGGGTCGGTGGTCGGCGGGATCGTCAGCCACACCCCGGGCTCGATGTGCAGCGCCTCGCCGTTGCCGGCGTCGGTGACCCGGTGCAGGTAGGTCACGCCGTAGATCGACACGTCGTCTTGGGCGCTGCCCCGGTTGAACACCGGGGAGCCGATGGTGGTGAACTCGATGGACTCCCGGAGCATGTTCAGCTCCAGGAAGAACCCGTTCGGGGTGTCGCCGGAGAAGTCCGGGCGGGCGATCATGTTGAACCCCGTGCCCTCCCAGAAGCCCGGCAGGTTCCGCAGCGGCCCGAGGTTCACGGCTGTCGCGTGCTGCGACGGCACCGCCCGGAAGCCGGCGAGCCCGCCGGCGCCCGGCGGGTCGATGGGCTTGGCGGGCATCGGGATGCCGGGGGTGGTGGTGGCCTGGCTGTCAGTCATCGGAAGATTCTCCTAATCAGAGTTTGCCCAGCTCGCCGCGCAGCGCGTCAATGGACGCGGCGGCCGCCTCGTAGGCGTCGGCGACGCCAGGGACGGGCTCGTCCTCGCCGGGGATCCAGAACTTCCGGCGGGTCAGGCGGAGCGAGCTGAGGAAGGCCGGGATGGCGTTGAAGATCTCGATCAGCAGCGGCCCGTCGTAAGCGGGCACGATGGCGCCCAGGAACTCCCGCCACGGGATCCAGCTGTCGTGCACGGCGCCGCGGTCGGGCGCGGAGACCTGCGCGTAGTTGAGGCGGCCGGCCCCGGAGGCCTCCAGGACGTCCCGGCGGAACTCGTCGGGGCCGCTGCTGCCCAGCACGACGTGCGCGCTGTCGACGCACACGCCGACCTGGCGGCTCGAGACGCCGTCCAGGAAGCGCAGCACCTCGCCGACCATGTTCGGGGCGGCCTGCTCCCAGTGGTCAACCGGCTCGATCGCCAGCTTGACGCCCTGGCCGGCCGCGTACTGGCCGACCTCGTCCAAGATCGGCTGGGCGTCCAGGTACCGGGCCCGGGTCCACGCGTGCAGGGCGTCGCTCCAGATCGGCTCGCCGAAGTCGGTGACCGGGTACACGTTGTAGGGGAAGACGATCGGGCCGGCCATGATCGTCGCGCCGAGGACCGCGGTGATGTCGACCCGCGACTTCAGGTACGCCAGGGCCACCTGGCGCTGGTCACCGTAGACCGAGCTGGGATCGAAGGTGCGGCTGGCGGCCACGTTGGTCGTGAAGCCGACGTCCTGCAGCCCGGCCCGGTCCAGGGCCTGCTTCAGCCGCGCGTAGCTGTCGACCTCGGCCTGGTGATCGCGGGTGTCGTTGGGGAAGATCGGCATGTCGAAGCCGGCGTAACCCAGCTCCCGCAGCTTCTTGATATGCCGGATGATGACCTTGGCGTACTCGTCGTCGCCGGGGCGCAGGTCCGTGGTGAACATGAAGAAGCTGAGGTACACGTCCCGCTCGGCGTTCAGCCCATCGGTGGTTCCCGGCACGGTGGTTCCCGGCACGGTGCTTCCCGGCACAGTGCTCATCGCCTCACCACCCCAGGATCTTGCGCAGGTACGAGCGGGCCATGATCGCGTACTCCAGGGGGTTCGCCTTGGCCGGATCCTGCTCGGCCTCAACGACTAGCCACCCCTCGTAGTCCGCGCTGGCGAGCACCTCCAGGATGGGCGCGAAGTCGATCGCGCCATCCCCGGGCACCGTGAAGATCCCGGCCTCAATCCCCTGCTGGAACGACAGGCTCTCCTCGCGGACCTGGCTCAGCACGTCCGGGCGGAAGTCCTTGAGGTGGACGTGCTTGATGCGGCGGGCGTGGGCCTTGGCGGCGGCCAGCGGGTCGTCTCCCGCGCAGGCCAGGTGCCCGGTGTCCAGCAGCAGGTGGACGGTGTCGGGGTTGGTGGCCGCCATCAGCCGGTCGATGTCGGCCCGGGTCATCACGCCGGTGCCCATGTGGTGGTGGTAGCACAGCCGGATCTCGCTGCCGGCCGCGATGTCGCCGAGCCGGTTCAGGCCCGCGGCGAGCAGGTCCCAGTCGCGGTCATCGAAGACGGGGCGGTTGGCGAACAAGGCGATCGGCAGCACGTGCGAGGACCGGCCGAACTCGGCGACCACGATGTCGGTGCCGCCCATCGCCTTCATGAAGGCCAGCCGTTCCTCGAAGTTGGCGATCGTCTGCTCGTCCATGTCCGCGATGGTGAAATAAGTGCTCACCCACGGCTCGGAGACCTGCAGGCCGCGCAGGTCAAGGGCGCGGCGCAGCTCGGCGGGGTCGGCCGGGTACTTGTGGCCGATGCTGGTCCCGGTGAACCCGGCCAGCGCCATCTCGCTGACGCACTGCCCGAACGGGATGCCGATGTCGATCGAGGGGAAGTCGTCGTTCCACCACAGCGTCGGCGTCACGCCGAGCCGCACCCGGTCCGGGCTGAGGTTCTTCAGTACGTCGCTCATCGCGAGCCTCCCTTGCCGTGGTCGCCTTCATAGCCGTCGATTTCGGGCGGTACCGCCCAGGATCCGTAGCCGGGCGCCTTGGCGCCCGACGGGTGGGCGCCGATCGCGCGCCACAGCAGCCCCTCGGTGTAGGCCGCCGCCGACACCACGTACGATGCGCACCGCGCGGGCGTCCGCTGCCGCCCCTGCTGCTCCAGCGGCCCCTTGCTGTCGGGCAGCGAGTGCCCGGCCACCCCGTGCTGGCCGGGCCGGCGCTGGGCGGGCACGGCCTTGACGGGGGCGCCGAAGCGGGCCGCCCACTGCGGCGGCAGCTCGTACCACACCCCCGAGTACCAGAGCTTGACGATGTTCCTGGCCAGCGGCCCGAGCTTCTCGTCGGTGAAGACCTGGTCGCCGGCCGGGCCGGGCCGGGCGGCCTCCAGGAGGTCGCGCAGGATCTGGTCCCCGGCCTCCTCCTGGACCGTCGCCAGGTAGCTGGCCGCCTGGCCGGTGCCCC
Source organism: Streptosporangiaceae bacterium (assembly GCA_025934375.1). Taxonomy (GTDB): domain Bacteria; phylum Actinomycetota; class Actinomycetes; order Streptosporangiales; family Streptosporangiaceae; genus Trebonia. Next base: position 74,426 of record JAICYD010000008.1, on the reverse strand, counting down.
ACAAGTCGACCGCGCTGAACGCGGTCGCCTCGGCGGAGAAGGCGACGAACCGGTCCAGCAGGTCCGCGTGACCGCTCACGGCGTTGCCCCGTCCACCTCGAAGGTCGGGCCGGCGTTGACCCCGTCGCGGCCGGGAAGCGGGTTGCGCACCAGCCGGACGATGCCGTCGCGCACGTGGAACATCTGCCACACGGCCTCCAGCAGCAGCTGGGGCTGGCCGGTGTAGGCCCGGGTGAGCATGCCGAGGAAGGCGGCGTACTCCTTGTTGAACTCCTCGGCCGCCGCGCGCAGCTGCGATCCCTGCGGGTAGTCCCGCATACGAGGGTTCTTCTTCACCGGGTAGACGGCCGCCCAGTCGATCGTCACCGGCGGGCCGGTGGGCCGGTCCGGCTCGTCGGGCGGCAGGTAGAACCGCCCGATCTTCAGCTGCTGGAACCGGTAGTAGTGGGCGAGCTCGCCCTCGCCGTCGTAGATGCCGCCGCCGAGCCCCTCGCCCTGCTCGGCGATGAGCTGCAGCGCCTTCACGCAGGACTCCAGGTCGGTCACCGCGACGATCTCGCCGCCGCCGGAGTAGTAGTACTCGGGCGTGACCTGGCGCGAGGGATCGCCGGTGAACAGCGTCTTGCCCTGCTTGCGGTACTCCTGCTCCAGGTAGGTGACGCCGTGGATGATCTCCTCGTAGAACTCGCCGATGCTGTAGAACTGCTCCTCGGGCCGGCCGGGGACCGTGAGCAGCGGGCCGATGACCGGCCGGTGATCCAGGTGCTGGTCGGCCTGGAGGACTTCGGGATCGTGGGCGCGGCTGCGCGCGACGATGCGCTTGCCCGGCTCGGGCGCCTTGCGGGGCCGCTCGATCTGCAGGAAGGTATGGACGGCATCCTCGGAGAAGGGCTGCAGCGGCACCAGGAAGTCGGTCTCGCCGTCCGGGAGCCGGGCCGGGTAGGTGGGCACGAATCCCTTCTTGGTGAGGTCGGGCTGGCCGCCGACGGCGTTCATGACGTTGGCCGCCAGCGTCAGGTGCAGCATCTCCTCAATCGCGATGACGCGCAGGATGTGCCAGGCGTCGGCATTCGTCTCCGGGTGCAGCGAGTACAGCGCGGTCAGGTAGACGGGGATCGTGGCGTGCTCGAGTTGCATCCCCCGGTACAGGTAGTCCTGCAGTTCCTCGATGGTGGTGATGTCGCCGGGCGCGATGTCCCGCGTGGTAGGCAGCGTCATGGTTTCGCCAATCGTGGGTGCCGGGTGGTCGCCCTTAGCGGGCCGAGATGACCGCGGGAGCCTTCTCGGTGCGCAGCTGGGTGTCGATGAAGGACGCGCTGCGGTAAGCCAGCGCGGCCAGGGTCAGCGTGATGTTCGACGTCCCGATCGTGGGCATGCTGCCGCCGCCGACCAGGAACAGGTTCTCGTGGTCCCAGGACCGCTGCGCCGGGTCGGTGACCGAGTCGTGCCTGGTCTTGCCCATGACGTGGGTCCCGGCCAGGTGATTGCCTCCCCGGATGGAGTAGCCCCGGCCCGCGTACTCGACGTAGCTGTAGTCGCGCGGGTCATAGGTGGTGTGGTCCTCGGCGCCCAGCCGGGTGAATATCTGGCCCGCCAGGTCGAACCCGAAGGAGGCGCCCGCCAGCGAGTACTCCGGGACGCGGAAGGAGATGACCGGCTTCAGGTTGCCGAGCGGGTCCCGGTAGCGCCGGTCGACGGTGACCCGGTTGGCCGGCTCGGGCGCCACCTCGATCATGAAGGCCAGCAGCAGCTGCCGGGAAAGCTGGCTGACCAGCGCGGCGCGCAGGTCCCGGCCGTGCTTGCGCTGGCCGTCCACGATGGCCAGCAGGTCCGAGTACGGTGACCCGGTCGCCCAGCCCCACCCGTCGTTGTGGATGTCGACGGCGAAGCCGGCCTGCCGCTCGCGGAACCGCCCGCCGCGCAGCTCGGTGATCCCGCCGGTGCAGTTGGTGCCGCGGAACGTGCCGGCTATCTCGGGCAGCAGCGCCCACCGCAGCAGGTAGGCGTGGTCCATCAGGTTGCGGCCGACCAGGTCGCTGGTGCTCGGCAGGCCCGAGGCGAGCATGAGCCGGGCGTTCTCGATCGCGTTGGCGGCGAGCACGTAGACGCGCCCGTGCACGGTGTGCGTGGTGTGCTCAGGCGAGGACGGGTCCTGGTACCGCTTGTACTCGATGCCGCTGATCCGGCCGGACTCCTTGTCGACGTGCACCCGGGACGCGACGGCCTGGGTCACGATGTCGACCTTGCCGGTGCGCAGGGCCTTGGCCAGCGTCTTACCCGCGTGGTACTTGGCCTGGACCGGGCAGATGGGCACGCAGTTGTTGTTGCCCTGGCAGCGCTTGCCCTCCTCCACCTGGTAGGTGCTGATCGCGCCGATGGGCTGGTACCCCTTGCCGCCGTCGTAGTCCGGGTTCGGTACGCCGTTGCGGGCCTGCGGGAAGCTGCGGATCCGGAGGTCGTACCGGTCGCCGTCCAGGTCGACCCGCATGCCGTCCACGCCCCGGGCGACCACCTGGTCGAGGTAGGACAGCGGCATCTTGCGCATCGGGTACACGTAGCCCGGCGGGAACGTCATGCCCAGGTATCGCTGGTCCTCGACGTCGGCCGACACGCCGAGCTCCTGCTCGGCCTGCCGGTAGTACGGCTCGATGTCGTCGTAGCCGAGCGGCCAGTCCCGCCCGTGGCCGAAGCGGGAGGCCGTGTCGAAGTCCTCGGGCAGCATCCGCAGCGCCTTGCCCTCCCAGTGCATCGTGGTGCCGCCGAGGACCCTGGTGAAGGTCGTGTCCGTGCAGAAGGGGCCGTCTTGCACGATGTAGTACTGGTCGTCGGGGGTCTGGGGCGTCACCGGCATCGCGTCGGCGCTGCGCGGCATCCGGGCGTTGGGGTTGAACGGGTAGGGCGCCTGGTTGTCCTTGACCGAGGCCGCGTAGAACCGCGACAGGTACGCCTCGTACTCATCCAGCTGGACGTCCTTGCCCGGGCCGGCCTCGACGATGACGGCGGAGTGCCCCGCCTGGCTGAGCTGGTCGGCCAGGATGGAGCCGGAGACCCCGCCGCCGACGATGACCACGTCGTAGGACTTCCGGGCGGCGATCTGCGGCGTAGTCCGCGTCGCGGCCCCGATTGGGAAGATGGCGGAGCTGTCGATGTCAAAAGCCACTGGGTTCCCCCTGTCGTATCGGCTGGCGCGCGGCCAGCGCCTCGGTCATGTGCTCCGCCGTGCGCAAGGCGAGCGCGGCCATGGTCAGCGTGGGATTCGAGGTGCCCATCGTCGGGAAGCTGCCCGACCCGACCACGTAGAGGTTGCGGTGCTCCCACGAGCGCTGGTGGGTGTCGACCACCGATTCCCCGGCCCGGTGGCCCATGACGTGGGTGCCCCCGAAGTGGCCCATGCCGTGATAGTGGAAGACCTCGCCGTCGCGGCGGACGGACGGGAACCAGCCGCCTGCCTCCGGGTCGGTGCAGTCGGCGATCCCGGCCTGCCGGAACACCTGCCGGGCGGCCTCGGCGGCCGCCGCCATGCCCCCCATCGTGTAGTCGTCGATGCGGTAGCTGATCACCGGGCGCGGGTTGCCCATGGCGTCGAGGTGACGCGGGTCGATGGTGACCGCGTTCGCCTCCGAGCGCAGCTGCTCGACGGCGAGGGAGAAGCGGACGTGCCTGGGCAGCGTGGCGGCGAGGTGGGCGCGCAGCTTCGTCCCGTACAGGCCCTGGTTGGTGACCGCGTCCACCACGCTGGAATCGGGGCCGCCGGTGGTGGCCCGCCAGCCGTCGTTGCCGATGTCGAACCGGAACGCGGCGTGCCGCGCGCGGAACGCCCCGCCCCGCAGGTCCTCGATGCCCGCCGTGGACAGCGGCCCGCGGTAGGCCCCCACCGGGACCGGGGACAGCCCCCAGGCGTACAGGGCCGGGTGGTCGATCAGGCCCTTGCCGATCAGGCTGTCGCCCCCGCCGAGCCCGGAGGCCAGCAGGATCTTGGCGTTCTCGACGGCGTGGGCGGCGAGCACGTAGACGCGGCCGCGCGCGGTGTGCACGGTGTGCCGGGGCGAGGCGGGGTCGGCGTAGCGCTGGTACTCGATGCCGTCGACCATTCCGCTGACCGGGTCGACGCTGACCTTCGAGACCACCGCCTGCGCGAGCACCCGCAGCTTCCCGCGGTCGGCCTGGGCCAGGGTCTTCCCGGCGTTGTACTTGGCCTCGATCGGGCAGATCGGGGTGCAGGAGGTGTTCCCGGCGCACCGCTCCCCGAGGTGGGTGATCATGTCGTGCCGGTCCACGTCCGCGTCCACCGCGCCGACCGGCCGGTAGGCCCCGCGCGGGACCGAGTTGCGCCCGGCCGGGTATGAGCGCACCTGCAAGGCGATTGACTCGCCTTCGAGCGTGACCCGCATCCCGTCGATGGTGTCGGCCAGGACCTGGTCGGAGAAGCTCAGCGGGATCCGCCGCATCGGGTAGTCGTAGCCATCGGGGAACTCGATTCCGTGGTGCGCCTGGTCGGCGACGTCGGCGGCCACCCCGATCTCGTGCTCGGCCCGCCCGTAGTACGGCTCCAGGTCGGCGTAGCGCAGCGGCCAGTCGTGGCCGACGCCGAACCGGGAGCGCAGCTCGAAGTCCTCCGGGAGCATCCGGAGGCAGACCCCGAGCCAGTGCAGCGTCGAGCCGCCCTGCGCGCGCGTGTAGCTGCTGCCGTACTTGTCCGGCCCGTTCTGCACGAAGTAGCCCGCGCCGGAGCGGATGTCGGCCGTGTCGGGCTGCGGCGCGGCCACGGCGGGCGGCCACGGCGACTCCGGTCCCTTGCTCGCCGCCGCGTAGAAGTGGTCCAGGTGCCGGGAGTAGCCGTCCAGCGACCACGCGGACCCCGGCCCCGCCTCCAGCACCAGGACCCGGAAGCCGGCGTGGGTGAGGTGCTTGGCGATCAGGGCCCCGTTGACCCCGGCGCCCGCGATGACGACGTCGTATTCCTCGTGCTCGGCAGCCTCGGTCATGACCGGGCCCCTTCCGTCACGCTGGGCGCGCCGGCCTGGCGGGGCAACCGGACGCCGGTGGTCCCGGGGGCGCTCTCGGTCTCCAGCGCGGCCGGCGGGGACGCCCACGCCCCGTAGCCCTGCTGGCGGGCGCCCGCCGGGTGCGCGCCGGCCGCGTCCCACTGCAGCCCGGCCTGGTAGGCCTCCGCCGACACGACGTGGTCCACGTCCCGCGGCGAGGCCCCGTACGCGGAGCGCCACTCCTGCGGGAGCGCGGTCCACGCTCCCCGGTACCACAAGAGGATCAGGGCGCGGGCGACCGGCCCGAGCTTGGCGTCGCCGAAGATGGCCTGCCCGGCGGCGGCATCCGGGTCCGCCCCGCCCGCGAGCGCGGACCCGCCCGGTTGCGCGGGCGCGCCCGGAACCGCTGACCCGGTGGGGGGCGCTGATCCGGCTGATGGCAGTGATCCGGCGTCGAGGAGCTCATCGAGCACCCCGTCGGGCAGCGCGGCGTCCGTCGCGCGCAGGTAGGTCTCGGCCATCCCCGTGCCCAGCAGGTGGAGCGGGGCGAAGCCGGTCAGCAGGGCCGATAGCCGGACGAACTGGTCGAGGCGGTTTTCCACCGGTTCAGCCCTCGACTTCGCGGTTGGTCTTCGCCCGCACGGCCGACAAGAACGCGGCGTAACTCCAGGTGAGGTCGCGCACGCTCTTCTCGTAGCCGGAGGTGCCGTCGAACTGCTCGCTGAGCTCCAGGTCGTCGCTGTGGTAGATGACAGCCTGGAGCATGGCGTCGGCGGCGTTGTCCAGCAAGACGACCGCCTCGGCCGGCGAGGTGGCCGCGCCGACCCCGGCCTGGCTGAAGAACTCGGCCGACAGCTCGTCGTGGGGGACCGACTGGGTGCGGGCAATCTCGCGGGCCAGCTGGTAGTACAGCTCGGCGAAGCTGGCCGTGCACAGCGCCCAGGGGTGCCCGCCGGGCACGGGGTCGCGCACGTCGCCGTCGTAGGTGTCGCCGGGGTAGCGGCCCATCAGCGGGCCCATGCCGAGGGCGGCGTCGGTGACGTTGATGGGGTAGGCGACCGGTGAGGAGGCATCGGCCCACTGGAAGCGCAGCTGCGCCGCGGTGGCCAGCAGCTTCGTGTCGGTGAAGGCGACGCCGCCGTAGACGGCGGCCAGCACGATGTCGATGTTGGGGTCGTAGCCGCTGGCCACCGGGACCGGGCCGGCGTCGGAGGGGGCCAGCACGGACAGGTAGCAGGTCCCGTTCCAGTGCCCGGCCAGCGCGGTCTCCAGCCAGCCGATCGCGTCCGCGGTGCCGTCGGGGACCGCGATCCCCGCGGTGTTGGCGGTGATAGCCCGCAGGCAGCGCAGCTGGGCGGCGCGGGCGAAGAACGAGTAGCCCTCGTGCTCTTCCCACAAGTTGAACGTCGGCTCGGTGTAATGACCCAGGACGAAGTCCAGGTTCTTGCCGATGACCTGCGACGCGACCGCCTGGGCGGGCTGGTCCAGCTGCGGCCAGGCCTGGAGCAGGGCCACGGTCTGCAATGCGGGGCCGTCGGCCTGCTCGGTCCACGGCCGGGAGTAGCCCTCGATCGTGTAGCAGGCGTGGGCCAGCGTGGGCGCCGCGTTGTCCTGGCACGTCTTGGCGAAGCTGGCGTAGTCGATCAGCGCCTGGACGCCGGATCCGGGCCGGGTGGGCATCCCGGCGGCGGCGATCTCCATCGCGGTGATGGCCGCGTCGCGGGTCCAGTTGAACACGTAGTCCTGGTCCACGCCGGGCTGGGCGGCCGGATAGGAGGGGGCGGCGATGACGCACCCGGGCCGGGAGAACTTCGACGGGTCAGCCGGGTCGGTGAACTGGAAGCCGTCGCTGGCGACGTTGCGCAGCATGAGCGAGAACATGTGCTGCGCGGTGGCCTCCAGGCCGCCCTCGAGCGCGGCTGGCCGCACCGTGCGCTGCGCTGGTGACCGCTGGGCCGGGACACGGGCGGTGGTTTGCGCGCGTGCGAAGGTAGTTGGTGTGTCGAGAGTTTCCGTCATGGGTGCCCCCCTTGGCGAGAGTCTGGTGACTCGCGAAATGCTCGCGCAGGCGGCCGGCGCTAGCCGGCGGCCGTCAATTTAGTACCCGGAGTCGCGGGAATTGCTTGTGCGCAATTAAGGCTTCCGCCCCGGCGCGACGTACCCGGTGTCCGGATCGCGCAAACCATCCTGGGGAGCGTTGGATTTGTATTATGATATTTCCCGTTTTGCCAAGCAGAATTCCGGCATGCGCCAAACGCTCAGTTGGCATGATTTCCGCGTGAGGCGACGCGGTGCCATAAACTGTCCGCGCGTGCGGCATGTGCGGTGGATGCCACCTTATGCCGCTTTCAAGCTAACGCGGGCTCGTCACTTCTCGCGTGACCAGGCCAGCTCGTTGACCACGGTCGTCCCGTCCGCGAGCCGCATCGGCGGAGTGCGCAACACCAGGTCATCGCCTTCGGGGCCGAGCGCGCGGGCCTGGTCCTGGCCGCTCCAGTTCGGGAAGAGGCTGCTGTCGAGATGGTGTATGACCTGCTCGCCCTCGATCTCATAGGTGCCGAAATAGGCGAGGTAGGTGGAATAGGCGCTGGCGCGCGCGTCGGGGTCGCCGCCCAGTGGGTCTTCGGTAGGTATCGTCGGCCGGGTCGCCGCAGCGATCTGCACCGCCATCGTGCCATTTGACGTGTAAATGAGCTGGCCGCGCGCGTCCGCTCCGAGCGGATAGCTAATCGTGCCATCCGCTGCGATCCTCCGCCACGCGACCAGTTGCCAGGTGCCTTTTAGCCAGTCAGCCACGGCGGTGAGTTTCGCATTAGTAAATGTGACCTGTCAAGTTCCCAGTCCGGGGACAGTGTGACTAGGTACAGTGTTACTGAAGGGAGCGGGAAAGGGCGTCGAGGAACTGGTCGGCGTGCGCGCGCCCGAAGGGCAGCGGCGGCCTGATCTTCAGCACGTTGCCCGCGGGGCCGGTCGCGCTGATGAGCACCCGCCGGTCGCGCATCGCGTTGACGATCGCGGAGGCCAGCGACGGCGACGGCGCGCCAGTCTCCGGGTCGACGACGTCGACGCCGATGTACAGGCCCGCGCCGCGCACGCCCGCCAGTACCGGGCGGCCGGCCGCCAGCCGGGAGATCTCCGCCGCGAGGTAGCCGCCCACCGCCGCGGAGTTCGCCCGCAGGCCCTCCTCCTCGATCACGTCGAGGACGGCGCTGGCGGCGGCGATGCAGACCGGGTTGCCGCCGAAGGTGTTGAAGTACCGGACCTGGCGGCCGAAGTCGTCCAGCACCGCGCGGCGGGCCACCAGCCCGGCGACCGGCAGTCCGTTGCCCATCGGCTTGCCCATGGTGACGATGTCGGGGGTCAGCCCGTGGCGCTGGTAGCCCCACATGTGCGAGCCGGTCCGCCCGAACCCGGCCTGCACCTCATCGGCGATGTAGAGCCCGCCGGCCTGGCGCACGACGCGTTGCGCGGCGCGCAGGAAGCCGGCCGGGCCGGGGATCACCCCGTCGGAGGACAGCAGCGAGTCCGCGAGGAAGGCGGCTACCGTGATGCCGTGCGCCCGCAGGTCGGCGACGGCCGCCGCCACCTGCGCGCCGAAGGCCCGCGCGGCTTCCTCCGGGCGGGCGCCGGGCCCGGGTGGCGCGGGAACGGTCCGAACGTGCGGGCCGGCCGGTGCGTTCGGGCCAAGGCTGGGTGATACCTCGGCGACCGCGGCGGTGACCCCGTGGTAGGCGTTGGCAGTCACGATGATCCCGGTGCCGCCGGTGTAGTGCCGTGCGACTCGCAGGGCGAGGTCGTTGGCCTCGCTGCCGGTGCAGGTGAACATCGCCCGGTCCAGGGGGCTATCGGTGCTGGCGCCCCCGGCGGCGGTGCCCCCGAAAACATGGGTCGCGAGCAGTCGCTCCGCGTAGTCGGTGAGGCCATCGGTCAGGTAACGGGTGTGCACGTTGAGCGTCGCCGCCTGGCGGGCGACGGCGCTGGCCACGCGCGGGTGGCAGTGCCCGACCGACGGGACGTTGTTGTAGGCGTCCAGGTAGGCGTTGCCCTCGGGGTCATACAGGTAGACGCCCTCGCCGCGCACGAAGTGCACCGGCCGCTCGTAGAACAGCCGGTACCCGGTGCCCAGCGCGCTTTCCCGCCGCCGGACCAGCTCGCTCGCATCGCTCACGCCGCGCATCCCATCCTGGTGGTTGGTGTCAGTCCAGGCCGCACGCGCGGCGCAGGCGGCCGGCGACGGCCTCGGGCCCGATGGCCCGGTAGGCGGTGAAGTGCTCGATGGCCTGCGGCGTGCGGCGCAGCAGGTACCCCGCGTTGGCGGGCTCGCGGGCGGCGTTGCGCTGGCTGACGATGATCCGGGCGGCCAGCCGCAGCTGGATGAACTCGGCGATCAGCGGCAGGTCGGCCGGGCGCAGGGGATCGGCCGCGTGATACCCGGCGACCACGTCCAGCGCGGGGGCGAGCAGGTCGGTGCCGCTCGCACCGGTGCCGCCGGTACTGGCGCCGAGCTGGTAGCACGCCGCGACGGCGACGTCCATCGCGACCGGCCCGATGAGGCTGTCCCCGAAGTCCAGCACCCCGGTCACCCGCCGGGAGTCCGCGAGCAGGTTGTCGCCGTGGAAGTCGGTGTGGATGACCTGCGCCGGGGTGCCGGCCAGGGCCGGGCGGACGGCATCGTCGAACCGGTCCAGGACCGCGAGCAGCTGCCCGCGCAGCCTCGCGTCCACGCCCGGGCCCGGGTTGTGCCCCGCGCTCGGCCCCGCCTGCGGCCCGCGGTCCGGGAGCTGATCGACATAGGCGCGCAGCGCGGGAGCGTTCTGCAGGTCCCACAGGTGAGTGCGGCGCGCGGCGGGATGGGTGAAGTGGCGCAAGGCCCGGCTGAGCGTGGCGAGGGTCACGCCGATGTCCCGGCGCAGCCGCGCGGAGGTCGGCACGTCGCGCAGCAGCGAGCCGTCGAGGAACGTCGTCATCCGGGCGATCCGCATCGCGGCATGGCCGGTAGCGCTGCCGGTAGCACGGTCGGGAGTGCCGTCGGGAGTGCCGAGCCGGATCTCCGGCGAGCCGTCCAGCGCGGGCACGATCCGCTGGACGGGCAGGCCCGGGGCGGCGGACGCCAGGTGCAGCAGGATCGCGGTCAGGAAGCTGGCCCGCGCGTCGCCGGCCCCGGTCCCTGGCCCGGTCCCGCCCGGCCCGCTCCCGGGAACTGCGGAATCAGGCAGTGCGGGATCAGGCAGTGCGGGATCAGGCAGTGCGGGATCAGGCAGTGCGGGATCAGGCAGTGCGGGATCGGGTGGCGAGATCCGCAGGAAGCGCGTGGTGCCGTCGTCGCAGGCGAGCCGGAAGGTGTCATCGTGCTCAGACGGCAGCCGCCGGGCGGATGCCTGAACGCCGTAGTAGCGGCGGGCGATCTGCGCCGCCTGGCCTTCGGGCATGCGTGGCACGCGCTCATCATAGTTTCCCGGAGTGCCAGCAGGCGCCCGGTGGCCTGTGGCCAAGCTCACGCTAGCCGGGACTTATCGCGAATAGTTTCCGACTTGCGAAGACTATTGCCGCTATGACCGGACAAAGGCTTCGTGACCAGCCAAGTCTTCGAGGTAAGCGTGAGCATAGTGACGGGAGTGATGAAAGGGTCAGGAGATGCCAGGCATTTGGCCAGCCCTTACTGGTTACTGGTCGGTAGCTATGGCTTTCTGAGCGATTATCGCCAGGAAAGGCACTAAGCGGGCTTGCGCGCGAGGCCGCCGTAGAAGCTGTGGTAGACCTCATCGCGCTCGAGGTCCCGCTGGATCGGCGGCCGCCACTCCAGCAGCGACACCAGCCCCGGCGCGAGCATCTCCCAGTCGCCGAACCAGGCCTGGATCTCGGCGCTCTCCCGCCAGCGGCCGCTGCCGAGCGAGCCGGTGAGGAGCTTTTCGCCCTCGATCGTGATCGCCCGCAGCTCGGGCAGCTCCGGCCCGGGCATCCGCAGGCTGGAGATCGCCAGGTAACTGCCGGGCGGCATGGCGGCGCGCAGCGTGTCCATGATCTCGGCGGGCTTGTCCTCGTCCTCGATGTGATGGAGCACCGCGAGCAGCAGCAGCCCCACCGGCTTGGAGAAGTCGATCAGCTTGGTCACGACCGGGTCGGCCAGCAGCTCGGCGGGCCGGCGCACGTCGGCCGTGCTGATGTCTGTCGTCCGGTCGTCGGCCAGCAGTGCCTTGCTGTGGGTGTAGACGACCGGGTCGTTGTCGACGTGCACCACGTGCGCGTCGGGGTTGATGGCGTGCGCGGCCTCGCTGACGTTGCCCCGGGTGGGCAGCCCGGACCCGATGTCGAGCAGCTGGGTGATGCCCGCCTCGCCGACCAGGAAGCGGACGGCGCGCCCGAGGAACTCCCGGTTGTTCAGCGCCGCCAGCGGCGCCTTGGGCGCGATGCGCATGGCGGCCTGCGCGAACTCGCGGTCGGCGGCGAAGTTGTCCTTGCCGCCGACGAAGTAGTCGTAGACCCGGGCGACATTCGGCTTGCTGACGTCGAACGCCGCCGTCGGCCGCTCGTCGGGGAAGCTGGTCATCGCAAGCCTCCGTCCCTGCCGCGGATCGGTCTGATTTCCCGCAGACTTAACCATAACGCCCCAGGCGTCACGCGAGCCCGGCCGGCCGGAACCCGCGTCAGCCGCGCTGGGTGTCGTCGGGGAGGGCGGGGGAGACGACCCACAGGACGCGGACCGGGCCGCCCGCCGGGACCGCGCGGAACGCGTGGGGTGAGCTGGCGGCGAACGTGAACGCGTCGCCGGCCTCCAGGGTCACCGCGGACCCCTCGACGGTGACCTCCAGCGCCCCGGACAGCACGAACGCGAACTCCACGCCGGCGGGCAGGCGATAGGCCTCCTCGCCGCTGCCGCCGCCCGGCTCGATATCGGACAAGATCGCCTGCACGCGCCGCTCGCCCGAGGGGGTCTTCAACGTCGCCGACCAGGTGCTGATGGCCAGCGGCCTGCACGACGCGTTCGGGTGGAGCGCGGGTGCGGTCGCCATCGTCACCGCCGTGCTCGCGGCCGCGCTGGCGATCTTCGGCTATGACTGGGTGCACCGGGTCTTCCGGTTCCTGCTGGTCATCTCGTTGCCCTGCTATGCGATCATCTCGGTGGCGATCTTCGTCGGCGGGGCCGGCGGCCACGCCCCGCAGCACCCCGGCGGGTTCTTGTTCACCGCGTTCATGACGCAGTTCTCGGTGGCCGCCGCCTACAACATCACCTACGCCCCCTACGTCTCGGACTACTCGCGCTACATGCCCAAGGGCACCTCCCCGGCGGGCATCATCGCCGCGGTGTTCTTCGGCGCGTCTGGCTCGGCGGTGTGGCTGATCGCGCTGGGCGCGTGGATGGCGACCCGGCTGGGCGTCTCCGACGGGCTCGTGGGCCTGCGCCAGGCGGGCAACAACGTCGCCGCCCCGCTCGGCTCGGTCACCGCGATCTTGTCGGCCACGTCCCTGCTTGCCACGATGGGGATGAACGCCTACGGCGGGATGCTCACCGTCTTGACCGGCGTCGACTCGTTCAAGAAGGTCGCCACCAACCGGGCCTGGCGGGCGGGCACCATCGTGGTCCTCGCCATCATCTGGTACGTCATCGGCCTGGCCCTGTCGGGCGGGTCCGCCGTAAGCGCGGTGCTGAACTCGCTGACCCTCATGCTCTACCTGCTGGTGCCGTGGACCGCGCTCAACCTGGTCGACTACTTCTTCGTCCGCCGCGGGCACTACGCGATCACCGACATCTTCCGCGCTGATGGCGTCTACGGCGCCTGGAACTGGCGCGGCCTGCTGGCCTACGCGCTCGGGTTCGCGGCGGAGGTCCCGTTCATGGTGCTGCCGCCGATTGCCGGCTTGTCCTACACCGGCCCGGTCCCCGCGCACCTCACCAATGGGGTGGACTACTCGTGGGTAGTAGGACTGGTAGTGTCCGGCCTCGGGTACTGGATCTTGTCCCGCTCGCTCGACCGGTCGGCCGAGCAGGCGGCCATCGAGGCCAGCGACCGCCAGCTGGAGGCCCTCACCAAATGATCAGCCCCAAGGACAATTCCATCCCGAACGACGCCGTGCCATCCGCGGTCTCGCCGGTCCCGCGCGTCATCTCGGCGGACGGGATCGTCGGCCCGGTCGACGCCTCGCGGGTGCCGCGCTGGGTCGGGGAGGCGACGTTCGCCCGGCTGCCCCGCATCGGCGAAGTCAGCCGGGCCGACGTGGCGATCCTCGGGGTGCCCTTCGACAGCGGGGTCAGCTACCGGCCCGGGGCGCGGTTCGGCCCCGGGCACATCCGGGAGTCCTCCCGGCTGCTGCGCCCGTACAACCCGGCGGCAGGCGTCTCCCCGTTCGCGGTCCAGCAGGTCGCGGACGCGGGGGACGTCGCGGTCAACCCGTACCGCATCGAGGAGGCGATCGGCGCGATCGAGAGCGCGGCCCGGGAGATGCTCACCGGCCTCGGCGTCCCCCGCCTGCTGACCCTCGGCGGGGACCACACGATCGCGCTGCCGCTGCTGCGCGCCATGCACGCGGTGCACGGCCCGGTCGCCGTCGTGCACTTCGACGCGCACCTCGACACCTGGGACACCTACTTCGGCGCGGCGTACACCCACGGCACCCCGTTTCGCCGGGCGTCGGAAGAGGGCCTGCTGGATCAGTCGGGGTGCCTGCACGTCGGGATCCGCGGCCCGCTGTACGACGAGGGTGACCTGGGCGCGGACACCGCCCTCGGCTTCCAGGTGGTGCCCGCGGCCGACGCCGACCGCCTGGGCGCTCCCGGCATGGTGGACGCGATCGCCCGCCGCGTCGGCGACCGCCCCGTCTACGTCAGCGTCGACATCGACGTGCTCGACCCGGCGTTCGCCCCCGGCACCGGGACCCCCGAGGCGGGCGGCCTGACCAGCCGCGAGCTGCTGGCGGTGCTGCGCTCCTTCGCCGGGCTCAACCTGGTGGGCGCCGACATCGTCGAGGTCGCCCCCGCCTACGACCACGCGCAGATCACCGGCGTGGCCGCCGCGCACGTCGGCTACGAGCTGTTGTCCGCCCTGGCGGCCCGCACGGCCTGACCGCCGCGCAGGCGCGTGTCGAATGCGCACCTGCTCCGCTGGAGAACTGGCCTGGGCATGAGGCCCGGGCCGCTGGCATCCGCTGCTTGCCTGCGCGCCGTTGGTCGTGGTCACCCGCGCGAGCGATCCTGGGCGGCGAGTGGCCTACTCGGGCCGGACGCCGATCTCATACAGGCGGGCCAGCATCTCCGCGGGGTCGGCGTAGACGCGGTAGGCGCCGGCGCGCTCCAGTTCCTCGCGGCCGTAGCCGCCCGATTGCAGGCCCACGCCGAGCGTCCCGGCGCGGCGGGCGGCGAGCAGGTCCCACACGCTGTCGCCGACGACGACCGCGTGCCGGGGGTCGACCCCGAGCAGCGCCGCGGCGGCCAGGAACAGGTCGGGGTCGGGCTTAGCGTGCCGCACCAGGTCCCTGGTCACCATCGGGGTGTCCGGGGCGACGCCGAGCAGGCCCAGGGCCGGCCGCGCGGTCGCCGCGTACCCGCTGGTGGCGATCGCCCACTTCACGCCGGCCGCGGTGAGCGTGGCGAGCAGGTCAGCGGCCCCCGGCAGCGCGGTCACTGTCGCGGCGTGCTCGCGGTAGGCCGCGGCGTGGGCGGACTGCAGCTGGCTGATCTCCTCGGGGCTGAGCGTCCGGCCGGTCTCCCGCAGCAGCGCCTGCACGAACAGCCCGCCGCTCATCCCGATCCGCCGGTGGATGCGCCACACGGACAAGTCGATCCCGATCGCCGCGAGCGCCACGTGCCAGGCGGTCACGTGCTGGTACACGCTGTCGATGAGCGTCCCGTCGAGGTCGAAGAGGAACGAGGGCACCGGTGCCTGCGGATAGTCCATGCGCTATGCCTGCCTCACAGGTAGTTCGCGCAGCGGCGCGTCCTGCCCGGCGGCGGTCGTCGCGGTGAAGTCGTGCGTGCTAGTCAATGTGTCCTCCAGGCGGCGTTGATGCTCAAGTCTGGCACTTCGGGAGGCGGGTGGGCGGCGGTGGCAGGCGGCCCGGCGGCGTTCATGAGCCCGCGCGAATGTGAGGCGGGCCGCGCAGTCAGGAATTACGAGCGCGCGGCCAGTGACTCCAGGAACGCGCGCAGGGCCGCCGCGCCGGTGAACACGTGGCCCGTTATGCCGAGCTCCTCCGCGCCGCGGACGTTGTCGGCGCGGTTGTCGATGAAGACCGCCTCCGCTGCCGTGATGCCCAGGTCGTCCAGGACGTGCCGGTAGATCTGCGCGCCCGGCTTGAGCAGCTTGAGCTCGCCGCTCACGTAGACCGCGTCAAGGTACTCGCCGAGGATCCCGTGCCGGAAGAAGCTGCCGAAATCCGGCCCGGCGTTGGACAGCAAGGCGAGCGGGGTCCCGCCCGCGCGCAGGTCGGCGAGAACGTCGATCACCTCGGGGTTGACCGACAGCCAGCCGCGGAAGTCGGCCAGCCACAGCTCGCAGACCCGGCCGTCATCCCAGTGCGCGCCGGTGTCGGCCCTGATGGCCGTCCAGTACTCGCGCACTCCCTCCACGGCGAGGTCCAGCGCGGGCCGGTGCGCCCAGTACGCCGCCCAGAACTTCTCGCGGTCAACGCCCGCGAGCTCCTCCAAGACGGCGCGGTCAGCCTCGGACGGGCTGTGCGAGATCACCTCGCCGTAGTCGATGATGACGGTGCGCGGGGACAGCGAAATCGCGGATCGGGTCACTGGCACCATTATCCCTGTGGGCGCGAGGGGGCTGCTGCGCGGGGCGCGCGGTTCGAAATCATTTCGAGAATTCAATGCTGTTTAGATGATTGACTGCGCTGGCGTGGCGGCTTATGTTCGTCCTGAAATATTTCCGGTATTTTTCCGAAATGTTTCGACTTGGGATTGCCCCTGGAGAGTAGGGAGCCGATCGTGCCTCATCTGAACTTCCCTGGCCTCACGCGAGCGGTTCGCGGCCTCAGCCGCCCCGGGCTCGTGGCGCGCGGCGCGGCCGCCGTCGTGATCGCCGGCGGCCTGGCGACGGCGCCCCTGGCCGGTGCCCAGGCCGCGCCGGCCTCCCCGTCGTCGGCTTCGGCGGCAGTGGCTTCGGCAGTGGCTTCGGCGGCGGCTCCGGCGGCACTGCCGCCGCCCGCGTCGACATTGCAGGAGGTCACCGGGTTCGGGCCGAACCCGACGAGCTTGCGCATGTTCTTGTACGTGCCGCAGCACGTGCGCCCGCACCCGGCGGTCGTGGTCGCCCTCCATTACTGCGGCGGATCCGGGCCGGCGTTCTTCGGCGGCACCGAGTTCGCCTCGCTCGCCGACAAGTACGGCTTCATCGTCGTCTACCCCTCGGTGACCCGCACGACGCCGCTGATCTGCTTCGACGTCTCGACCCCGGGGACTTACCTGCACAACGGGAACAGCGACCCGGTCGGAATCGTGTCCATGGTCCGCTACGTCCAGCGGCACCTGCACGCGAGCCGGCACCAGGTCTTCGCGACCGGCATCTCCTCCGGGGCCATGATGACCAACGTGCTGCTCGGCGACTACCCGAACGTGTTCGCGGCCGGCTCGGTGATGTCCGGCGTGCCGTTCGGCTGCTTCGCCGCCCCGGCCGACGTGCTGTGGAACAACGACTGCGCTAACGGCCTGGTCAGTAAGACGCCGCAGGCGTGGGGCGACCTGGTCCGGGCGGCCTTCCCCGGCTACCGGGGTCCCCGTCCGCGCATCCAGCTATGGCACGGCACCGCGGACTCGATCCTCTTCTACCCGAACTTCGGCGAAGAGGTGAAGCAGTGGACCAACGTGCTGCACGCGCGCGTGGCGTTCGTTGACCACCCGCAGCCGACCTGGACGCACACCGTGTACGTCAACCGCGACGGCGTGGCGGTCGACGCCTACAGCGTGGCGGGAGAAGACCACAACCTGGGCTTCCACTACCCGGACTGGGCGCAGATCGCGATCCAGTTCTTCGGCATCGCCGGCGGGCACGGGAACGCCGGCCGGTAGGACGCGGATAGCCCGGGTTACCCCGCCGCCCCGTCGGCGGGGTAACCCGGGCTATCGCCTCTCGCGGCCCTCGCGGATCTGCCGTCACCACGGTCACAGCAGGTATCGAAGACTTTTTTGGCTGCGAAGACCTTTTACCGTATAGGTGTAAAATGTCTTCGCAATGCGAAAACTCTTCGCGGTAAGCGCCGCGTAGGGCGGCGGACGCCTGATGCGGCGGTGCTCAGTCCGCGAAGTAGCACTGGGCGGTCAGCTCGACCGAGCGGAGGCGGGCGGCCAGGCCCGGGGCCTGGTGCACCGTGATCAGCTCATCGGCGCCGGTGTCCTTGACGAAGGCGTCGAGGTAGTCGCGCACGTCGCCGGGCGCGCCGACGGCTGAGTACCTGAGCATCTGGTCCACGTGCAGCCCGACGGCGCTGGCCAGCAGCTCGTCGGCCTGCTCATCGGACAGGTCCTGCGACAGGCCCAGGCGTCGGCCGAACAGGGCGACGGCGCGGGTCCGCCGGACCGCCTGGAAGGCCTCCCGCGCGGCGGCGGCCGAGTCGGCGGCGGTCACGTTGACCCCGGCGATCACGTACGGCGCCTCCAGCCGCGGTGATGGCTTGAACTCGGCGCGGTACGCGGCGATCGCGTCCAGCAGCAGGTCGGGCGCGAAGTGGGAGGCGAACGCGTACGGCAGCCCCAGCGTGGCCGCCAGCTTGGCCCCGAACATCGACGACCCCAGGATGTACAGCGGGACGTCCGACCCCTTGCCGGGAATCGCGTCCACCCCCTGGACCAGGGAGGCCCCGGCGAGGAAGCCCTGCAGTTCCAGGACGTCTTGCGGGAACCGGTCGGCCGTGCGCGGGTCGCGGCGCAGCGCGTAGGTGGTCTGCTGGTCCGAGCCCGGCGCGCGGCCCAGGCCCAGGTCAATGCGGCCGGGATACATCGCGGCGAGCGTGCCGAACTGCTCGGCGATCACCAGCGGTGAGTGATTGGGCAGCATGATCCCGCCCGCGCCGAGCCGGATCGAGCTCGTCTGCGCGCCCACGTGGGCGATCAGCACGCTGGTCGCCGACGAGGCGATGCTCGGCATGTTGTGATGCTCGGCGTACCAGACCCGGTGGTAGCCGAGCTCCTCGGCCTTGCGCGCGAGCGCCACGCTCGCGGCGAAGCTGTCGCTCGCCGTCTGGCCCCGCCCGATGGGCGCGAGGTCCAGGATGGACAGCCGGATGCGCATCAGATGATCACCTCTTCCGGCAAACCGTAACCTGCCCGCGGGCTGCTCCATTCCGGCGGTTCACCGGGAAGCCGGATAACCTGGCGAGGTGACCCCCGATGGGACGCTGAGCACCGCCCCGGGCCCGGTCGGCCGGGTCGCCACCAGCTTGCCCGAGCTCGTCGAGCACGTCGCCGCGCGGTACGGGCTGGGTGACGTGGCCAGCTGGTCGGTGCTGGAGACCGGCTACGAGGATTGCAACCTTGACCTGCGCGCGCGGCAGGCCCGGGTGGTCGTCAAGGTCTTCTCGGCCGGCCGCCCGGCCAGCGTTCCCGCGCGCACCGCCGGCATCATTACCCGGGCCCGCGCGGCGGGCGTGCGGCACCCGGCGCTGCGCCGCGACGCCGACGGCGGCCACGTGCACGAATACGACGGCCACCACCTCATCGTCATGGACTTCGCGCCCGGCCAGAGCTTCTACGAGATGGGCCGCCCGCCCAGCGAGGACGAGCTCGGCAAGGTCTTGGAGCAGGCGGCGCTCATCCACGCCATCGACGCCCGTCCGGAGCCGGTGTTCGACCCGTGGGCAATCGACAACCTCCTGCCGCTGGCCCGGCAGGTCGGGGACCTCCTGGACGCCGAGCAGCGCCGCCTGGTGGGCGCGTGCCTGGAGGAGGTGGCGGGCGCGCGCTGGCGGGAGCTGCCCGAGGCGCTCATCCACGCCGACCTCACGGCCGGCAACCTCCTGGTCGCCCCGGACGGGGAGCTCACCGTGCTGGACTTCGCGCTCGCCAACCGCTGGCCCCGGCTGCAGGAGCTGGCGGTGATCGCGGCCAGCTTGATGCACGGCGCCCCGGGATCCCTGCGCGAGCGCATGGAGCACGTCGCGGCGAGGTACTCCCAGATCGCGCCGGTTCCCCTGTCACCGGGCGAGCTTGGCGCGCTGGGCGCGTTCGGCCGCGCGGCGGCGGCGATGGAACTGCTCGGCGGCCTGAACCAGTGGCGGCAGGGCAACCGCGGCCCCGAGACCGATTCGCTGATCGTCATCGGGACCACGGGCCTGCGCGATTACGTCTTAGCGGACGTGCGCGCCGTCTAGCTCGGTGGCGATCAGCGCGCACGCGCAGTCCGGGACCGTGGGGTGCGCGGCCACCGTGGTCACCGGGCCCCGCTGGCGGTTGCGGCGCCGCAGGCGGGACAGGGCCGCCGCCATCTCGCCGCGCTGGATGTCGACCGCGCGCCGCTCGGCGCGGGACATTGTTCGTTCGGCTTGGTAGAGGGTGTATCCGAAGTTCATGTATTCACGGTAGGAACCAGGTGTTCCCGCGGTGTTCCCGCCGCGTCGGCATCAGAAAACCCGCGCGAAGTCCCTGCGCGCGCTGGTGAAAACCGCTTGGCGCCGGCGCGACAATGGAAGGCGTGACCACAGCGGAGGCCACCGGCCCCGGGCCGGGGACGGGACTGGCCGGGGCGGGCATCACCGTCCAGTTGCTCGGCCCGTTCACCGTGACCTCGGGCGGGCAGGCGGCCGGCCCGTGGCCGCGGCCGACCGCGCGGCGGCTGTGCGAGCTGGTGTTCGCCTCCCCGGGTCGCCGGGTCAGCCGGGACCTGGCCTGCGAGGAGCTTTTCCCGGGCATGGAGCCGCGCGCCGCCGCCCGCGCGCTGTCCAAGGCGCTGTCGATGGCGCGCGCGGCGCTGGCCGATCTCGGCGAGCCAGGCGCGGCGCTGCTCGGCGCCGACCTGACCCACATCTGGGCCGCCCCCGGGGTCCGGGTGGACGCGGCGGACCAGCTGGCCGCGATCAGCGGGGCGCTGGCGATGAGGCCCGGCCCCGGGCGCGCGCGGGCCCTGGCCGCGGCGCTCGCCGCCGACGGCGAGCTGCTGGCCGACGAGCCGTACGCCGGATGGGCGGCGCGTCCCCGCGAGCACCTGGAATCGCTGCGCCAGCAGGCGCGGCTCGCCCTGGCCAGGGACATGAGCGCCGGGCTGGCTAACACTGCCCCGCCCGGTGCCGGGGTGGCCGGCACCGGACTCGCCAGCACTGCGCTCGCCAGCACTGCGCTCGCCAGCACTGCGCTCGCCAGCACCGCGCTCGCCAGCACCGCGCTCGCCACCACCGTGCCAGCCGCCACTGCGCCAGCCGCCACCGCCCTGGACGCCTGGCTGGCCGTGTTTGAGCACGACCCGGCCAGCGAGGAGGCGGCCGGCGCGCTGATGCACGGCTACCACGCGCAGGGCCACCGCGAGCTGGCGGTGCGGATCTACGAGCGCTGCGCGGCCGCGCTGGCCGAGCTGGCCCTGGCCACCTCCCCGTCCCTGGATGCGCTGCACGCCGCGGTCACGGTCCCAGCAACCACGGTCCCAGCAACCACGGTCCCAGCGAACACGGTCCCAGCGAACACGGTGCCAGGCACGCCGGTGCTCGCCAGCCCCCTGCCGGAAGGAACGGTGCTGGATGGGACGGTGCTGGATGGGACGGTGCCGGATGGGACGGTGCCGGATGGGACGGTGCCGGATGGGACGGTGCCGGATGGCACCGTGGCGGGAGGGCGGGCGGTGCCTGGCGGGGCGCCGGCGCCGCGCGAGGAGCTGCGCACCGTCACGATGCTGTTCGCTGAGGTCGCGGCGCCTGCCGGTACGGGCGGGCGGATGGATCCCGAGGCCGTCCGCGACGTGATCGGCACGTCCCTGGCCGCCGTGATCGCTGAGGTGGAGGCGCTCGGCGGGCTGGTGACGTCGGTTTCCGGCCGGGGCCTGCAGGCTATGTGGGGCGCGCCCCAGTCGCATGAGGACGACCCCGAGCGGGCGCTGCGCGCGGCCTACCGCGCCCTCGCGGCCGTGGGCGCCCAGCCCCCCGCGGGTGACGGTACCGTGCCGGCCGCCGCCCCCGACCACGACTCTGATAACAGCAACAGATGGCTGGCCGCCTATCCGGTCACGCTGCGGATCGGGGTCGAGACCGGCCCGGCTGTCGTGGGCTCGATCGGCGGCGGGGCCAAGGTCGAGTACGGCGCGCTGGGCGAGGTCGTCGCGGCCGCGGCGGCGCTGCAGTCGCAGGCCCGGCCGGGCGCGGCGCTGATCGGGCCGGTGACCAGGGCCGCGGCCGGGCACCTGTTCAGCTGGGGCGCGGATGAGCAGGCGGCCAGTTACCTGGACGCGCCGCTGGCGGCCGGCGGCCAGCTGCGGCTGGGCGCGCGCGGCCCGATCGTGGGGCGCCGCGCGGAGCTGGCCGCCCTGGACACCGCGCTGCGCGAGGCGATCGCCGGCCGCGGCGGCGTCGTGCTGCTGCGGGCCGACCCCGGCCTGGGCAAGACCCGGCTCATCCAGGAGTGCCGCAAGCGATTCATGGCCTGGGTCGGCGCCCGCGATGGCCGGCTTCCGCTGTGGCTGGAGGGCCGCGGCGCCTCTTACGCCTCGGCCACCCCCTACGGGCTGTACCAGCAGCTGCTGGCCGGCTGGACGGGCGTCGCGCCCGATAAGCCGCGGCCGGTCGCCCGCGCCGCACTCGAGCGGGCACTGCGCGCGCTGCTGGCCAGCACCGAGCTACTGCCGGTCCTTGAGCACGTCATGGGGCTGGTCCCGGCGACTCGCCGCGCCGACCATCATCAGGAGATGGGCCCGGAGGAACTGCGCAGGGTCGCCTTCGCCGCCTTGCGCACCGTCATCTCCCGCCTCGTCCCGGCCCGGCGCCCCGCGGTCATCGTCCTTGAGGACCTGCACTGGGCTGACCCGACCTCGCTGCGGTTCACCGCCGAGCTGGTTACCCTCACGGCCGGCCGGCCACTGCTCATCTTGGCCACCACCCGGCCCGACGCCGACCCCGAAGCCGGCGACCTGGCCACCATCGCGGGGGTGCGGACGGTCGACCTGCGCCCGCTGCCCGATGCCGCCGCCCGGGAGCTGGCCCGCGCGCTGATGGGCGGGGGCGACCCCAGCGCCGAGGTCCTCGACGCGGTGGTCGCCACCGTGGACGGTAACCCGCTGTTCCTCGAGGAGCGGCTGTCCTCGCTGCTGGAGACGGGCGCGCTGGCGGGCGGCCCCGGCGGCTGGCGGCTCACCGACGTGCCCGGCCCGGCCCTCCCGCAGGTGCTCGACCGGCTGGTCCGCTCGCGCATCGACCGGCTCAGCCCCGCCGCGCAGGAGGTGGTCCGCATCGCCTCGGTGCTCGGCCCGCAGTTCCTGGTGGCGATCGTGACCGACGTCTACAGTCAAGAGCACCTTCCCGCCAACGATCCCATGCTCCGCGCCGACCTGACCCCCGCCATCGCGGAGCTTCGCGACAGCGGGATCGTGCACCACGTGATCGGCAGCCCGGTGCCCGGGGACCCGGTGCCCGGGGGGCTGGAGACGAGCTACCAGTTCCGGCACGCCCTCATCCAGGAGGCCGCGTACCACGGGATGCTGCGCGCCGATCGCCGCCGGCTGCACGGCCGCGCCGCCGCGGCCCTGGAGGCGGCCCGCCCGAACGGCCTGGATGAGATCGCCGCGGTGCTGGGCCGCCACTTCGCGGCGGCCGGCCATCACGCCAAGGCGATCCGCTACCTGGAGATGGCCGGGGACAACGCGACGTGGGCGTTCGCCAACGACGAGGCGATCTCGGCCTACCAGGAGGGCCTGTCCGTTACGGGGGAAATCGCGGACGCCGATGCCGGGGCGCGGCTGTGCGCCAAGCTGGCGAACGTGCTGTGGCGCACCGCGCGCAAGGCCGAGACCCGCGCGGCGTTCACCGAGGCGCTGCGGCTGGCCGGCACGCTGGCCGCGGGGGAGCAGCCGCCGCCAGCCGAACGGCTGCGCCGGGCGTGGCTGCTGACCCGGCTCGGGCGGCTGGAAATGACCGACGGCCGCAACGACGCGGCCAGCCAGGCGTACGACGCGGCGGCGGCGCTGCTCGGCGACACCCCCGGAGACAGCGACGCCGAGGTCGACGTGTGGCTCGAGCTGATGATCGACGGGCGCTCGGACCTGCTGCTGCGCCAAGGCGACCCCGCCGGGGCGCGCGCGGCGCTGGCGGCGGCCCGCCCGGTCCTGGAGGCCAGGGGGAACGCCACCCGCCGGTACGGCTACTACCAGTCCCTGGGCGTCGAGCGGGTCCACTGCCTCGGGCTGCACGCTGACGAGCAGGCCATCGCCGACTTCCGGCGCGCCCTGGCGGCCGCCGAGGAAAGCCATGACGCCAAGGACATCGGGTACGCCACCTACTTCATCGGCTGGGCGCTGTGGCAGCACGGTGACCTCGACGCGGCGCGGGAGTACCTCGCCTCGGCGCTGGCGATCGCCGACCGAGTCGGCGAGGTGGTGTTGCGCGCGAACGCCCTGGGCAGCATGGCCCTGGCCGCGCTCGCCCGCCGCGACGTGGCGGCCGTTCGCGAGCTCACGCCCCGGGCGGTGACGGCGGCCGAGGAAGTCGACACCTGCCTGCGGTCCTGGGCGTCGGCCCCGCTCGCCTGGCTGGCCTGGCAGGACGGACGTCCCGAGGACGTGGTCGCCGTCGCCGCGCAAGCAGCCGAGCGCGGCCCGAGCGACGTGCCGTATGGGGACAGCTACAAGTGGGTGTACCTGCTGCCGCTGATCGCGGTCTGCCTGGAGCGCGCCGACACCGAGGCCGCGGTCGCCCATGCCCGCGAGGTGCTCGGCCCCGACCAGCAGGTCCTCCCGGACGAGGTCGCGGCGCGAGTGCGGCAGGCCTGCCGCGCGTGGGACGCCGGTTCCCCTGGCCCGGCGGCGGACGGCCTGCGCGCCGCCCTGGACGCCGCCGCCACCCTCGGCTACTTCTGACCCGCCGATCGTGAGTCACCTTCGCCCCTGTGGCGTCAGGATCCCGGCGATGTGGCCGTCGATCACGCCGGTAATGCGGGCTCCCGCACCCGCCCGCCTGATAACAGCAAGAGGCGCAGAGCGCGGGTATTGGCGAGGCTTGCGGGGCGCGAGGCCGTCAGTTTCAGGCGCTGTTGCAGACGATCGGACCGCATTTCGCGGTCCGATCGTCAGCAACGCGGACCCGGCTTGCGATAACAGCAAGAGGCGCGGAACCCGGAGCGCGGTGGGTGGCGTGGGTGGAGTGGAGCGCGGGGCGCGGGGCGCTGGGCGCTGGGTGGAGTGGAGCGCGGTGGGTGGAGTGGAGCGTGGGGTGGCGCGGGGAGCCGTGGGGAGGGGTGGCGGGAGGGTTAGAGGGTGGCCGCGTAGAGGGAGGCCATCGCCTGGTAGTGGCGGGCGGCGGCGTCCTCGTCGTAGGTGCCGTTGTCGGGGACCGCGAAGCCATGGTGGGCCTCGTAGAACTCCACGGTGTGCGCGACCCCCGCCTTTTCCAGGGCCTCGCGCAGCAGGTCGGCCTGCTCGGCGGTGAACGAGCCGTCCTCGATCGCGCCGGCCACGTACACCACGGCGGAGATCTGGTCGGCGGCCAGGTGCGGGGAGTTCGGGTCGCCCTCCACGGCGATGCGGCCGCCGTGGAAGGACGCGGCGGCGCCGACCTTCGATCCCAGCGAGGCGGCGGCGACCATCGACATCCGCCCGCCCATGCAGTAGCCCGTCGTCCCGACGGCGGTCCCGCGCACCTCCGGCCGCGCCAGCAGGAAGTCCGCGTACGCGGCGGCGTCGGCGGCGATCCGGTCGTTGGTCAGCGAGCCCATCAGGCCGAACAGCCGTCCGCGCTCGGCCTCCTGCGCGAAGGCGGTGCCCGGGTCGAACGGCGTCCAGCCAGGGCTGCGGTAGTAGACGTCCGGGATCAGCGTGACGTAGCCAAGGCTGGCGAGCTTGTCGCCCATCCCCGACATCGTCTCGCGGGCGCCGAAGGCGTCGGGGAACATCACGACGCCCGGCCACGGGCCGTCGCCGTCCGGAACGTGCAGCGTCCCCGGCGCGGTGCCGTCGGGGGCGGGGATCTCAACGTCGATGCGCGGCATGGGGGGTCTCCTAGGGCAGGCGCGGGAAGGGAATGGAGGTTCGTTGAACGTTCTACCACGCAGGGTAAGGCGCGGGAAGGCCGTTCGCGGGCGGACGGGGCGGCCGGCGGCGGCCCCCCGCGCGAGGGCCGGGAACTGGGTTATAACGATTCAGTTGCTGGCGAACGCGGTCATATTGACACCCTCAGGGGCCGCGCCGAGACTACACCGCCTCGGCGGTCGCCGCGGTGCCCGCCGCCGGGCAGCACTTCGCCTACATCTCCTGCGGCACGTGGTCGCTGGCCGGGATGGAGCTGCCGGCGCCGGTGCTGTCGGCGGCGAGCCGCGAGGCCAACTTCACCAACGAGGCGGGCATCGACGGCACGGTCCGGTTCTTGCGCAACGTGACGGGCTTGTGGCTGCTGCAGGAGTGCGTGCGGCACTGGGATGCGCAGTCGCCGGATGCGCAGTCGCTGGAGGCACTGCTGGCGGCGGCGGCCGGCGTGCCCCCGCTGCGGTACGTCATCGACGCCGACGACCCGGTGTTCCTCCCGCCGGGCGACATGCCCGCCCGGATCGCCGCGTGGCTGACCGCACGCGGGCTGCCGGCGCCGTCCGGGCGCGCGCAGGTCGTCCGCTGCGTGCTGGACAGCCTGGCCCTGGCCTACCGGCGTGCCCTGCTGGCGGCGCAGGAGCTGTCGGGCCGCCATGCCGACGTCGTGTACATCGTCGGCGGCGGGTCCCGCAACGAGCTGCTGTGCCAGCTCACCGCGGACGCGACCGGGCTGGTGGTCATCGCCGGCCCCGCCGGGGCGACCGCGCTGGGCAACGTGCTGGTGCAGGCGCGCGCGCTCGGCGCCGCCCCGGGAACGCTCGAGGGAATGCGCGCCCTGATCCGTGCCCGCGCCGAACTGCGGACGTACCGGCCGGCCGGGGACGGCGGCTCCTGGCTGGCCGCCAGCCGCCGGATCGGCCGGGGCTGAGGCCGGCCATGCTGAGCAGCGTAAAGGTGACCAGGGACACCGGGCCGCGAGACGGTATCACGATGTATCGTTACAGCACGAGTCTTGGCGTGGCTGACGGTTCCGCCCGGAGACGGACAGGCGTTGGCGCAGTCAATGGCATGTACCGACCGCAACCGAGACTGCCGCTCGGTCTACGGAGAATCGGGTGAACGTGCCTGTCAGCATCAAGGAGGTCGCCGCGCACGCCGGCGTGTCCGTCGCCACGGTCTCCAACGTCTTGAACCGCCCGGAGATCGTGGCGCAGGCGACCCGGGAGCGGGTGAGCGCGTCGATCAGCGAGCTCGGCTTCGTCCGCAACGAGTCAGCCCGCCAGCTGCGCGCCGGGCGGAGCCGGACGATCGGGCTGGTCGTGCTGGACGTCGCCAACCCGTTCTTCACCGACCTCGCGCGCGGCGTCGAGGACGAGGCGAGCAAGGCGGGCCTGGCGGTCATCTTGTGCAACAGTGATGACCAGGAGCGTAAGGAGAACCGCTACCTGGACCTGCTGGAGGAGCACCGCGTGCAGGGCGTGCTCATCACGCCGGTGGCCAGCGAGGGCACGCGGCTGGCGCGGCTGCAGCGCCGGGGTACCCCGGTGGTGCTCGTGGACAGCAGGTCACCATCGCGCGGCCAGTGCTCGGTGGCGGTGGATGACGTGCTCGGCGGCGACCTCGCCGCCTCGCACCTGCTCGCCGCGGGCCACGAGCGGATCGCCTTCAGCGGCGGCCCGCAGAACATCCGGCAGGTCGCTGACCGGCATGAGGGCGCGCTACGGGCGATGAAGAGGTCCGGCCTGGCGCCGGGCGACCTGGCCGTGTTCCGGGCCGACGCGCTCAACGTGGCCGCCGGCCAGCGGATCGGCGCGCAGCTGGCCGCGCTGCGGGCCGGGGACCGGCCGACCGCTGTGTTCTGCGTGAACGACCTGATGGCGCTGGGCGTGCTGCAGGAGATGACCCGTAACCGGATCCGGGTGCCGGAGGACGTCTCGATCGTCGGCTACGACGACATCGACTTCGCGGCGGCGGCCGCCGTCCCGCTGACCTCGGTGCGCCAGCCGCGCCAGCAACTGGGGCGCACCGCCGCGCGGCTGCTGCTGGAAGAGGTGGCCGATGGCGACTCGCACCGGCACCGCCAGGTCATCTTCGAGCCCGAGCTTGTCATCCGCCAGTCCACCAGTTAGCGCCGGCCGCGCGATTCGCAGCTCACGCCGGTCTCGCCGCATGCCGCATGCCGCCTGCCGTCGCGGCCGGTCTCGTCGGTGGGCGTGAACACGGTGAGCAGGTGCTCATCGAGTGCCCCGGCGCCCGGGCTGGTGAACCCGCACAAGCAGGCTCGGCCGGGAGCCTCGCGCCCATCTTCGGCGTGCCGGACGCCGTCGGCGGCGATGTCGTCGGCCGGAATGAACATCTCGCCCAAGTGGTCGGTGACCTCGTCGCCGCTGGACACGGCGAATCCGCAACTGCACGCGCGCTCGCTCATTGGCGGTTCCGTCCTCACGGTGTGGTGATCAACGCCCAGGTGACCTTCCCGCCCAGCCCGCGCGGCGACCAGTCGTGCCCCCACTGCGCGCTCAGTGCGGCCACGATCGCCAGCCCCCGCCCGTTCTCGTCATCCGGGGCGGCGGCGCGCGGCTGCGGCACGGCGGCGATCGCGTCCCAGACGTGCACGAGGACGGCCGCGCCGTCACTGAGCAGCCACAGCCGCACCGGCGGGCGGATCAGCCATTGCATTGCCTCGGTCGCCAGCACGGAATTGGCCACCAGCTCTGATACGACGTATTCGGTGGCCTCCGCGAGCTCACGCAGGTCCCATTCGCGCAGCATGCTCGCGACGTGCCCGCGGGCGCTTCCCGCCGCGGTGCGATACGCGCCGAGTTCCAGGTGAGATCGCCGGGGCCAGCTTTCCGGGCTGCGATGAAATGGCGACCCGACTGGAGCACGAGTGGCTTCCATGAGAATTTCACCCTTCAATGCGAAACGGCCGGCATGTCCCTGTAGGTTTCCCACCCTGCCACGCAGAAGCAGGGAAACGCAGGTGTCACCACATCCGCCACCAGCCGCCACAACGCCGGAGATCCGTGCCACAACGCGCGGAAGCCGTACGCGGCCAGCCATTATGAGTGTGGCCGATAAATCGCGGCGTTAATAGATCGCGCAACTCGATGACACGGGCCATGTGGCGACCATGGGTGAGGGCCGGCAACCCCATGATCATTGCCTCTAACGTCCCTGTCCTTCGCGTCGAATGTTTAGCATCCGCGTTTCTCGCGGGTTATCCTGATCGCGCCAAGAATCATCGTGAGCCGCCACTATGAGCGGGAGGTTGCCGCATGCCCAGAAACAGCAGCCGAAGCCCCGAGAATGATCCCGCCGCCCTGCTCGGCATGGAACTGGCCCGGGTGCGAATCGAGGCTGGCCATCCAGTCCAGGCGGCGTTCGCCGTCGTCCTCGGCTACGAGCGAACGGTCATCAGCAAGGCCGAGTCGGGCGACCGCCCGCCAACCGATGTGGTGTTCAACGCGTGGATGGATGCCTGCGGTATCGCGGGCACCGAACGGGCGATGCTGGAGCGGCAGCTCATCCTTGCCCGGAACGCCAGGGGTGCCGTCCCCGGGTGGTTCACCTGGTGGATCGACGTGGAGAGGAAGGCGGACTCGATCCGTATCTGGTGCCCGCTGGTTATCCCGGGCCTGCTGCAGATCGAGGAGTACATTCGCGCCATGTACCTGCTGGCTGGCGTCGACGAGGACGAGGCCGACGAGAAGGTCGCCGCTCGCCTGGACCGTCAGGCCATCATTGACGGCGACGACCCCGTGCACCTCACGGTTCTTATCGAAGAGTCGGTGCTGCACCGACTCATGGGCACCGCTGAGATCATGGTCAGGCAACTAGAGCATCTGACGGCGATATCCCGACGGCGACGCATCACGCTCCAGATAGTCCGTGGTCCGGGCGCTGTGGCTGGTCTAAACGGGGCGTTCGACATCGCCAGGGGTCCGGAGGTTCCCGATATGATACGCATAGATGCGGTGGCAGACCAGATCACGGACAGCCGCGAGCTAGTCCGCACGATGGCTGCGGTATTCGAGCAGGTTCGCGGCCATGCGCTCAATGTAGAAGAGTCGCGGGCGGCGATAGTGGAGGCGATCGACCGATGGAAGCGCGAGCAGTGACCCCCAGCTGGCGCACGTCTAGCTACACCGCTAACGGTGGTGGCAACTGCGTGGAGGTCGGCAGTATCCCCTGGCGGACGTCGAGCTACACCGGCAACGGTGGTGGCAACTGCGTAGAGGCAGCTCACGCCGGAGGCGCGATCCTCATCCGCGACACCAAGGAGCGCGGCGCGGGTCCGGTCCTGCGTGTTTCCCCGGAGACGTGGCGCGCGTTCGTGGCGACCCTCCGCTGATATCAGTTCCGGTGCACCGACGGCGCTGTCCCGTTAGGCCGAGGGAATGCCGATGACCTCGACGTCGATGCGGTAGCCGCGCAGAACCCGGGCGGCGTGCGCGAGGGTCACCATGGAGAACGGGAACAGCGTGTCGACCGTCAGTTCCTTGCCGCTGCCCAGCATGATCGCGAACACGACCTTCGTCGGCCGGAAGTCAGCGGGCAGATCGCGCCCGAGGTTCGCGACCGCCTTGCGGAACTGGTCGCGGACTTCGCTCGGGCCCGAGATGAGGGTCTGCACGGCAACGAGGCCTTGGTAGAACAGGTGGCTGAGTGGCGCCGAGCCCGCCGCGCGCTTGGCCAGGATCAGCTCGTTGTCCGGGCCGAGCAGGTCGCAGATCTCCACGGTATTGTGGCGCGGCTCGATCGGGTTGCGGACGCCCTGGTCCCGGTCGAGGCAGATGAAGCCCTGACGGACGCGGGGCACGTACTCGTTGTACTGACGCTCGGCGTGTCCCTTGGTCAGGTACCACGGCGGCAGGCTGACGGACGGCGTAGCCGCGAACAGGCTGGTGATCGCGTCGCGCGCGGCACGGACGTACTGGTCGCCGATCTCGTACCAGTTCCCCTCCATCAGGAAGAACTGTCGCGTGCCAAGCGACAGGCTGACCTCAAGCCACTTGTCTGCCCGCGCGATAAGCAGCACCACGCGGCCATCCTCGTCGTTGTTCATCGCTACGGAGCCGGCGCGCAGCTTGGCCACGCGGTCTCCGGGGCGCTGCAGGCGCGCGCGGCGCAGCAATACATCAACGTCCAGCGACGGTTGCGTGGTGGGCCGCGCGCCGCCGATCCTGACGGTGAAGCTCCGCACGTCCGGGAAGTCATCGAGCGCGGAAAGCGGGACCACCGGTGCCACGTGATCGGCCGCCTCGTCGCGGCCGATGAGATCATCGAAGGCACTGTCGAGGTCGGCCTTGGTCGGGCCGTCCTCGATGGGCTGGATGTAGTCAATAAAGGCGAGGTCCGGATGCGGCTCCTCGTCCCGGCAGGCACGCGCGACCTCGCGGATGTCCCTGACCAGATCCGCGGGCGCGACGCCGAACCGCATCCGGAGCCCGACCGCCCCCTGGACGTTGACCGGCCGGTCGTCATGGGAGGCGAAGGTGACCTGCAAATCCTCGGCCCGGCCGCCGACGCGCCTGATGACCTCTACATGCTCGGTGATCTCCAGCCCCCACACGGGCGCGCCGCCGGGGACCAGGGTGATGTCGGTCCGCCCGCGGGCGTGCATCCGTCGGCGGACCAGGTCCTGCACCTGGGCCGGGTCCAGCCGGCGGGTAATGAAGCTCAGCCCGAATCGGGGATCCTTGAGCTCATCGGGGACGAGCGTGTACCCGTTGCCGTAGGTCATGGCGTACACGACCCCGTCGATCGCGAGCAGCAGCACGGCCCCCGCCCGGGAGTCGGTGTAGGGCATGTCCAGCCCGGTCGTCGTGGCGGCGTCCGGGCACCAGTCGCACGCGGACTCCTCGCCCTGCACGCCGATGAGGATGGCAGGCTCACCCGCGATGTCGATGACGGTGAGCGTGGCGTGGGCGGCGTCCAGGTCCTGGACGCCGACATAGGCGGTGAAGGCGTCGAACATGCCGTCGGGCGTGGGCGTCACGCGGGGCAGCCTGTACAGCGTCGCTTGACGCGTCTTGGAGTGCTTCATGTCATCACGCTAGGAGCTGAAATCGACTGAGTGGCATCGAGTTGCTGATAACCCTGGTTATCAGTGAATCGCTTGATTCAACCAACCAGAAAATTACTGTAGGGGCATGACGACCAGGATCGGGATCATGCCGGCCGCCTTGATGTCCAAGGCTGCCGTCGCCGTGGTAGCCGGAGTCCGGCGCCCGGTAGTCAATGCCTGGATCAGCCGGGACCTGGGCTTCCCGAGTCCTGTCGGCGGGGATGCCACGCGGGAGCTGTATGACCCGCGCGAAGTAGTCGACTGGCTCACCAGCACCGGCAAGCACAAGACGACGCGCGAGGACATGGAGATAGGCGTTTGCCTCCACGCGCTCACTGAGCGGGCCGTCTACTACAACGGAGACTTCCTGGCGGCAGTAACGGCCCTGGTCTGCCTGCGCCGCCTCTCCAACGAAGCCGGGCGGCTCGATGACGAGGCGCATGATCTCATCGGGAAGATCCGCGAGCTGGCAGTCACCGTGGACCCCGATAACCAGCGGCTACTGGCCGAGATCAGGGCGATCCCCCGCCCGTCGGCCTGGCTAGTCAGCACGGTGGACGATCTCATCGACGCCGCGTGGACCTGTGAGAGCGCGTTCGAGCGGGTGCTCGCGGTGCGGCACCGGCTCGGCGGTGGCGTGGCGGCGGCCGGGGCGACCGCCGTGGTGTCGCCACTGCTCGCCCAGCTCATCGCCGAGCTGTCCGGCGCCCGGGAGATCGCCCGGCGTGCCGGAACCCTCATGGTGGCCGACCTCACGGCGGGTTCCGGCGATCTGCTCGCGGCCGTCGTGGATGTCCTGGGTCCCGATGCGGAGCCGGTGGTGGCGGGGGCCGAGGCTGATCAGGGCCTTGCCCGGCTTACCCGGCGTCGCCTGGCAGTTCGTGGTATCCAACCGTGGGACTGCGACATTCGCGGCGCGGCTATGCTGCCCGACAGCGTCGGCGATCCGGACGTTATCGTGACGCAGCTTCCGTACACCCCTACGCGCGAGCGTGACGGCATCGCCGCGCTGGAAGCGCTCGACGAAATCGCTGTCCGGTTGAAGCCTGGCCGCTTCGCGGTTGTCCTCGGCCCGGCCGAGGTCCTGGCCGACGACCTGCCCGCTAGCTCGCCGGTCGCCACTGAGCGCGCCCGGCGCCTGAGGGAAGATATGGTCGAGGCGATCATCCGGCTTCCAGGTGGCCAGCATCCCTTTCGGCCTGGCTATGAGACGGCGATCTGGGTGCTGACTCAAGCCCGGGGTACGCGATGGAGCGGCCGGGTGCTCGTCGCGGACGTCGCCACCGGCGAGCTGACCCACGAGGTGATCGAAGGCCTCGTCGAGGACGTCACCACCTGGCGGCGTGAGGGTTACCGGCCCGTCTCGCACCGGCGGACATACGGAGTGGAGAAGCTGGTGGCCGACCTCGTTGATCCGCCTCGTCCGCTGCTGGTCCGGGCGGGTCCGATCGGCGAGCGAGAGCGACAGGCGGATGCCGCCGCGCGGGTGACCCAGGCGACACGGTGCGGCGCCGATCTGGATCAGCTCCGCGAGGGTGCGGTCAGCCGCCGTCCGCACGTTACGGCTCGGGCGCTGGCCGCCGCGAATCGAAACACGCCGGCCGAGTCGCTCGCCTCTCTGATCACCGCTGGCCGGCTCATCATGCGGCCGGGAACCCGGATCAAACCCGCCCACGTCACGTCGACCGGCACCCACCTGCTGATCGGCCCGGACGAGGTGCTGGCCGGTCGGCCTAGTGGGTCGCGCCGAGTTGACCGGGCTACCTTTGCCGCCCGGTACCCGCGGGGGATGCTCACCGAGCCAGGCGATGTGCTGCTCACCGTCAATCCCCGACCGTGCGTGATGATCGATCATGCGGGGTTCGCGATCGTCGAGGCCCCAGTGCGTATCCTTCGCATACCGGCGGGGGAGCGAAGGCACTTCACGCCCCGCGTGCTTGCCGCGCTGCTATCCGCTGATGGCGGGACCCGGCCCGCCGGGGCGGTCCGTGCTCGGCGGATGGAAGATCACCGCGTGATCCTACTGCCCGATGCCGAGGTCGCGCTGCTGGACCGGATGCTGGTCGCGATCGAGTCGCGTCGGCAGCTCGCCCGGCGCGAGATCGACACGCTGGACGAATTGCGCCAGGTCGCCATTGACGGCCTGATTGATGGGACACTGTCCCTTGTTGGTAACGAAGAGTGACGGATAGGAACCTGATGCCAGCCCGGAAGAAGAACCAGGCGACCCTCCCTGGGATGCCCACAATGGAGGACCTGCACGCCACCTTGTGGAAGGCAGCCGACAAGCTACGTGGGTCGATGGACGCGGCGCAGTACAAGGACTTCGTCCTCGGCCTGGTCTTCCTCAAGTACGTGTCGGACGCCTTCGCCGAGCGACGCGACCAGATCCGCGCTGACGTTCTCGCCGACGGGGTGCCCGAGTCGCAGCTTGGCCAGTTCCTGGATGACGAGGACGAGTACCGGCGCGAGGGCGCCTTCTGGGTGCCGCAGGGCGCGCGCTGGGATGACCTGGCGGCGCAAGCTAAGAGCGCCGGCATCGGCCAGCTGATCGACGGCGCGATGGACGCGATCATGCAGACCAACGCGGCGCTGACCGGCGTGCTGCCCAAGATCTTCAACCGCGACAACGTCGACCAGCGCCGCCTCGGCGAACTGGTCGACCTGATCAGCGACGCGCGGTTCACCGGGCACGAAGGCAAAAAGGCCCGCGACGTGCTCGGCGAGGTCTATGAGTACTTCCTGGAGAAGTTTGCCCGCGCCGAAGGCAAGCGGGGCGGCGAGTTCTACACTCCCGCTTCGGTAGTCAGGGTCCTCGTCGAGATGCTGGAGCCGTACGCCGGTCGCGTCTACGACCCGTGCTGCGGGTCCGGTGGCATGTTCGTGCAGGCGGAGAAGTTCGTCCTCGCCCACCGCGGGCGACGTGACGACATCGCCGTCTACGGCCAGGAGTCCAACGAGCGCACCTGGCGGCTCGCGCAGATGAACCTGGCCATCCATGGGATCACCGGGGACCTGAGCAGCCGCTGGGCGGACACGTTCTACGAGGACAAGCACCCCGACATCAAGGCCGACTTCATCCTCGCCAATCCGCCGTTCAACATGTCCGACTGGGCGCGCAAGACCAGCGACCCACGCTGGAAGTACGGCACCCCGCCGGCCGGCAACGCCAACTTCGCCTGGCTGCAGCACATCATCTGGAAGCTCGGCAACCGCGGCTCAGCCGGCGTGGTGCTCGCGAACGGGTCGATGTCGTCTAAGCAGTCCGGCGAGGGCGAGATCCGCGCCGCGATGGTCGAGGCCGACCTCATCTCGTGCATGATCGCCTTGCCGCCGCAACTGTTCCGTACTACCCAGATCCCAGCCTGCCTGTGGTTCTTCGCCAAGGACAAGGGACCCCAGGGCGCGAAGGCGCTGCGCGACCGGCGCGGCGACATCCTGTTCATCGACGCCCGCACCATGGGCACGATGGTCGACCGCACCGAACGCATCCTCACCGACGACGACATCGCCAAGATCGCTGGCACCTACCACGCCTGGCGCGGCGCTGAGTCGGCTCGCCTGGCTGGCCTGAAGTACGCGGACGTCCCCGGCTTCTGCTACTCCGCAACCCTGGATGAGGTCCGCAGCCACGAGCACATCCTCACCCCCGGGCGCTACGTAGGCGCGCCCGAGTCGACCGATGACGACGCAGAACCCCTAGCGGAAAAGGTCGACCGCCTCAAGAAGGAGCTTTACGCTCACTTCGAAGAGTCGTCTCGCTTGGAAAAGGAAGTCCGCGCCCAACTGGAGCGCCTCGATGATGTATGATTTCAAGACTTTTCTTCTAGGCGATGTGATCGTCAACTTTGACTCGCTCAGAGTGCCGATCCGATCTAGCGAGCGTAAGCCTGGATCATATCCGTACTATGGCGCATCGGGAATAGTGGATCGCGTCGATGCTTATATATTCGATGGTGATTATCTCCTGATAGCCGAGGATGGAGAGAATCTGCGGACCCGGAAGACGCCAGTGGCTTTCATGGCTTCTGGAAAATTCTGGGTCAATAATCATGCCCACGTGGTTCAGGGTAATCATTTGGCTAATGTGCGCTATCTGGCATACGCGCTGGTAGGAATAGATATATCCGGCTATCTCTCCGGTTCAACTCAGCCGAAGCTCACTCAAGCTGCAATGAATCGTATTGCGGTTCGGCTGCCAAGTCGAAAGTGTCAGGATTCGATTGTTGAAGTTCTAGGGGCATTCGACGACAAGATCGCCGTCAAGAATCAGATTGCGAAGACTGCCCGGAGTTTGGCTTGGGCGCACTTTCGCGAGGTCATCAACTCGGGTGGTGCGAGTGAATTTGTACTCTCATCAGTTGTGGAGTTGTTCAATCGCGGCATTGCGCCCAACTACACTGAAGATCAGTCTCAGCTTCGAGTGCTGAATCAGAAATGTATTCGTGATGGTCGAGTCAGCCTTGGCCCGTCCCGGTGGACCCTCGGGGGTAAGGTTGTGCCGGCGAAGCTGCTTAAGCCAAATGACGTACTGGTTAATTCGACTGGCATGGGAACCCTAGGGCGTGTCGCGCGCTGGACCCGGGACGATGCCTGTACTGTCGACTCGCATGTGACTATCGTCCGATTCGATGAGACCAGAATCGATCCCGTCTGTGCAGGATTCGCCATGCTCAGCGCGGAACCCGAAATCGAGGCTCTTGGCGAAGGCAGCACAGGGCAAACAGAACTCAGCCGCGGTCAGCTCTCGGGGCTGCGAATTACTCTGCCATCGAGAGACAGCGCCAAGCGACTCCGACCGGTGCTTACTGCACTTGAAAACCTCGGTGATTCAGCGCTAGGGGAGTCCGACGCTCTCGCGAAGCTGCGCGACTCGCTCCTTCCTAGGCTCATGTCGGGGGAGATTCGGGTGCGGGAGGCGGAGAAAGTCGTTGGGGATGTAACGTGATGCCCTTGGGGATGGCGGAGGCTGGCTGGGAAGAGCTGGTCTTGAATGAGCTGGGAGAGCTTGGCTGGGAGTTTCGGACCGGCAAGGCAATCGGGCCGGGGTCGGGGGAGCGGGAATCCTGGAGTGAGCTGATCATTCCGGGGCGGCTAGCCGACGCGATCGCCCGGATCAATCCCGGCCTGCCGACGGATGCGGTCGACCAGGCGGCGAAGGCTGTCTTGTCGGTGACATCCCGCGACGCGCGGGCTGAGAATCACCGGGTCCATGAGTTCCTGACGCGTGGCATCCGGAGCGTCGTCTACACCGACCATTTCGGGGCGGAGCACAACCCGACGATCTGGCTCATCGATAAGCGGGATCCTGGCAACAACGACTACCTGGCCGCCAACCAGGTGCTGGTGGTGGACGGGGAGCACCGGCGGCGTTTCGACGTCGTCCTGTACGTCAACGGGATGCCGCTGGCGATCATCGAGCTGAAGAAGACCAGCGCCAAGGGCGACGACCTGAAGACCGCGCACGCCCAGCTGATGACGTACGTCGAGGAACTGCCGCTGGCGTTCCGGTGCAACGTCGTGTGCGTGGTGACCGACGGGCCGGGGGCGCTGCATGGCACCGCCTTCACCCCGTTCGAGCACTTCGCGCCGTGGACGGTGGATGAGTACGGCGAGCCGGTCAAGCAGCCGTCGACGCGGTCGGAGGACCAGCCGCTCGTCCTGCTGCTCAACGGGCTTTTCGAGCTGTACCGGTTCCTTGACCTGCTGACCGGATACGTGACCTTCGCCCGCACCGAGGACGGGCTGGCGAAGCTGCTGGCCAAGCCGCACCAGTATTTCGCGGTGGCCGAGGCGATCCGCAAGACCATCATCGCGGTGCGCGGCGACGGGCGGGCCGGCGTGGTGTGGCACACCCAGGGGTCCGGCAAGTCGATGGAGATGGAGCTGTACGCCAACCAGGTACTCACCCACCCGTCGCTCGGCAACCCCACCATCGTGGTGATCACCGACCGGACCGACCTGGACGACCAGCTGTTCGGCACGTTCTGGGCCAGCGAGCTGCTGCCAGAGAAGCCTTCGCAGATCGCCACCCGCGATGAGCTGCGCACGGTGCTGGCGAACAAGCGGACCGGCGGGATCGTCTTCACCACGCTGCAAAAGTTCGGCCGCACCAAGGAAGAGCGGGAGCGTGGCGCGGACCACCCGCTGCTGTCGGACCGGCGCAACATCGTGGTCATCGTCGATGAAGCCCACCGCAGTCACTATGACAACCTCGACGGATACGCCCGGCACCTGCGGGACGCGCTCCCCCACGCCACGCTCATCGCGTTCACCGGCACGCCGATCTCGCTCGGCGAGCGGGACACCCGCCAGGTCTTCGGCGACTACATCTCGATCTACGACCTGACCCGGGCGGTCGACGACGGCGCGACCGTCCCGGTCTTCTACGAAAGCCGGCTCATCCAACTCGACCTGCCCGCGGGCATCGACCCGGAGGAGATCGACGACCGGGCCGACGAGGCGACCGTGGGGCTGGACGACTCCGAACGTGAGCGCATCAAGCAGGCGGTGCTGGCGATGAACAGCCTGTACGGTGCCCCGGACCGGATCCGGCAGCTCTCGACGGACGTCGTCAAGCACTGGGAGCAGCGCTCGGCGCAGATGGCCAAGTTCATCGGGGTGCCCGGCAAGGGCATGATCGTGTGCGCCACCCGCGAGATCTGCGCCGCCCTGTATGCGCGATTTATCGACCTAAAGCCGGACTGGTGCACAGACGACGACCGGACCGGGAAGATCAAGGTCGTCTACACGGGCGGGCCGGGCGATGAACCGCACATCCGCAGGCACGTCCGGCGCCCGGCCCAGACTCGGGTGATCCAGCAGCGCGCGAAGGATCCCGACGATGAGCTTGAGCTGGTGATCGTCCAGTCGATGTGGCTGACCGGGTTTGACTCTCCGCCGCTGCACACGATGTACGTGGACAAGCCGATGCGCGGGGCGGCGCTGATGCAGGCCCTGGCGCGGGTCAACCGGACGTTCCGCGACAAGGAAGGCGGGCTGCTGGTCGGGTACGCGCCGCTGGAGGGCAACCTGTACGCGGCGCTCGCCGAGTACACCGCCACCGACCAGGCCCGCATGCCGGTCGGCCAGAAGGCCGAATGGGCTGTCGATGAGGCGAAGAACCTGCTCGCGGTCATCGGCGACGTAATCCTTGACGGCTACGACTGGCGTTCGGCGCGGGCACTGCCGGGGCCGAAAGCGTACCTGGACGCCCTGCTGGGCGCGGTGGAGTTCCTGCGATCGCCGGCCACGCCGGGCAACCAGGTAGGCGAGGACGCGCTGACGCTGGGGGATAGGTTCCGGCAAGCGTCGGCCCGGCTGGCGCGCATGTACGCGATCTGCTCCACCCACGTGGACATGGCCGGGTTCCGCGGTGACGTCAGGTTCTTCGAGGAGATCCGCGTCATGATGGCGCGGCGCGACGCCGAGGATCGCCGCGCCCGCGGCGAGACGGTCTCGCCGGACGTCGAGCTTTACCTGAAGTCGCTGGCCGCCAGCGCCATCGAGGCGGGCGGCGTCACCGACATTTACGCCGCCGCCGGGATCGGAAACCAGGACCTGTCGCACCTGGACGAGGCGTTCATCGAGCGGATGCGCGCGCAGCGCCATCCCCACCTGGCGATCGAGGCGCTGCGCCGCCTCGTCGAAAGCGAAATGCGCAAGGTGACGAGGCATAACATCGTGGCCCAGACCAGCTTCTCTGACCGGCTCGCGGAGTTGATGCGCCAGTACACCAACCAGCACCTGAGCGCCGCCGAGATCATCGCCGCGCTCGTCGCCCTGGCCAAGGACGTAGCGGCAGACGCGCGGCGCGGCGAGCAGTTCTCGCCGCCGCTGAACAACGACGAGCTGGCCTTCTATGACGCGGTCCGGCAAAACGAGTCCGCGGTCACCGAGATGGGCGAAAGCATTCTTGCCGACATTGCCCGCGACCTGGTCCGCACGCTGCGCCGCGACGTCACCACCGACTGGGCGTCCCGCGACGACGTGCGGGCCAAGATCCGCTCCACCATCAAGCGCCTGCTTGCTAAATGGGGATATCCCCCCGACGCCCAGGCCGCGGCCATCAAGCTCGTCCTCGACCAGATGGAAACCTTCGCCGACGAATGGTCACCACAGGCGTAACCCCGGGCAGTGCTCAGGTCGGCGCCACCATGATTAGAACGGAAAGCGGTGACTGCGGAAAACGACGCGAGGTGGCCACCGCGAATGGTAGGGCGTAGTCCCTCGTTTTCCAGGACGGCAGTCAGGGCCATTCGCGCCGCGTCGTACAGGCTCTCATACGCTCGCCTGGGGTTGGCGTCGGCTAGCACCTGGGCACTGTCGAGGTCCTTTCGCGCCTGGACGAGGAGTTGATCGGCGTGCTCGCGACTTGCCGGGACTCGCTGCAGTTCCCCGTCGGCGATCAGCTTCTCGATCACTACGCGGCCCTGGTTCCATCTCACGTTGACAGCTCCAGCTTGACGAGGGGGCGTTCCCGGACGTGGCGCATGAAGGAATCGGCCGGATCCGGGGTTTCCCAGTATTGCCGGTTTACGGCGCTAATGTTGACCTCCCGTCCCAACCGGTTCTCTGCTTCGCGCGCTTTGTCGTAAAGGTCGTCTTCGTCTGCGGCGCCGATAACGAGGACATCCACGTCGTGCGGAACAGGGCCGGGCTCGCCAAGGTACCGGGCCGCCCAAGAGCCGTAGATATATGCCTCCTCCACCCCAGGGACGGCGGACAGCAGATCGGCGAGGACGGGCATCGGGCCATAGGTGACCGCGAGGAGGTCCGTCAGCGGACGGCTAACCGGGCCGCTGGTTTCCGCCCGCAGCAAGCGCAAGGTGCCCCGCCTGGTCTCGCGGACCAGCCCGGCGGTCACCAGTCGATCAGCCTCGGTGGACATGACCTTCGGGCTGGCGTCGATCAGCTTTCCCGCCTCGGCCAGGCTGTAGTCACGGTCGGGGTGAAGGTAGAGGAGGGCCAGCAGTGCCCCCGTGACCCGTGACCCGTGACCGCAGCAGCGGAAGGAGCCAAGCCTCGTTCCTTTCCATGAAGGCAAGGATAGTTACCAATATGGAAAATAACAATGTGTAACCATGCTGGCGGGCGTGCCGGGCGGGCCTGGTGGGGAGGTGCGGGCTGGCGCCGACGGGCGCCGACCCGGCTTCCCGGGTGGCGAGCCGGCGTCAGGACGGGAGGCGGACGGTGCGCAGGAAGGCCGGCATGAGCCAGGGCCGACGCCCGCCGATGATGATTTTCCTGGTCAGGACCGCTCGCGGCCTGCTGATGCGGCCGAACATCATCATGTTGAGGGTCGCCGGGTCGAACCGCACCCAGGCGTCAGCGCCCGGGCCGGCTGGCTCGGCGGTGACCTGGCCGTCGCGGACCACGATCGTGACGGGGGTGGTGTATGCGGAGCGGAACTCCACGGCGATGCGCCGCCGCAGCGGCCGCTTGCTGCCGTCGAGCAGCCGGCCCTGCTGCCCGTTAGCCAGCCCGGCGTAGAAGAGGTCGAAGAACAATGCGGCGTCCTGGGCGGGCATCGCCCACGGGACCTTGACGGCGCCGGCTATGTCGTTTCCGTGGATGAGCAGCTCGTTCACCAGGTGCGCGAACATCCCGGCCAGCGTGGGCCGGGCCTGCCCGAGCCAGGAGAAGGTCTCGCCGGGGTCGTGGTCCTGGCTGGCCGTCAGCATGAGATCGACATGGTGGCGCAGCATGTCCAGGAGGCGGGGCACGTCGCGCTCGCGGAAGTGGCTCATCACCTGGTCGTTGAGGCCGTGGACGGTGTCAACGGTGGTGGCCGCTATCGCCTCGGCCAGGCCCGGCATGTCGAAGGGCGGCTCGGCGGCCCCCGTCAGCATCGTGTTCAGGAAGGAGATGGTGGTCACGTGCGCGGCGACGTCGGCCACCGTCCACCCGGCGGATGCCGTGGCCGCCGGGTCGGGGACCGAGGCGACCAGGTCGCAGAATCGCCCGGCCGTGGTGCGGACGGACTCACGGACGGCATTCCACTGCTCGCCGGTGACACAAGCGCCCATACTGCCTTCCCGGTACATCGCTGCCAGCAAGGTCAATAAAGCATAACATCGATATGCTACGCATGGAAGCGCGCGCGGCCTGCCGGCGGAGGGAAGTCAGGGGGCGGGGGAGTAGGTGACGAGCACATGGTCGGGGTGGTCGGCGACCTGGAGGACGACGTGGGCGTACTCGACGGGGCCGAGGCGGGGGTGGCGGAGCTTCTTGGTGCCTTCTCCGCCGATGGGGGTGACGTCGTGGGCGGGCCACCACTCGCGGACGTGCGGGCTTTCGCGCGTGAGGCCGGCGATCAGCCGTGCCAGCCGCGGGTCGTCGGGATGGCGGGCGGCGGCGAGGCGGAAGCGGCCGAGCATCGCCCGGGCCTCCGGCTCCCACTCCAGGTAGACCTCGCGGGCGCGGTCGCTGGTGAACATCCAGCGGACCAGGTTCCGCTCACCGCCACCGGACCAGTCGCCGAACAGCTCCCGCGCGGCCGGGTTGGCGGCGAGCACATCCCAGCGGCGTCCCTTCACCAGCGTCGGGTGCGGCTCCAGGCGCTGGACGAGGTCCAGCACGCCCGGGCTCACCTGTTCCAGCGCCGGCGGCGGCCCGGCGTCCGCGCCCGGCACTGTGGCGTCGGGTGCTGTGGCGTCGGGGCCGTACGCGAGCGTGAGCAGGTAGCGGCGCTCGGCCGGGGTCATCCGCAGCGCCGCGGCGAGGGCGTCGAGGACCTGCTCGGACGGGCGGACCGGGCGCCCCTGCTCCAGGAACGTGTAGTAGGTCGTGGACACGCTGGCGAGCGCGGCGACCTCCTCGCGACGCAGCCCGGACGTCCGCCGCCGGGTTCCGGCCGGCAGGCCGACGTCCTGCGGCGTCAGCCGTTCGCGGCGGACGCGCAGCAACTGCCCGAGCGCTCGCGGATCCCCAGCGGTCATCGCCTCACCAGCGTTCGCTCATCGGTGCCGCCTCATCGGTGCCGCCTCACCAGTGCCGCCTCACCAGTGCCGCCTCACCAGTGTTGCCTTACCCCGGTCAGGCTAGTAATCCCATTACTAGTAAAGCACTGCTCTGGTTACTAGTACCAGGCTTTCCTATGGTGGCGGGCATGACAACACCTGGCCGACGCCCACGCTGGACCTCACGCCCGGGATCAGCGGGCGGCTGCTGTACCTGGTCGGCGAGGACGATTTCCTGATCGACGCCGGCCAGCGGCGGCAGATCGCGCGAGCCCTGCGGGCGGCGGGCACCGACCACGAGGTGGTGAGCTATCCGGGCGCGGCGCACGCCTTCTGGTGGCCGGGCACGGCCGAGTTCAACCAGCAGGCCAGGCAGGACGCGTGGAGTCGCATCCTCGCCCTGCTAGCTGACCAGGGCTAGCTGACCAGGGCTAGCTCAGCTGAAGGCTTCCTCGGTCATCCAGGGGCTGGTGATGTGCGCCCAGGTGATCTTCCCGCCGGTATCCGGGGGCGGGTAATGGTGGCCCCAGTCCGAGCACAGGGCGGTCACGATGGCCAGGCCGCGGCCGCATTCGTCCTCGAGCCCGGCCGGGCGGCGCTCGGGCGGGCTGGTCACGGCATCCCACACCCGCACGAGGACGCTGGAGCCGTCACTGACCAGCCACAGCCCCACGGGCGGCTGCCTGGTCGGCCAGCGGACCGCCCGCGTGGCCTGCACGGAGTTGGTCACCAGCTCGGAGACCACGACTTCGGCGGCCTCCGCGAACTGGCCCAGCCGCCACTCGCGCAGCACGTTGCCGGCGTGACCACGCGCACTGCCTGGCGCTGTAGGGTAGGCGCCCAGCTCCAGGTGTGATCGCCGAGGCCAGGCCGCCGGGCTGCGCCGCGGAGGGGACCATGCTTGCTCTTGCGTGAGTTCCACGGGCTTTTCACCGTCTCCGTGGATGGGGAGGAGCGCGCCGTTCACGACCGTGCGTTCCTCCTCATCAAGTGTCGTCTCTGACCAGAGGACACCAGGCTGCGGCGGGACCTGGATCGGCTGTGATTAGCTAGCCCCGTGCTCAGTAAGCCCTGTGGTTCGCGTGCACTGCCGTTGGGTGAAGTATGTGTAGTTTCACAACGGCCTGTCAATGACTTTCGGAAATGTTTCGAAACGTGAACCGGTC
This sequence comes from Streptosporangiaceae bacterium, assembly GCA_025934375.1. Classification (GTDB taxonomy): domain Bacteria; phylum Actinomycetota; class Actinomycetes; order Streptosporangiales; family Streptosporangiaceae; genus Trebonia. The sequence continues at coordinate 31,103 of JAICYD010000008.1, read as the reverse complement.
ACGATTGGGGCTATCGGGTGAGGTACTCATCGTTGTCGGCCGATAAATGCTGTTCGGGGGGGTTGCCCGATAGTTTCGGATTTGAGCCGAAATATTTCAGGGCGAGGACGGTGCCGCCTCTAAGACAGCGCGCGGAGCGCTTCGCCGATCGACCCCACGAAGACGACCTTGGTCTTCAGCACCTTGATGGTCGGGTGGTCCTGCCAGTGGGACCGGTTGCCTTCCGGGACGATGATGCGGCCGGCCTGGACGCGGTCGGCGGCGAGGATCTTCTCCGTGACATGGGAGACCGGCGCGAGCTCGCCGCCCGGGGTCAGAGCGCCGGTGACCACGGTGCCGCGGCCGGGGGACTGGGCGGCCATGAGCGAGGCGATCGCGACGGCGACGGCCAGGCCGGCGCCCGTCACGCTGTCGGTGTCCAGTTCGGCGGGAGCCGACCCGTAGGGCTGGTCCAGGTGCACGTCGTTGCGGACGAGCCAGTCGGCGCTGATGTGCGGCATGAGCTCGCTGGCGTTGTCCCGCAGGTACGCCAGGGCGGTCTGGGCCGGCCCGGTCAGCAGCGCGGCCAGCTTCCCGGTGTGCTTTAGCCGGCCTTTCCCCGGCTTGGCGATCGCCTCTAGCGGCAAGACGGCGTGCCCCACGGGCGTCCATACCAGCCCCGGCCGCAAATCGTTACGGTGCAGCGACAGCTCGGCGTCGTTGACCGCGCGCGTCCTCGTCGCCGCGTCTTCCTCGTAATCGACCACGACCCGGTGGCGATTGCCCGGGTCATACCACACGGGGACCTTGTCGCCCTTCCACTTGAAGGTGTGCAGCCGAGTGTGCACCGTCGCCTCGAACGGCGACTCCCCCGGCGGGAAAACCCGCAGGTCCATCCGGCAATCGGTCCACGTGGTCGTCAGGTCGTCATCAGGCGCCCGGCTCGCCCGCATCGAGTTTCCGCCACCCTCGGTCTGCATGGAGATGATCTCCGCCGTCGCATGGCGGCCGTTCTCCCGCAATTCCTCCAGCAAGTGCTTGTGCTTGAAGAGCATCGATATCCCCCCTAGAGCCAGAAACCCGCTAATTGGTCAGATCATGGCATGAATGACCCGCGCGACCATGAGATAGCAAAGCGCGGTCTTGTCACGATTACGTGGAGGTCTGGGCTCGCCGGGGGCTCCCGGGGGCGTCGGTGGCCGCTGTGGCGCAGAGGCGGGGCGGGGGCCGCGCGGCCGGGATCGCCGGTGCCGCTGGGCGCGGGCCTGGGGACGCTCCCGTTCGCCCCCGGCCACGTGCGCCCGCGGTCAACTATCCACGTGCGTGTCCCGGTACGGATCCGGGTCTGGTCAGGGAGGGTCACCAGGGGGGAGGCTGGGAAGGATGAGTGGTGCCTCAGCGGAGGGAGACTGACATGGAAGCTGCCACTGGCGACCGGATCTGCATTCACGGGCATGTCGTCGGGCATCCGGACCGGCACGGGGAGATCGTCGAGGTACGCGGCGACCGGGGCGAGCCCCCGTACATGGTGCGGTTCGAGGACGGCCAGACCACGCTCATGTTCCCCGGGCCGGACGCGATCATCGAGCACGTCCCCCGCCAGCGCCTCGCGGACTAGCGGCCCGGGGTTGGCGGCCCGGGGTTGGCGGGCTGGCTAACTGCCCGACACGCTGATAACAGCAAGGTGCCGCCGGCAGGCGAGGCGCCGGCGGGCAGTCCCGGCTGGCAGCCCCGGCTGATAACAGCAAGAGGCGGCCCGCGGGCGAGGCGCCGGGGTGGCGGGGGAGCGCTAGGGCCGGCGGAGGTCGCTGGCGGTCAGCTTGGCGGCTAGCCAGAACGCGGCGGCGGCGAGGGGGACCTCGACGACGGCGGCCTCGGCGATGGCGATGGCGCTCTCACGGCCGGGTGCCGACGTGGTCACGTCGAACCAGGCGTCGGCCAGTACCAGCGCGCCGAAGGCGGCCGCGGGGACCGCCGCCCGGCGGTCCCCGCGAGCCAGCAACGCGCTCGTGGTCAGCGCGGCGACGGCCTCACTGGCGTCCAGGCCCGCCCACGCGGTGGACCACCGGCGTACCTGCGTAGTGTTCGGGAGCGTCTTCGCGAGCACCGCCGACCAGGGCACCAGGAAGCCGCCGACCGCGGTCGCGCCCAGGCGGGCGCGCCGCAGCAGCTTGGCCGACGGGGCCGCGGGCCGCAGGGAGGAAAGCGAGGGCGCGGGTCCGCGCATGTCCAGTCACCGTCACTTAAGGGAAAGGGGAACAGGGGGATATAGCGGGACAACGACAGTCAGCCGGGACCCGTTGCGCACCTATCTTCACTTCTTACCGACCTGGACACGGATTTCCGCGGCCCCGCCGACGGCAGAGTTGCCAGCCGGCTGAGGATCGCCCACCGGCTGAGGCTCGGCCGGGAGCTGCGACCCGGGCACCACGGACATCGAGACGGCGAGGGTTTCCCCGGTGATGAACGCCGCGTGCGCCCGCACCGCGTCCGCGACCGCGCCGTCAGCGCCGATGACCAGCTCGATCCGGTCGGACACGTCCAGGCCGGCGTCGCGCCGGGCCTGCTGGATGACGCGCACCACGTCGCGCGCGGTCCCCTCGGCGGCCAGGGCCGGGGTCACGCGCGTGTCCAGCGCGATCAGCCCGCTGGACCCGGGCAGCGACAGGGTCGAGCCCGGGTCGGCGGCGGTCAGCCGCAGCTCGTACTCGCCCGGCAGCAGCTCGACCCCGCCGGCCACGACGACGTCGCCGGCGGCCGACCACGAGCCGGCCTTCACCGCGCGGATCACCTCCTGCACCTGCTTGCCCAGCCGGGGGCCGAGGGCGCGCGGGTTGACGGTCAGCGTCTTGGTCCCCAGCGACGCCGGGTCGGCGGACAGCACCAGCTCCTTGACGTTCACCTCGTCCTTGATGAGGTCGCCGAACTCCGCCAGCGTCCCCGCGGACACGTCGGCCACCGTCAGCGTGGCCAGCGGGAGCCGCACGCGCAGCTGGCGGTTCTTGCGCAGGCTCAGCGCGGCGCTGCACACCGAGCGGGTCAGGTCCATCGTCTGGGCCAGGGGCTCATCGGCGGGCCAGTCCGCCACCGACGGCCAGTCGGCCAGGTGAACCGACTCCCCGCCGGTCAGGCCGCGCCAGATCGTCTCGGCGGTCATCGGCAGCAGCGGCGCCGTCGCCCGCGTCACGGTCTCCAGCACCGTCCACAGCGTGTCCAGCGCCGCGCGGTCGCCGGCCCAGAACCGGTCCCGGGACCGCCGGATGTACCAGTTGGTCAGCAGCTCCAGGTAATCGCGCAGCAGCTGGCAGGCGGCGGCGACGTCGTACACGTCGAGCCGGTCGCCCAGCGCCTGGACGAGCGCGCGGGTCTTGCCGAGGATGTACCGGTCGAGCACGTGCTCGGAGCGCAGCGACGCCGACGCCAGGTACCCTTCCGCGTTGGCGTACAGCGCGAAGAAGTAGTAGGAGTTCCACAGCGGCAGCAGTGCCTGCCGCACGCCCTCGCGGATGCCCTGCTCGGTGACGACCAGGTTGCCGCCGCGCAAGATCGGGCTGGCCATCAGGAACCAGCGCATCGCGTCCGAGCCGTGGGTATCGAACACCTCGTTGACGTCGGGGTAGTTCCGCAGCGACTTGGACATCTTGCGCCCGTCATTGCCGAGCACGATCCCGTGGGAGACGCACGAGCGGAACGACGGCTTGTCAAACAGCGCCGTGGCCAGCACGTGCAGCGTGTAGAACCAGCCCCGGGTCTGCCCGATGTACTCCACGATGAAGTCGCCGGGGTAGTGCGAGTCGAACCACTCGCGGTTCTCGAACGGGTAGTGCACCTGCGCGAACGGCATCGACCCGGACTCAAACCAGCAGTCCAGCACCTCCGGGACCCGCCGCATCACCGACGCGCCGGTCGGGTCGTCCGGGTTGGGCCGGGTCAGGCTGTCGATCCCCGGCCGGTGCAGGTCATCGGGGCGCACGCCGAAGTCGCGCTCCAGCTCATCCAGGCTTCCGTACACGTCGACGCGCGGGTAGTCGGGGTTGTCGCTCATCCACACCGGGATCGGCGAGCCCCAGAACCGGTTGCGGCTGATCGACCAGTCCCGCGCGCCGGACAGCCACTTGCCGAACTGCCCGTGCTTGACGTGCTCGGGGATCCAGGTGATCTGCTCGTTCAGCTCGACCATCCGGTCGCGGAACTGCGTGACCTCCACGAACCAGCTCGACACCGCCTTGTAGATCAGCGGGTTGCGGCAGCGCCAGCAGTGCGGGTAGGAGTGCGTGTAGTCGGCGCGGCGCACCAGCGCGCCGTCCGCCTTGAGGCGGGCGATGATCGGCTTGTTGGCCTCGAAGACGTGCACGCCCGTCCAGTCGCGCACGACCGGCAGGTACTTGCCCTGGTCATCGACCGTGAGCACGGTCGGGATGCCGGCGTCGGCGCAGGCGGCCGCGTCCGCCTCGCCGTAGGCGGGCGCCATGTGCACCACGCCGGTGCCGTCCTCGGTGGTCACCTCCTCGGAGACGATGACCCGGAACGCGTTGCCAGTGCCGAACTTGCCGGTGTCGGCCAGGTAGTCGAAAAGCGGCTGGTAGCGACGCCCGACAAGCTCTTCCCCTCGCAACGAGCCGGTGGTGACGGCGCCGTCCAGCTCCTTCGCATGCGCCTTGACCCGGTCGTGGGCGAGGATGTACCGCTCGCCGTCGGGCAACTGCAGGACGTCGTAGGTGATGTCGCGGCCAACGGCGACGGCGAGGTTGGACGGCAGCGTCCACGGGGTGGTGGTCCAGGCCAGGATCCACTCGCCGGTCTCCAGCTTGAACCGGACGGTGACCGACGGGTCGGTGCGCTCGGCGTAGACGTCGTCGTCCATCCGCAGCTCGTGGTTGGACAGCGGCGTCTCGCAGCGCCAGCAGTACGGCAGGACCTTGAAGCCCTGGTAGACCAGCCCCTTGTCGTAGAGCTGCCTGAACGCCCACATGACGCTCTCCATGTACGGGAGGTCGAGCGTCTTGTAGTCGTTGGCGAAGTCAACCCAGCGGGCCTGGCGGGTGACGTACTCCTGCCAGTCCTGGGTGTAGCGCAGCACCGATTCGCGGCAGGCGTCGTTGAACGTCTCGATGCCCATCTTGAGGATGTCGGCCTTGCCGGAGATGCCCAGGAGGCGTTCGGCCTCGACCTCGGCGGGCAGCCCGTGGCAGTCCCAGCCGAAGCGCCGGTCGACCCTCGCGCCGCGCATGGTCTTGTAGCGCGGGACGATGTCCTTGACGTAGCCGGTCAGCAGGTGCCCGTAATGGGGGAGGCCGTTGGCGAACGGCGGCCCGTCGTAGAACACGAACTCGCTCGCGTCATCCCGCCGCTCGATCGAGTGCCGGAAGGTGTCGTGCGCGTGCCAGTAAGCGAGCGCGCGTCGCTCAAGCTCGGGGAAGTCCGGCTGCGCGGGCACGTCGGCGGCGCCAGCGCGCGGGTAGGTGGCCATCTTGTTCGTCGCTCTCCTCGGCGGCTGCGTCGCTTGCCGCTGGCCTTTGGTTGTCACCATCAGGCCCGTTGGGCACACTGCCGCGAGGACGACGCGCCCGCTCCCGCGCGGGCGCACCGCGGTACCACCTCGCTTGCCGCCCGCCCGCTGGCCCCGGTGGGGCTTCGCGGGAGGACAGGCCGCTCGTTGGCCGGCTATGACGGGCCAGACCCGCCCGGTTCTACTAGGGCCGTGCTCCGTGGGAACGCTTCCGCGGAAACCGTGCCTGTTCTTCCGAGGGCTCCCCGGTGATAGCCGGATCAATGCCAGATACGAGTAAGTGTAGCGGGATTGGCGACCTTGGTATTCCGCTTATCCGGCGCCGGGCGCTGCCGGCCCTCGCCTGACGGGCGGCCAGGGGGCGGCAGCGCCCGGCAACCATCGCGGACAGGTCACCATTCCCCGGCGGCAGGCACCGCATCGGGGGCGGCAGTGCCCTCGGGGCGCCCTACTGGGCAGGCTGGCCGCTGGCAGGGATGCCCGACCGCAGGGCCGCGGTCGCCGAGGAGCTTCACGATCCCGGCCGCGATCGTGCAGCAGTCGTCCGGCGTGCGCACGTGGGGAACGCCGAGGCGGAGCGTGACGATCTTCTCGTTCGTGGCGCGAAATGGGCGCCCGCCGCTGGTGGCGAGGATAACAGCAAGAGTCGGGGCGGCGGGCTGGTCAACGGGGGCGAAGTGATGGAGGCTAGGCCTGGGAGGCTCGGGAGAGTCAGGAGGTGGAGGAGGGGGGCGGCGTGCTGAGGGTGACTGTCTTGGGCGGGCAGCAGATCACCGATGACCGCGACGGCGGCGTCCGGGTCCGGTCTTCGCGCGCGCTCGCCCTGGTCGCCTACCTGGCCGTGCACGCCGGGGTCCCGCACGCCCGCCTGCGGGTGGCCGGGCTGCTGTGGCCGGATTCCGGCGACGCGCAGGCGCTGACCAACCTGCGCCGTGAGCTGCACCACCTGCGCCAGGTGCTCGGCGATGATGGCTCGCTGCAGGCTACCGCGCGCGACGTGCGCTGGGTGGACTCGCCGACCTGCCACGCCGACGTCCGGGTCTTCGACGCCGAGCGGGCCACTGCCCTGGCGGCGGCCGGGTCCGGTGATGACGACGCGGTGATCGAGCACGGCGCCCGCGCGATCGCCCTGTACTGCGGTGACCTGCTCCCCGGGGTGTATGACGACTGGCTGCAGGAGGCCCGGGCACGGCTTGAGCGGCAGTGCGTGGAGCTCTGTGACCTGGTCGGCGCCGCCCGGGCACGGGCCGGCGACCTCGCCGGGGCGGTGATCGCCGCGCGGCGCCGGATCGAGTTGCAGCCGCTGGAAGAGACCGGCTACCGGGTGCTGATGGGGCTGCAGGCCGAGATGGGCGACCGGGCGGCGGCCGTGAGCACCTATCACCACTGCGCGTCGGTGCTCGAGCGAGAGCTGGCCGTGATCCCCGATGACGCGACGCGCGCGGTGTTCCAGCGGCTCATGACGCGGGCGCGCCCGGGCCCGCCGACCGCGCAGGCCCCGGCGGCGCCCCCGGCGGGGACCGCGACGCCGGCGGGGACGGCACTGGCCAGGGGGCAGGCCGCTGACCGTCGCCCCGGCCAGCCCGGCGCGCCGCTGATCGGGCGCGCGGCCGAGTTCCGCGTCCTGCGGTCCGCCTGGCAGGCCGCCGTCGCCGGACGGCACGGGGTGATGCTCGTCGTGGGCAGCGCGGGCGTCGGGAAGACCCGCCTGGTGACCGAGGTCGCCGAACTGGCCCGTCGGCAGGGCGCGCTGGTGGTGTGCACGCAGTGCTTCGCCGCGCCGGGGCGGCTGGCGCTGGCCCCGGTCGCTGACTGGCTGCGCGATCCGGTGGTCCAGGCGGCCGCGGCGACCCTCGATCCCGCCTGGCGGGCCGAAGTCGCGCGTCTGGTGCCGGCCCCTGGCGTTGCCGGGCATGATCCCGGGCCGTGGATGATCGCGGACGCCTGGCAGCGGCACCGGTTCTTCGAGGGCCTGGCCAGGGCGCTGATCGCCGTGGGCCGTCCGCTGCTTCTCGTCCTGGACAACGTGCAGTGGTGCGATCAGGAGACGCTCGACTTTGTCACGTTCTGCCTTGGCTTGGCCGGAGACGGCACGCCGCTCCTGGTGGCGGGCACCGTCCGCGACGAGTCCCGCCGCGGCGACCCCGCCCTGGCGGCGTGGGCCGTCCGGATGCAGGCGGCCGGGCTGCTCACCGAGCTGTCCCTATCCCCGCTGGATGCCGCCGCCACGGCGAGCCTGGCCCAGGCGATCTCCGGGCGGCCCCTCGCTGCGGCCGACATGGCCACGCTGCACGCCACCACCGGCGGGTTCCCGCTGTACGTCATCGAGGCGGCGCGCAGCAGCGTCGGCGAGGACAGCGGGCGCCGCGCAGACGCCAGGCCCCTGCCGGCTGGTGAGCTGTCCGACGTGCTGCGCAAGCGCCTGGCCCAGGCGACCCCGGCGGCCCGGGAGATAGCAGGGCTGGCGGCGGCGGTGGGCACGAACTTCTCCCTGGACCTGCTCACCGAGGCGAGCGACCTGGCGGCCGACGTGGTCGTGGCGGCGGTCGACGAGCTGTGGCGGGACCGGATCTTGCGGGAGTTCGGCGCCGGGTATGACTTCTCTCACGACCTGCTGCGAGAGGCCGCGTACGCGGAGGTGCCCCCGGCCCGGCGGTGGCTGCTGCACCGGCGGATCGCCCAGGGCCTGGAGCTGCTGCACGCCGGGGATGCGGACCCGGTCGCGGCCCAGCTCGCCGGGCAGTACGCGCGGGCCGGCGGCCAGGCCAAGGCGGTGGCCTACCACCGGCGCGCCGCGCAGGTCGCGGCGGGCCGGTTCGCGTACGCCGAGGCCATCCGGCTGTACCGGGAGGCCCTGGCGGTCCTCAAGGCCATGCCTGAGGGCAGGGATCGCGACAGCCTGGAACTCGCGGTCCTGACCGCGCTGGCCGCGCCGCTGAACGCCCTCCAGGGCTACGCGTCCGTCGCCCTGGAACGGGACATGCAGCGCTCCCTCGCCCTGGCTGAGTCCCTGGGCCGCGGCGACCTCGTGCAGGCGAGCCTGATCGCGCTGGGTGGCATATGGTTCGTCCAGGGCCGCACGGCCGACAGCCACCGGGTCGCGGCCCGTGCGCTCGCCCTGGCCACCCCCGGATCCAGCGCCGCGGGCCAGGCACACTTCATCGTCGGCGGGACCGCCATCCACATGGGCAAGCCGGCCGAGGGCCTGCGCCACCTGGCGGTCGTGGCCGGCCTGGGCGGCGGCCAGGCGCGGCTCACCGTGGGGACGCGGGTCGACGTGCACGCGACGGCCTGGGGAGCCCATGCCCACTGGCTGCTCGGCGATGACGAGGCGGCGGTGAAGGCGGCCCAGCAGGCGATCGAGGCGCCCCGCGCGATGGATGACCCGTACAACCTGGCCCTCGCCCTCGCCTACAGCGCTGTCACCCAGCAGATGCGTCACGACCTGCCCCGGCTCCGCGAGGTCGTCGGGCAGTTGCATTCCTTGTGCCAGCGGTATGAAATCGCCTACTACCGGGAGTGGGGGCTGATCCTCGACGGCTGGTCCACCGCGGACAACTCCGGCGGCCAGGGCACCCGGCTGGCCGAGGCAGGCATCGGCAACCTCAAGGCCGAGGGCGCCTTCGCCCGTCGGCCCTACTGGCTGTCGCTGCTGGCCGACCTGCAGGCCCGGGAGGGTCGGCCAGCAGCCGCGCGAGCGACCCTGGATGCTGCCTTGACGGCCGGGCGCCTCCACGAGGACCTGTGGTGGCTGCCCGAGGTGATGCGAATGCGCGCGGGCTACGACAAGCCGGGGCAAGCCGTGGCGCGGCTGCGCGCCGCGGCCGCCCTCGCGGCCAGTCACGGCAGCGTCGCGCTGGTCCGCCGGTGCGCGGATGACCTCCGCGCCCGCGGCGCTCAGCCGCTGGATCCCGGGCCGCTGGATCCCGGGCCGCTGGACGCCGGGCCGCCGGACGCCGGGCCGCCGAGCGGCGCGCCGTAAACCCGAACGCCCCGCGAACGCCCTGGTTCCTACCGTCGGGTCCGTAGCTCATTGCAACGCGTACCTGAAGGAGACAATGATGAGCGTCACAACGGGGACCATCATGGCGCCCTATGAGGAACTATCCGCCGCCTTGCGCGGGCCCCTGATCGTGGCCGGGGAGCCCGGCTACCCCGAGGCCCGCGCCGTCTACAACGCCATGATCGACAAGCACCCGGCCGCCATCGCGCGCTGCGCCGACACCGCGGACATCGTGACCTGCGTGCGGTTCGCCCGGGCTCATGACATCGACATCGCCGTCCGGGGCGGCGGCCACAACGCCGCGGGCCTCGCGGTCGCCGATGACGCGCTGGTCATCGACTTGTCGGGGATGCGCAGCACCACTGTCAACCCGCAGGACCACACGGTGCGCGTCGACCCCGGCTGCACCTGGGGTGACGTCGACCACGCGACCGTCGCGTTCGGAATGGCCACCCCGTCGGGGTTCCTCGCCTCGACGGGCGTGGCGGGCCTGACGCTCGGCGGCGGCATCGGGTACCTCTCCCGCCGCTTCGGCCTGACGGTGGACAACCTGCTGTCCGCCGACGTGGTCGTGGCCGACGGGTCATTGGTGACGGCCACCGCCGACAACGAGCACAGCGACCTGTTCTGGGCGCTGCGCGGCGGCGGCGGGAACTTCGGCGTCGTCACGTCGTTCACCTTCCGCTGCCACGACATCGGTGAGCACGGCTCGGTCATCGGCGGCCCGGTCCTGTACGACTTCGCCGACACCGCGGCGGTCATGCGCTGGTACCGGGGGCTGCTGCCCTCGCTGCCCGAGGAGCTCAGCGGCTGGATCGGCCTGATCACCATCCCGCCGGCACCGCCGTTCCCCGAGTCCCTGTGGGGCCGCAAGGCCTGCGCCATCGTCTGGTGCTACACCGGCCCGCACGCCAAGGCCGAGGAGGTGCTGGAGCCAGTGCGGTCGTTCGGCTCGCCGCTGGTCGTCGGGCTGCAGGAGATGCCGTTCACCGCGCTGCAGAGCGCGTTCGACCCGCTGTACCCGGCCGGGCTGTACTGGTACTGGAAGGCGGACTTCTTCCGCGAGATCTCCGACGAGGCGATCGACGTGCACGTCAAGTACGGGGCGCAGCTGCCGACCGGCCACTCCACGATGCACCTGTACCCGATCGACGGGGCGGCGAGCCGGGTGCCCGCTGACGCGACCGCCTTCGCCTACCGGGACGGCGGCTGGGCCGGCGTCATCGTCGGCGTCGACCCCGACCCCGCCAGCTCCGGGCCCATCACGCAATGGGCGCAGGACTACTGGGCCGAGCTGCACCCGACCTCGGCCGGGGGCGCCTACATCAACTTCATGATGGCCGAGGGCGAGGACCGGATCAGGGCCTCCTACCGAGGCAACTACGACCGCCTAGCGCAGGTCAAGCGGCGCTACGACCCGGCCAACGCCTTCCACGTCAACCAGAACATCAAGCCCGCGAGCTGATGGCCCGCGACCCGGCCACGTCGATCGGGGGCGCGGCCGGGCCGCATCAGGCCGAGCGGACGGCGCGCGACGGCTGGGCCAGGCTGGCCAGGATCTCCGCCTGGCGGGCGCGGTAGCGGGCGACGTTGGCGAGCTTGACCTCCTCATAGCCGCGCACCATGTCCGGCAGGCCGGCCAGCTCGTTCGCGAGCTCGATGGCCCGCTCGTCCACGGGCGCGCCCGCTAGCACCTGCTCGATCGCGGCGCGGTACTCGCCGATGAGGGCGCGCTCGGTGCGGCGGACCTCGGTGTGCCCGAACGGGTCCAGGCGGGTGCCGCGCACGCGGCGCATTGCCCGCAAGCCCCGGAAGGCCGGGCGGAACCAGGGGCCGAGCGAGATCTTGCGGTCCATGCCGAGGGAGCGCAGCAGCGGCGGGTGCAGCTGGTAGGCCACGCGCGCGCCCGCGCCGAACTGCCTGCTCACCTGGGCGTCGAGCGCCGGGTCGAGGGACAGCCGGGCGACCTCGTACTCATCCTTGTATGCCATCAGCTTGTACAGTCCGCGCGCGACTGCCACCGCCAGCTCCGGCGCTTCCGGCGCCTGGGCGCGCGCCTGCTCCACGAACCGGGCGTAGCGCGCGGCGTACGCCTCGTCTTCGTAGGCGATGAGGTCGGGGACGCGCGGGTCAAGCGCGCGGGCCAGTTCCGACCCCGGCTCGGCGGCCACGATGGCCCGCACCCGGGCCGCCGCCAGGCTGGTCGCCGGCGTCGGCTGGCCGGTAAGGGGAGGCTCGCCGCGGTGCTGGCCGGTAAGGGGAGGCTCGCCGCGGTGCTGGCCGGCAAGAGGCGGCTCGCCGGTAAGGGCGCGATCCAAGGCGGCGGGGTCGGCGACCGCTTGCCGGCCGCGGCGGAACGCCTGGATGTTGGCGGCCACGGCGGTGCCGTTGGCCTCGATGGCGCGCTCGATCGCCTGCGCGCTCAGCCCGATCCCGCCCGCCTGGTAGGCGGCACCGAGCTGGAGGATGTTGGCGAACTGGTCATCGCCGAACAGCGCGCCGGACAGCCCTTGCGCGTCCAGGTACCAGGCGCGGGCGACGGCCCCGTCGATGCTCGCGCGGATGGCCGGCTGGCCGGGGAACGACACCCCGGGATCGGCGATCATCGCCCCGGTCGGGACCTGCGCGGTGGAGACGACGGCGATGGTGCGGGCCGGGTCGGCGACCCGCAGGTTGACCGGGTCGGCGCCGACGAGCGAGTCGCAGGCGAGGTACAGGTCGCACTCGCGCTCGGCGAGCTTCGGCGACTGCGTGACCGGGGCGGCGGTGACCTTGACGTCGGAGACGACGGCGCCGCCCTTTTGGGCCAGCCCGATCTGGTCCAGCGTGCGCACGTGCCGTCCATCGAGGAACGCCGCGGTCGCCAGGACCTGGGAGACGGTGACGATGCCGGTGCCGCCGATGCCGGTGATGCGGACGGTGAAGTCGCCGCCGGCGGTGGCAGTGCCGTCGACAAGGCCATCGACAAGGCCATCGACAAGGCCATCGGGGACGGGCGCGGGGAGGTCGTCCGCCGCCAGGTCGGCGACCGGCCGGCGCCCGCTGAGGCCGGGCGCGGGCGGCCCGGACTTGTCGCGGGCGTGCCCCGTGCCCGGGGTCACGGTGAGGAATGACGGGCAGTCGCCCTTGAGGCAGGAGAAGTCCAGGTTGCACGAGTCCTGGTGGATGGCTGTCTTGCGGCCGAACTCGGTGTCCACCGGCTGCACCGACAGGCAGTTGGAGGCGGCGCCGCAGTCGCCGCACCCCTCGCAGACGCGCTCGTTGATCAGCACCCGCCGGGCCGGGGCGCGGTAGATGCCGCGACGGCGCTTGCGGCGCTTTTCCGCCGCGCACTCCTGCTCGTGGATCAGCACGGTGACCCCGGGCACGCGGCTGAGTTCCGCCTGGACATCGACGAGATGGTCGCGGTGCCGGACCTCAACGCCACGGACCTTGGCGGCGGCGCAGTCCCGGCGGACCTTGGCCGGCGCGTCGCTGGTGATGACCACCTTCGCAGCCCCCTCCCGCTGCAGCCGCTCGGCCAGGACGTGGATGGGCAGCCCGCCGACGGCCCGCTGGCCGCCGGTCATGGCGACCGCCGAGTTGAACAAGATCTTGTAGGTGATGTTCACCCCGGCCGCGATGGCGGCCCGGACGGCGAGGGCGCCGGAGTGCGCGTAGGTGCCGTCGCCGAGGTTCTGGATCAGGTGCGGGGTCTCCACGAAGGGCGCCATGCCGATCCACTGCGCCCCTTCGCCGCCCATCTGGGTCAGCCCGACGATGTCCCCGACGGCAGGCGAGGGCATCAGCATGGCCAGGGTGTGGCAGCCGATCCCCGCCCCGACGGCGGAGCCTTCCGGCACCCGCGTCGAGGAGTTGTGCGGGCACCCGGAGCAGAAGTACGGGGTCCGGGCGAGCAGCGGCAGGCTAACGCGCTGGCGGGGCGCGACCGGGGCGGTGCCGATTACCGCGGCGAGGTCGGCGTGGCACTCCAGCCGGGTGCGCAGCCCCCGGGCGACGATGTCGGCGTCCAGCTCGCCGGCCTCGGTGAACAGCTCCTTGCCGCGCACCTGGGGGGCGCCGGGCATGCCGTACAGCACGTCCTTGACGGCGGGCTCCAGGAAGGCGCGCTTTTCCTCCACGACGATGACCTCGCCCAGCCCGGCGGCGAACTCGCGCACGATGGCTGGCTCCAGCGGCCAGATGGCGCCCAGCTTGAGCAGCCGGATGCCCACGCGCCGCCGGTCCTCCTCCTCGCCGAGCCCCAGCGCCCGCAGCGCCTGGCGCACGTCGAGGTAGGACTTGCCGGCGGTGACGATGCCGACCCGGTCGCGCGGGCCGGCGCTGAGCTGGTTGATGCCGCTGGCCCGGATGTAGCTGGCCGCCAGCGGCAGCCGCACCCGGTACAGGCTCTCCTCTATCCGCTTGAGGTCGGCGCCCAGCAGCCGGGCGCTCGGCTCGTGCCGGTAGGCGCCTTCCGCCGTCCAGTCGGGTGCGGCCCAGTCCGGGCTGACGGTGACCGTGCCGGCGGCGTCGGCGACGTTGGCGACCATCTTCAGCGCCGTCCACAGGCCGCTGGCGCGGGACAACTCGACCGCGTGGCGGCCGAAGTCCAGGACGTCGGCGGGGTCGGCTGGGAACAGCACGGGGATCGACAGGTCGGCCAGCGCCGCCTCGGACGCGGACGGGACCGTGGAGGACTTGGCGTTCGGGTCATCGCCGACCAGCGCCACGGCGCCGCCGCGCGGGTGGGCGCCGGCCATGTTGGCGTGCCGGAGCGCGTCGGTGGCGCGGTCCAGCCCGGGCGCCTTCCCGTACCAGAACCCGGTCACGCCGTCGCAGCGCAGCCCGAGCGGCGCGGCCAGCTGGGTGCCCATCACCGACGTCGCCGCCAGCTCCTCATTCAGCCCCGGCTGGTGCACGAGCTGAAAGCCCTGGAACAGCGGGCGGCGGCGGGCCACCTCCAGGTCCAGCCCGCCGAGCGGCGAGCCCTCGTACCCGGAGATGAACGCGGCCGTCTGGCGCCCCGCGCGCCGGTCGTCGCGCAGCCGGTCCAGCATGACGCGGACCAGGGCCTGGACGCCGGTGAGGTAGACCTCGCCGTCCTCGCGCAGGTAACGGTCGTCGAGGGTGAACGCGCTCATCACGCTAATGAACAACGACCGCAGGAGCGGCGCAACGCCTGGGGCCTGAAAACGGCCTAACACGCAAGGAATGAGAGCCGGAAGGCTATTGACTGCCGGATCTTTGCGTTACCCTGCCGGTTCATGGAGGCTACCGCGCTGGACCCGACTGACCGCGAGATCCTGGCGCTGCTGCGGCAGGATGCCCGGCGGACGTTGTCGGACATCGCCGACCGGGTCACGCTGTCGGTGGCGGCGGTAAAGCGTCGGATCGACCGGATGCAGCGCGACGGCGTCATCACCGGGTTCACGGTGCGCGTGGACTACGCCAAGCTCGGCTGGGGCATCGAGGCGTTCACCGAGCTGCGCTTCCTGGGCAGCGCCAACGTCGATGACATCAAGGCGACGGCGACGCGGCAGCCCGAGACCCAGGCGGTGTTCACCATCGCCGGCGACCCGGACGCCCTGGTGTGGCTGCGCGCCCGCGACATGCGCCACCTGCAGGAGGTGATCGACGAGATGCGCCGTAGCCGCCGGGTCACGTCCAGCAAGACCCTCATCGTCTTGGAATCCTGGACCGCCGACCGCGCCTTTCCCGCGGCCGACTTACCGGCGGCGCTCCTGATCCGGCCTGTATACTATCGTCCCTAGTAGATTGCGGCGGCGACGGCGGAGGCGCGGGTTTCACGGATGCACCAATTCGGCGAGCTGGAGGCGGCGATCATGGACCGGCTGTGGGCCTTGGGCAAGCCCGCGCTGGTCCGCGAGGTGGTCGACGGGCTGCGCCCAGACCGCCCGCCCGCCTACACCACGGTGATGACCGTGATGGAGAACCTCTACCACAAGGGCTGGCTGGAACGGGAGCGGGACGGCCGGGCGTGGCGCTACATGCCCACCAGATCGCGGTCGGGGTACACTGCGGCGCTCATGCAGGAAGCACTCGAGACCAACCCGGACCGGCGCACGGCCCTCGCGCACTTCGTCCTCCAGCTCAGCCCGCGGGACGCCGCGCTCTTGCAGCAGGCGCTCGACAGCGCCCGTCCACGGCCCGAGCCGGGCGAGGCGTAGTGATCATCGGGACCGCGCTGCTCGCGTACGCGGCCGCCGTCGGGGTGCTGGGTCCCCGGCTTACCCGCCAGGCGGCGTGGCCCGACAGGGCGCCGATGCTGGCGATCGCCGGCTACCTGGCCGCCGCCTGGTCGGTGATCGTCGCGATCGCGCTGGCCGGGCTGACCCTGGCGGTCCACGGGACCGCGATCGGCGGCGGGCTCAGCGACCTCATCGGGGCCTGCGCGCGACGGCTCCGCGACACTTACGCCACGCCCGGCGGCAGCGCGGCCGCCGTGCTCGGCCTGGCCTTGGCCGGGGTCGTCGTGGTCCGCGCCGTCCTCACCAGCGCGGCCCGGCTGCGTGCGGCAAGGCGGGAGGCGCTGCGCCACGCGCAAACGGCCCGGCTGGTCGGCCGGGAGATGCCAGGGCTGAGGGCCACCGTCGTGGAGCATCCGAGCCCGGCCGCCTACTGCCTGGGCGGACGGCAGCCGACGGTGGTGCTGACCACGGGCGCGCTGCGCCTGCTCAACCCCGCTCAGCTGACCGCAGTCTTGGCTCACGAGCGAGCGCACCTGGCCGGCCGCCACCACCTGCTCATGACGATGGCGAGGGCCGGCCGCGTGGTATTCCCGTTCGTCCCGCTGCTGCGCGAGGCTGACACTCAGGTGGCGCGGCTGGCGGAGCTGCACGCGGACGACGCCGCCGCGCGGGCCTGCGACTCCGGCTCCGTGGTAGCCGCCGCGCTGGTGACCCTGGCCACCGGTGGCAGCCACGAGCCCGCCATGGCCGCGGCCGCGACCGACGTCGCCCGCCGGGTGACCCGGCTGCTGCGCCCGGCCGAGCCGCTGCGCCGGGCGCACCGGCTGTTCCTGCGCGCCGGGGTGGCGGGGCTGGCGCTGTGCCCGCTCCTCCTGGCGCTGACCCCGGCGCTGGTGGCCCTCGCGCTCGGGCCGGTCCCGGCGGCCTGACCCGGCGGCGACGGTCGCCGGCGGGCGGCCGGTTTGTCATCTACTAATCTACTAAGTAGATTAGTAGATGACAGATCGTCCAGATTGGAGTACCAGGTGCCCTTCCTCTCACGCCGCTCATGGACCACGCGGGTGCGCAGGCCGCTGATCGCGACGCTCGCCGTCGCCGGGACCGCGATGGCGGCCACGGCTGTCGCCGGGACCGCGCAGGCCGCCACCCCCGCCAAGTACCGGCTCACGCTCAGCACGTCCGCGGACTCGCAGTACCAGGCGATCAACAATCACGGCGACATCGTCGGCTCCGCCCCCCAGCAGGGAGACAGTTTCTCCTCGCCCTTCGTGGCGAAGGCCGGGGGAACGCCGCTGTTCCTCAACCCGCCTGCCGGCCAGGCCGCCGGGGGAGCGTTCGCCAGCGCCGCGGGCCTCAACAACGCCGACCAGGTAGTCGGTAACTCCGACACCGGCGTGTTCACCGCGCTCGAGTGGCCGGCGGGCAGCAGCACGCCGGCCGACCTGTCGCAACTGCCCACGCTCGCGGCGAGCTTCTTCAACACCCGGGCCACGGCGATTACCGACAGCGGGCTGATCGTCGGCTTCGGCCAGACCCCCGGCAGCAACGGCGACCTCACTAAGTCCTTCACGATCCAGGGCAGCACGGTCAAGGTCCTGCCGTTGCTGTCCAAGGGCGTCGACGCCGACGCGGCCGCCGTCAACAGCGCCGGCACCACCATCGTCGGCAACGCCGACACCACGACCCAGGACGCGGTGGCGGTCGAGTGGGTGAACGGCGCGATCAAGAAGTTCCCGGCCCTGACCGGGACGCTCACCTCGGCAGCGCTGGCCGTCAACGCCTCCGGCCAGGCCGTCGGCGCCTCGGTGCTCACCGCCGACGGCAACGCGCACGCCGTGCTGTGGGCCAACGGCAAGGCCACCGACCTGCGCTTCCCGGGAGGTGGCGACGCCGAGGCGACCGGGATCAACGTCAATGGCGTGATCGTCGGCGATGGCGCCGGCCGGGCGTTCATTGACCAGAACGGCACCGCCACCGACCTCAACACCCTCATCCCAGCCGGCTCGGGCGTCACCTTGACCACCGCGGCCAGCATCAACGACAGCGGAGTCATCGTCGGCACCGCCGTCAACGCCCAGGGGCTGCAGGTGGGCTACGAGCTGACCCCGGTCAGCTAAGGACGCCTCCGCTGTCACGGCACCCCGGCACACCAGGCGCGCAGCCAAGGGCGACATCCGCCCGGGGCGGCGCGCCTGGGCCGGTGGCACAGGGCATACTGCGGTTCGTGAGCCGTCCTATGGTGGCCGCGCACCGGGGAGTGGCGACCGGGGCGGCCGAGAACACGATCGAGGCGTTTACGAACGCGATTGACGTCGGCGCCGACATGGTGGAGTTCGACGTCCGGCGGACGCGGGACGGGGAGCTGATCGCGTTCCACGACGCGTCCGTGGGCGGCGTGCCGGTGGGCCACCTGACCCGCGATGACATCGTGGCGGTGACCGGCGTCCGCCCGCCGTTGCTGACCGAGGTGCTGCGGGCCTGCGCCGGGCGGATCAGGCTGGATGTCGAACTCAAGGAAGACGGCTACGTGCCCGACGTCATGGCCGCCCTGCGGGCCGGCGCGGACGTGGGCCAGATGGTGGTGACCTCGTTCCTGCCCGCGGTCATCGCCGCCGCGAAGGCCGCCTTCCCTGAGGTCAAGACGGGCTTGCTGGTGGGAACGGACGCGCCGCCGTGGCGGCTGCGCCAGCATTACCGTCAGCTGTTCCCGGTCGGTCTGGCTCGCAAGGTGCGCGCGGACTACCTCGCGCCGCACTTCCGGCTCGCCCGCTTCGGCGTGGTGCACCGCGCCGCGGCCGCCGGCTTGCCGTGCCTGCTGTGGACCGTGAACGCCGACGCCGACATCCGCAGGTTCGCCGCTGACTCCAGGGTCGCGGCCATCATCACCGATGAGGCGGCCAAGGCCCTGGCCATCGTGGCGCAGGCGGGCGCGGGCGCCTGCTAGCAGTGCTCATCAAACGGCCTTAGCCCGCTCACCAGATCGCGGCTGGTTACGCGATCACCGTGTGCTCGACGCCGCCGGAGTCCACCCGGTCCGCCGGGATGAACATCTCCAGGAAATGAGAGTCCAGTTCCCCGGCGGTGCCCGCCCGGAGCCCGCAAAGGCACGCCAGCTCTGCTTCCCCTTCCAGGTGAGCCTGCCCGTCGGTGCCCTTATCGCCTTCCGGCGTGAACACCGAGAGAAGGTGATCCTCGATCGTCTCGTCATCTCCGTTAACGACGGTGAAGCCACACGAGCATTGTGCGCCTGGCATTCCGGCGTCCTTTCTTCCGTTGCTGATGATGGTCAGCGAGGACAGGGCAGTGCCCGCGACTACGCAATCGCGGAAAGGGGCGGCGCGGCCGGGAGATCAGGAGAACGGCACGGTTTTCTCCGCCGTCCCGGCCGCGCCGGCTTAGCCGGGCGGCTGATCGCGCCAGGGGTGATCGATCAGCACCCGGGTGACCTTGCCGGCGGGCGGGGCGGGCGGGAGGTAGCAGTCCCACTGCCGCCCGCTGAGCCAGTGCACGATCCCCAGCCCCCGGCCCGACTCGTCGTCCGCGCCCGCCGCGCCCATCTCCGGCACCACGGCGACGGCGTCCCACACCACCAGCAGCACCTCCCCGGCCCCGCCGGCGCCCGGCCCGCCGAGCATCCACAGCCGAACGGGCGGTACGCCCGCGTCCCAGGTCACCTTTTCCGTCGCGTTCACCGAGTTGGTGATCATCTCCGAAACCACCATGGTCACCGCGTCGGTGAACTGCCCCAGCCCCCATTCCGCCAGCACGTTCCGTGCATGACCACGCGCGCTGCCCGGCGCGTTCCGGTACGCGCCCAGCTCCAGGAAAGATCGAAGCGGAAACCCGCTCAGCCAGTTCCCATTGGACACGAGTGGATGAGGAGGGATGACAGGCGGTGTCAGCGTGCGGGAATTCATGCCATTCACAGTGCGGCTCCGTCGCGGCCAGATGATGGGCATGCCGGAATCACGGAATGGCCCGCGCCCCTGGCGGCGGTTCCCGTTCATGAAATCCGGCGTGTTATCTCAGGAAATCCACCGTGCCACGCAAACAGCGGCTTACGCTATCCGTACGCACATCCCGCACTAACGTTTCCCTACCTCACGGAGGCCCCGCTCATGCCGCGCCCAAAGAGCCGTAACCCCGAGCAGGACCCCGCCGCGAAGCTCGGCGAGCTGCTGGCGGAACTCCGCGCGGAGGCGGGATATGCCACGCAGGACGCACTGGCCGTTGCGATCCATGTCAGCCGGGATGTCATCGCCAAGGCCGAATCGGGGTACCAGCCCCCGACCCAGGACGTGTTCGACGCGATCATGGCCAAGTGCAACGCCACCGAGCGCGAGCGCAAGGTGTACCTGGGAATGCTGGTGCTCGCCCGCGCCGTGCGCGGACCTGTGCCGCAGTTCTTCCAGAAGTACCTGGAACGGGAACGGGAAGCGGAGTACCTGCTGCTGTGGTGCCCCGTGATCGTGTCCGGGCTGTTCCAGGTCTACGAGTACGCGCATGCCATGAACACCCGCGCCGGATTCGGTGAGGACGAGGCCGCCGCAAAGGCCAACGCCCGTCAAGATCGGCAAACGATCCTGAACGGCCCGGACGCACCGCACGTGACGCTGCTCCTGCACGAGTCGGTCCTACGTCGCCGGGTCGGCACCCCCGAGGTAATGACTAGGCAGCTCAATCACCTGCTCCAGATGTCCGAGCGGGCGAACGTGAGCATCCAGGTCATCCAGGACGAGGGGTACTTCTGGGGGCTGGAGGGGCCATTTGAGATCGCCAGCGGCGAGGAGATCACCGATACTGTGGTGATGGTGGCGGTGGAGGACCAGACCGTGGACGACAAGAAGGTGGTCCGCAAGGCCACCCGGTTGTTCCGGCAGATCCAAGGCCACGCCCTCAGCATCGAGGAGACGCGGGCCCTCATCACGGAGGCGATCCAGCAGTGGAGCCAGCAGCAGTAAGCCCCGGCTGGCGCAAGTCCAGCTATAGTCCCAACGGCGGCGCGCAGTGCGTCGAGGTCGGCGCGTGGCGCACGTCCAGCTGCAGCGGCAACGGCGGCGCGGCGTGCGTCGAGGTCGGCGATGCCAGGGCCGGTGTCCAGGTGCGGGACACCACCGCCCGCGCGGGCGCGGTGCTGACCATCCCCGCCACCGCCTGGCGCGCCCTGCTCGCCGGGATCCGTGCCTAACTACGCACCCATCGGGTGGTCATCACGCGTGCCGCGCGGATGACTGGCCGAGGACCGCTCGCGCCTGCGCCCACAGCTCGCGCACGACGTCCCCGGCCGGCCTGGCGCCCGTCAGCGGATAGGCCTGCCCGGCCCACAGGTTCACGTAGTCGGCCAGCCCGGCCTCCCGGGCCGCCTTCCGCATCGGCGTCGTCAGGTGGTGCACCTCCGGGTAGGCCGCCGGAGCGCCCGCGGAGTGAGCCAGCAGGAAGCCGTTCTCGATCCCGCGCGCGGTGCGCCCGCTGAACGCGCGGGTGAGCCTGGTCGGGGGCGCTTCCTCGGGCGGGGCGGCGTGCAGGCGGGCACGGTGGACGGCGGCCGTGCCGGCCTCGGGGCAGTCCAGGAAGGCCGTCCCCAGCGCGGCCGCCCGCGCGCCCAGGCACAGCACCGCCGCGATGGCGGCGCCGGTGGCGATACCGCCGCAGGCGGCGACCGGCGTTGGCAGGCGCGCGGTGATCAGCTGCAGGAGCGCGATGAGGCCGACCGCGTCGTGGGCGGAGTCGCTCACCCCGCCGCGGTGCCCGCCTGCCTCGTATCCCTGGGCGACGAGCAGGTCCGCGCCGGCCTCGGCGGCGCGGCGCGCCTCCGCCAGCGTCGTGACGGTGACCCACGTCTCGCAGCCCGCCGCCCGCAGGTCGCCGATGACCTCCGGCCCCGGGATCCCGAAGGTGAATGACACCACGGGCACCGGATGGGCCAGCAGGTACTCCACCTTGGCGTCCCAGTCATCGTCGTCGTGGCGGGGAGCGCCCAGCGCCGCCCCCGCGGCGTGCGCGTCCTTTTCGATGACGGCGGCGTACTCGCGCACCCGGCTGGCGTCCCCGGCCGGGCCCGGGCAGAACAGGTTCACGCCGAACGGGCGGCTCGTGATCTGTTCGGTGCGGCGGCGGCGCCGTTCCAGCTCCGGGGCGCTGAGGTAGCCGGCGGCGAGGAAGCCGAGGCCGCCCGCGTCGCAGACCGCGGCGGCCAGTTCCGGGGTTGACGGGCCACCCGCCAGCGGGGCGCCCACGATGGGGATGTCACAGCGATCGAGGATCATGCCGCCATCTTCCGCCGGCGGGATGCCCGGCGTATCAGCGGGGCGAGAGCCCCGGCTGGGCGGGAGCCAGGGGGCTGGCGGCCACCGGCCGGGCCAGGCCCCGGCGAGCCATGGCCTCCATGCCGTAGAAAGCCACGTCGGCGGCGAGCTTGCCCACCGCGAACCCGAGCCACACGCCGCCCGGCAGTGGCCGGGCCAGCCACGCCGCGCCCGCCAGGCACCCGGGGCGGACCACGAACGCGTCCAGGGCCTCGGCGGCCGCGCACGAGGCCAGCTGCTCGGTCACCGCGTGCCACGTCCCGGCGGCAAGCCGGCGAAACCCGGTGAGGTGGGCCGTGGCCCGGGACGCCGCCGTCGTCGACTTCACCCCGATGCACCCGTAGAACCCGACGGCCTCGCACATCGTGGCCATCCCGGCGGCAACCAGCAGCGATCCGGTGGACAGGTACCCGGCGGCGAAGCCGCTGAGGGCGGTGAGGGTGCCGCACACCTCGGCGAGCCCGAACCGGGCGCACCACGCCGGCCACCATCGTCCGCCCGCCATTTTGAGCGCAGCCATCCCCTGGCGCATGCTCATGCTGACCCCCCGGCCTGCAAGCCTTCCCCCGCAAGGCGCGCCCCGCGCCCTGTCCTTCAGAACGCATAGCGCGCCCTTTCAGTTCAGGAGGACGCCGGCGCGTCCCGGATACACGGACGGAAGGCCGAGCGAAGGCGGCGCTCGCCATGACCGCGATGGCGTCATCGCGGGGGCGAGTGCGAGCAGGGCAGCGTGGTCCTGCGCTCGCCGTCTCGTCCGTCCTCTTGATGAGGCCGGCCCGAGGCGACCAGTTAGCGGTCCGGGCGGGGTCTGCATACGCGATGGCAACGATGAGGAGCGTGGAGGCAGACGTGGCAGGGAAAGCGGAACCGGACACGGCGGTGAGCGAGCAGCGGGCAACAGCGCCGCCGGCAACAGCGCCGCCGGCAACAGCGCCGCCGGCAACAATGCCGCCGGCCACAGCGCCGCCGGCAACAATGCCGCCGACAACAGCGCCGCCGGCCACAGGGCTGGCGGGGCCGGCGGCCGGGGCGGGCGGGGGCGCGGGGGCGCGGCTGTCCGCGCAGCGGTGGGCGCTGGCCCTGTCGTCGGCGGCGTCGTTCCTGGTGGTCTTGGACTCCCTGGTGGTGGCGACGGCGCTGACCTCGATCGGGCGCGATCTCGGCGCCTCCCTGGGCGGCCTGGAGTGGACGGTCAACGCCTACACGCTGAGCTTCGCGGTGCTGCTGCTGACCGGCGCGGCGCTGGGCGACATGCTCGGCCGGCGGCGCGTCTTCGCGGCCGGGCTGGCGCTGTTCGCGGTGGCGTCCGCCGCGTGCGCGCTGGCGCCCAGCGTGGGAGTGCTGATCGCCGCCCGGGCCGTGCAGGGGGCCGGCGCGGCGGCCATCATGCCGATGGCGCTGGCCTTGCTGAACATGGCGTTCCCGCCGCACCGGCGCGGCCGGGCGATCGGAATGTACGGCAGCATCACCAGCGTGGCGGTGGTGCTCGGCCCGGTCCTCGGCGGCGCGGTCACCCAGGGGCTGGGCTGGCAGTGGGTGTTCTGGGTGAACGTGCCGGTCGCGCTGGCCGCGGTGCCGCTGGTGCTCACCCGGCTGGCGGAGCCGCCCCGGCCGGGCGCCACGATTGACATGCCCGGGGTGCTGCTGGCCGTTGTGGCCGCCCT
This sequence comes from Streptosporangiaceae bacterium, assembly GCA_025934375.1. Taxonomy (GTDB): domain Bacteria; phylum Actinomycetota; class Actinomycetes; order Streptosporangiales; family Streptosporangiaceae; genus Trebonia. Next base: position 7,452 of record JAICYD010000008.1, on the reverse strand, counting down.
GGGCCTGGCCTGGGGCCTGATCCGCGGCAACGAGGCGGGCTGGGGGAGCGCGCAGACCATCGGCGCGCTCGCCACCGGGGCGGTGGCGGCCGTCGCGTTCGGAGCCTGGGAGCGCCGCGCCGCGGCACCGATGCTGCCGCCCCGGCTGCTGCGGTCGCGTGCCCTGGCGGCGGGCAACGTCGCGATCTTCGCGCTGAACGGGTCACTGACCGTCGTGGTGTTCCTCATGCCCCAGTTCCTACAGGTCGTCAGCGGCCAGGACCCGCTGGGCGCGGGCCTGCGGCTCCTGCCGTGGGGCATAGCGCCGTTCCTGCTGGCATCGCCGGCCGGCGCGCTCGCCGACCGGATCGGCACGCGGTCCCTGTCCGTGGCCGGGCTGGCGGTCCAGGCGGCCGCGGTGGCCTGGCTGGCCGAGGTGGTGACGCCGGGCGTCGGCTACGGCGCGCTGGTCGCGCCCATCGCCACGTCCGGCGTGGGCCTGGCGATCGCGATCCCGTCGCTGACCAGGTCGGCGACGGCCACCACGCCGCTGGCCGACGTGGGCAAGGCCTCCGGTGCCTTCGCCACGATGCGCCAGCTGGGCGGCGCGTTCGGCGTGGCCATCGGCGGCGCCGCGTTCGCCGCGGCCGGAGCCATCACGTCGCCGCAGGCGTTCAGCAATGGCTTCCGGGCCGGCCTTGTCGTCGCGGCCGCCCTGGCGTTCGCCGGCCTGATAGCGGCGGCCGTGCTGCCCGGGCGCTCCGGCTGACGTCACCTCGTCGCGGTACCCCGCCGCCCGCCGGGTATCGGGCGGGCGAGCCGGGCCCCGGGCTGGATAGTTGACTTTTTAAAGTAGATACTTGAGAATCTCAACTATGAGATCCAAGCCACTTATCCTCGGCGCGCTGCTGTTCGCGGCGTTCCTCGTCAACCTCGATACGACCCTGGTCAACGTGGCGCTGCCCGCCCTGGTGCGCGAGCTGCACGCCACCACCACCCAGCTCCAGTGGGTCGTCGATGCCTACAACCTGGTCTTCGCCGCGCTGCTGCTGACGTTCGGCGCCCTGTCGGACCGGTTCGGCCGCAAGGGCATGCTGCTGGCGGGGCTGGCCGTCGTGGGGGCCGCGTCCCTGGCCGGCGGGTTCACGAGCACGGCGGCGGAGCTCATCGCGGCCCGCGCGGTGATGGGCCTGGGCGCCGCGATGACCTTCCCGGCCACGCTGTCGCTCATCTCCAACGTCTTCACCGAGCGCGGGGAGCGGGCGCGTGCGATCGGCTTGTGGGGCGCGGTCGGCGGGGCGGCGATCGCCATGGGCCCGATCGCCGGCGGCTGGCTGCTGGAGCACTTCACCTGGGTGAGCATCTTCATCGTCATGGCGCCGATCGCGGCGGCCGCCGCGATCCTGGCGGCGCTGGTCCTGCCGGCGTCGAAGGACCCGGGCGCGCAGGCCCCGGACATTCCCGGCCTCATCCTGTCGGCGGCGACCATGGCACTGCTGGTGTTCACCATCATCGAGGCGCCCACCCACGGATGGACCGCCGCGCGCAGCGTTGCCGGCTTCGCCGGGGCGGCGATCCTGCTGGCCGCCTTCATCGCCCGCGAGCGAGCGGCCGCCCACCCGATGCTCGACGTGCGGCTCTTCCGCAACCCGCGGTTCAGCGTGGCCAGCGCCGCGGTCACCATCTCGTTCTTCACGCTGTTCGGCTTCATCTTCCTGATCACTCAGTACTTCCAGTTCGTGCGCGGGTACGCGCCGCTGAGCACCGGCGTGCGGCTGCTGCCGGTGGCGCTGTCGGTCGGCCTCGGGTCGGTCGCCGGAACGCAGCTGGCCGTGCGGGCGGGCACCAAGCTCATCGTCGGCATTGGCCTGATCGCGATGGCGGGGTTCTACGCGGGGGCGGCGGCGATCACCAGCGCGACGCTCAGCTACCCGATCATCGCGGTGCAGATGGTGGTGTTCGGCCTCGGCATGGGCCTGACCTCGGCGCCGGCCACCGAGTCGATCATGGGCGCGGTCTCGCGGTCCCGGGCCGGCGTCGGGTCGGCGGTCAACGACTCGACCAGGCTGGTCGGCGGCACGCTCGGCGTCGCCGTCATGGGCAGCGTCTACGCGTCGGTGTACGGGTCCCGGCTGACGGCCGCGATGCCGCACGGCGTTCCGGGGCAGGTCGCGGCGATCGCGCACCAGGGCGTCGGCGCAGCCTACGCCGCCGCGGGCACGATCGCGGCGCACGGCAATCCCGGCCTCGGGCAGGCCCTGCAGCTCGCGTCGACCAACGCGTTCCTGCGCGGCCTGAGCATCGGCGCGCTCGTCGCCGGGGGAGTGGCGGCGGCCGGGGCCATCCTGGTGGCCTTGTTCCTGCCGTCCCAGCCCGAGCAGCCGCCGGGCGTGGCGGCTGGTGCGGTAGAAATCGGTGCGGTAGAAGCCAGGAGGGAAGCGCACGCATGACCGGGCACGCAGGACGCGGCGATCCGGGCGGGCGGGGCGCTACCGACGGCGACGGGACGCATGAACCGGGAGCGGCGCGGATGAAGACCTACGGCCAGTACTGCGCGGCGGCGCGGGCCCTTGACCTGGTGGGCGATCGCTGGGTGCTGCTGATCGTACGGGAACTGCTCATGCAGGGCCCGTCGCGGTTCACCGACCTGCGCGCTGGCTTGCCGGGCATCGCCACCAACCTGCTGGCGGCCCGCCTGGCCGAGATGGCGGAAAGCGGGCTGCTCACCCGGGTCGACGCCCCGCCGCCGGTCGCCACCGGCCTGTACCAGCTCACCGAGCGCGGGCGTCAGCTGCGGCCGGTGATCGAGGCGCTGACCGAGTGGGGCCTGCCGACGATGTACCTCGACCGGGAGGGGGACGTGGTCCACGGGAGCTGGCTGGGCATGATCGCCGCGGCGCGCCTGCGTGACGCCCACCCCGAGCGCGGCCCGCTCACCATCGCCATCGAGACCCCCGAGGCGCCGGTCCACCTCGTCAGCCATGATGACGGCGCGGGCGGCGGCGACGGCGGATTCGAGGTCCGCCGCGGCCGCCCGGCCGCAGCCGACGCGAGGCTGTCCGGCGAGGCCCGGCTGATCGGCGGGTACCTGTCCGGCCTGCTGTCCCTGGGGGAGGCCCGCGACAAGGGCCTGCGCGCCGAGGGCGACGAGGACGCCCTTCGCCGGCTCACGCCCAGCCAGCCCATGCCGTCCACCGCGCCAGGGACCAGTCAATGACCGGGAGCCGCTCGGCCGCCTGACTTCATGGCCGACTTCGCGGGCAAGGCCGTGAACCTGACCGCTGCCCTATCGCCCGGACGGGCCCGGTTGATCCAGGCCATCGCCGTGGCCCCCTAGGGGCAGCGTGACCCACACTTCCTTGGCCGGCCTGTCGCTGCCGCCGCCCCCGCGGACGGCAGCGACAGGCGCGGCACCACATGCGCCGGGAAACAAGGCCGCGACGATCCGCAGCCCCCGGCCGTGCTCCTCGTACCACGGCACCCCGGCACCGGGATCGGCGAGGATTCGCGCGATCACGGCGTAATCGCCGCCGCCATCGGCCACGGCGAGCGTCACGGCGTCCCCGCCAACGCAGACGCGCAGTTCCCGGGGACCGGGAGCGTGCAGTCCGGCGTTGGCGACAAGCTCGGCGACCGCTAGCTCAACCTCGTCGCGCCGCTCGGCGCAGACGCCCAGGCGGTCCAGCACCGTGATCACCGTGCGGCGGGCAAGGCATTCAGGTTTGTGGACGTCCAGCGACACCGTGGTCACGGTGCCGCCATCGCCGGTGGCCGGCAATGGCGGACGCGAAATGATCCTGGCTCCCCGGCGGGCCCGGGCCGCGTCTATGGCGTGCGACATATCTTCCTCAGCTGCTTCCCATTGACCGGCACCGTGATGATCCCCCCAGGCAAACCGGATGAGGGGAAGCCCGGTAAGCCTAGGCGGCGTCTTGATCAGAGGAGATCGGGGTGAAGCACTTGCCGCTAACCTAATCATGCAATTGCGCGGCTCGCAAGATTATGACTGAAGCTAGGTATGCATCTAGGTCTATACCTATGCTCTGTGCGCAGGTTACGGACGTTATTCGGTAATCCCTCACAGGCGGGTATCGCGGCCGGGGTGAAGATTGGGAAGTGCACTTGCGTCTACTGAACTTGCACAGCTAACTTCTCAAATCAGGGCAAGACCTGCGAATCCGAAAGGGGACCCATCCTCCTCGATAGTCGCCGGCGCTCTCAGGAGGGTGCCGGGCGGGCGAGTGGCGGGCCAGTACCGGGCGCGCGCCGGCGCCATCGCCGGCCCTGGGAAAGGGGGCGCGACGGGTGCCATCGCCGCCCTGGCGGGGGACGCGAGGGCGCCATCGCCGCCGGGGCCCGGGGCTCAGGGCCCGGAGGCAGGGCGGCTAGCGGGGGAGCAGGCGGCGGAGCTGGGTCACGTGGGCGGGGGTGAGCTCGTCGAGGGAGTGCGCGCCGAGCAGCTTCATGGTGCGGACGACCTGCTCGGCGAGGATCGCGATGGCCCGGTCGGCCCCGGCGCGCCCGCCCGCCATGAGGCCGTAGAGGTAGGCGCGGCCGACGAGGGTGAACCGGGCGCCGAGGGCGATCGAGGCGACGATGTCGGCGCCGTGCATGATGCCGGTGTCGATCACGACCTCCACGTCCGCGCCGATCTCGCGCACCACGTCGGGGAGCAGGTGGAACGGGACCGGGGCGCGGTCGAGCTGCCGGCCGCCGTGGTTGGACAGCACGATGCCGTCGACGCCCAGGCCGGCGAGCGTCTTGGCGTCCTGGACGGCCTGCACGCCCTTGATCGCGATCTTGCCCGGCCACAGCTCGCGGATCACGGCCAGGTCGTCGAGGGAGATCGTCGGGTCCATCGCGGAGTCGAGCAGCGCCCCGACCGTGCCGCCGGTCGAGGTGAGCGAGGCGAACTCGAGCTTGGGCGTGGTGAGGAAGTCATACCACCACCACGGCCGCGGGATCGCGTTGGCGATCGTGGCCAGCGAGATCTGCGGCGGGATGGTGAACCCGTTGCGCTTGTCGCGCAGCCGGGCGCCCGCGACAGGGGCGTCGACAGTGAAGAAGAGCGTGTCGAAGCCAGCGGCGGCGGCCCGCTTCGTCAGCTCATAGGAGACCTCGCGGGTGCGCATGACGTACAGCTGGAACCAGTTCCGGCCGTCCGGGTTGGCCGCCTGCACGCCCTCGATCGTCGTCGTACCGAGCGTCGACAAGGTGAACGGGATCCCGGCCGCCCCCGCCGCCCCGGCGCCGGCGACCTCGCCCTCGGTCTGCATCAGCCGGGTGAATCCGGTGGGCGCGATCCCGAACGGCAGCGCGGAGGGGCCGCCGAAGATCGTCGTCGCGGTGGTGACGTCCGCGACGTCGCGCAGGACCTGCGGGTGGAACTCGACGTCCTCGAACGCCTGCCGGGCTCGGGTCAGCGAGATCTCGCCGTCGGCCGCGCCGTCGGTGTAGTCGAACGCAGCGCGCGGGGTGCGCCGCCGGGCGATGTCGCGCAGGTCGTAAATCGTCTGCGCGGCCTCCAGGCGACGCCGCCTCCCGTCCAGCACGGGCTTCTTGACCTGCAGCAGCTCGAAGATCTCGGCAGGCTTGGGGAACTGGCGCTGGACCATGGTCGCACCTTCCGCATGGTCGTTGGGGTGGCTGGGCGAGTTTACCGGACGGGGCCTGCGTCCCCGCTAGTCCCCTGGCCGCCTCCGGCCAGGTGACTAGCCTCTGGCGGGTGAAACGCTAGCCGGGCCGCCCGTCGGCTAGCCACCGGGCGAGCCCGGCCAGGCCGACCGCGTAGCGGCCGAGGTCGGTCAGCTCGGCGTGGGCGGTGATCACGGTCAGCAGCTCGGCGACGGCCCCGTCCCGCTGCCCGGCCTCGCTCAGCGTGAGCGCGCGGAAGACGCGGACCGCGTCGGAATCCGGGAACTCGCGCCGGGCCCGGTCCAAGACGGCCAGCGACTCCTCATGCCGCCCCAGCCAGCGCAGCGTGCTGCCGTACTGGCACAGGCACATCCGCAGCGGCTCGCCGGCCAGCCCCAGCTCCAGCGCGCGCTCGTAAAGCACGCGCGCCTTCGCCTCCTGCCCGGCGGTGTCGTAGGCCCCGGCGACCTCATACATCAGCACCGGGTGATCCGGGTACTGGGCGAGCAGCGCCTCGAAGTAGGCGATCGTCGGCGCCATGTCCGCCCGGTCGCGCTGCGCGTATCCGTGCTCGATCGCCGCCGCCAGCTCGGCCGTCAGCTGCGGCGCGCCCCGCGCGGTCGAAGGCTTGTCCTCCATGGCATGGCAGCCTATGCCGGCGCCGCCCGTGGCGCGCGGGCCGCGGGCCGCGGGCCGCGGGAAAGCGCTCTTAGCCGAACTGGCCGGGCTGGTAGTCGCCGGCGGGCTGGCGGACGATGACGTTCATCCGGTTGTAGGCGTTGATGAGGGCGATGACCGTCACCAGCGCGGCGAGTTGCTCATCGTCGTAGTACTTGGCGGCGGTGGCCCAGGCCTCGTCGGTGACGCCGCCGGCGGCGTCGGCGATGCGGGTGCCCTGCTCGGTGAGCTCCAGCGCGGCCCGCTCAGGGTCGGTGAAGACCTTCGCCTCGCGCCAGGCGGCGACCAGGTTCAGCCGCTGTTGGCCTTCCCCGGCGTGCAGGGCGTCCTTGATGTGCATGTCGGTGCAGAAGCCGCAGCCGTTGATCTGGCTGGCCCGCAGCTTCATGAGCTCCTGAGTGGCGGCGGGCAGGGCCGAATCGTGCAGGACGGCCTGGGCGGCGTTGATGTGCTTGACGACTTTCATCACCAGCGGGCTGGCGAGGTAATCCAGACGGGCTTCCATCGTCATCTCCTTGCTTTTCACGGGCGTGTTCTGCCTCTCGCCAGTACGACGAGGTAGCTCCGCGGAATGTCAGGAGGCGAGGTGGCCTCACAATTCGGGCCGCTATGTCGTCGAGCTGGTAGGGACAGGCGCGATCGGGGAAGGGCAAGACAATGAGCAGTGCCGTCAACAGTGCGGTCATGGGCGAGCGGCGCCAGCTGATCAACCTCGCCTACCGGCTGCTGGGCTCGCTGGCCGAGTCCGAGGACGCCGTCCAGGAGGCCTACGCCCGCTGGTACGCCCTGCCGCCGCCGGACCAAGACGCCATCGCCTCCCCGGGCGCGTGGCTGACCACGGTGACCAGCCGCGTCTGCCTGGACGTGCTCGGCTCGGCGCGGGCGCGGCGGGAGCGCTACGTGGGCGAGTGGGTGCCCGAGCCGCTGCCCGACCCGGCGGAGTGGGAGCCCGGGCGGCCGGGCGGCATGACGGGGGACCCGGCTGACCGGGTCACCCTGGATGAGTCGGTCAGCATGGCGTTCCTCGTCGTGCTGGAGTCGATGACCCCCGCCGAGCGGGTCGCGTTCGTCCTGCACGACGTCTTCGGCTACCCCTTCGCCGAGGTCGCCGAGATCACCGGCCGCACCCCGGCGGCCTGCCGCCAGCTGGCCTCCTCCGCC
>JAICYD010000065.1 GCA_025934375.1 Streptosporangiaceae bacterium | reverse complement strand
CGGCGCGCGCTCTCGGGCGGCCCCCCCCCCCCCGGGGGGGGGGGTGTTTGGTTGTTTGTGTGGTTGTTCCCCTTGCCCTCCCCTTCCTTGGGGGGGGGGGGGGGGGGGTGTGACCCCGCCCCCCCCCCGCCAAGGTGCCGTTTACGATACCGTCAGCTGCTGCCGACCGTCTTGTCCGGGGTCAGGGTGGTCGAGAACGTCGGCTCGCCGTCCGAGCCGACCTTGTACAGGCCGTAGGACTTCAGCGTGGTGTCGCCGTTCTTGTCGAAGCCGTAGGTGCCGAGGACCGACGAGCGGGCCGTGGTCGCGAACAGCGCCGCGAGCACCTTGGCCTTGTTGCCGCCGTCGGCGCCGAGCTTGGCGATCGTGTCCAGGCCGAGCTTCATGGCCTCGTAGCCGTAGATCGCGTACGGGTCGGGCTCAGCCGAGCCGTACTTGGCCTTGTAGGCGGCCAGGAAGTCCTTGCCGCCCGGGTAGGACGCGAGGTTCAAGGTCGCGACCGTGCACTCGATGAGCGGGTCGATCGCGGCCGGGACGCCTCCCTTGGAAGCCGCGGTGTAGGTGTCGGTGCAGAGGCCGTCACCACCGAAGATCTTGGCGGTGGGGATCGCCGCGTTGATGTCCTTGGTGATCTGGACCGCGCCGTTGGAGACGATGCCGGCGAAGAAGAAGCAGTCCGCGCCGGAGGCCTTCACGGTCTGAGCGTAGGTGCGGAAGTTGCCAGCGGTCGGGTCGATGCCGGTGTTGCTGACGATGTTGACCCCGTAGAAGCCCTTCTCCAGGCCGAGCAGGGTGGCCAGGCCGGAGCCGTAGGCCTCCTTGTCGTTGGCGACGGCGACCTTGGTGCAGCCGGCCTGCTTCATGGCCATCAGGTCAGCCGCGGCCTGGATCGAGTCGATCGGTACGATCCGCAGGTAGGTGCGCGTCCCGCTCGGGTAGTACTTGGTCGGCTCGCCGGCCGCGCTGCCCGGCAGGCTGGTGGTCAGGCCGACGTAGGTGTTAGCCGGGCTCACCTGCGGGACCCCGCCCTGATTGAGGATCGGGATCGACACCTCGGAGGCACCGGAGTTGAACTCGCCGATGTAGTACACGGCCTTGGGGTCGGTCGCGGCCTGCTTGGCGTTGGCCTGGGTCTGGCCCGGGTCCCACTTGCCCGCCGCCGCGGTGGAGTCGTCCAACTCCTTGTAGTTGACCGTGAACTGCCCGGCCTTGTTGTTCGCCTGCGCCAGCGCCAGCTTGATTCCGTTGACCAGCGGGATGGTCTGCGCGTTGGACTGGCCCTGCATCGGCAGGCTGGAGTAGACGTCGACGACGTTGCCGCCGGACGCGGCGCTGCTGGAGCCGCCGGTCGCGCCTGAGCTGCTGCTAGAGCTGCTGCTGCAGCCAGCGGCAGCGAGGGCAACCACGGCCAGCGCTGCGACCGCGGGAATCCCTCTCCGGACCTTCATATGGTGTGTCCCTTCCTCATGTGACTTGCTCGGCTGGCGCGCTGCGCTAGGTCGACGTGACCCCCGGCTCGCGAGGTCGTTCGCGATCCTGGTCACCAGGTTCGACCGCAACGGGGGTGGCGTTGCCGCAGGCACGCCGACCGGGCCTGCGCCGCCACCGGCTGCCGTTGCTCGCGTCTGCGCCAGGGTGCCGCCGGCTTGCTGGCCCCGTCGGGCGGCACGGCCAGAATACTGACCAGCCCCCAGCCACGCCTAGCTTATCGACGCCTTTCCCCCAGACGGTCGAATCGGTCGAAATCGGCGTTCCTTTACCCCGCCAGTGACAATTGATGGGTCTGCTGCCTGCATGAACGCTATTACTGCCGGGTAGTTGTCTCACCTGGGTCGCGCCCAGGAACCGGCTTGATAACAATAAAGCCTAAAGCGATATTTAGCCGATCGCGGCTCCACGGAGAGTCATCGGTGACTGTCCCCGACAAGCCGGCATGGCGGAGGCGGACGGGAGGCGGCTACCGTGGCCCCATGAGCGAAGATCACTGGCACGGGCCCCTGTCGCGGACGCCGCTCTCACAGGTCAAGGGCGGCGAGCTCAGCGGCGACACGACCCAGACGTCGGGGATGTCGCGGCGGGAGGCCATCTCCGGCAAGACCGTGGGCGCGGACAAGCTCTGGATGGGGCAGACCCACGTCGCTGCCGGGGCCCGATCCGGTGACCATCATCATGGCGAGTCCGAGACCGCGATCTACGTGGTCGCGGGGACGCCAGTCTTCGTCTTCGCGGACGGCGACCGCGAAGTCCGGCTCGAGGGCCGGCCAGGGGACTACATCTTCGTCCCGCCGTTTGCCCCGCACCGCGAGGAGAATCCCGGCGACACCGAGGCGGTCGTCGTGATCGCCCGCAGCACCCAGGAGGCGATCGTGGTCAACCTGCCTAGCCTGTGGCCATCCCAGTCGCCCGGCTCGTAGAGCGCAGGCTCCCGTCCGGAGTATTGTTACATGGCCGTGATAAAGCGGCCGGTGCGCAGTTGGTGCAGCCCGCGCGGATTCCGATGGGATGCGCGGCGGGTCTCGTCCTTCGTACTGCCTGGTAACTAGCCGGCCCGCGTGGCGGCCTGCGAGCTGGAGGCAGCTACGCTTCGTGTCAGCTGGGCGCGGGCTGGCTGCCTCGGGCCGCCCATGATTGCGGCGCCTCCCCCTTGCCGCCTGTTCATTGGCTGGCACTCGCGTCCTCGTGGCCGGGAATGGGCCACGAGGCGCGGCTGGCTTCGTTACAGAAAGTGACGAAGCGGCTCGGAGATTTTGATATCATTAGACACAGTAATAACGCTAGTTTCCACGTCGCGCTGCGAAGTAGTGCGGAAATCATACTGTCTGTCGCTATTGACGGCCTCCGCCTAATCATCTACGCTTCGCTGCTATGACGTTCAATTGAGCACATCGTGCTCGATGGGAGGGATCATGGCTATCTGGATCCCGCTGGGAAACCCGTAAGGGTAACCCGGTGAACATAATGTCTGTATTCGCATGGATGGCTGCGTGCGCGGGCGCCGCCGTGCTTGTTTTTTCGGGTGCCGCTAAGCAAGGGGCGCCAGGGCCGGCCGGTCGCGCGCTATCGAGCCTCGCGCCGCGCCTGGCACCCGTGGCGAAAATCGTCATTCGCCTGGTCGCGGCGATTGAGTTGCTGACCGGAATAGGGCTCCTCGTGCCACGCACTCAGCTACCTGCGGCCGTCGCGCTGGCCGCGCTAGGGGCCATCTTCGCCGGGATGGGATTCGCGGGCCTGCTCGCCAAGGCGCAACTGCCCTGCGGGTGCTTTGGCAGTGCCAGTAGCCACCCCTTCGGAAAGCGCAACATATTGGCTGGCGGCGCGATCATGGTCGCAGCCGCACTGGTGGGTTTCGGTCGCTCGGGCGCGCCTGCCGACGCGGCGCCGGCGCTGGCGGCGATGCTCACGCTTTTGTTGTGCGCCTGGGTCTATCGTGGACTAATTCGAAGTATAATCCCTGCCTTTCGCCGGGTCGTTCCATCCGCCAGGACATAGCGGGAGCGCTGAATGATCTACCTCGTGGGCTTTACCCTGCTGCTGTTCGCCGCCGCCATCGTCCTGCTTTTCGCGATGTTCGGCGAGTTGAAGGCGAGCGTTGACAGCGGTGCCGGCGCCGGCGGCGGCACCGTGCAGGTCCTTGACGTGCCGGTCGGTCACGAGCCGACGTTCGTGCCCGCGGCGATCGGTGCCCTGGCGACCGCCGAGCGCGCTCTGGTGCTGGTCCTCAGCACCTCATGCAACAGTTGCGCGCAGGTAGCGCAGTACCTCGCGGACGACCCGCGCCCTCTGACGTCGCATGACCTGTTCGTGGTGATCTCCACGCCCAGCCAGGCGACCGGCGAGGAGTTCCAAGGACGCCCGGGACTGACCGGACTCCCGTCCTACGTAGACGAGGGCGGGCAATGGGTCAGCGCCGAATTCCACGTCCGGCAAAGCCCGTCAGCCTTGATCTTCCGGTACGGCCGGCTGGTCTCCGGGGTGGTCTTCACGGAGGTCGCGACGCTCAAGCGCTCGATGGCGACCCTTGCCAGCGAGGTAGGGGCCTGACAGCCACCGGGAAAGCCGCCCTTGGCCGTCTAGAAGGCTCCGGCGGAACACGAGAAAGGAAGGTAGGCACACATGGCAGCCAGCGGAGAGAAACGACCAAGGATGATCCGCCAGAAGATCGGGCGACGGCGGATCCTCGGCGGGATCGGCGCGAGCGGCCTGGCCGCCGCGGTGGCCACGTTCGCCCAGTCGACTCCCGCGTTCGCGGTGTACCAGGGGTGCTGTGGCCTCGCGCACCCGCCTGGCGATCCTAAGAACGTCAGCTACTCGAACTGCCAGTCGCACGGGGGCTACATATGGACCTGTGCCTCAGGAACCCTCAGTTGCGCCTGCTGCGAGTATCCCGGCGACACGCACTCCGGGTTCGTATGCTCGCGGGCTGGCTAGCCGGCTCCGGCCAAAGCGCGAAAGGGAACCCAGATGACATACCCACGAGCCCATGGCCTCGTCGTCATCAAGGACGGTCACGCCGGGGCGAAGATCGTCGCCGTCTGCGCGGACATCGTTGCCGGCGAGCCGCGCGGCGTCTACACCATCTACCGCGACACCCAGGTGGCCGTCGATCCCGACGTGCCGGTGAATGTCACCAGCACAGGCCGGCATACAACGGAGATCGTCGAGGTGGCCCAAGACGACGCGGGAATCGTCCAGGTGCGCAGGCCCGGGCCAACCTCCGCCTGGCTCAAGTGGTGAGACGGCAAGCGGGAGAAGGGTGATACAGCCATGCCGCATCCAACCGACCATGGCCTTGCCGTGGTCAAAGACGAGCCCGGCGGCACGCATAGCGTGGCGATTTGCGCCGAGGTTATCCGGGGCGCGCCCGCCCGGGCATACGCGGCGTATTACAACGCCGAAGTGCACATCGAGCCGGGGATCGTGCTTAAGGCGAGCCACGCTGGCCGGCACACGACGGAGATCGTGGAAGTGTCGCAAAGTCCGGACGGCGCCGTCTGGATCCGCCGTCCGCGAGACATACCCGCCGCATAGCGCCGAGATGACAGTCTGGGTATGGCTCGGCCTTGGCGGCGCGTTGCTCCAGGTACTGAGTCCTTGAGGCTTGTCAATGGCCGGGGTCGCCGGCCCGATGCTAGGACGCAGTCGCCTGAACTTCACCCGCTTCGTCCTGGGCCTTGCCCTGGGCAATGTTGTCGCGGCTTTCCTGGTCGCCCTGCTGCTGGTGGCGATAGGGCAGGGATTGGCGCATCTCGTTCCGGCGGCGTGGAGGCTCGTCCTCGCGTGTGTCATCGTCGCCGGATTCGGGATCGCCGACCTGGCTAACAGGACTCCGCATGTGTGGCGTCAGGTGCCGCGGCATTTTATCAAACAGCTCCAGCCCGGAATCCTGGGCATTGTCTGGGGCGCCGATCTCGGGCTGCTGGTGACAACGCAGAAAACCACGTCATTGCTCTGGGCCGCCCTGGCGGCGATCACCGTGGTCCAGCCGATGGACGCGCCCTGGGCGCTCGCCGGATTCAGTGTCACATGGGTGGTGGCGACCTTCATTTGGAGTCTGAAGCCATGGGTGATTATGGCGACCAGGAGTCCGGGCCGCGGCTGGCAGCGCCCACTGCGGAGGGTGACGGGCCTGCTGATGGTCCTGGCGGCCGCAGCGACCCTAGCGGCCGCCCAGCTTGGATAAGCCCGCGATTCGCGCTCGACCCGGCCGGCGGCGTCACGATGATCACCCGCTTCGAGTGCCCGAGCCTGGTCGCGATGCTGATGATCATCGTGCTGCATTACTGCATTAAGCGGGACGTCCGCCGTCGCGTGCCCGGGTACCTCGGTGCCGTCATGACACGTGATTGGCGGGCCCGCGCAATGCTGAGCATTACGCTGTGGGAGAGCATCGACAGCGTCTATGGCATGGGCGGGGTGAACCGCCACATCATGGCCGCGCGGGTCCCGGCCCGGCTCGGGATACGCACCCGTTGCGGCGTCTTCTGCTACGCGGGAGACTGGCGCCGGGTGATGTTCGACGCCGGGGTACCGAAGCCGTCGCCCCTCGCGCGGGACTGCGGTACCTGAGCAGCAGGGCCGCCGGCAGGCGGGTACCGAGCAGATCCTCGCCGCCCTGCAGTCCGGCCAGGTCCGCGGGGAAGTCGCGCGGCGCGACGGAGCCCCGGCCGCGTGACGCGGCTGCCCCGCGCGTTGACCGTCCGGCGACAGCGCGATGCGCGGCTCGTGAATGAGCGCGGGAACTGGGCATTTCAGCGGTTCGTCAGTGCCGTTTCAGTGGATCCGGCGATTGTGGGAGGCATGGCCGTGGCGGGCCGGAGGAGCCCGCCGCCCCGGCGGCCACCATGTAATCCACCGGGGAAGGAAATTCCATGAACCTGAGAAGAGCCCTGACGGCCCTGGCGAGCGTGGCGTGCGTCGCGCTCACGGCGGGCGCGATGACGGCCAGCCCGGCAAGGGCTGATACCGCCCCGACAGAGTCGACGCTGACGCTGTCGACTACCAGCGTCTTCGTCGGCCTCGAGGACTTCAATCAAATGCGGATCGATGTCGGCGGCGGCAACGGCGCTCCAGCCGGCTCGTTCGGCGTCTTCATCGGCCAGACCATCGTGTGCTCCGGCGCGGTCACCAACGGCTCGGGAGTCTGCACCCTGACCCCCAACGAGCTAGCCGCCGGCACCTACCCGCTCACCGCCATCTACTCCGGCGACGAGAACTCCGGCGCGTCCGCCTCCAACACGGTGAACCTCACCGTCGTGGCTCAGCAGCCGACCACCACCACCTTGACGGTGCACCCTTCCACGGTTACCTTCGGCCGCGAGCAGGCCCAGGAGCTCGACGTCCGGGTCGATCCCGTCCTGGATGGCATCGCGACCGGGACCGTGACCATCGCGGCCGGGTCGACCCCCGTGTGCACCATCACCCTGGATCAAGGTAACGACTTCTGTAACCTGACCGCGAGCCAGCTGCCGGTCGGCAGCTACCAGCTGATCGCGACCTATGGCGGGGGACAGGTCACCGCCCAGGGCCGCACCCTGACCTTCGCCGGCTCTGTATCCACGGCGCAGACTCTGAATGTCGTGGCCCTGCAGCCGACCACCACCGCCTTGACCCTGTCCGCTCCCTCGGTCCCCTTCGGCGGTGAGCAGACCGAGACCATCTCCGCCACCGTCAGTCCCCCGGCGGGCGGCACCACCCCGACCGGGACCGTCACCGTGAAGTCAGGAACAACCCTGGTGTGCACCATCACCCTGGCCGCGGGCACCGGCAAGTGCCCGCCGCTGGCCGGGAGCCAGCTGCCAATCGGCAGCTACCCGCTCACCGTCACCTACAACGGCGACGACACCCACGCCACATCAACCGACACCACCCAGACCCTCACCGTGGCCAAGGAGCCGACTATCACGATCCTGACGCTGTCCGCCGACACGATCGCCCGCGGCGGCGAGCAGGCCGAGCTGTTCACCGTCCAGGTCGTCCCCGCCACCAGCGGCACCCCGACCGGGAACGTCACGGTGAAGGCCGGCGCGGTGGCCGTGTGCACCATCGTCCTCGGCACGGACACGGGCTGCCGCCTGACCACGAACCAGCTCAAGCGCGGCACCTACCAGATGACCGCCACCTACAACGGCGACGCCACCTTCGCCGCCTCCACGTCCACGCCGCCACAGACCCTCACCGTGGTAGCCAAGTAACCCCGCCTTCCGCGCGCGGTCCCCGCGCCGTCCCGCAACGGACGGCGCGGGGAAACGCCTGCACGCTGGTGAAGTACGCTGGGCGTGCTGCACCAGAGGCACGGAGGAGGTGTTCATGACCCTGCCGATCTGGGCGACTGATCCAGAGTCGCTACTGCTCACCGAGAAGCAGTACGAGGAACTGCCTGACCACGTGCGCCGGTCGATCGAGGTCATCGACAACCACGTCATCTTCCTCCACTCTGGCAGCGTCGAGCACTCGCGCGTCGCGCGCCGGCTGGCGGCTGTTATCGAGCAAGCCCGTCCTCCGGTTCCGTGCATCTCAGTGTCCACCGAGGTGGACATGCACTATGCCAAGCGCCAGCAAGACGCGGAGGGCAACCTGTTCTCCTTCCGGCGCCCAGACGTCACCGTCCACCGGTGCCTGGAGCGGGGGGCGAAGCTTGACTCGGGCAGTGCCCTGATCGCGGTGGAGATAGTGTCGCCCGGTTCAGAGCGCACCGACCTCGTGCAGAAGGTCGCTGAGTACGCTCGCGAGCAGATTCCCGTGTACCTCGTCATCACCCTCGATGACAAGCTGTACGTCAAGCATGTCCAGGAGTATCGCCTTGACTGGTCGAGGCGCGCCTACCAGCTGGTCGGCGTCCACGACGGAGAGATTGTCATCACTGACCCCTTCCCGTTCTCAGTCACGTTCGCTGAGCTGGACCGCGAGTAGCGGGGCCTCGCGGAGGCCGCGGGGTCAGGATTCGCGCGGGTCGATGATGGTCAGGCCGGCCGGGGAGGCCTGGTCGAACACCGGGAGCAGGGCGGCGGCTTCCTCGAGGCTGATCACGCGCTCGATCAGGTCCTGGGGGCTCAGGCGGCCGGCCTCGATCAGGGCGAGCAGGCCGGGGTAGTCGGCGGCGGCCATGCCGTGGCTGCCGAGCAGGTCCAGTTCCCAGCCGATGACGCGGGCCATCGGCACCCTTGGGTGGCCGCCGATCGGGGGCAGCAGGCCGACCTGCACGTGGCGGCCGCGACGGCGCAGGGACAAGATCGAGTCCGCGCACGTTTGCTCGCTGCCGGCCGCGTCGATCGCGACGTGACTGCCGCCACCAGTGATCTCGTGGACCTGGCCCGGGATCTCGCGATCGCCAGACAGCAGCGCGTGGTCGGCCCCGAGTGCCCTGGCCAGGTCCAGCGGGCCGGGGTTGCGGTCGACGGCGATCACCCGCGCGCCGAGGGCCTTGGCGATCATCACCGAGCTCAGCCCCACGCCGCCCGCGCCGACGACGGTCAGCCACTCCCCGGCGGCCAGCCGGGCGCGCCCGGTCAGCGCCCGGTAGGCGGTCGCGAATCGGCAGCCCAGGCTGGCGGCGGCCGCGAACGGGACGCCGGCGGGGATGGCGACCAGGTTGACGTCGGCGGCGTGCAGGGCGACGAGCGCGGCGAACGATCCCCAGTGGGTGAAGCCGGCCTGCCGCTGGTCCGGGCAGACCTGCGCGTTCCCGGACCGGCACCACGCACACTGGCCGCACCCCTGCACGAACGGCACCGTCACCCGGTCGCCCGCGCTCCAGTTCGCGACGCCCGCCCCGGTCGCGGTGATGACCCCGGCGAGCTCATGGCCCGGCACGTGCGGCAGCGTGATGTCGTCATGCCCGGCCCAGGCGTGCCAGTCGCTGCGGCACAGCCCGGTGGCGCGCACCTCCACCACCACCCCGCCGGCCGGCGGAACGGGGTCGGGCACCTCCCGCACCGCGAGCGGGCCGCCGATCCGCTCCATCACCATCGCGCGCACTGGGATCACTCCTTACGGTGGTCCACCGGGTTCTCCGCCCTCGCGGTCCTGCTCGCCCTGTGGCTCCCGGGTGCCCCGCGAGCGCCAGAAGCCAGCGGCAGCGGTGCCCCAGACCAGCACAAGGATGCCGTAGAGGCCCAGCGGCGCGGCCGCCGCCCCGAACGCGGCGGCCGCCAGCCCCGCCGCGATCGCGAAGTCGCGCATCGACGTGGTCAGCAGCAGCGCGGTACTCGCCGAGCGTCCCGATCGAGTCCCCAGCAGCCGGCCGAGAACCGCTGACCCGGCCAGGAACAGCAAGAGCGCGACCGCCACCCCCGCGTACGCGGCCGACAGGCGCACCTCGGCCGCGATCAGCGCCACCAGCAGCGCGACCGCGATCATGGCGGTGGTCCCGGCGGGCTTGGCGAGCCGGGCGACCCCGGCCACCCGCCAGCGCAGCGCGAGGCCGGCCGCGAGCGGCGCGGCGACGACCAGCGCGAGGCTGGCGATGACTCCCGCCGGGCGCACGGCCGACCCGGAGGCCGCCTCCAGCCGCAAGGCCGGGCCGGCGACTAGCACCGTGGTCACCGTCGACCCGATGAGCACCCCGGCCGACAGCGCCGCCTCCCCGCCGGCCATCGCGGTGGTGGCGACCGACGCGATCTCGCAGGGCGCCAGCCCGACCGTCGCCAGCCCCTCGCGCAGCGGCCCCGGCGGCGCGATCTGCGCGACCGCCCACGACAGCGCCGGCAACGCGGTGATCCCGGCCAGCAACGCGACCGCCAGCGACCGCCACGCGGCCGCGACCCGCTTCAGCGCGGCCGGGTCGATCGTCAGCGCGGTCGCGAACACGAGCGTGGCCAGCAGCACGCTGATCCCCCGGTGGCCGGCCAGCCACGCCAGCGGCGGCCGGATCACCAGGCCGAGCGCCGCCGCGACCAGCACCAAGCCGAGTTCGGGGTACCCGGTGACCAGCGACCGGGCTCGGGAGACCATGAGGCACTATTGTGCCGTGAGCGACAGTGCCTCGGGCGACAGGGCCAACGACCATCAGGCAAGCGACATCGCGGCTTTCCTCTACGAGATCGGGCAGCTCAAGCGCTATCCGCGCACCGGCTGGCACACCGCCGGGGTGCCCCGGCCGGAGTCGGTCGCCGACCACAGCTTCCGCGCCAGCGTCATCGCCGCCGTCATCGCCAGCCTCGAGGGCGCCGACCCGCAGCGCGCGGCGTTCCTGGCCCTGTGGCACGACTCGCAGGAGACCCGGACCACCGACCTGTCCCACCTCACGAAGAAATACGTATCCTCCCTCCCCAACGAGGCCGTGACCTCCGATCAGGTCAGCCGTCTCCCGCGAGCCCTGGCGGGCGTGATCACCGCCGCCGTCGCCGAGTACGAGGCACGGGAAACGCCGGAGGCGCGGTGCGCCCGCGACGCCGACAAACTGGAACTGCTGCTCCAGGCCCGCGAGTACACCGACCAGGGGCATCCCGGCCTGCGCCCGTTCCTGGACTCCGCCCTGTCGGCCCTGCGAACGGAGGCGGCCCGCGAGCTCGCCGCCGAGGCAATGCGGCAGGGCTACCTCGACTGGGTGAGCAGTGCCATGGAAGACAGTGCCATGGAAGACAGTGCCATGGACGACAGTGCCATGGACGACAGTGCCATGGACGACAAGACCACGGAGGACCGGCCGTGATCATCGGCGACGCGCGCTGACCCTGATTCCCGGGTTCTCCGCTGTGAGGCCCGGTACGCTCGGAGGCTCGCCAGCCTGCCCGGCGCTACTGGGCAGTCGTGACGATCCAGGCGAGGACGAGGGCCTCTTCCTCCCAGGCGTCGTAGCGGCCGCTGCGGCCGCCGTGGCCGGCCACCATCTCGGTCTTGAGCAGGAACGGGCCGCCGGTGGCGGTGGCGCGCAGCCGCGCGATCCACTTGGCGGGCTCGTGGAAGCTCACCCGCGTGTCGTTCAAGCTGGTGAGCGCGAAGATCGCCGGGTAGTCCACGGCCGCCACGTTCTCGTAGGGGGCGTAGGACTTCATGTACGCGTACACGTCCGCGTTATGCAGCGGATCTCCCCATTCCTCCCACTCCGTTACGGTCAATGGCAGGGAGGGGTCGAGGATCGTGTTGAGCGCGTCCACGAACGGGACCTGGGCGACGATCCCGGCGAACTGGCGGGGCGCGAGGTTGGCGACCGCGCCCATTAGCAGGCCGCCCGCCGACCCGCCGCGTGCCACCAGGCGGCTGGGCGACGTCCAGCGCGCCGCGACCAGGTGCTCGGCGCACGCCACGAAGTCAGTGAAGGTGTTGCGCTTTTCCAGCAGCTTGCCGTGGGTGTACCAGGCGCGGCCCATCTCCCCGCCGCCGCGGATGTGCGCGATCGCGAAGACGAACCCGCGGTCCAGCAGCGACAGCCGCGCGATCGAGAACGACGGGTCGATGGAATGCTCGTAGCTGCCGTACCCGTACAGCAGGCACGGCGCCGAGCCGTCGCGCGGCGTGCCCTTGCGGCACACGATCGAGACCGGCACCTGCGTGCCGTCGGCGGCCATCGCCCACTCGCGGTGCTGCTCGTAGTCGGCGGGATCGTAGGCGACCCCCGACGGCGAGGGCAGCACCGGCTGCTGCTTCAGCAGCGTCAGCGCGCCGGTGGCCAGGTCGCAGTCGTACACCGACCCGGGAGTGACCAGCGAGGTGTAGCTGAGCCGGAACGTCGTCGTCTCGAACTCCGGGTTGAACCCGGGACCGACGGAGTAGATCGGCTCGGGGAAGGAGATTTCCCGGCCGCCGCTGCCGGGCCCGGCGTCGGCGGGCAGCACCCGCAGGCCGGTGAGCCCGTCGCGGCGGTAGTAGACGACCGTGTAGTCGGCGAACGCGTCCATCCCGAGCAGCCGGGTGCCGGGCGAGTGCGGGATCAGCGGGGCCCAGTCGGTGGTGTCGCCGGCCCCCGGCAGCGGCGCGGTGGCGAGCTCGAAGTCCTCCTTGCCCCCGTCGTCGCCGCCGGCTGAGCCGGCACTGTCGTTGTGCAGCACGAGCAGGCGGTCGGCGGCGTCCTCGACGTCGTACTCCACGCCTTGCCGGCGCGGGGCCACCACGACGGCTTCCTGCGTGGGGCGGGCGGCGTCCAGCAGGCGGACCTCGCTGGTCAGCACGCTGGCCGTGCGGATGGCGATGTACCGCTCGCTGCGTGAGGCGCCGATCGATACCCAGAACCGCTCGTCGGCCTCCTCGAACACGAGCACGTCGGCGTCGGCGGCGGTGCCGACGGCGTGCCGCCACACCCGGTACGGCCGCCACGCGTCATCCACGGTCACGTAGAACAGCGCGGTCGCGTCCAGCGACCACGCGCAGCCGTAGAAGGTGTTGGGCACCTCATCGGGCAGGATCTCGCCGCTTACCAGGTTCTTGATCCGCAGCGTGAAGCGCTCGTCGCCGGCGAAGTCGGTCGAGTAGGCCAGCAGCTTGTCATCGTGGCTGACCGAGTAGGCGCCGAGTGAGAAGAACTTCTGGCCCTCGGCGAGCTGGTTCCCGTCGAGCAGCACTTCCTCGCCGTCGAGCGGCTTGCCATCCTCGGGCACCGGGGGCGTGACCTCACCGTCTCGTGCCGCCCGGCGGCAGTGCATCGCGTACTGCTGGCCCTCCACGGTGCGGGAGTACCGCCAGTACCGCCCCTTCCGGACCGGAACGGACAGGTCCGTCTCCTGCGTCCGGGCCTTGATCTCGCCGAAGATCGCCGTGCGGAGGCCGGCCAGGCCCGTGGTCAGCGACCCGGTGTAGGCGTTCTCGGCCTCCAGGTAGGCGATCGTCTCCGGGTCCTTGGAGTCGGTCAGCCACGCGTACTCGTCGGTGACGGTATCTCCGTGGTGGGAACGCTGGCTGGGGACACGCTTCGCGGAAGGCGGCACCGGGTTCATGATCCCTCAGTCTAGCCAGGCGGCTGACTCTCGTTACGGAGTCGGCGTGCTGCCCATATCCTGCTGCGTCTGGAGCAGGAGCATGTGCTCCATGTTGCGGGGCCAGCCGCCGTTGAAGTGCATGAGGGCCAGCACGCCGGTGGCCAGCGTCAGCCAGCGGGTCAGGGAGTTGCGCGGCAGCAGGGCCAGCGTCACCCACGCGATGGCCGAGTACCACGGCAGCGACCAGGAGGCGGCGATCACCCAGCCGAACGTCAGCGCGCAGGTGGCGGCGACCACCGTGGGGACGTCGGGCGACAGCCGGTTGTACAGGTACCAGGCGAGCGCGAGCATGAGCGGCGGCCAGGCGAAGCCGATGACCGTGGTGACCATGTCCTGGACGTGCAGGCCCGCCGGGTCGTAAGGCCTGGGGGTGGTGGCGCCGAGATGGAAGGACGTCCACTGGACCACCCGCCAGATGTTGGGGGAGATGACCATCCGGGACGCCTCGCCGAGCGGCTTGAGCGCGCCGAACCCCCAGCTGACGTAGTACAGGGCGCCGGCGGTGACGCCGGCCACTGACATTGTGCGGGCCAGTCGCCTCCAGTCGCGGTCGTGGATGATCGGGATCGCGATGCCGAGGGCGACGTAGGCGGCGTTGACCTTGATGCCGCAGGCGATGCCGACCAGCAGGCCGACGAGTACGTCGTGCCAGGCGGTCCGGCAGCGCCGGGAGACCACGATCGCGGCGATCGCGGTGAGGGCCAGGAACACGTCGAGGTGGCCGCCGGAGACGAGGACGACGATCAGCAGCGGATTCGCCACCCACATGAGCGAGGCGCGCACCGGGTTCTCGGCCGTGCGCATCAGCAGGTAGCCGGCGGCGAGGAAGCCGATTCCCGTCATGATCATCAGCGCCCAGATCGTGAGCCACGGGCGGGGGCCGCCGATGAGCGCTCCGAGCAGGTGGATCCAGGTCGAGATGGGGCCGTAGACCGACGGTGTGTCGCGCCACATCGGGTTCACGATCTGGGTGTACGGGTTGTTCACGACCACCCCGTACAGGTGGGTCGCCTTCGCGCCGGGCACGTTGCCGGGCAGGTTGATGGGCGTGGCGACATACGGGTTGTGGCCGAGCGCGGCGAGCCGGCCGTAGGCGGCGTAGCTGCCGATGTCGGCCGAGCCGACCGGGGTGATGTTCACGAACACGGCGACGGCGCCGGCGGCCGCCGCGAAGACCTTTCGCGGACTCGGGGACCAGCCCTGGCTGTTGGCCCACAGCATCATCGCCAGGCCCAGGCCGCACAGCCCGATGGACACGTACATGATGACGTTGGCGGGGTCGTCGCCCAGGCGCGGGAAGCCCGCCCTGCTCGCCAGCTCGGTCAGCGGCAGCCTGACCGGCAAGGTGGCGGCGCTCGGAAGCGGCGCGGTGGCGCACAGCCCGACGAACGCCACCCCCAGCAGCCCCAGGATGCTGAGCGCGATCGCCGGCCGCGGGCGGGCGAGCGGGCTGTGCGCGAGGACCTTGATCACGCGGCCCAGCAGCGCCTCGACGCGGCCGCCGTGGAAGGCCGGCTCGGCCAGCTTGGGCGCGGGCGGTGACGGTGCGGTTACCGTGGAGACAGGCCGCTTACCCGCGTCATCGCGGTTGGGCGGGTCTACCAGCACGGTCATGGGGCTCCTACTCCGGCGGTGTGCGCTGGACATCCGTTGTCGCTGGACGGAATCGGCGGGTGCCGCGGTCCGCCAGGCCCGGGGCCGACCAAAGATGATCTTATCCTGGCGCGGCCGCCCGGCACCGTCGCGTGCGTGCGGGACGCGCCGCCCGTAATGACAACGCAGACAACCACACGCCTCCTTCCGCCGGGAGAACGCGAGATCGTTTCGTCACCCGACCGCTGCCCGCGCGTGACGGGTTTACCCCACATGGTCCGGGCCCTCCGGAACGCGCGGCACAATGGACCCATGTCGGCACAGACTCGGGGGCAGTGGTTCGCGAACGCGATGGCGGCGATTTCCGGGCGGCTGCCGTTCGGGTTGTCGGCGGTGATCCCGCCCAACGTGGTGGGGTACCTGCTCATCAACGGCTGCACGTTCTGCCTGGACCTGCTGCTGCTGACAACGTTCCACGGGGGCTTGCGGGTGCGGCTGCCCATCGCGGTGACGTTGTCATACGCCATTGCCTCCCTGGTGAGCTACACGTGCAACCGGATCTTCAACTTCCGCTCGCACGGGAACGTCGGTACGCAACTACCCCTCTACGTGGTGATTCTCACCATCAACTACCTGGCGTTCATCCTCGGCCTGGTGGACGGGCTGGCCGCCCTGGGCGTTGAGTACCAGGTGGCCCGGGTCCTGGCCGCCTGCTGCGAGGGCGTGTTCTTGTACTGCTGCATGCGGTGGCTGGTGTTCCGGGACGCGATGGGCAACAAGCCCGTCGGGGAACACCAGGGCGGTATCGAGCAGGGCAGTGGTGACCAAAGCGGTGCCGCACCGGGTGACTCCCGGCACGGCACCGCGCAGGACCGGCCGGCTACGGCAGGCGAGCCGCCGACGCCGGCAGCACCTCATCCGGTCGCTGCAGAGCCGGAGCGATAGTCATCGCCGCCAGCGGCGTCCCGGCCGCGGGCAGGCCGGCGTTCAGGTCCCGGTGCACCACCTGGGCGACTCGCTGGATCGTGTCCACGCCGTATTGCATCGAACCGTTGTTGTCGGTCAGCATCGCGATCATGTAGTTGCGGCCGTGGCCGTAGAACGCGCCGATGCTGTTGATCCGCCAGCCAAGCGTGGCCCGCGGCAGCCACCCGTTCTTCACGTAGACGTTCAGCCCGCTGGGCGCGCCGGACGGGGTTCCCCAGCGCTCGCTCGATATCACGTGGGCCATCAGGTTCAGCTCGTACGCGCGCGAGCGGTTGGTGAGCACGCTGTTGGCCGCGGTCAGCAGCCGCAGCTGCTGCAGCTCATCGCGCGCGGTGATCTGGGTGAGGCCCCAGGTGCCGCCGGGGCTGGGGATCGTCTCGGTCATCGTGGCCAGCGTGAGGTAGTGCTGGAACCGCGCGTGGCCGAGCTCGTTCCAGAAAAAGGTGGCCGCGTTGTTGTCCGATTTCTCGATCATGACCGTGGCCTCGCTCTGCTCAGTCGCCGACAGCCAGGTGCCGGTCTCCTGGTGCCAGCGCAGCACCGCGGCCAGGATGGACGCCTTGACGACGCTGGCGGAGTCGAATTCGCGGCCCTCGCTGTAACGGCACTCGATCCCCCGGTTGCGGTCCTCGACCCGCAGGCCGCTAATGCTCGTCCGGCCGCGCAGGGCGGCGTTGATGTCCCGGGTGAGCTTGGCGGCCACCGGTACCTGGGACGGCTTCGACGCGGTGCACGTGTTATTCGGCAGCGCCGCCGCGCTGCTGGTGGCGCGGGCCGCGCCGGTCCCGACCGCCGCGATGGTGCCCGCGGTGGCCAGCACGACGGCCACGCTCGTTGCTGTCAATACCGTGCGCATCCTGGTTTTCACAAGAAACATATGAAGCCACCTGTCGCTTAACCTCAAGGACCGAAACCTGGGAGTTTGCTGAACATCAGGAAGTTTAGGGAACGTCCCTGTCTCGCGGATCACATTAGGGGAGGCGGTAGATTATTTGGGGGAATCGCCGGAATTCCATATCGACGATTGCCTACGATCGGGGCTTGGCCCGGGTTCCCCTCCGGCCGCGAAGCCACTGTCGCCTACCGCTCGGAGTCCCATGCGCCTGTCCGTACGTCGATCGCTCATCACCAGCCTGGCACTACTGGCGGGGGGAGCCATGGCGGGGTGCTCGGGGGCGCAGGGACTCGCGTTCGCGGACGGAACGGCCAGGCCAGCGGCGTCCGCCACCACGGCAGTGCCCACCACGGCCGCGCCCGCCGCCGCGGCCCCGGACGCGCTGGCCAGCCCGACGAGTGTGAGCCCGGCACCGTCGCCCGCGCCGGCCGGCGACCTGGTGGCCTCGGGGGCGCCGCGGGGGGTGCTCGCCAAGGGCGGGGTGCTCGTGGACGCGAGCACCGGGCAGGTCCTGTGGAACCTGGGAATGAACGTCGAGCGGCCCATGGCCTCCATCACGAAGGTGATGACCGCCTATCTGGTCCTTAGCGCCGGGTACAACATCGACCGCAGGATCACCATCCCCAAGGGCGTGCTGGATTACGTCGCCAAATACGGCGCGAGCAGTGACAGCCTCAAGCCCGGCGAGGTGCTCACCGTCCGGCAGTTGCTGTACGGCCTGCTCCTGGAGTCGGGCGCCGACGCGGCGTACACGCTGGCGGCCGCCTACGGGCCGGGCCTGAACGCGTTCATCGCGAAGATGAACGCCACCGCCCAGCGGCTAGGGATGACCCAGACCCACTTCACCTCACCGGACGGGCTGCCCTACCCCACCGAGACGTCCACGTACTCCACCCCGGCGGACCTGGTGATCTTGGGGGAGACGGCGATGAAGTCATCGCTGTTCCGGGCGATCGTGGACCAGCGCTTTGTCAACCTCGCGAAAGGCCAGGGCCACGCCGATCACTGGTGGGGGAATTCCAATGGGCTAATCGGAAGGTATCCCGGGGCAGTCGGCATCAAGACCGGGTATACCGACGTGGCGTTGCACTGCCTGCTGTTTGAGGCGGTCCGTAATGGCCGTACGCTGATCGGTGTTGTCCTTGGCAGCCCCGCCACCGGCCCGCAGGCCGGCGCGCAGGACGCGGCTCGCGTCCTGAACTGGGGCTTCGCCCTGAAGAAAGCGTGACAAGTCAGGAGCGCTGATGGCCAGTCGTAAGCAGGCCAAGGGGGACCGTCGTGCCCAGATCGAGGCCATGCGGGCCCAAGAGCGGGCCCGCCAGCGGAAGGTCCGCATCGCCTGGCTGGGCGGTGGCGGGATCGTCGTCATCGCCGCCGTCGTGGCCATCGTGCTCGCCGTGACCTCCTCGTCCGGCCCGGCCGTCACCACCGCGACGCAGGTGCTGCCGCCGGGCGTTTCCGGGCAGACCACCGTCCAGCCCCCGGCGCAGACGGTGGCGAACAACACCGGCATCAGCGGGGTGGTGGCCTACGTCACCACTGGCTGGCCCACCAGCAGCAACAACGGCCCGGCGGCTAAGGCGCTGGGCCATAACCACGTCGCCGGCCCGGTGACCTACTCGGTCACCCCTCCGGTCGGCGGTGACCACAACGCCACCTGGATGAACTGCGGCGTTTACAACCAGCCAGTGCCGAGCGAGCGGGCCGTGCACAACATGGAGCACGGCGCCATCTGGATCACCTACCAGCCGTCTTTGCCCAAGTCCGAGCTGGACCAGCTGTACTCGTTGTTCGCCAGTCAGACGATCCTTACCTCGCCGGAGGGCGGCAGTTCCCGGTACATGGACATCACGCCCTACCAAGGGCTGCCGTCGCCGATTGTGGTGACCTCATGGGGCTTCCAGCTCAGGCTGACCAGCGCGACTGACCCCAGGCTGCAGCAGTTCATCAGCAAGTTCCGCTATTCCCGGCAGTACACCCCCGAGTACGGCGGCCCCTGCACGGGCGGCGTCGGCACCCCGCTGAAGGCATAGGGCACGGCGATACGGGTTTGACGGGCCCCCCGCGTTGCCCCGGACTGACCGGAGCGCGGGAGGGACGACCAAGCGCAGGGAGGGAGGAGAAACGCGCCTAAAGGGCGCCCGTCCCGGGGGTCTGGGGGATTGGTGGGTATCCCCCAGGGAAATCAGTCGCGCTGGCGGGAACTGCCCAGCATGATCTCGTCCCAGGAAGGGACCGACGAACGGCGTCCCTTGGCCTTGGCGTTCTTGGGCTGACG
This sequence comes from Streptosporangiaceae bacterium, assembly GCA_025934375.1. Lineage (GTDB taxonomy): Bacteria > Actinomycetota > Actinomycetes > Streptosporangiales > Streptosporangiaceae > Trebonia. Next base: position 19,632 of record JAICYD010000065.1, on the reverse strand, counting down.
CGGCCGGGGGGCCTCCGGCGCGGCCGGCTGGTCAGCCTCGGCCGCCTGCGGCGCTGGCTCGGGCTCGGGTGGCGTCGCGGCGGCGGGCGCTGGGGCTTCGGCGGCCACGGGGGTTTCAGTGGGCACGGCGGTTTCAGTGGGCACGGCGGTGTCGGCCAGCACGGCGGTGGCGGCGGGAACCGGGATGTCGGCGGGAACCGGGGCGTCAGCCGGCACAGCCGGGGCGGCTGGTTCCGGGGTGGTCGCGGCGGCCGGCTCGGGGACGGGCGCGGTCGCGGCTGGTTCCGGTGCGGGCGGGGTCACGGCGGCCGGCTTGGCCGGGGTCGCGGCCGGCGGCTCGGGGGCCGGCGCGGGGGTGACCGGCTCGGCGGTGTCCAGGTAGATGGAGGCAGGCTCGAAATCGGAGTCGTCCAAGCCCGTTCCGGCGAGAGCTGGCTCTGGCTCCTCCTCGAACGCCATCCGCTCGGCGGGGGCTGGCGCGGACGGCTCGCGGGTCGCGGCGCGCTCAGCGGGCGGAGCTGGATTCGGGTCCCAGGCCGGTGGTTCCCACATGGGGACCAGCCCGTGCCCGGGGGAGGGGGTATACGCGGGCGGTTGCGTGGATTGCGCTCCGGGCTGAGGCGGCCGGGGGGAGCGCGGCTCCGGCGGCGCCTGCCCGGGGCGCTGCGGGTAGGCCGGGGACTGGGCCGAGTGCCCAGGCGGCTGAGCGTAGGCGGCCGGCGGCTCGTAACCCGGCCGGTCCTGGGCGCGCCGGTCCGCCGCTGGGCGCTCGGGGCCGCGCTCCGGTGTGCGCTCGGCCGGGCCGCGATCGTAGCCTGGCCGCTCCGCCCGGTCCGCCGCGGGGCGGTCCGACCGGTAGCGGCTGCCGCCGGCGTTGTGCCCGGCGCTGCTGTTGTAGCCAGCGCTGGCGTGCCCGGCGCTGGCGTAACCCGCACTGTTGTGGCCGGCACCGCCGTGATTGCCGTAGCCGGCCGGGGAGCCGTACCCGCCCGAGGTCGTCCCGCCGGCCGCGACCGCGCCGAGGCGGGGGGCCAAAGGCGTCACGGTGGCCTCGCCGGGGACGCTCGCGGACAGCGGCGGCAACTCCGACTCCGGAAGCGACAGGCGCTCGGCGGCCTCGTCGGCGGGCATCACGTGACGGCGGCGGGGGTCGAACAGCCACTCGGCGATGGTCAGCCGGCCATTGGAGATGAAGGCCAGCGACACCTGCCAGTTGCCATCCCCGCGCTTGCGGGAGTCCCACTCGGCGTCCTCGGGGGCACCGCCGAGGGCGGACACCCGCGTCGTCACGATGTCGCCGAGCCGGGGTCCCGGTGCGGAGTCGCCCTGCCTCCGCACCGATGCCGATTGCGCCTGCGTGGCGATGTAGGCGCGCTCGGCCAGCACAGGTCCTTCGAACCAGCGCACTCGCTCGACCGGGATCCCCGCCGCGTCGGCGATCTCCTCCGCCGTCTCGCCGGCGCGGATCCGTGCCTGGATCTCCTTGGGTCGCAAGGGACTCTCCACTTCGATCTCGTACTGGGCGAGCCGAGAGGTCTGGCCGAGCGCGACCGCCCGCAGGCGCTCATCGATCGGCAAGGTAAACCGCGCGCTTCGCCCGGGCACAGCGAGGACGGCATAGCTGCCGTCCTCGCTCACCGCGACGAAGCGCAGTTCCTGCATCGGCGTCCTTTCCCGGCCGAACCACTTCCGTAAGAGTCTCCCGGTCAGGCAGCGATAAGGCCAGTACCCCGCGCGGCATGTCCAAGGTCAATCTAGAGAATGCTTGCTATCGGGCGCCACCGAGGGGGATACTTCGCCGCCCGCGCGCTGGCTGTCCTGAGAGCCGGACAGCCCCAGCGCGTCCGCCGAGGCGCTGACCGACGCGGCCTCCGGGCTGTCGATGGTCAGCTTGGACGGCCACCAGTTCCACCGGCCGAGCAGCACGCAGGTGCACGGGACGAGCACCGTGCGGACCACGAAGGTGTCCATCAGGATGCCGAGCACCAGGCCGAGGCCCACGTCGCGGATCTGGCTGCCGCCCGAGGCGCCGCCGACCACCGCGAAGACCGCGAACGCGGAGGCAAGGACGATGCCGGCCGAGGTCACGGTGGTGCCGGTGATGCCGAGGGCCTTGGAGACCGCTTCCTTCAGCGACATCTTGTGGGCCTCTTCCCGGATCCGCGTCATCACGAGGATGTTGTAGTCCTCGCCCAGCGCGAGCAGGAAGATGAACAACAAGAACGGCAGGATGAACGTGATGCCGCCCGAGTGCCCGATCTTGATGAAGATCAGCACGGCCGTGCCGAGCGCCGCGAAGTAGGAGACCGCCACCGAGGCGATCAGGTACAGCGGCGCGACCAGGGATCGCATGACCACCGCGAGCAGGATCCCGATGACGATGATCGCGATCGGGATCACGGTGCCGAGGTCGCTGTTGGAGATCGAGCTGATGTCGTAGAAGATCGGCGCCTGGCCAAGGACGCCATTGTCGGTCGCGTTCAGGGTGGGGGCGACCTTAGCCGCCTCGGTCCGGATGGCGGGGGTCGCGTTCATGGCGGCCGTGGTGGACGCCTCGCCGGCGCTCAGCCCGGTCAGGAACTGAATGGTCTTGCCGTCGGGGGAGACGAAGTTCGTGGTCGCCCGGTAGAGCTGGTAAATCTCATCCGGGCTGGCGCCGAACTGCTTGCCCGCCGCTGTGAGCGTGGGAACCAGCGCCGCGGGCGTGGTGGGGGGCAGTTCCCCAGGCGACGGGATCGCGGAGGCCACTAGCTGGTGCAGCGCCGCGTACTGGGCCGGCTGGAGGGTGACAGTGCCCCCAGGGTTCAGCGGCCCGGCCACGGTGGTGAATACGCCGCTGGCCTTGAGCTGCTGCCCGGCCGCGACCAGGGGCGCGGGATTGTCCCAGACCGGCGCGGAGAGCTTGTAGATCAGCTCCGTCGGGTTGGAGGAGGTGGACGGGAAGTACCTCGACTCCAGCGCGGCGCCCGCCGCCGAGTCGGTGCCGGCCGGCGCGGCCGTCGAGCCGCCGAAGCCGCCGCCCACGTAGCCGGTCACGAAGGTCGCCAGGGCGCCGAAGATCACGACGCCGGTCGCCAGCGCGACCGCGGGCCGCTTGAGGATGCGCGTCGCGATCTTGCCCCAGACGCCGGTCGAGGACGCGCCGAGCCGGTTCCTGGTCGGCCAGAACGCAGCCTTGCCGAAGATCGCCAGCAGCGCGGGCGTCAGCGTCAGGCCCGCCAGCAGCGCCACGGCGATGCCGATGGCCAGCGGGATGCCGAGGGTGGAGTAGATCTGGAACGTCGCGAACAGCAGCGACAGCAGCGCGGCGACGACGGTGAGCGCGGAGAACGTGATCGACTCGCCGACCTTCGTCAGCGCGCTGACCACCGCGTCCTTGGGCGCCTCGCCGCGCCGGATGTGCTCGCGGACCCGGAAGACCAGGAACAGGTTGTAGTCCGTGCCCGCCCCGAGCACGAGCACGGTCAGCAGGATCTGGGCCAGGAACGACACCTTGAGGCCATGCTGGGCGGCCTCGGCGACCAGCGGCCCGGAGATCGCCACCGAGAAGAACGCCGGGAGCAAGGTGACCAGCGGCGCGAGGAGGGCGCGGAAGACCAGCAGCAAGATGATGAGGATCAGCAGGCCGGTGACGATCTCGACCGACTGGTTGGAGTTGCCGTTCTGCTTCTGCTGGTCAACCTGGGTGGCCAGCGGGCCGGTGAGGTGCACCTGCAGGCCGGCCGGGGGCGCGGCGTCCTTGATCGCGGTGCGCAGGTTGTCGACGAGGTTCACGATGGCGGTGCCGTTCCCGCCGCCGCTGACGTTGGACTGCACCTGGATCTCGGCGGCCTGCCCGGCCACGCCCGCGACCGGCTGGGAGACCGCGAGCACCTTGACCTTCGAAACGGTGGCGACCTTGCCCAGGCCGGCCTGCAGCGGCCCGCTCATCCACGCCTGGTCGGCGGCGCTCAGCGGCCCGCTGTCGCGGGCGGCGATCACCGGGACAACCGTTACCTTGGTGCTCACCCCGAGCGGGGCGGCCAGGTCAATGGCATGCTGGCTGGGCGCGCTCGACGGCAGGAAGGCGCTGTTGTTGCCCTGGGCCGCGTTGGCCAGGGACGGGAGCGCCTTCGGGATCAAAGCGGCGGCCACGATCCAGAACACCAGAATCGGCCAGCGGAACTTAACGGCGAATCGCCCGATCGCCCGGAAAATGTCGTCTGCGTGCACCGCCACAGGATATCGACGCGCGGCGGTGGATGCGCGGTCGCGATAGGACGTGTGCTCAGCGGACTCTCAGGTTAACGGTTCCGGCCCAGCTCACGTTAACTGTACGGCGGCGCGAGGGAATCTTCCCCGCGTCCGCCTGGTCACCATAGGTCCGAAACTGGTGGTTTAGCTGCGAAAGTGGTTACTTTGCGGCAGCATGGGCGCCGGACAGGAGACAGACATGCGGCATCTCTACGGAATCGCGCTGGCCGTCGTGCTGGCCGCGGCGGTGTTCTTCGGCGGCGGATGGGCGTTCCACAAGCTTCATTCCTCGGTACCGGGCGCCACGGCGACGGCACTTCCGGCCGGCGGCGGAAGCCTGCTGCACGCCACCGGGCTGCTGCTGGCGCTCGGCGCCCTCGCGAGCGCCGCGTTGCTGGCCGGGCTGCTGATCATCATCCCCCGGATCTCCCCGCTGGCGGCCGGCCTGCCCGGGATCGGGCTGATCGCGTGGACCGTGCTGTACGCGGTCAGCGTGACGCGGGCGGTGCACTACATCCCGATGCGGACGAACGCGTTCGGCGCGGGGTTCGAGGCGATGGGCATCAGCGGGATCCTCGGCGCGGCCGGGATCGTCTTGGTCATGCCGCTGTTCGTCCCGTCCCGGTGGAAGCGCCACCTGGTCGACGAGGACGCCGGCTACGACGACGAGGCGCTCGAGGCGACCAGCGTCTCCACCCCCTCGCGCGGCACCGGCCTGCTGGCCGGCTCGGGCAGCAGCTCCTGGAAGCTGCTGACCGAGCCCACCCAGCCCGTCAGCAGGCCCGGTGACGCCGAGCCCTGGTAAACGGGCGCTGGCGAACTGGGCGCTCTCGGTGGAGCCGGCGAGGGCAGTGGTCTCGGCGGCTGGCTTGATGGCCTGGGTGACCAGGTCGAAGTAGCCGGTGCCGGCCTCCCGCTGGTGCCGGGTGGCGGTGTAGCCGAGCGGCTCGGCGGCGAACTCGGCCTGCTGGAGCCGGACGTAGGCCGACATGTCCTCACGGGCGTAGCCGTGCGCGAGCTCGAAGATCGAGTGGTTGAGCGCGTGGTACCCGGCGAGGGTGATGAACTGGAACCGGTACCCCATCGCGGCCAGCTCCTTCTGGAACTTGGCGATGGTCGCCTCGTCCAGGTGCGCCCGCCAGTTGAACGACGGCGAGCAGTTGTAGGCGAGCACCTGGTCGGGGTAGACGGCCTTGATCGCCTCGGCGAACTCGCGCGCCTCCTGCAGGTCCGGGGTGGAGGTCTCCATCCACAGCAGGTCGGAGTACGGCGCGTAGGCCAGGCCGCGGGCCACGCAGGGGGCCATGCCGCTGCGCACCCGGTAGAAGCCGTCGGCGGTCCGCTCGCCGGTCACGAACGGGGTGTCCCGCTCGTCGATGTCGGCGGTCAGCAGCGTCGCCGCGTGGGCGTCGGTGCGGGCGATGACCAGGGTCGGCACGCCCGACACGTCAGCCGCCAGCCGGGCGGCGGTCAGCGTGTTGATGTGCTGGCCGGTGGGGATGAGGACCTTGCCGCCGAGGTGACCGCACTTCTTCTCCGACGACAGCTGGTCCTCCCAGTGCACGCCGGCCGCGCCCGCGTCGATCATCGACTTCATCAGCTCGAAGGCGTTCAGCACGCCGCCGAAGCCCGCCTCGGCGTCGGCGACGATCGGGGCCAGCCAGTGCGGCCCGTCACCGTCGCCCAGCCCGTCGGGGGACTCCGACCAGGCGATCTGGTCCGCGCGCAGCAGCGCGTTGTTGATCCGGCGCACTATCTCCGGCACCGAGTTCACCGGGTACAGCGACTGGTCCGGGTAGATCTGCCCGGCCAGGTTGGCGTCGGCCGCCACCTGCCAGCCGGACAGGTAGATGGCCTGCAGCCCGGCCTTGACCATCTGCACCGCCTGGTTGCCCGACAGGGCACCCAGCGCGCGCACGGCGTCTTGCGAGTGCAGCAGCTGCCAGAGCCGGTTCGCGCCGCGCCGCGCCAGGGTGTGCTCCGGGGCCACCGATCCGCGCAGCCGGATCACGTCCTCGGCGCTGTAGGTCCGCTCGATCCCCGCCCAGCGAGGGTCGGTCTCCCACTCATGGCGCAAGTTGGCCGCCTGCTGGCTGATCGTCTCCATCATCTAGCCTTCCGTGATCGGGCCCGGCCGCCAGGGCCAGGGACTTCTCCCTGGGGTCGGCGCGCGCCCGGGGCTTTCGCTTCCGTACGTCCCAGGGTGCGGGGCGACATCAGGCAGGACCAGGGACTCGTTGAGTGAAAATCTTCATTTTTTTCTGAACGGGCATGTGTTACTATTTTTCGCGATGAAAGATCTCCAGAAATTGGTTGATACCAGTGGTCTAGACCTGGCAACACTGGGCCAGCGGGTCAGGTACCTGCGGCGGGCGCGCGGGATGACGCTCGCCGAGCTCGGCGCGAAGGTGGGCTGCGCGCCGTCGGTGCTGTCACTGCTGGAGAACGGCAAGCGCGAGCCGCGCCTGTCGCTGGTGGAGCAGCTGGCCTCGGCGATGTCGGTGCCGGTGACCGAACTGCTGAAGAAGCAGCCGCCCAGCCGCCGCGCGCAGCTGGAGATAGCGCTGGAGGCCGCCCAGCGAGACCCCTCCTACAAGGCGCTCGGCCTGCCGGTGCTGAAGGCCGGGGCGCGGGTGCCCACCGAGGTGCTTGAGCACATCGTCGCGCTCGCCGCCGAGCTGCGGGCGCAGCGCGCCAAGCCGACCGGCACGCCGGAGGAGGCGCGCGAGGCCAACGCCGCGCTGCGGGCGGCCATGCGCGAGCAGGGCAACTACTTCGCGGGCATCGAGCAGGCGGCGGCGGAGGCGCTATCGCGGGCGGACTACCATGGCGGCCCGCTGTCGCAGGGCATGCTGATGTCGGTGATGGGCCACCACGGGTTCGAGGTGCGCTACCTCAATGACCTTCCCCGGTCCGTCCGGTCGCTGACCGACCTGCGGCTGCGCCGCATCTACGTCAAGCAGGAGCCAGTGGGCGGGCACACGCCCAAGGCGGTGGTCTTCCAGGCACTGGGCCACTTCCTGCTCGGCCACGAGGCGCCCCGCGACTTCGCCGACTTCCTGCGCCAGCGGGTTGAGTCCAATTACTTCGCCGCCGCGATGCTGATGCCGCAGGAGGCCTCGGTGGCGTTCTTGCGCGAGTCGATGCAGCGCCGCGACCTGGCGGTCGAGGACCTGGCGGATGTCTTCTCGGTGTCGTATGAGATGGCCGCGCACCGGGTGACCAACCTGATCACCCACCACCTGGGCGTGCCGTGCCACTTCGTGAAGAACGACTCCAGCGGCGTCATCTACAAGGCCTACTCCAACGACGGGGTGGTCTTCCCGGCCGACCCGTCGGGGGCGATCGAGGGGCAGCGGATGTGCCGGCAGTGGTCCGGACGGCAGGTCTTCGCGGCCGCGAACCGGTTCTCGCCGCACCACCAGTACTCTGACACGCCGTCGGGATCTTACTTCTGCGTGGCGCAGGTCGACCCGCGTGACCATGCCTACGCGATCTCGTTCGGCGTGCCGTTCGAGCACTCCCGCTGGTTCCGGGGCCGCGAGTCGACCTTGCGGACCCGGTCGTACTGCCCGGACGGCGAATGCTGCCAGCGCGCCCCGCTGGCGCTGGCCGAGCGCTGGGAGGGCCTGGCCTGGCCGTCGGCCCGGGCGCACTCCCACGTGCTGTCGGCGCTGCCGGCCGGGTCGTTCCCCGGCGTCGACGACGTCGACATCTACGAGTTCCTGGACCGCCACGCGGCGGAGTTACCGGCGCAGGCAACGGGCCTTCTGAGGAAACGGAACGGTGAACTCCCCCCGGCCTGGCGCGCGAGTCAGCTAACGTTTGCACCGGTTTCCGGCCATCGGCGCGTGATGGCCGGGTTGTTGTCAGTTCAGAGGGGACTGGCGTGAGCGTGCTCATGTACGACGGGATCAACTCGCTGGCGGCGGGCATCGCCCGGCAGTTCCCGAACGCGACGAAGGTCGCCGGCTACATCAACGGCATCTACGCGTGGTCACACGCGCAGTGGAACCTGTTCCCGCACGCCGACCACGTGACGATCTCGGTGACCGCGGCCGCCAACGCCGGCGACGTGCTGGACGTGGAGGTCGGGGACGCCGCGCCGAACCAGGCGGCCGGCTGGATCGCGATGCGCAAGGCGGCCGGGCTGTACCGGCCGACGATCTACTGCTCCCGGTCGGTCATCCCCGCGGTGCGGGCCGGCACGGGCAACTACGTCCTCGGCAAGGACTACGACATCTGGGTCGCCGACTACACCGGCTCGCCGCACCAGGTGACGGCGCCGGGCACGCCGAGCGCGACCTGCGCCGCGACCCAGTACGAGTCCACCGCCAACTGGGATGCCTCGATGGTCTACGACACCGGCTGGCCGCACCGCAAGCCGCCGGTGCAGCCGCCGCCGGTGCCGTTGCCGGGCCAGTTGCCCGCGCCGGCCGGCCTGTCGGCGACGTTGCACGGCTTCAGCGTCAACCTCGGCTGGGGCGCGGTGCCGGGCGCGGCGGGCTATGAGGTCGAGGTCTACCACCACAACGCGGCCGGGATCTACGGCGACATCGTCTTCCACCAGCGGGTGACCGGCAACCACGTCGCGGGCCTGGCGCTCCCGGGCGGTGGCCAGTACCAGGCCCGCGTCCGCGCCAAGGACCCGGACGGCGCCTGGACCGACTGGAAGGTCTTCTAGCCGGTTACTCGCCTGGCGCGATCGTGAACCCGTCGGCGCCCACCCGCACCGTGGATTCGGCCACCTGCTCGATCTGCGAGGTCGGCACAACCTTGCCGTCCAGGTCGAGCACCGGCGAGGCCTCGCTGTACCAGGACGGGACCACGGCGTGACCCCAGAAATCGCGGCGCCGCGGGTCCAGCACCGACCAGCGCAGTACCGGGTGGTCGGGGTCGCCGGTGTAGTAGTCGGAGGTGTACACCTCCATGCGGTGCCCGTCGGGGTCCCGCAGGTACACGTAGAACGCGTTCGACACGCCGTGCCGCCCGGGGCCGCGCTCGATGTACTGGTACTCGCCGGTCGACCCGAGGATGTCGCACATTCGCAGCACGCTGTGCGGCTCGTGGGCGAAGAACCCGAGGTGATGCAGCCGCGGCCCGGCCCCGCCGGTGAACGCCACGTCGTGGACGGTTTGCTTGCGGTACATCCACGCCGCGTACAGCGTCTGCCCGTCCTCGATCGTCTCCGACAGCCCGAAGCCCAGCGACGAGTAGTGCGCGTACGCCAGCGGCACGTCGGGCACGCAGATGTTGAAGTGGTCCAGCCGCGCCACCTCCGCGCCGCGCCGCAGGTCATACCGCTGCTGTAGCCGCTGCGGGTGCTCGGCGGAGGCGAAGAACGAGACGGTGAACCCCAGCGGGTCCTCCGCGCGGACCTGCTCGCCGATGCCGCGGGTGACGCCCGCGGGGACCCGCTCGGTCCGGCAGCCGAGCGCCCCGTAGAACGCCTCCGCCCGCGCGAGGTCATCGGCCGAGCGCACCCGGAACGCCAGCGCCCCGAGGGCGGCCGCCGGCCCGGAGCGCAGCACCAGGTTGTGATGCGTCAGCTCGTCATACCCGCGCAGGTACAAGGCCGTCGCGTCTTGCGCGGTGACGACGAAGCCGAGCAGGTCCACCCACCAGCGCCGGGCCTCGGCGAGGTCGGTGACCACGAGCTCGGCGAAGGCCGAGCGCACGATGTCCGGGGGCGGGGGCAAGTCGGCCATCAGGATGCTCCAAACTTCGGGACGTGCGTGTCGCCGGTCGCCACGTGCACGATCCGGGACTCGGTGTAGAAGTCAATCGAGTGCTGGCCGCCCTCGCGGCCCAGGCCGCTGGCCTTGACCCCGCCGAACGGCGTGCGCAGGTCCCGCACGTTGTGGGAGTTGACCCACGTCATGCCGGACTCGACGGCGGCGGCGACCCGGTGCGCCCGGCGCAGGTCACTGGTCCACAGGTAGGCGGCCAGCCCGTACCGGGTGTCGTTGGCCAGGCAGACCGCCTCCTCCTCGGAGTCGAACGGCGTCACGCACACGACGGGGCCGAAGATCTCCTCCTGGAAGATCCGCATCTTGGGCGTCACGTCCGCGAACACCGTCGGCGCCAGGTAGTTGCCGTCGGCCAGGCTCGCGGGCCGGGCGCCGCCCGCGGCCAGCCGCGCGCCCTCCTTGACGCCAATGTCCACGTAGTCCATCACCCGCGCGTAGTGCTCGGGATGGACCAGCGCGCCCACCTCGGTGCGCGGATCCGACGGCGGGCCGACCACGATCCGCGCGGCCCGGGCGGCCAGCCGCTCCACCAGCGCCGGGTACACCGACCGCTCGGCGAGGATCCGCGACCCCGCCGTGCAGCGCTCCCCGTTCAGCGACATCACGCCGAACAGCGCGCTGTCGATCGCCGCGTCCAGGTCCGCGTCGGCGAAGATGAGGCACGGCGACTTGCCGCCGAGCTCCATCGACAGGCCCTTCAGGTGGTCGGCGGCGCTGCGCATGATGACCTGGCCGGTCGTCGTCTCCCCGGTGAAGGAGATCAGCGGCACGCCCGGGTGGGCGACCAGGGCGGCGCCCGCCTCCTCGCCGATGCCGTGCACGATGTTGAACACGCCCTCCGGCACGCCCGCCTCGGTCATGATCTCCGGCAGCAGCGACGCTGACGCGGGAGTCCACTCGGCCGGCTTGAGCACCACCGTGCAGCCGGAGGCGAGGGCGGGGGCGACCTTCCACGACTCCAGCATGAACGGGGTGTTCCACGGCGTGATCAGCCCGGCGACGCCGGCCGGCTTGCGAAGCACGTAGCCGACCTGGCCCGGCTGGCTGAACGCCTCCTCGTGCTGGGCGACGATCACGTCCGCGAAGTAGCGGTAATTCTCCGCCGCCCGGGCGGCCTGCCCCTTCGCCTGGGTGACCGGCAGCCCGGTGTCGAACGTCTCCAGCTCGGCGATCTCCGCCCCGCGCGATTCGATCGCGTCCGCGATCCGGTTCAAGATCTTCGCCCGCTGCCGGGCGGCCAGGTGCGGCCACGGCCCGGCCTCGAACGCGATCCGGGCGGCCATCACCGCGGCGTCGACATCCGCCGGCCCGCCGGCCGCCGCCCGCGCGTACACCTGGTTGGTGACCGGGTCGGTGACCCCGAACGTCCGCCCGTCGAGGCTCGGCACGTGCCTGCCGCTGATGTAGTGGAGGATCTGCTCCGGGATCACGGATGCTCCAGGTTCTCTTAAGGTGCGCGGGCGGTGGCGTTGCTTCGCGCTGATTCAGCTCGCGCTGGCCGGGGGGTACGGATGATGCTCCGCGGGGATACTCCGTTCGCCCTCCCGGGAGACGGCCGCGACTGGGCCCTCCAGGACCGGTGCCCCCTGCCGGAGGAGCTCAAGCGCGGTGCGCTGCCCGGATTCGGTCAGCGGGACGAGCGGCTGGCGGACGAACCCGGATCGCAGCAGGCCGGCCTGGGCGAGCACCCACTTGGCGGCGGCCGGGTTGGTCTCGGTGAAGATGACGTCGGTGACGGGGTGCAGCCCGAAGTGGATCTCCCGGGCCTTGTCGAGCTCGCCCGCGGCCCAGTGGTCATACATCCGGGCGACGGCGGCCGGGGCCAGGTTGGCGGTCGCGCTGACGAAGCCGGAGCCGCCGAGCGCCAGCAGCGGCAGGCAGAGCAACTCGATCCCTGACCACACGAGGGTGTCGGTGCCGGCGACGTGCAGCACGCGGGAGAAGTGCTCGAAGTCCTTGGTGGTCTCCTTAACGCCCACGATGTTCGCGAAGTCGCGGCGCAGCCGGGCGACGGTCTGCGGGGCGATGTCCACGGCGGTGCGGGATGGCACGTTGTAGACGATGAGCGGAAGGCCGGGGAACTCCCGCGCGACGGCCGCGTACCACTGGTACAGCCCCTCCTGGGTGGGGCGCGCGTAGTAGGGGGTGATGATCAGCGCCGCGTCGGCGCCCGCGTCCTGCGCGATCGCGGTCAGCTCGAGCGTCTCGGGCAGCTTGGCCGACCCGGTGCCGGGCACGAACGGCACCCGGTCGCCGATCTCGGCGGCGGCGGCGCGGATGGCGGCGGCGCGCTCGGCCAGCGACTGCGCGCTCGGCTCGCCGGTGGAGCCGCCCAGCGAGATGCCGTGGCTGCCCGATTCCAGCTGCCAGCGGATCAGGGCCCGCAAGGAGTCCAGGTCCGGGTCCCCATCGGCGGTGAAGGGGGAGACGACCGGGGCGATCGACCCCCGGATCCGGGCCGGGTCACTGCGCCACTTCACGGGCCTGTCCCTTCCGCTGGGTTGTCTGCGAGCGCTGGGTTGCCTGAGAGCACTGCCGTGTCCTTGAGCGCTGCTTCCCTAAGCCACGCTTCGTAGGCGGGCCGCCATTTCGCGCCGATCGGGTACAGGCCGTCGACGGACTCGCCGCGGGCGACCATCTCGGCGATGAACTCCTCCTGGCGCTCTTGCTCGGATGCGTCCCGGGCGACTTCCAGCGCGATCCCGGCCGGGATCACGATCACGCCGTCGGCGTCGCCGGCCAGGATGTCGCCCGGCTGTATGGTCACGCCCGCGCAGGCGATGGTCGTGTTGGTCTCCCAGGGGACGTGCCGCCGGCCGAGTACCGCCGGGTGCGCGGCGCCGTAGTACACCGGAATGTCGAGGTTGCGGGTGAGCGCCTGGGCGTCGCGGATCGCGCCGTCGGTGACGATGCCGGCCGCGCCGCGCACCTGCGCGCGCAGCGCGAGGATGTCCCCGATGGTCCCGGCCGTGTGGTCGCCGCGCGCCTCGATGACCAGGATCTCGCCCGGGCGCACCTGCTCGACGGCCTGCTTTTGCGCGTTGAAGCCGCCACCGTGCGCCTTGAACAGGTCCTCGCGGTAGGGCACGTAGCGGACGGTGCGCGCGAACCCGGCCATCTTGCGGGCCGGCTGGGTCGTGTGCAGCCCGTCGAGGGTTACCGAGTCATAGCCGCGCTTCTTCAGCTGCGAGGCCAGCGTCGCCGTGGACACCGCGGCGACGGCGGCGAGCAGGTCCGCCGGGCACGGCCTGCCATCGGCGGTGCCTGCTGCGCGGCCGGCGGCGGCCGGGCTCGCTGGTGCCCCGCTGGCACCGCGGGCCCCGTACGCCTGGGCGCGCTGGGCGTCGTCGGCCTTCGGCATCGCGCCCGGCCCGGTGAGGGCATAGTCGGCCTCGGCGACGGGGCTGCGCAGCGGTCCGGTGGAATGCTCTCCGTCGCCCGTCCCGGTGCCCCGGGCGCGGACCTCCACCTCGACGAAGTCGCCCGGCTGGACGACTGTCGAGCCGGTGGGCGTTCCGGTGAGGATGATGTCGCCCGGCTCCAGCGTGGTCAGCCGGGAGATGTCGGCGACGATGTCGGCGAAGCTGAAGAACATGTCGCTGTTGGCATCCGCGTCCTGGACGAGCAGGCCGTTCACCCAGGTCCGCAGGTGGACGGTGGCCGGGTCGATCGCCCGCGCGTCCAGCAGCAGCGGCCCCAGCGGGGTGAACCCGTCGATGCCCTTGGACCGGACGTTGGACCCCTTGTCGGCATAGCGCAGGTCGTAGACGCCGAAGTCGTTGGCGGCGGTCACCCAGCCCACGTGCTCCCAGGCGGTGGCGGGCGTCACCCGGGTGGCGCGGGTGCCAATGACGAGCGCGACCTCGCCCTCGAACGCCAGCAGCTCACACCCCGGCGGCCGCCGCACCGGGTCGCCGTCGGCGGCGATGGTGTTCGGCGGCTTGAGGAAGTATGACGGCCATGGCGGAAGCGTGCCGCGCTCTATCGCCCGGCTACGGTAGCTGGAGTGCACCGCCACGATCTTTGACGGAGGCGGTACCAGGGCTGGAGTCGTCGGCAGCTCAGTCATCGCGCCACGATCGTATATGAAATGCCCGCCCCTGCGATAGAGGCCCCGCAGTTCGGGGCGGCACGGCAGAAGATAGGCTCCTGCCCATGCGATTTGCCACCATCCGGACTGGCGCGGGCACGACTGCCGCGCGACTTGACGGCGATGCCCTCATCCCGCTGGACGCCACCGACGTCGGTGAGCTGCTCGCCCGGTCGGCGGGGGACCTGGCGGCCGCCGCGCCCCGCGCGGGGGCGGCGCCGGTGCCGGTCGCCGAGGCTGACTTCGCCCCGGTGGTTCCCAGCCCTTCCAAGGTCATCTGCGTGGGCCTGAACTACCGTACGCACATCACCGAGACCGGGCGCGAGCTGCCGCAGTACCCGACGCTGTTCGCGAAGTTCGCCGAGACCCTGATGGGGCCCAACGATGACCTGGTGCTCCCGGCGGTCAGCGAGCGGGTGGACTGGGAGGTCGAGCTCTCGGTCATCGTCGGCGCGCCGGTCTACCGAGCCTCGGCGGCGGAGGCCGCCGCCGCCATCGCCGGGTACGCGACGAGCAACGACGTGTCGATGCGGGACTGGCAGCGCCGCACGCTGCAGTGGGACGCCGGCAAGATCTTCCAGCACACCACCCCGGTCGGCCCCTTCCTGGTCACCCCGGATGAGGTGGATCACGCCCGGGACCTGGAGATCCGCTGCGAGGTCGACGGCGCCGTGATGCAGCAGGCCCGGACGTCCGACCTGCTGTTCACTCCCGCCGACGTGATCGCCTACGCCTCGCAGGCGATCACGCTGCGCCCCGGTGACCTGATCCTCACCGGAACCACGGGCGGCGTTGGCGATGCCCGCAAGCCCCCGGTGTACCTCAAGCCCGGTCAGGTGCTGCGCACCTGGGTGGAAGGCCTCGGTGAGTGCGTTAACCGCACGGTCGCCGAGAAGGACGCCGGGTAATCTCGGACATTGTGAACAAGCAGGAGCGGACGTATTCAATCCTCCGCGACCGGATTCACTCGGGTGCCTATCCGCCGATGGCCAGGGTGAACATCGACGCGATCTCCCGGGAACTTGGCGTCAGCCCGATCCCGGTCCGCGAGGCGCTGCGCCGCCTGGAGGCCGAGGGATGGGTCCGCTTCCAGCCGAATGTCGGCGCGATCGTCGCGCCGGTGGACGCGACCACCTGGGAGCAGGAGATGGTGGCGGTGGCGATCTTGGAGGGGGCGGCCACCGCCGACGCGGCTGCCCGGCTGAGCCCGGAGGACCTGCGGGAGCTGCGGGTGATCGCGTCCGAGATGGAGCAGGTCGGCCTGGCGGGCGACCCGCTCAGGTTCAGCGAGCTCAACCGCCGCTGGCACGCCATCATCGTGGCCCGGTGTGCCAACGCCTACCTGGTGGAACTGCTCGACCAGACCTATCAGCGGCTAGACCGGCTCCGCTCCACGATGTTCGCCTTCTTGCCCGACCGGTCGGCCAGCGCCGTCGGGGAGCACGCTCACTTGCTCGGCCTGCTCGAATCCGCGACCGCGGCGGAAATCGAGCGGTACGCGCGCTGGCACAAGCTGCAGACCGTGGAGGCCTACCGCGCCCGTCACCCGGAAGCGCCGCAGCAACCGGGGGCGTCCGCGCCAGCGGCATTCTCCTAGGCTGACTGTCCCAGGCTGGCCGTTTCCCTCAGCAGGCGCTAACCGCCGCAGCAGGTCACGGGTAGGTACACGACGTCGGGGGCACCGTCGGTGCCGTCGTAGAAGTACGTGTTCATGCAGCCCGGGCCGAGCGCGCTGCGGGAGAGCCCGCTGGCGCCCGGGTCCTCCGAATTGAACCCGTCGGGGTTGTACCCGCTCGGCTGGCATCCCTCCAGGGGCACCACGAAGGAGACACGCGAGCCTGGGCCGCCGGGCGGGCCGAACTGCACGTTGACCTGCCCGTCTTGCGCCGGGGCGGAGGACATGCCCCCGAAGAGGAGCCCGGCGGCGCCAATCATCATCAGGGCCTGCAGGGGGACCGAGGCGAGGACCAGTCGCATTGAGGTGTCGCGGTGGGTGCCGTCCATAGGCCAATTGTTACCCGCCGAACGCGTCGGTGACTACCTCTTCGCGTCAGACCGTACTGCGGGCCGTATGGTGCGGGCCGTATTGCGCGGCACAGTCACCAGTCCGGTTGCCCGGCGCCCGGCGGGCGGTGACCCGCAAGGGGGAGGCCGCTTACCCGTGCCGCCCTAGCTCGGGATAGTCGAGCAGGCGGAGCCAGGAGCCGTCGGACTGGCGGCGCGCCACCTGCGCCCGCGCGCCGGCGCCGTCCTTGGGCGGCGTCGACGTGAGCGCGATGTCCCCGCTGAGCAGGGTCGGCAGCGGCGGCTCGGGCTCGAATCGCGGCATGTTCGGCAGGGCCTTCGCCCAGAATTCGCGGATCGCGGCTCGGCCGGCGGTCTGCTGCCCCGGTGGGTACGCCATCACCGCGTCCGGCTCATACAGCGCCGCGATGCCATCGGCGTCCTTGGCGTTCGCCCGCTGCACGAACAGTCGGGTCAGGTCCTCGGGTGTCAGGGCCTTCTCGTATGCGTGGTATTCGCTCATGCACTCAGCCTGCCGTGGCCAGTGCTAGAAGTCCAACAGATGGTTCTTCTATGATCTAGAATCAGTAGTTATGGAACTGCGGCAGCTTCAGTACCTGGTCGCCGTCGCTGAGGAGGCCAGCTTCACCCGGGCCGCGCAGCGGGTGCACATCAGCCAGTCCGGAGTGAGCGCGCAGGTCCGCCAGCTTGAGCATGAGCTCGGCGCCGAGCTCTTCGACCGCTCCGCGCGCGCCGCGACCCTCACCCGGGCCGGGGAGGCGGCGCTCGGGCACGCCAGGGAAGCGCTCGCGGCGGCGGCCGCGATGCGCCAGGCGGTCGATGACGTCAACGGGCTGCTGCGCGGGCGGCTCACCGTCGGCATGGTCACCGCCTGCACGATCACCGGGCTGTTCGACGCGCTGGACGCGTTCCACCGTGCCCATCCCGGGGTCGTGGTGACCCTCCTTGAGCACAGCTCCGCCGAGTTGACCGCCCAGGTGCGGGCGGGCGCTATTGACGTGGCCCTCGTTGGCGTGGCGGGCGAGGCGCCCGAAGGCCTGGCGGCCCTGCCCATCGTGTCCGAGCGCCTGGTGGCGGCCTTCCCGGCCAGCGGGGAGACGGCGGGGCGCGTGCACGGAGTGTCATCCGGGGCATCATCACTGACCCTTGATGACCTGACCCGGCTCCCGCTGATCTGCATGCCAGCCGGGACGGGCATCCGGACGGCCTTGGACCTGGCCTGCGCGGCACGGGGGCTGCAGGTGACGGTCGCGCTCGAGGCGAGCGCGGCCAGCGTGCTGGCCGACCTGGCGGTCCGCGGCCTGGGCGTCGCGATCTTGTCTGAGAGCATGGCCGCCGCCGCGGCCGACCGGCTGCGCGCCGTGCCGATCGACGACTGCGACACGCCCGCGCTGCTGGCGCTGATCTGGAAGCCGTCCCCGCCCGCGGCCGTGGCCGAGCTCGTGCGGCACTGCCGGCGCGCCTTCGCGGGGGCGTGAACTAGGGGAAGGGCGACCCCGCCGAGCCGGCGCAGGCCGCCGGAGGGTAGCCCTGAGGCGGGAGCTCGCCCCGGGCGCCGAGTAACAGCAAGAGGCGCGGGGCGCGGGCGCAAGGTTTCTCGGGGACGGCATGGCGTGACGGCGCTTCGCGTTATATCGTGTATTCGGAGACGCGAGGAGGCGAAACGGGATGCGCGACATCATCAAGTTGCTCTTCAGCGACGGCGACAAGGACGGCCGGGGACCCGAGGGCTGGGACCAGCCGGGCCGCCGCGCCCGGATCGGGGACTCCCGGGAGTGGTGCGGCACCGAGCCGGGCGAGGATGCCCTCGGCGAGCTCGCCGCGGCGCTGCGCGGCCGCGGCCGGCGCGCGAACCGCGTCGTGGTTAAGCGCAAGCGCTGGTAGCTTCGGCCGGCGCCCGCTCCGGCCGTCCTGGGCGGGCGTCCGGGGCGTGGCTGGCATGCCCGGTTGCGACCGCGGCGTTCGGCGGAAATTCTCTTAGCCGTTGCCCCAAGGCCCTTCCGATAACGGGATCCTTATATTACTCTCCAGTAACATGACTGAGGCGACACCGGGGTTCTCCCTTGAGCTGAGCAGCGACGTGCGGGAGATGCGGGACTGGGTGCATGAGTTCGCGGCGTCGGTGATCCGGCCCGCGGCGGCGGAGTGGGACGAGCGCGAGGAGACCCCCTGGCCGATCCTGGAGGAGGCCGCCAAGATCGGGCTGTACTCCCTGGACTTCTACGCGGCGCAGTTCTTTGAGGAGTCGGGGCTGGGGTTCCCGGTCGCGCTGGAGGAGCTGTTCTGGGGTGACGCCGGCATCGGGCTGTCGCTGGTCGGGTCCACCCTGGCGGCGGTCGCGGTGGTGGCCAACGGGACACCGGAGCAGGTCGGCGAATGGTGCCCGCAGATGTTCGGCTCGCCAGGGGAGGTCAAGCTGGGCGCGTTCTGCTCATCGGAGCCGGACGCCGGCAGCGACGTGGGCGCGATCAAGACCCGCGCCGTGTACGACCAGGCCAAGGGCGAGTGGGTCATCAACGGGGTGAAGACCTGGGCGACCAACGGGGGGATCGCCAACGTGCACGTGGTCGTCGCCTCCGTCGACCCGGTGCTGGGCTCGCGCGGGCAGGCGTCGTTCATCGTGCCACCGGGCACGCCCGGCCTGGCCATGGGGCAGAAGTTCCGCAAGCACGGCATCCGCGCCTCGCACACCGCCGAGGTGGTCCTCGACAACGTCCGGGTGCCGGGCCACTGCCTGGTCGGGGACCGGGAGAGGCTGGAGGCGCGGCTGGCCCGCGTGCGCGAGGGCAAGAGCGGCGGCGGGCAGGCCGCGATGAAGACCTTCGAGGCGTCCCGGCCGTCGGTGGCGGCGATGGCGGTCGGCGTGGGGCGCGCGGCGGTCGAGTACGCGGCGCAGTACGCGCGCACCCGGGTGCAGTTCGGGCGGCCGATCGGCCAGAACCAGGGCGTGGCGTTCCAGCTCGCCGACATGACGGCCGCGGTCGACGCGGCCCGGCTGCTGACCTGGCGCGCCGCCTGGATGGCGCGCAAGGGCGTGACGTTCGAGCGCGCCGAGGGATCGATGTCCAAGCTGTTCGCGGCGGAGACCGCGGTCCGGGTCACCGAGCAGGCGATCCAGATCCTCGGCGGCAACGGCTACACGCGGGAGTATCCCGTGGAGCGCTGGCACCGCGACGCCAAGATCTTCACGATCTTCGAGGGCACGTCGGAGATCCAGCGGATGATCGTCGGCCGGGCGGTCACCGGGCTGGACGTCCGGTAGCGCTGACCTGCGGATATACCTATCGTGTACCCGGAGGGCGGGCGGGTTTGCTTTGGGGGCGGGGCGGGGCGGCCTGGTCTCTTGCGCTCTCGGAAGCCCTGCAGCGCGGTCACAGCTCGTAAAGGTAGCGACGGTGGGCTGCGGGAAGCCGCTCCAGCGTGCCGCCGGACCGGCAGGCTCGAAGGCGATCCAGTCATTGCGTGCCTACTGCATCTTCTGTATATAGTGTGCATGTACAGTTGAGGGCTAACGGGGACGGTGTCGTGCGGGTT
>JAICYD010000231.1 GCA_025934375.1 Streptosporangiaceae bacterium | reverse complement strand
CCGAAACCCTCCAGGCCCGGCCCCGGCCGCCCCCCAGGATCGAAGAACCAGCGCCCCGCCACCAGGCACGACATCGGCAAGACCGTCAAGCGAACCGACGCCAAGGCCACAAAACAGCAGGTAGATAGCTTAAATAACAAGCTTAGCGAGCGAGCAGCGGGACGAGGACGTGGGCGTTGGGGGTGCCCCAGCCGGTGACTGGGTCCCAGCCCGGTCCTGCCTGGTAGCCGGTGCCAGATGCGACTCGGAGACTACTCGCTGGCCCTGGCCTCTTGCCACCGGGCGCTTAAGCTGCACCACCAGGTCGGTTCCCGCTTCGGCGAGGCCCACACCTGGATGACCCTGGGCAGCACGGAACTTGCCCTGGGCCGGTACGCCGAGGCCGCCACCTGTTTTGGCAGCGCCCATTCCCTGTTCGCCGAGGTCGGGGACCGCCTGTTCGAAGCCACGGCGCTCAGCGAGCTCGGCGACGTCCTCGACGCCGACGGGAATCCGCCAGCGGCCCGCGCGGCCTGGCACGAGGCCCTGGCGATCGCGCAAGACCTGCACCACTCCGGCGCGGCCAGCCTTCGCGCCACGCTCGCAGCGCGCATTGGCGCCAGTAGCGCCTGACACGGCGGCGTGTGGTCAGGGTTCGCCGACCTTGCGCACGCGGGCCTGGCGGGCCTGGATCCGGCCGCCGTCCGGGGTGGTGTAGCTCAGGCGGGGCACAGGCTCGCCGGTCGTCGCGTCGATGAGGACCGAGTGTGGCTCTCCGGGAGCGAAGGCGTGGGCCTGTCCCCACTGGCGCAGGCTGACGATGAGGTCGAACAGGTCCTCGCCCTTGTCGGTCAGCACGTACTCCTGGTAGGCGCTGCCGCCTGTCGCATTCTCAACGCGCAGGATCCCGGCGTGCACGAGGTCGCGCAGCCGCGCGGCGAGGATGTTCCTGGCGATGCCGAGGTCGCGCTGGAACTGGTTGAACCGCCGGATGCCGTCGAAGGCGTCGCGGATGATCAGCAGCGACCACTTGTCGCCCACGATGTCGACGGTGCGGGCGACCGGGCACGTCGGGTCGGCTGGCTGCGCGCTCATGACAAGCCTCCTTCGCGCGAGGCCACCAGTCAAACTGGTTGCAAATCGAAACCGCATGACGGTAAGGTGGTTTCAATCTACTACTACTTAACGAGCCAGGGGTGCGCGTGGGACGGCGGCTGAGCATGCTCCTCGCGGTGGCGTGCGGCGTATCGGTGGCCAATGTCTACTACGCGCAGCCGCTGCTGGGCCAGATCGCCGCTGGACTGCACGTGGGCGCGGCCCAGCTGGGGCTGGTCACCACGGTCACCCAGGCCGGCTACCTGCTGGGGCTCATCCTGATCGTGCCGCTGGGCGACCTGGTGGACCGGCGGCGGCTCATCGTCGCGCAGGGCCTGCTGGCCTCGGCCGGGCTTGCCTCGGCCGGATTCGCCACGGACGTGACCGTGTTCTTCGCCGCGTCCGCCGTCGTGGGCTTGGCCTGCGTGGTCGTGCAAGTCATCGTCGCCTATGGCGCCGCGGCTTCGGCGCCCGGGCGGCGGGGGGCCGTGATCGGCTTCGTGACCAGCGGCATCGTCACCGGGATCCTGCTGGCGCGCACCGCGTCCGGGCTCATCGCCGACCTGCTGGGGTGGCGGGCGGTCTACTTCATCTCGGCCGGGCTCATGCTGGCCCTTGCCCTGGCCCTGGGCCGGCTGCTCCCGCCGGACCACGCCCCGAAGAACCCGGCCTCCTACCCCGCCCTCATCACCTCCGCGGTGACCCTGACGGTACGGGACCGGACGTTCCGCGTGCGGAGCCTCATCACATTGTTCATGTTCGGCGCCTTCGGGACCGTCTGGGGATCGATCGCGCTGCCGCTGGCCGCGGCGCCGTGGCACCTGACCCCCGGCCAGATAGGCCTGTTCGGCCTGGCCGGCGCGGCCGGCGCGCTCGGTGCCAGCCGGGCCGGCCGGCTCGCCGACCGCGGCCGTGCCCAGTGGGTCACCGGTAGCTGCCTGGCCCTGCTCATCGCGAGCTGGGCGGCGACGCGCGCGGCACCGTACTCGCTGCCGCTGCTCGCCGTCGGCATCCTCGTCCTGGACTTCGCCGGGCAGGGCCTGCACGTGACCAGCCAGCAGCTCATCGTCGCGGCCAATCCCGCCGCCAGCAGCCGGATCATCGGCAGCTACATGACCTTCTACTCGGTGGGCACGGGCGGCGGCGCGATCGCCGCCACGAGCCTGTACAGCCTCGCCGGCTGGGGCGCGGTCAGCGTCCTCGGCGCCGGCTTGTCCGCCATGGCCCTCCTGGTGTGGGCCGCCGACCAGCTACGACCCGTCAGCCAGCAAGCCACACCGTCCAGCGGCAAGGGAGCCACCCGTGACCACGCACTACCGTAAGGTCAAGATCGACGGCATTGAGATCGGCTACCGCGAGGCCGGCGATCCCGCCCGGCCCGCGTTCCTCCTCCTGCACGGCTTCCCGGCGTCCTCCTTCATGTTCCGGAGGTTCATCGAGCTGGTCGCCGGGCAATTCCGCGTGATCGCGCCCGACTACCCGGGATTCGGGCACAGCGACGCCCCGCCGCCCGAGGAGTTCGCCTACACATTCGAACACCTGACTGACATCATTGAGCGGTTCACCGAGCACCTGAGCCTGCCGGAGTACGGCCTCTACCTGCAGGACTTCGGCGGCCCGGTGGGCTTCCGGCTCGCGACCCGCCACCCCGAGCGCGTCTCCTTCCTGCACATCCAGAACGCGAACGCCTACGACGAGGGCCTGCCCGATTCCTTCTGGACCCCGGCCCGCGCGATGTGGGCCGACCCGAGCACCGCCAACCGGGAGGCCATCCGCTCCGCCGCGATGTCCGACACCGCGCTGAGATGGAACTACCTGCACGGGGTCAAGGACCCGGCCCGCGTCGACCCCGACAACTGGCTACTGCAAAGCGCCCTGCTGAGCCGCCCCGGGAACAAGGACGCCATGCTCGACCTGCTCTACGACTACCGAACCAATCCCGCCCTCTATCCCAAGTGGCATGACTACTTCCGCACCCACCAGCCCCCCACGCTCATCACCTGGGGCGCCAACGACGAGATCTTCCCCGAAGCCGGCGCCCATCCGTACCGGAAGGACCTCCCGCAAGCCGAACTCGTCATCCTCGACACCGGCCACTTCGCCCTGGAAGACCACGCCGACGTCATCGCCAGCCATGTCACCCGGTTCACCGCCCGGCTTCGGTGAGCTCGCGCCGGGGCGTCGTCGGAAACTGCAGCCGCTGACGCCGGGCTCGGCAATCTCGGAGGGTACCGTCCGGGGCCGTCTGCGTATGTTTGTCTGTGCGGGTGTACCGGGCGGGCCGCGATGTCGTCAGACACCCCGTTTCGACGTGAAAGAGCTGGCGGATCGATATGGTGTCTAGGGCGTCAGCCGGGTCCTGGTTGCAGCCGCGTTCCGCGAGCTGCTCGGCTGACCAGTGATGAGCACCGGCACCGAGACCGGTCAGCGGCGCCGCGTGCGGCTAACCCCGGTGCGGTCAATCCCGGTCCAGTTCACCGGGGAGCGGGCCGGCGAGGGACCGCTCACGTTGGGCCAGCTAAACGTCTACACATGGGTGAGCGCGACCCCGAACGACTTCTACGCGCTCCTGTGCGTCGAATTCCCGGTGCCGGCGGTGGTGTCCGTCGACGACGCGGCCAAGGCCATCGCGGTGCTGATCGCGCGGCACGAGAGCCTGCGCACCAGCTACGTGCCCGGCGAGCAGCCGCGCCAGCGGGTCACGGCGACCGGCATCCAGCTGCTGGAAGTCTGTTCGCTCGGCCAGGGACAGTGGGGACCGCAGGACCGCCCCGCGGTGGCCGAGGCGCTCGTCCGGTGGCTGCGCGAGTCACCCGATCCGGGATGGTGTCTAGTGCGCGTGGCGGTAGCCATCGCTCCCGACATGGGCGATCAGGTCATCGCGTGCGCCGCCCGGTTCACGCACCTGAGCATCGACAACGGCGCGATCAGGATCCTCAGGCACGACTTCGCCGGCCTGCTGGGCGATCCCGGGCGACACCAGGCCGGCCCGGCCGGCCACCAGCCGCTGGACCAGGCCGAGCTGGAGGCGACGCCGGCCGAGCGGCGCCGGGCTGAGGCGGCACTGGACTACCTGCGGGAGCAGTCGCGGCGGATCCCCCACTGCCTGTACGCGCTGCCGGGCGCCCGCCCCAGCGGCGAGGCGCTGGCGGTGGAGCTGTCGTCGGTCGCCGCCGCGATGGCCGTGCAGCGGGTGGCGGCGCGCACCCGGG
>JAICYD010000208.1 GCA_025934375.1 Streptosporangiaceae bacterium | reverse complement strand
GACCTTACCGAGATCTAACCGTTTAGACCCGTTTCCTGGCCGTATGCCCGCGCGGGGATTTACCTTGTAACGGTAAGCACTCATGGCGTACGCAAGCCGCGACTGTGCGTAGTGCCTCACTGACGAGTTAGGACACCAGGGTGACAAACCCCGACCTGCCAGGACGGATTGTCGTGGTCGACGACGATCCCACCGTCGCCGATGTCGTCGGACGCTACCTGGTGCGTGATGGCCACACCGTGGAATGCGTGCACGACGGGCACGAGGCGCTGCGCCGGATCGCCGAGCAGCCGCCGGACCTGGTGGTGCTCGACCTGATGCTGCCCGGGATTGACGGCCTTGAGGTATGCCGCCGGCTGCGCGAGCGATGGCCGATCCCAGTGGTGATGCTGACCGCGCTCGGCGATGAGACCGACCGGCTGGCGGGGTTCGAGATTGGCGCCGACGACTACGTCACCAAGCCGTTCAGCCCCCGTGAGCTGGCGATGCGGGTGCGCTCGGTACTGCGCCGGGCGCGCGGCAGCGGCCTGCCCGCGGCGGCCGAGGCCGGGGTCATCCGCGACCGTGACCTGTCGGTCGACCTGTCCGCGCACGAAGTCCGGCTGGGGGAGCGGCTCATCCAGCTGACCTCCCGCGAGTACGACCTGCTGGTTTTCATGATGCGCAACCCGCGCAAGGCGTTCAGCCGCGAGCAGCTCCTCGCGGAGGTGTGGAGCTGGTCCTTCGGCGACACGTCCACCGTCACCGTGCATGTCCGGCGGCTGCGCGAGAAGCTGGAGCCGGACCCCACCCTGCCCAGGCGCATCGTGACCGTCTGGGGGGTCGGCTATCGCTACGAGCCTGATGGAGGGCCGGCCACCGGCCCCTTCGGGGCAGTGTCATGAGCGGTGTCGGCATGACGCACGCGACAGCCGTGGCCGACAGCTGGTTTGGCGTTCAGTACAGCGACCTGGCCCACGTATCCGAATGGTCGGCGGGCATCGCCGTAGCGTGCGCGGTCCTCGGGATCATCGCCCTCAGGATGCTGGCCAGGCGATCCGTCGGGGTGCTGCTCGCCGTGGTCGTCGGCATCACCGTGCTCAGCGCGCTGGTGTCCTGCGGGGCCATCGCGGAGCTGATGCTTCCCGGCGCCGGTGACCGCAGGGTCATGCTGGAGCTGCTCACCGTGGCGGGCCTGGCCGGCCTCCTGGTCGCCACGTTCCTGGGCCGCACCTTCACCCGGGCCAGCCGGACCCTGCTCGGGGCGGTCCAGGAGGTCGGCGAGTCTGGGATCTACACTCCGCCCGCCGCGGTCCTGCCCGCCGAGCTGGCCGGGCTCTCCGACGGGCTCAACGCCGCCCACGACCGGCTCGGCAAGGCGCGGGCCCGGGAGAAGGCACTGGAGGCGAGCCGCCGCGAGCTGGTCGCCTGGGTCAGCCACGATCTGCGTACCCCGCTGGCCGGGCTGCGCGCGATGGCCGAGGCGCTCGAGGACCAGGTCGTCACCGACCCCCGTGAGGTCAGCCGCTACCACTCCCAGATCCGCCGGGAGACCGACCGCCTGTCGGCGATGATCGACGACCTGTTCGAGCTATCGCGGATTCACGCGGGCACGCTACGGCTGTCGCCTCGCCTAGTTGGCCTGGAAGACCTCGTCGCCGAGGTCGTCGCGAGCACCGAGCCGGTCGCCCGGGCCAAGGGCATCCGGCTCACCGGCTCGGCCGTGCGCGGGATGCCGGTGCTGATCGACACCGCCGAGATGGGCCGCGCCGTCCGCAACCTCGTCACCAATGCCATCCGGCACACGCCGCCGGACGGCACGATCGAAGTCATCGGCGAGATCCAGGCCGGCCAGGCCTGCGTGAGCGTGGCCGACGAATGCGGCGGCATCCCCCCGGCCGACCTGCCCCGGGTCTTCGATGTCGCGTTCCGCGGCGAGAGCGCCCGCACCCCAGACCCCCAAGGCGGGGGCGCCGGCCTGGGCCTGTCCATCGCCCGCGGCATCGTCGACGCGCACTCGGGCCAGATCGGCGTCCGCAACACCGGCCCCGGCTGCCAGTTCGCCATCAGGCTCCCCCTGGCCCGCAACGGCGCCCCCGCCGTGAGCCGTCCCGCTCCCACCCGGGCAACCGGCGCCATGCACGCCGCCCGCTAACCCCCGCCCGCGGGTCCCGTCGCCGTCGTCACTTCCCCTGGCGGCGGTCGCCCACGGCTACGCGATGGCGAAATCGCCGTTAGCGGAGCTTGGCGGTGGCGAACTCGCGCATGCCGTCTTCGAAGGGGATGCGGGCACGGTAACCGAGCTCGCGCGCGGCGGCCTCCGGAGAGGCGACCACATGGCGGACGTCGCCGAGGCGGTACTCTCCGGTGACCTTGGGCTCCAGGCCGCCGCCGAACGCGCCCGCCAGGGCGCGGGCCATCTCGCCGACGGTGTGCGGGGTGCCGCTGGCCACGTTGTAGGCGCGCAGGGTGCCGGCCGGGGCGCTCTCGCCGGTCGCCGCCAGTGCCAGGACGTTGGCGTCGGCGACATCGCGGACGTGCACGAAGTCACGGCGCTGGCCGCCGTCTTCGAACACCCGGGGCGGCTCGCCGTTCTCCAGCGCGGAGCGGAAGATCGCGGCCACCCCCGAGTACGGCGTGTCTCGCGGCATCCGCGGTCCGTACACGTTGTGATAGCGCAGCGCGACGGCCGTGCCGCCGGTCATCCGCGCCCAGTTGGCGGCCAGGTGCTCCTGGGCCAGCTTGCTGGTGGCGTAGGCGTTACGCGGGTCCGCCGCGGCCTCCTCGGGAACCGTGACCGAGTCCAGTCGCGCCCCGCAGGCCGGGCAGCGCGGCTCGAACACGCCGGCGTCCAGGTCCGCCACGGCCCGGGGAAGCGGCCGCACGGGCCCGTCGAGCGGGCACGCGTACCCGCCCTCGCCATAGACGACCATCGAGGAGGACAACACCAGCCGCATGACGCTCCGGCGGGCCATCGCCGCGAGCAGGACGGCCGTCCCGGTCACGTTGACGTCGGCGTACAACGGCAGGTCATCGACCGACACGCCGAGACCGACCATCGCCGCGAGGTGACAGACCGCGTCCACGCCGTCGAGGGCGTCGAGCACGGCGGCGCAGTCACGGACATCACTGACGCGCAGGTCGGTTTCGTTGGAGATATATGAGGGCCTTTCGCGGTGTACGGCGGGGGAGAGGGAATCGAGGCCGACCACCTGATGCCCGGCCGCCATCATTGACTCCACGACGTGCGAGCCGATGAAGCCCGCCGCGCCGGTCACGAGAACTCGCATGGGCCGAGCCAATCACCGCGGGCGGCTCGCCCGACACCGCGCGCTACGAGCCGTCATTGTTCCGTAAGGGCGTTTCGTGACGCGGGAAGTCACGGCCCGGTTACGGTCAGGGCCATGACAGTCGACGTGATCCTCCCCTGCCTGAACGAGGCGGGTGCGCTGCCTGAGCTTCTCACCCGGATGCCGTCCGGTTACCGCCCTATAGTGGCCGACAACGGGTCTACCGACGGCTCGGCCGCCATCGCGATCGCCTACGGGGCGACCGTGGTGGACGCACCCCGGCGGGGCTTCGGCGCGGCCTGCCACGCGGGGTTGCTCGCCGCCTCCAGCGACGTCGTGTGCGTAATGGACGCCGACGGCTCGTTTGACCCCGCGGACCTGGCCATCGTGGCTAGCCCGGTGCTGAACGGCGACGTTGACTTGATGCTGGGCCGCCGGGCGCCGCGCGGCCTGGGCGCCTGGCCGCTGCACGCCCGGCTCGGCAACGCGGTCCTGTCGGCGCAGCTGCGCCATCGCGCTGGCGTGCCGCTGCGCGACCTCGGCCCGATGCGCGCCGCCCGGCGGGAGTCGCTGCTGGACCTGGGCATCGCCGACCGCCGGTTCGGCTACCCGCTGGAGATGGTGATGCGCGCGGCGAGCGCGGGCTGGAGGATTGCCGAGGCCCCGGTCCCGTACTACCCGCGGACCGGTAAGTCCAAGGTGACCGGGACCGTCGGCGGCACCGTCCGCGCGGTACGCGACATGCGCCGCGTGCTGCGGCATTGCCCCGGGGGGACGAACGGGGTATCCCCCCTGTCGAGCCCCTCCCCAGGGGAGCGACCACAGGCCGCGCGCCCCTGGGCCTCGGCCGGCGCGGGGAGCGCAGCCCGGTGACCGACCTGCCGGTAACGGTCATCGTCATCGCGAAGGAGCCGGTCCCCGGCCGGGTGAAGACCAGGCTGACGCCTCCGTTCACGCCTGAGCAGGCTGCGGTGCTCGCCGAGGCGGCGCTCACCGACACCCTGGACGCGGTCGCCGCCGCCCCGGTCGCCCGGCGGGTGCTCGCCCTCGCCGGGGCGCCCGGACCGTGGCTGCCACCGGGCTTTGAGGTGATCGCGCAGCGCGGCGGCGGCCTCGATGAGCGGCTTGCCTGCGCTTTCGATGACACCGCCTTGGATGACACCGCCTTGGATGACACCGGTTGTGATGATGACCGCGCCGGCGGCGCGCCGCTGCCGATGCTGCTGATCGGGATGGACACGCCCCAGGTGACGCCCGAGATGCTGGCCGCGGCCGCGCGGCCGCTGGTGTCCCGTACGGCCGATGCCGTGTTCGGCCCGGCGGCGGACGGCGGCTACTGGCTGCTCGGCCTGCGCGCCCCGGACCCGTCGCTGTTGCTCGGCGTCCCGATGTCCCGCCCCGACACCGGCCGCGCCCAGCTGGCCCGGCTGGCGGCCGGGGGCCTGCGCGTGGCGATGCTCCCCGAGCTCACCGACGTTGACGACGTTGACGACGCCGAGCGCGTCGCCGCTGACGTTCCCGGTTCCCGCTTCGCCAGGGCCGTTGCCGCCTTGACGCGAACGGGCGCCCCGGCCAGGGCCGGGACGCCCGCATGACCAGCCGGTACGCGGATTACGCCTCAGGGCCCATAACGGTCACCAGGCTGCCGTAGGTGGTGTAGTTCCAGATGTACCTGGCCGGGTCCAGCTGCATTTCCACGCAGCCCACGCTCTGGTAGTAACCGTATCCCGGCCGGGGGAAGTAGTGCAGCGCGTCACCGCCGTTGAAGTACGACACCCACTTCACGATGTCGTCGTACTTCGAGCCATCCGGGTTGGTGCCCTTCATCTCGGTCACCTTGAAGCGCTCGTAGACCGGGAACGTGCCGTCCTGCGTGCCCGCCCCCGGCACGCCAGTGTTGACCAGCGTGCTGAGGATCTGCTGGCCGTTGTGCCACACCCGCAGCCGCTCCGGGGAGTTCTGGTTGGCCAGCGAGTACGTGTAGCCGTTGGGGTTCCGCTTATTCTGGGCGACCGCCTTGAACAGCTGCGTCCAGAAGGCCGGGCCGGCGACGCCGTCCATGTCGAGGTTGTTATCGGACTGGAACGCCATGATCGCGCCCTTGTCCAGCATGTTGTCCTTGCCGGTCGTCCACTGGCCGGTCAGCTCTGACGGGTAGCCGGACTGGAAGGTGAAGCTGCCGGCCGGCGGGTCATAGGCGGCCGACATCTGCGCGCTGGTGCTCGCGGCGGTGATCGCGGGCGCCGAGGGGCTGTCCGCGGTGAAGGTCAGCGGCAGGTAGCCGAGCTGGGCCAGCACTTGCTGCAGGCGCAGCGTGGAGTACGAGCCCGTGGTGTACTTCACCGAGGTGGACTCCGGCAGCAGGCCGATGTCCGTCGCGGCGGTCGTCGTGGTGCCCGGCGAGTCCAGGCCCGCCGCCTGGACGCCGCTCTTCCCGCCGGGAATGGACACCGTGACGTGGGTCCCGGGCTTCCAGCCGAGCGTCGGCTGGAACGTGATCTTGTCACCGGAGACGGACCAGGTCCCGCTGATCTTGGGGGCGACCGCGGGCATCGGGGTGGACGCCGCGACCGCCTCGTTGAACGTGATCTTGACCGGCGCGGCGCCGTTGGCGTCCGTGCCGCCGTTGGCCGGGGTCACCGAGAGGACCTGTAGCGGCGCATTTGGCTTGGGCGGGGTCGCCGGCTTGCCCTGGGTCGCCGACTGTCCCCCGGTGCTGCTCGTTCCCTGCTGGCTGTTGGCGGTGCTCGCCATTGTCTCGTGCGCCTTGGGAGGCGTTGCCGCGGCGATGACGCCGCCCGCGATGGCGACCGCGGCGGCGGCGCTCGCGGTAGCCATGATCCCCCGGTGCCGGAACAGGAGCCGGAACTGCACTGTGCGCTCTCCTTAGCGGTGTGGGCCAATACGGAGGGTGTCCGTCGCGGAGGTCAGGCCTCACACC
This sequence comes from Streptosporangiaceae bacterium, assembly GCA_025934375.1. Taxonomy (GTDB): domain Bacteria; phylum Actinomycetota; class Actinomycetes; order Streptosporangiales; family Streptosporangiaceae; genus Trebonia. The sequence goes on along the minus strand of JAICYD010000208.1, from coordinate 2,114 downwards.
GCGGGCGATCCGAGCGCAGGGCGAAGTCCTGCCGAATCGGGAAACATCGTGTCACAGCACCCTCACCATGTATACGCAGCCCAGCCCCGCGCGGTTGCCGTGGATGTTGAACGTTCATCAACCGTTATCAAGGCGGCGACCCGGGGAGCCGCAGGGGGCGTAACCCGCACGAAATAAGTCCGGCGACGCTCCGGGGCCTATCGCTCACCTTGAGTAAGAAGTTCTTACGGAGATTGGCAGTGGAGGGATAGCCGGGCATCTATAACGAGCATATCTCGGATGATTCAAGCGTGCTATCAGCGGCGTTAGGAGTACGCAATATTTTTCTCAGGAAAGCGACCCGGTCGTGAGCGAGGAGAATATTTACGATTCCGCGGATAGCCGGTCCTAGCTGGTCTAACGTGATGCCCCGGGAGCGTGACAACGGACATGGAGGTGGATTTAAATGCTCACTGGGCATCGGTCCGTGACGCGCCGTCGCAGCCAACGTAGTCGGGCGGCGCGCGTTGCGGTCCCCCTCGCCATTCCAGTGGCACTGGGCGTGACCCTCGGAATCTTCATCGCGGTGTCGAACAACGGGCACACCACATCGATCAACCAGTCGGCCTTCGGCCGGCACCGCCATCCGGGGGCGTCGGCGACGCCCACCACGGGTGGCACCACGGCCCCGACGGCGAGCGCGAGCGCGCCGGCGGCCGGCTCGGGCGCGGCGGTCGCGCCCGCGAGCTCCTTCGCCAATGGCGCGGTGGCTCGCTTCCAGCTCGGCGGCGTCACGACCGCGCCGGTCGATGGCACCGGCGCGGCCATCAACATGCAGCAGAGCGCGGCCGAGGCGGCGAACTCGCTGAACTGCACCATCGCAGTGCCGGCCAACCCGCTCAGCGCACAGGGGCTGGCGACGCCTTACCAGCTCGGCGACGGCTGCTCGATGGCCAACGGCACCCAGGAGGCGTTCGTCGAGGCCACCATCTTGGCCCCGAACGGCAGCCTCCAGGTCTACAACCCGCTGGTCATCGACGCGGGAACCCAGCCGGCCACGGCCCCGGTGGCGCCGACGATCGCCCGCGGGTCGAGCGTGATCATCGACTTCGGCTTCAACGGCACCAACCTGGTGCTCACCGGGGCCGGCGCGCGGCAGGGCGGCTGCGTCAACGGGGTCGGCCAGTCAGTCTTCGGCCAGGTGGCCGCCTGCGGCGCGGTGAACTTCTACAACGCCGCCAACGCGGCCATCGCGCGCGGCACGCTCAAGGTCCCGGCGGCCGGCAATGCGACCGACGGCCAGGCGTGTGAGACCGCGCGCGACTTCGCGCTGGTCGACCAAGACCAAAGCGACAACGTGGTCAGCCAGTACCTGCTCACCGCCAACGGGCAGACGGCCCAGGCGACCGCGGCGAACAAGACCGCGCTGGCCGGCGCGCAGCTCCTCGTCAACGGCAGTGACATGGCGCTGCTGGCCGCGTTCGTGGACCCGGCCAACGGGTGTACTCCATTCATGGCGCCCGATGCCACCAACCCGAACGGGATGTCGGGCTCGCAGGCGCTCAACGAGCTCAGCGCCCGGGTGAACCAGAAGGGCACCATCGCGCTGGTCCCGACCAACGACGAGATGACGCTCGTGGGCGGGAACATGTCCATCGCCAAGACGAACGCCTACCGTTCGCTGGTGGACCAGCCACTGCTCGGCGGCGGCACCAGCGCGGCCAGCGTCGCCGCTAGCTACTGCCAGAACCTGGTGAACATCCAGCCAGCCCGCAACCAGCTCGACATGGCGGCCGACTCCGCGTTCGGCACCCCGGTCGCGACCGTCGGGAACAACCTCGCCACCTTCCTCGGCAACCGGCTGGCGATGTCGTTCACCAACCTCAACTGCGGGGACTTCGGCCTGACCAACGTGTCCGCGCCGACCCTGGACGGCAATGGGGTGGCGACCGCGGTCACCTACAGCCTGACCCAGCAGACCGCCAAGGGCGCGGCGGGCGGCGCGGCCGCCGGCGGGGCGGCGGGCGGCGGCGCGGTGAACCCCGGCGCTGGCCAGACCACCGGTACCCAGTCCCGCGGCGGGCGGCGCCACTTCTTCCAGAACCCGTCCGGCATGGGACGACAGGCGCGTAAGG
>JAICYD010000125.1 GCA_025934375.1 Streptosporangiaceae bacterium | reverse complement strand
GGTCACCCGCCCGCCCGATTTCCACGAGCGCTGGTCAGCCTGGCGGCGACGACGCCAGGCCGCCGCGCGCAAATCCCACTACGCCCGAAGACTCAAAGATCACAGGTCACCGTTGTAGTACTAGGCCGCGATGGCAGGCAGTGCCAGCGGCTTAACGGGGTGTGCGCCTGACGTGGGCCACCTGGCCGGGTTAACTGGCGCCCGTGGGTTAGCCAGCACTGCCCGAGCGCAGGCTCAGCCGCATCGCGGTACCGCCCTGCGGGCGTGATTGGGCGACCACCGTGCCCTGCTGCGCCACCGCCAGGCGGCGCACGATGAACAGGCCGATCCCGACGCCGCCGAACCGGCGCCGGTCCCCGGTCTCCCCCTGCACGAACCGGTCGAAGATTCGCTCGTGGTCGCCAGGCGCGATGCCGATGCCCTCGTCCTCGACGGTGACCTCGATCATCGGCCCGGTCACGGCGGCCCGCACCGTTACGCAGCCGCCCGCCGGTGAGTACTTGAAGGCGTTCTCCAGCAGCTGGCCCACGATGATGTCGGTGGCCATCGAGTCGCCCATCGCGGGCGGGAGGTCGGCGGGCACGTCCGCGACGACCTGGTGCTTGTCCGATAGCGGGCCGAACGACACCACCGCCGCCCGCAGCAGCCCGGCCAGGTCGAACGGGACGTTGGTGACCGGTAGCTGGTCCGCGCCCGCGCGCGCGCCGAGCAGCAGCTGCTCGACCAGCCGGCTCAGCGATCCGGCCCGCTCCGCGATCGTCTTGACCGCCGACCGGCGGTCGCCGTCGGACAGCTGGTCCCAGCGGGAGGCCAGCGTGGAGGCGAACCCCTGGACGACCGTGATCGGGGTGCGCAGCTCGTGGCTGGTGGTGGCGAGGAAGAGGTCCTTGGCTTCCTCGAGCTCCTTGGCCGCGGTGACGTCACGGAAGTCGACGACCAGCTCGTCCCCGTCGCCCAGCGCCGTGCAGAGCACGTCCAGCCAGCGCCCGCTGGACAGCTTGTGCGTCTGCCGGGAACCGGGCTCCGGCACCGGGAACGGCACGGTCGCCCCCATCGCCTCGCCCGCGGTCAGCCCGGTGATGCGGGTCGCCGCCGGGTTCCACTGCTTGACCAGCCCCGTGCGGTCGAGCACCGCGATGCCGTCGGCGGACCCATCGATGATGGCGCGCTCATGGGCCTGCTGGCGCACTACTTCCTCGAACGCCATCGCGTTGGTCAGTGCGACCCCGGCGTGCCCGGCCAGCAGCTCAAGCAGCTCCAGTTCGACGTGGCTGAGCGAGCGGCGGCTGTAGAGCGCGTACAGCGCCCCGTAGGGCCGCCCCCCGACGTGGGAGAGGCTCAGCGCGATCGTGTGCAGCCCCGGCAGCGCGGACCAGATGAGGTCATCGAACTCACCGGACTCACCGGTGGCCATCATCACGGTCTTGCCCGAGCGCATCAGCTCGCCCACGAGGCTGCCGTCGAGCGCCGCCACCCGGCCCCGCAGGCGGGCCGGCAGCCCGGCGGTGGACACCAGCCGCAGCCGGTCGTCTTCGATCAAGACGAAGCCCCCGCCGTCGGCGCCGGTCAGCTCGCGCAGGCTGGCGGCGATCCGGTCCAGCACTGACTCCAGGTCCCGCTGGGCGTTCATGTCGGCGACCACGTCGCCGAGCCGACGGACGACCCGGGCGCGCTCGGCCATGTAGTGCCGCGCGACGTCGTCCTCGCCAGTCTCGTGGCAGATGTTTACCCAGCCGGTCACGTCGCCGTCTGCGCCGGTCAGCGCGCTGGTGTCGATCCGCACGTCGACTAGCGCCCCGTCCTTGCGGATCCGCCGGGTGGCGAAGGAGATCTGGCCGCCGCCGCGCACCCGCTCCAAGACGGCGTTGTGCTCGGCGGCGAGCTCCTCGGGGATGTTCGGCGGCTCGTGCCCGATGACCTCGGCGCTGCCCCAGCCGAACATCCGCTCGGCCGCCGGGTTCCACAGCACGACCGTCCGGTCGGTCCCAAAGGCGACGATCGCGTCCGCGGCGCTGTCGATGACCGCGCGCGCGGTAGCGTCGGCCTCCCACCCGGCGGCCGTGGCCGACGCTCCCGGCGACGGGGCCTCCGGTGGGTAGCCGATCGGTTCCGCCTGCTCCGCCACCACACCTTCATCGTGCCACTACCAGGCCAACAGGGCAGGGAAAGACGTCACTTATTTCCCGGCGAGCCAGGCCCGCCCGCCCCGAATCCCCCGGTTCCTGTGTGTTCGCGCAGCTCCCCGTGACGCCCATCACTGCCTGGGATGGACGGTCGCGAAGACTTCATGACCTATGAAATACTTTACGGTGATGTCCGTAACAATTCCTGGATGGCCGAAAACTATTCTGAATATTACGCGGGATCACCGGGGGACCGTGCTCGTCAACTGCCTGCATCCCGCCTGTTGCCTGTGGCAACTTCAGGCCCGTACCATCCCAGGATGCTCTCTCAGTCCCAATCCCTGCCCGGCTCTCTTCCCGTCTCCGAAAGATGACGGAATAATCCGTTTGTCTGCGGGCAACCACTGAGGTATGTACGATCCGCCTAACCGGCGGGTAGATTAGTTGTTATAACCAAACTATTGGTGACCGTGCAGCCGCGAGGACGCGGATATGATGCCAGAGCCTTTCCCCGAAGGCCAGCCCGAAGGACGGCGACCTGAGCAAGGTCAGCCGCGGGAGCAGCCGCGTGCTGACAAGCGCCAGGGCCAGCGGCCCGTACGGCCGGTTGGCGTCGTTCATCCCGTGGTGGTCGGCTATGACGGCTCGGGATCCGCGCGGAACGCGCTCGCCTACGGGGCAGGCATGGCCCGGCGGCTGGGGCGGCCGCTGCTGATCGTCTACGTCACCTCTCCCGGCGTCTACTGCGAACCGCTCACCGGGCAGGTCGTCGGGCTGGCCAGGGATACCGAGTCCCTGGAGCGCTGGCTGCTTACCGAGCTCGATCAGGTCGCCGACGCGGCCGAGCTTGAGGTGCACGTGCGGACGCGGCGGGGCAGCGCGGCGCGGGAGCTGGCCACTGTCTCGGCCGAGTTCAGCGCGGACGCCCTGGTGATCGGCGCTCCGCGGCACTTCTGGCATCACATCATCGGCTCCGTCCCCGGATGGCTTGCCCGGCACGCCAGCTGCCCGGTCATCGTCGTGCCGTAACCGCACTTGAGCACGCTCGCGTGCCTGCTAGCGGGGCGGCGACGGGACGCGGGACGTGGCCGGGAATCCGGTGCGCAGCAGGTCCTCGACCTCACTGCACGGCATCGGCATCGCCAGCAGGTATCCCTGCCCGTAGTGGCAGCCCATCGACGCCAGCAGGTCCCGCTGGATCTCGGTCTCGATTCCCTCGGCGATCACTTCCAGCCGCAGCGTGCGCGCGATCTGAACGATGCCCTCGGCCAGCGCCAGGCGCTGGCCGGAGTCGGCGATGCCCTCCACGAAGGACTTGTCCATCTTCACCACGTTGATCGGCAGCTCTCGCAGGTAGCTGAGGGAACTGTAGCCAGTGCCGAAATCGTCGATCGCCAGCTTGACGCCGATGCTCTTCAGCTCGGCGAGGTCGGAGTGCAGTCGCTCGTCCCGGCGCAGCAGCGCGGTCTCCGTGAGCTCGAGCATCAGCGCCGTCGATTCCAGTCCGGTGGTGACCAGGACCCCGCGCACGCTGTCGGCGAAACCGGAATCGTCGAACTGGCGCGCGGAGACGTTCACGCTCACGTACAGGTCGGGCCGCTTGGCGGGCGGCTGCCCGGCGGGTGGCTGCCCGGCGGGCGACGCCGGCCGCGCCCGCTGCTGGCCCGCGCCCGCCGGAGCGATGAGCTCCCGGCGCCAGCGCGCGAGGTCGGCGGTCGCGCGGCGAAGGACCCAGGCACCGAGCGCGATGATCTGGCCGGTTTCCTCGGCCAGGGTGATGAACTGGTCGGGCCGCATCATGCCCCATTGCGGGTGCGGCCACCGGACCAGCGCCTCGAACCCCGCCAGCTCGCCGCTGCCCAGGTCGATGATCGGCTGGTAAAGCAGCGTGAACGCCGAGGTGTCGACGGCCTCCTCGAGCGCTTCCTGCAGCTCCCGCCGCCGCAGCAGGCCGGCGCTCAGCACTGGCTGGTAGCGGCGCCACTGTCGCTTGCCGGCCGACTTGGCCGCGTACAGGGCCAGGTCCGCGTGCCGCAGCAGCTCATCGGTGTCCGTGCTGTCCAAGCTGGTGGCGACGCCCACGGTGACCGTGCTCGTCACCAGGCCGGTCGTGAGGGCGAACGGCTCGGCGAACGCCACGACCACGCGCTCGGCGGCCGCCTCGACCGCGGCGGGGTCCTCCACGCCGCCGATGAGGAGGGCGAACTCATCCCCGCCGAGGCGCGCTGCCGTGTCCGACTCACGGACCAGCGCCCCCAGCCGTTCCGCGGTCGCCACCAGCAGGTCGTCACCGACGCTATGGCCCTTCGTGTCGTTGACGACCTTGAAGTCATCCAGGTCGACGAACAGCACGCCGACCACCATCCCGGTCCGCTTGGCCGCCGCCAGCTGCTGGGCTATCCGGTCCTGGAACAGCACCCGGTTGGGCAGCCCGGTCAGCGCGTCGTGGAAGGCCCGGTGCCGCAACTGTCCCTCGAGCTTGTGCTGCTCGGTCACGTCTCGCAGCGTGAAGACCAGGCCATCGACGGTCGGCTCGTAACGCAGGTCGCTGCAGCGGGCCTGGATGTGCACGCTCCGGCCGTCGTGGCGGGTGATCCGCTGGTCCACGAAGCGGGGCCCGAACCTCGCGCCTTCCCGCAGTTCCATGAAGATTCGGGTGAGCTCGTCGCGCTGGCCCTTGGCGACCAGGTCCCATAGGTGCTCGCCTTCCACGGTGATGTCGCCGAAGATGGTGGCGGTCGAGGGAGTCGCGTACCTGACGGTGCCGTCGTCGGCGACGATCATGATGGCGTCCGAGGCGTCCTGGACTAGAGCACGGAAGTAGGTCTCGCTGCGCTGGCGGATCACCTCCTGGCGGAGCATGATGCTCTGCACGGTCAGGGCCACCTGGTGGGCGAGGATCTCCAGCGTGTCGGACAGGTCGGCCAGTGCGCGCCGGTCAGCGAATACCGCGATCAGCCCGATCAGGGTCTCACTGGAGCGCTTTTCCCTGACCATGAGCGGGCACAGCAGCATCCAGTCGGCGTCGGGAAGGCCGATCCGGGACAGCGCGGGCAGCTCCCGCAGGTTGGTGATGACCGGGCGAGCCTCGGTCACGAGCGGCAGCCAGCTGTCGGCGGGCAGGTCCGGGTGGTCGGTGCGCGGTGGGTGCGCGCCCGCGCTCACCGTGCGCAGCCTGCCGTCGATGCGCACTCCGAGCAGCGCGTCGCCCCGTGAGTGCTCCCCGGTCAAGGCGCCCACCGCGTCCTGCACGGCGGCGCCGACCTGGATCACGTCGACCGCGGTGACCAGGGACAGGCCGGCCCGGCGGACCACGCGCTCGCGGTTGAGCGCGCGCCGGTGCGAGGTGGCCGCGTCCCACAGCCGAGCCAGCACGAGCAGGTACAAGACCGCCGAGAACACCGCGATCACGCTCACGTCCGGCGTCGCGCCGCCGGGAAGCGCGGTGATCAGCACGATCGGGGCGATCAGCGAGGCGAGCATCAGCACCGCCAGCCGGGCCGGCGAGACCTCCACCTGCTGCCGGGGCACCGGGTCAGTCAGCCTGGCCATGCTCGGATCCAACGCCGCGGCGCCCCATGCGGAATAGAAGATGGCCCAGCCGAGATCCACGATGGTCCCGTCGCGGAACGTGCCGTGCAGTTGGATCGCGCCGAAGGCCACGTCGGACAGCAGGCACGCGCTCGCGCCCAGCGCGAGGAGCTCAACCGACCGGTTTCCTGACCGTCCCGGCGCGAGCAGCCTGGCCAGCAGCGCGAGCAGGAGCACGTCGCCCAGCGGGTAGGCGATCGCGACCATCTTCTGCACCCCGGAAAGCTCAAGATTGTGCACGTACGGCCGGATCAGGAAGGTCCACGACAGCAGGGCGAGCCCGGCGGTGAGCGTCAGCGCGTCGATCAGGCTGCGCCGGTCCCGGTCCGGGGTCCGGTAGTGGATGAAGGCGACCAGCCCGACGGCGTACAGCGGGAAGGTCGACAGGTACAGCACGTCCGCGAAGGACGGGAAGGGGAGCACCACCTTGAGCTGCTTGGCGATCAGGAAGCTCAGCTGACCCGCGGTGAAGCAGGTCAGCCCGGCGGCCAGCCACAGCCATGGCGCCTTGCGGGCCGGACGGTTGAGTACAACACCCGCCAGGATGGCGATCACGCCGCTCGCGCTGATCAGTCCCCAGGCCCCGATTCGCGCGGGCGTCAGCCAGTAGTAGGCCGCGATGAGCAACGTGATCCAGGCGGCATAACCGGCGAGAACATACCGCCTCGATTTCACGGCATCCCTCCTGGATTCGCCCTAAAATCCCCGATAGTTTGGGTCTGCAATTGCACTCTACCCACCTTGCGCCACACTCGTCACAGTCGATTCGCGCACCTCGTCCACATTCCTGCGGATAGATCCAACTATGTCGCCCACGCGAATTGCTCCCTTAACCGAGAGCGAATCCATCTCCCTACTCCTACCTGCGCTAATGCCCCAAACAGAGCGCTTTGCACGTCGTCTCCGGGGCCGAGGGAGTGTCGCCGCTGGTGGCGCGGGAAGAATTAATCATTAACAAGCGTGACTGTCGCTCATTTCCGGACATTGCATAGGAAACCATTTGTGGCTACCGTGACCAAGCCAGGGGAGACGACGCTGGATGCTTTCGTTGTCGTCCTTAACGACGAGGGCCAGCATGCGCTCTGGCCGGCGGAATCCGACGTTCCTTCCGGCTGGCGCCGCGTGTCTCCCGTCGTGCCCGAAAGTGAGGGCCTGGCCGCCATCGACGACACGTGGCCCGACGTGACGCCGGCGAGTGTCAGCGCGGGCAGGACGCCCGGTTCGGCCGACCGCCGCTTCGTCCACGAGGCGTTCGCCGACCAGGCCGCCCGGTCGCCCAACGCGGCCGCCGTCGTCGCCGGACGGTCACGGCTTACCTACCGGGAGCTGGAGGAATCGGCCACCTGGCTCGCTGGCTACCTGAGCCAGGCCGGCGTGGGCCCGGAAACCCTGGTCGGCGTCTGCCTGGAGCGAGGGGCCGACATGATCCGCGCGATCCTCGCGATCATGAAGGCGGGCGGCGGGTACCTGGCGCTGGACCCGTCTCTCCCGCCGGACCGGCTGGCCCAGGTTTGCGCGCAGGTGCGCCCGGCGGTGGTGATCACGGACCGGGCGGCCCCGTTTCCCGGCGCGGGCGCCCGGCTGCTGCGGCTCAGCGACCTCGCCGCCGGCCTTGAGCGGTGCCCGGGGGTAACCCCGGCCGCCCGCCCGGGCCCAGACAACACCTGCTACGTCATTTACACGTCGGGCTCGGCCGGCGACCCGAAGGCGGTGGCGGTCAGCTACGGCAGCCTGGCGTCCGTCATCAGCTCGATAGCCGAGGTGTACCAGGTTGGCGAGCACGACCGGGTGGCGCAGGTTGCCTCCCCGGCCTTCGACACGTCGCTGGAGCAGGTATTCGTCGCCTTGACCCGCGGCGCGGCGCTGATGCTGCCGCCCCCGGGCACCATGGCCCCCTCTGAGTTGCTGCGCGGCATCGGGCGCAAGCGGATCACCATCATCGACTTGACGCCGGCCTACTGGCACCAGGTCCTCGCGCTCACCGAGCCCGGCGACGAGCGGCTGCGCAGCGTCCGGCTGATGATCACCGGCGGCGAGATGGCGGACCCGGCCGACTGCCGCGCCGCGCTGCGGGCCGCGCCCTGGGCCCGGCTGCTGAACGCCTACGGGCTCACCGAGACCACCATCACCTCCACCTTGTGCGATGTCGGGGCCTGCCTTACGGCCGCGAGCCAGGAATCGATCGTGCCAGTGGGCCAGCCGGTCGGCGACGCCCGGATCATGATCATGGACGAGAGGCTGCGGCCCGTGCCCGCTGGCGAGATGGGCGAGGTCTGCGTCGGCGGCCCCGGGGTCGCCCGGGGCTACCTCGGCCGGCCCGGGCTCACCGCGCAGCGCTTCGTGCCCGACGCCGGCGGTGTGCCCGGCGCCCGGATGTACCGCACCGGTGACCTTGGGCGCTGGGACGCGGACGGCAACCTGGAGGTCGCCGGGCGCATGGACCGCCAGCTGAAGGTCCGCGGCTTCCGCGTCGAGCCCGCGGAGATCGAGAGCGTGCTCGCCGGGCACCCGGACGTCGGGCAGGTGTCAGTGGTGGCCGGCACCCGGGGATCGGGTGACACCCGGCTGGTGGCGTACTACACGCCCAGCCGGTGCGCCGCCGCAGGATCCGCCGTGCACCACCCGCCAGCCATCAGCCTGCGGCGCTACCTGCTTGACCGCCTGCCCGGCTACATGGTCCCGGCCGCGTTCGTCCCGCGCCAGCACCTGCCGTCAGCGCCCGGTGACGGATCGGCGCCCGAGCATGAGGATCGGCCCCCGCGCCCGCTCACGGCCGGCGAGCCGTACACGCCCGCGCAGGCGGGCCTGTCAGCGCTGTGGGCGAGGCTGCTGCGCCGGGAGCACGTCGGCCTCGACGACGACTTCTTCTCCCTCGGCGGCAACTCGCTGCTGGCCGCCGAGATGCTCGCCAACACCTGCGCGCTCTTCGGCGTCTCGGCGGACTCGGTACGGCCGCTGACCCGCAGCCTGCTGCGGGACCCCACGCTGCGCGGGTTCGCCGGCGCCGTGCGCGACGCCCGCGACGGGAAGTTGAGCTCCGCCGGTGACCAGCCCGAGGCCGACTTCGACCGCGAGGCTCAGCTTGACCTCGTGATCGAGCGGGCCGGAGCCCCGTGGCGCCCCCGGCCCGATTGGCGCGATCCGCGTGAGGTCCTGCTCACCGGGGCGACCGGGTTCCTCGGCGCTCACCTGCTGAGCGAGTTGCTCGCCAGCACCAGTGCGCGGGTCTGGTGCCTGGTCCGGGCGAAAGATGAGGCGGACGCGCGCCGACGGATCGCGCGGACCGCCGCGCGCTACGAGCTCGGCGCGCCGCCACCGGAGCGCGTCGTGCCATTGCCTGGCGACCTCGCCGAGCCCTGGCTGGGACTTTCCGACGTGGCCTTCCGTGACCTCGCACGCGGTATCGACATCGTCTACCACGCCGGCGCGCTGGTGAACTTCATCTACCCGTACCAGGAGCTGCGCGCCGCCAACGTGGCGGGGACCCGCGAGGTGGTCCGCCTGGCCGGGCTGTACCGCGGCATACCGGTGCATTACGTGTCCACCACCGCGGTGCTCGCGGGCCTTGGCATGGCGGGCGTGCGCGAGGTAACCGAGGAGACGGCGCTCGCGTGGCCCGAGCGGCTGCGCATGGGTTACGTCGAGACGAAGTACGTGGCCGAGGAACTGCTGCGCGCCGCCGGGCGGGCGGGCCTGCCGGTCGCGATCTACCGTCCCCTGGACATCGTCGGCAGCGTGGCGGCGGGCATGTGGAGCACCTCGACCGAGATGGTCGCCATGATCCGGTTCATTACCGATACCGGGCTGGCCCCCGACGTCGACCTGCCGCTGGACTTCGTGCCGGCCGACGTGTGCGCGGCAACCATCCGCCACATCTCCGTCAGCCAGGAGGCGACCGGCCGCACGTACCATCTCGCCAGTCCCAAGCAGGCCCCGCTCAGCTCACTGGTCGACCGGCTCCGCGCCCGCGGATACCTGGTCTCGCGGATACCGTTCGCGGACTGGGTCAGCGAGCTCGCGCGCCAGGCCGCCCGCGATCCGTCCCACCCGATGGCGGCGTTCTTGCCGCTGTTCGTCGACCGGGACAGCGCATCGGGGCTCACGGTGGCCGAGATCTACCTCGAGCACGTCTTCCCCGCCTACGGCCGGACGAACACCGAGCAAGCGCTGCGAGGCACCGGCATCGCCTTCCCGCCCGTCAATGGCCAGCTCATCGACCGCAACCTCGGCCGGCTCATGGAAACGGGATACCTGCCCGCCCCGCCGGGGCACTCCGTCCGGCCGCCGGAGGAACGCCGGCCAGCCGATGCCGGCTAGCCGCTACCAGGACTGGGAGTCCTTCAAGTTCCCGGTCGTCCCGGATGCCTCCGGTCCCCGCGACAGGCCGGTGGCGGTGGGCGCGGACCTGAGCCCGGCGAGCGTGCTGGGCGCGTACCGGCGCGGCATCATCCCGATGCCCGCCGCCGGTGAGTACTTCCGCACCCTGAACGAGGTCCGCTACGAGGAGGAGGTCGCCACGGGGGCCATCGCGGTCGTCGGTGGCGAGCGCGGCGACCCGTACTGGGCGGCCTGGTGGTCGCCCGATCCTCGCCTCGTCATCGCCGCCGATGACCTTCACCTCGGACGCAACGTCAGGAAGCGGCTGCGCCACGACGCGCTGAGCACGACCGCCGACGCCGCGTTCCGCGAGGTCGCCGAGGCGTGCCGCGCGGGCCGGGAACCTCGCTGGCTGACCGACGCGCTGCTGGAGACGCTGGCCCAACTGCACCGCCAGGGGTGGGCGCACAGCATTGAGGTGTGGCTCGGCGACAACCTGGCCGGCGGCGCGATGGGCGTCGGCATCGGCGGCGTGATGAGCGGCGACTCGCTGTTCGGCCGGCATCCGGGTGCCGCCGCGGTCGCTGTCGCCGACATGTCCGCCCGGCTGACGGCGGCCGGCGGCGTCTTCATCGACGCGCAGTGGGATACCCCGTTCCTGCGCTCGCTCGGCGCCCGGCCAGTGCCCCGCGACCGCTACCTGGAGCTGCTCGGCGAGCAGGCGGGCCCCGTGCGGCTACCCGCCAGCTCCTTGCCCGCCGAGCGACTGCTCGGCTTGCCGCACTAAAGTTGCGGCAAGGTAGCGCCTCAGCAGCCGCAGCGAATCGTATGTGTTTTGGTTTTCCGATTACTCGGTATCGGAAAACCAAAACACATACGCGATTTATGGCTAACGAGCAGCAGTGCTAGCGAGCGGAAGTAGCCTGCTACTCGTCTTCCGCCTCGAGGAACTCTTCGGCGGCGAGCGCCATTGTTATGTCCCCCGGCTGCAGCCCTTCGGCCGCGCCAGGTGGACTACTGGGGTTTATCTTCACGAACTTGGGGACTTCGGGTTCAGTCCAGACGACCTGCCGCCGGCGATTGATCCACCGCCTAATCCTGACCATGCCCAGCCCCTACCCGCAAATCCGGGATTTATCATCGCGTCCGCGCGGGAAAGCCGCGGACGCTACTGCCGGCGCCGCGGCTGGAAGAGGCTCCCGGGGGCTGGCTCCGCCTGCGCCGGCATGCGCCCGGCCGCGTGGCGACCCCGCTTGGGGGACTCGTCGTCGGCGATGGCGAGGGCGGCGAACATGGCGGCCGTCAGCCCGAACATCAGGTGGGCGACCGCCATGATCCAGTCGGTGTATCCCTCGGCGGCCTCCTCGTCGAGCCGGTACCACACGCCCCACTGCATGATCGGCCACACGACCGCGACCAGCAGGATCCCGCCCGCGATGACCAGCGAGCGCGCGCCGGGCAGCTTCAGGGCGAGCAAGGCGATCAGGGTGCCGAAGAAACTGGCCACCGCCATGTGAATGCCCAGCCCGATGATGAGGGCGGGCGCGTTGAAGGTGCCGTTAAGCGGCGCCTCCTTGTAGAAGGTGTTGGCGATCAGGTTCATCGGCTTCCAGAACCCAGATCCCGTCGCGGCCATGGCGGCCATCGACCACAGCGCCATGACCAGGCCGGCGGCCATGCCGCCGGGTACTCCGATTCGCAATGCTCGCATCATTAGGGGGCCTCCCCGCCCTCATGCTGCGGACGTGGACGCGACCCGGCGTACGCGGCCGCGCGGCGATCGAACGGCCCTGCCCAGCGCGCCTCGTCCAACTGTTAAAAAATGTGTACGAGGGAGGAGAAGCGCTGGATTGCCGGACACGCGCCTTCGGAACGTGTTTTGTCGCGCCGTCCGGTATATTCGCCAGCTCCCCGGGAAGTTCATGCCCTGATGTCGGCCATTGAGCAGTTTTCCAGGGCAGAGGCCGCGCCGTGAACCCGGGCATCGGGGGCCGGGACCCGGGGTGCCGTCCTAAGCTCGCGGGTCACACTGCCACCGTGGGCAACATCATCCTCTCTGGCATCCGGCGTCCCGCAGGGCTGCCCGGCCACGAGAACTCGGCGCACGTGAACCGGGCGACCGGTCCGGCCGTTAACGCAAGTAAGCCGGTTACCCGCGTTCCCGCTGGTCACCGGCTACGGGGGTCCGGGGGAATCCCCCGGGAAAAGCGACAAGGCGACCCCGGCACCGCCAGGTGCAGGAGCCGCCTAGAGGCTCGTGTGGGCGAGGAGGGATTTGAACCCTCACACCGGTGAAATATCCCCGATTAGGAACATGAACCCGAAAACCAGTGAGAAATCCCCGGATTGGGGATCTCATGCGTCTACCATAGCGGGCGCCCCGCGGCCCGCGTCAAGCGAGTTCGGCCGTTTGTGGCCTCCGGGAGCCGCGGCTCAGGTACCCGAGGTTCGCCAGGGCGCGAGGTGGCCGACTGAGCCTTGCGTGGAGAACCGGCCAGCACTCTGATTTGACGACCTGCTGGGCCTGCAGGGCTGTGTCCCAGAAGGCGAAGATCTCGGTGACCTGGTCGCCGTCCCACTTGACGGCCTGGCCGAACTCAAGGTCGAACGCTTTTCCTGGGCCGGTTCACGGCCGGGCTGGCCGTGGCGGTGCGTGCGCCCTTTCAGGGTTCGCGGCTGTCGCGTGCCGCGTGCGGGGCTAGGCCGTGAGGTAGCCGCCGTGCTCGATGTCGGTGAGGAGGCCGGGGTGCTCGGGCTTCCAGTCGAGCAGTGCCTTGGTGCGCTCGTTCGAGCTGGGGTTGTCGAGGCCGGCGAACGGCGCGAGGTAACCGAAGTGAGCACCGGCGCCCTCGGCGGCAACAGCCGTGACGGGCAGGCCGAGCCCGGCACCGATGGCCTCGGCGATCTGCCGGAAGGGCACGCCCTCGTCACCGACACCGTGGAGCCTCGCGCCGGCAGGCGCACTCTCCAAGGCGAGGCGGAACAGGCGGGCGGCGTCGAGACGGTGCACGCCGGTCCACCGGTTGGCGCCGTCGCCGATGTAGGCGGAGGTGCCCTTCTGGCGAGCGAGGGCGATCAGGGCGGGGATGAACCCGTTGTGGTCGGCCTGCCCGTCGTGGACCGACAGCGACAGGCGGGCGATGGAGACGCGCACTCCACGGCCGGCGAGCGCGAGTGCCGCCTCCTCGCCGGCCACGCGCGGGCCCCAGTTCGCCAGGTCCTCCTCGGTCGCGGCGCGGCCGGGAACGCCCACCAGGCCGGTCCCTGAGGTGATGACGAGGGGCTTGCCCGTGCCCTCAAGGCCAGCGCCTAGAGCACTGATGGCCGCCGCGTCCGCCTGGCAGGCGGCGGCGAAATCGGTAGTCGGCGAGACGTTGGTGAAGGCGGCGTGGATCACGCCGTCGGCCGAGGCGGCGCCGGCCCGCAGGGCGGCGAGGTCGTCGAGCGAGCCGCGCGCAACGGCGGCACCTGCCGCGATCAGCGCCTCCGACGAGGCATCCGAGCGGGCCAGGCCGGTGACCTGATGCCCGGCAGCGATGAGCTCACTGACGATGGCAGAGCCGATGTATCCGGTCGCGCCGGTAATGAGTACGCGCATGGTGGAGCTCCTTGAGATGGAAATGGCTGATCCGTGTCCGATGCCCCGGGACATTGGCGCCCGAAGAGCACCAGCCGAGCGCGCCGCGAGCACGGCCGGGCGGGCTGGCGGCGGACCGCTGCGCTCAATCGCCGCGGCGAGGACCGCGGCCACCCCGGTGCCCGGCGGAAACGTCATCTCAGTACCCGTCCTTATCCCGCGCCGGGCGGCGGAAGCAACTCGGTCTTGTACTGGGGCGCGAGCGCCTTCGCCGTGGCGATGAAGGCCGCCTGCGCGTCGGCGCCGAGCGGCGGTGGCGCCTGCGTCCGGGTCGCGACGGGCTGGCCGACCAGGGTGAAGAACTCCTCCTGCCCCGAGGGCGCGCACATGCACAGCAACCGCGACGGCCTATCTGCGGCGTTGGTGAACGCGTGCGGGGCGTTGGCCGGTACGTTGATGGTCTGGCCGGCCCGGGCGACGAGCGTCTCGCCGCGGAAGGTTACCCGGACTTCACCGTCAAGTACGGTGAACATCTCCTCGAAGTCGTGCCGGTGCGGCGGCGGCCCGCCGCCCGGGGGCACGTGCATGTCGATGAGCGTGTACTTCCCGGCGGTGTCCTCGCCTGTGACGAGGATCGTGTAAGTGTCGCCAGCGAGCCCGATGTGCGGCAGGCCCTGGTCGCGGTCCGGTCGCGCGACGGTGAGCTGGCGGGACAGGTCATCGGGCGGGACGGGCGCGGGCTGGCTGGGCATGCTGTCTCCTCACGGATTGACGCTGTGGCCTGGCGAGCGAGCTGACGCGCGCGATCGGGTCACAGGGGAAAGAGCGTCCAGGCCCTGGCCCGGGCCCGGGCCTGGCGCTGCGGCGCAAGATGGCGCCGGGGCGAGCTGCGCCGGGGCGGGATCGTTGTCACCAGCGGAGGCCCTCGGGGCGAAGCCAGGAGCAAGATCCATCGCACGGAACCTGGGCATTAAAACTCCGGGGTGTCTCGGCATCGCTCGCAGTTAGCGAGCGCCAAGACCACCGAGGTCCGGAGCGATGACCTCAGCCTAACACGGCCCAGGTCACGGCTACTGCCGCGACCCCTTAAGCTGGGGCGTCGGCCGATGGTCAAGGGCCGGAAGGCCACGAGGCGGGCAACGGCCTGCTCGGGTTTGGTCAGGCTTTGCCGGCATGACTGGGTCGCAAGGGCTGATGGGCAAGCCTCAGTCGTCAAGTGGGCGGCGGCCCCTGGTTCGGTATCAGGCCATGGCCATTGGCCCCGGCGCCGTCCAGGATGGCGACTTCCCGCCCGGCCGCGTCGCACACAGAATTCCCCACGAGTCTGGGTCCGCGCTGACGTGCGCCACAAAAGCCTGCCCGCCGCCTGGACCGCTACCTAATGCCGCCGTTCTGCTGATCTGGAGGCCTCCGGGAGGTCATCCCATTCCCGCACGTACGAACGGTAGAGGCCGGTCACCTCGGTCGGGGTTTAGCGGGGGTCATGTCCAGAAGCTCCGGGTAGCAGGCGAAGATAGGGTCCATGGGTTCCGTGCCGGGCCGCCCGGCAGCAGAAACGCCGCAGGAATGGCTCGCGCTGCCTGGCGGCCGGATCCGGCCGGTCGTCTCGGTTCCGGGCGATGACGGCGTTACCGAGTTGCTAGCGCACGCCGCCTGGCTGGCCCGGCTGCAGCCCGCCTGCCGCTGCGGCAGTCCTCGCCTGGGCTCCGGCCGGACCTGCGGAAGCGCGGAGTGCGTTGCCGGGCTGCACGAGCAAGATGCTGGCAGGCAGCCCGATGAACCGGCAGGCGACCGAGGGCTGCGTCGTCAGGCTGGTCCCCCACAGCATCGGGTTCAGTCATGCCTGCTGTCACTGTCTCGCCCGGGCCAGCTTCGTATGGGCATCGTGCGTGACGCGGTGTTCCTGCTCGGGCTGTTGGCCGTGTTCGTCATCCAGCTGATCGCGGGAGCGGAGGTGGCCGTGCATCCGGGCGACTCCGGTGGCGTGAACACGATCGCCATCCTCGTGGTGATCTGCTTCACGATCGGGGTGGCCCGCGCCTGGGAGCTGATCGGCGGGCCCTCGATCGGGCTCACGCACGAGGTCAGGGCGCTCGTGAGGAACCGTGAGCGCGACGTTGGATCACCTGAGGGATAGCCAGCCGCCGTTCAGTGGCCTCTTCTAGCAGGACCGGGTGCGGAGAACCCGGCGCCGGGACACGAACGCTCGCGCCGGCGTTCGGAGCGAGATGAGGACCTGCTGAGAGGGCGGGAATTATGACCGGCTCCCGCCTGCGCAAGCCCCCCGGGGACGACCAGCCCTGAACCCTGCCCAGCAGCGGGGATTAGCGTACTACTGCACATGAGGGGCCAAAGGAAGCGCAACATCAAAAATAGCTCCGGACTCCCGGTAATTCGCTCCCGCGCGATATCCGCGGACACGGTTGTTTGAGACTGGTTTTCATGTGCATACGGGCTGGCCCGCAAGAAGGCGAGAACTCCAGGAAGGGTATTCAGCCGCGGGTCCGCGGCTGGCCGGTACGAGGCACGCGCCAATTTTCTGCGGAGTAATTCAGTCGGCCGACGATGGGAGGCCGACGTGCCAGCGCAGCAGGGCGGCGGGGAGATGTTCAGGCGCAGCCGGCGGAGCTGGCAGCCGGATAGCAGCCGGGCCAGCGCCTCCAGGATCGCCCAGTCGGCGCGGGACAGCCTCGGGTTCTTGACCTAGCGCTGGAGCACGGTGACCTAGTGGCGCAGGATGAGGATCTCGGCGCGGTCGGAGCGGGCGAGCATGGCGAGCATGGCGAGCACGCGCAGCACCGCTAGGTGGCGAATTGGCCGTGTCGCCACGAGTACTGACAGTGCTCGACCGTGAGGCCCCCGCATAGCCAGATATCTCATCTGACTGCCCTCATCGAGGGTAAGAGACCAGGTCAGCGACTGCGACAGGTTACCGGCAAGGGGACTCCCCGGGGCATCCGAACCAGAAGGTAAGGGTCCGCGCGGATGGCGGGTAATCGGCCTGGGTGATGGCGTTTGCGGTTTCCGGCTCTTTCCGCCGTCGGGCGTCGAGGCTTGACTGAAAGGCGACAAGCCAAACGGCAAGGTATCGCGAAGCCACGGCAAGGCCAGTCCCCGGCCACGATCCGGCACCAAGCCGGCCATCAGCTTCATCGCAGTACAGGAGTCCGGTTATGGGTATCATCGCGTGGATCGTTCTCGGCGTGGGCGCGGGCCTGCTCGCCAACATGCTGACCCCGGCAGGAGATCGCAGGGCCTGCTCATCACCTGTGTGATCGGCGTCGCGGGCGCGCTGCTGGGCGGCTGGCTGGCCACGAAGTTGTTCCACGTGGTCACCCTGCGCGGGTTCTTCAACATCTCCACCTGGCTCACCGCCATCGTCGGCGCCGCGATCCTGCTCGCGGTTTATCACCTGGTCACCAGCCGTGGCAGCGGCGGCCGCGCCCGCCGCGGCCGCAGTGGCCGCAGCCGGTCACGCCGGTGGGCGCACCGGTGAACGGGCAGGCCCCGCCTGCAGCCGGACGGGTCCTGGGCACCGGCACGTGCATCGCGCTGATCGCGATCGGCGCGATCTTGCGGTTCGCGCTGTCGGCGAGCTCTTCCCACGGCCTGAACGTGCACGTAGTGGGCGTCACCGTGATCGGGGCAGGCGTGCTCGGCCTGCTGCTGTCACTGCTGGCATGGGGGCCGCTGAAACCCGGCCCGGCGCCGGCGGGGCGCGCCGGCGGGTCCGGCCGGTCCGGCGGCCGCCGGTGCGCAGCGCCGCTTGTACCGGGACGAGCGGTCGCGATGAGATCACCGGACGGCCCGCGCCGGTGGTCCGCGGCAGCAAGCACCGGGAGGTGGGCGCCATGATCGTCCTCGGGCCGCTGCTCCTGCTCACCGCCGGTGGCCTTGCCGTCTTCGGGATCACCACTCGCGACCGTGTTCATCCCCCGGCCCGGTTTGGCCAGCCGGGCCGCCACCTGGCCGGCCCGGGGAGCCGGCTTTTCTTCTTCGGACTCGTCCTCGCCGCAGCGGCCCTGTCCGGGATGGCCGGGATGGTCACCAGGGTCAGGCGGCGCCCGGCCTCCCGGCCGCCGCCGCGGGCATCCCCCTGACACGACAGGTCGCAAGTCACTAACGAGGAAAGCAGGTAACTTGATGTCAACCGGGATCATCGTGGGCATCGTCGTGGCTGTCATCGTCATCGGGGCGGCGGTGCTGGCCGGGATGGTGGTGTTGCGCCGCCGCCGGCTCCAGCAGCGCTTCGGCCCGGAATACGGCCGGCTGGTTGGTGAGCGCGACAGCAGGCGCGAGGCGGAAGCCGAGCTGACCGAGCGCGAGCGCAGGGTCGAGGAACTTGACATCCAGCCGCTCACCGATCCGGCGCGGGCAAAGTACGCCGGGCAGTGGGCGAGCATCCAGGAGCAGTTCGTCGACGCCCCGGCGGAGGCTGTCTCCAGGGCGCGATTGCTCGTCGCTGCTGTCATGACCGAACGCGGCTACCCGGCCGGAAATGATGATCAGGTCCTTGCCGACCTGTCGGTCTGGCACTCCGGCACCCTTGACCGCTACCGGGCGGCCGAGGAGATCAGCCGCAGGGCCGCTGCGGGCGCCGTCTCCACCGAGGAACTGCGGCGGGCCATGGTCGATTACCGTGCCCTGTTGGGTGACCTTGTCGGCGAGCCCGGGGATGCGGGATCCGGGTCGGCGGCCGTCGCCGTCGGCACGAGCGAACCGTTCACTGAATCTGAGAAGGAAGAGATGACGGCATGACCTCACCAAGCCAGACGTCAGTAGATCACCACCCGGCAGCTGGTCACCAGCCGGCAGTAGCCGGGGACAACGCGGACATGCTCGACCGCAGCCCCGAGTTGGTCGCGCAGATGCTGGCAGAAGACCCTCAGCCAGCTGCCCCGGCAGAGGGCTGGGACCCGGCCGCGACCGCGGTGGGCAGCCCTGCGGACGAACCGGACGCCACCGGCCGAGGGGACGCTGAGCGATCCATGACCGCGGTAGTGCCCCACACGGAGCCTGAGCCCTCTGCCGTCAGCGCCACCGCGAGCCCGAGCATGCACTGGCACGAGATCCAGGCGATGTTCGTCGATGATCCGCGCTCCTCCGCCGAAATGGCGGCCAGTCTCGTCGACGACAGCATCCAAGCGCTCGTCGCGTACGTCAAAGAGCAGCAGGATTCGCTGCACGTCAGCTGGCATGGTCAAGACGCGGGAACCGAGGAACTGCGCACTGCCGTCCAGCATTACCGTGCGTTCGGGACCCGTCTCTCAGATTTCCCCCGTGAAACCTGAGCCCGGGCTCCCGCCCGGCTGCCCGGCAACGAAGGAGGCCCGTGCTTGCCGTGGACCTCAGTATCCGTGACGTCAACGGCCGGGCAGTCGTCGCCTCTCATCGCGGCCGCAGCCTCCCACGTAGTTGAGCGGGCCGGCGAGAATCGTCACGGTGATCGTGCTCGCCCGGGAGCAGTCCGGGTCAGAATTGCCGTAGTAATGACGCTGGCCGCCGACGATGGCGCCGATGATCAGCCAGATGATGAGGAGCACCGGTGCGATACGCATGACTGCCTCCGACAGCATGTTCACTGGCAGCTGTGCGGGCAGCGCGGATACCGTGATCCGCGCATGCCAGCGACGGCGCCCGGCTGATCGGTTTCAGCCGGCTGGTTCACATGCCAGTGAAGGCCATCCGCGGGCCGACGGACACGAGCAATCCGGGCAAGGCTCATCACGAGGGCCGATCACCCTAGTCGCGGCGCCCACCGCCGCCGTCTTCCCCTGGCCCCCGGCGCTCCCTGGGGACGGAGGACCGCTTACGTGGAATGCCGGTCGACGTAAGCCGGCGTTCGGCAGCCCGGCGCCATCAGGAGCGCGGCTGCGCCCGGGGCCGGCGCTGTCCCGCCGCACGCTGCTGGACGGCGGCTGGTGGCCGCGATCAGCCGGCCCGGCGGCGGAGATGCCCGGGCTGATCCGCGCCATCGATGAGGCTACAAGCCGGGTGTTCCCTGGATGACGCGGGGGCTTGCCGGGACGAGGACCCTGAGATCTTCTTCCCCATCGCGGAGCAAGGCCCCGCACTGGCCCAGGTCAGCGCCGCGAAAAGCGGTCTGCCGGCGCTGCGCGGTCAGCACCGTCTGCCTGTCTTTTCGCCTGCAGGCCAGCCAGGAAGGCATCTGGGGCGGCACCACCCGGGAAGCAGGCCGCGCCTTGCGGCCCCGCCCGCATGCCGAAGACCGGGCCGGCCGGTAACGTCCGGATCACCACGAAGTGCCGGCCACACGGGACGGGGCGTGCCCTGGGGCACCGGCGAACCCGCGCTCATGCCCGTAAAACGCAGGCCCCTCGCGGTAGGCAGCGGGAGCCCGGCCGGCCGTGTCCTGAGCTTCACGCGAGTCGTTCAGTGCACCGCCTCCCGGGCGGTGGCCAGCCAGCCCAGCCGTTTGGACATTGCCCGCGCGCAGGCGACGACGGCGCGCACGTGACCGGAGTCATCGGCGGCGCGCCACAGCACCGACCAAGGGTAGCTGGACGCCGGATCAGTGAGCGGCCGCCAGATGGTTCCGGGCAGCGCGGAGATGCAGGAGGAGGGCACGCAGTACAGGCAGCGGCCCTGCGCGACGAGGTCAGCGGCGGCCCGGATGCTCTCCACGGTCCCCCCGTACACGGTGGGGGTGAAGCCGGCGGCCCGGCACATCTCGACGGTGAACTGGTTGAATTCCGGCGCCCGCTCTTCCTCGGCGAGCAGAAGCGGCTCGGTGGCCAGGTCCGCGACCGTCACAGCCTCCAGCCCGGCGAACCGGTGGTCGGCTGGGACCAGGACCCCGAGCGGGTCCTGGCGGAACAGCAGCGACGCGATCTGCGGCGGGGCGAGCGCGGCGCGGCCGACACCGACGTCCAGGCGCCCGTCGATGAGCCGCTGGTACTGCTCGGGCACGCTGGCCTCGACCTGGTGGATGACCAGGCCGGGGTAGCGCGCCTGGACCTCGTGCAGGATCTGCGGCATCGAGTCGTAGCTGGAGTCGATGATGCCGACGCGCAGCGGCGCGGCGGCGCCGGCCGTATTCCTGGCGGC
>JAICYD010000103.1 GCA_025934375.1 Streptosporangiaceae bacterium | reverse complement strand
CGGCGCGCCGGTCACGCTCGTCATTTCGGTTGCACTGCGCATGCAAGGTGTTCGCCGCCAGCTCACTGACCATCGTCTCGCCGTCGTCGACCGCCTCCGCGTCCAGCGCGAGCGCGCCGGCGATCCGGCGAAACAAGCGCCGGGCCACCCTCGCGCACGTCGCGTCCGCAGGGAGGGGCCAGACACCGCATGCGCCTGCCTCGACCTTCCGCCACCCGTCATCCATTTTTGAAAGCCTTCCGGCCGCAGCCACCGTCGCCGTCAGCGGAGCGTGCTCCCGGCATGCGGTCACGCACGCCGGGCCAGCGCCGACAGTCCCCCTGTTTCGATTGGTGAAGCTGTTTCGATCCCCTGAAGCGGTATCGATCCCTGAAGCTCGTGGTCCACGTGTGAAACGCAAGTCCTGACTCGCGTGCGCCACTTCACAATACGCCTCATCGCAATTATAGGGAAGCCCGTAGCCAACAAGTATGCGCATCTAGGCACCTGCGACAACGCGTGGGCACATATGCCCGCGTATCCGCACCCGAGAACTTGAGAAATCGCCCATTTCGCGGCAATGCGAATCAGTGATTCAACTGTGCGACCAGGGCGCCGGGGATCCGCGTTAATCGAAACCCTGCACATGCGAAGAGTGGGCAACCCAGGGCGATATCGGCCTCTTTGGCCCAGGGCACGCTAAAGGTGCGGAGCCTGTCGATTGGCAGTGATGTTGCGACCAGGAGGGATACAGATGTGGCCTACGTGTCGCAAGCTGCCGACGAGGAGTACATTCAGTCATGAGCCGAGCGGGTCCCGCAGGCATGGGCCGAGGGACAGGCCCGCGAAAACCACAGGACCCCCCGAGGGTGCAGCCCGGGGGGCCCTGCGTCGTGCGCTACGACATCCTAGATGTCGTAGCGTCCCCCCTTCACGTCGGCCAGGAAGCTGGCAAACGCGGCCCGGCCGACGACGTGCGCGCCGCCTTCCGGATGCTTGCTGTCCCTGACGGCCATGACGCCAGGAATGTTGGCGGCGACCTCAACGCAGCCGCCGTTATGGACGCTAAGGCTGGCTTTTCGCCAGATAGCCTCGGCGAGGCTTACTTGAGACTGGTCGGTCATTACTTAACTCCATTCGCTTGGCGAGCTTGTCGAGAAAGACCGTCGTATCCGCTGGCTCGAGCGCCGCATCCGAGGCTCGCTCGAACGAGCTGATGTAGCCGCTCACGGATTCCTCCTTGCTCACCTCCTCGACCGCGTAGTCACTCTCTACGAAGACGAGGGACGGCTCGTCGCCCGGGAAGTCGAAGATGTTCACCATGGAGTAGATGGCGGTCGGCGGGCCATCGTCGAACCGCTGGACGCGCAGTTCGACGTTGCGCCGCCGACTCACCTCAGCCAGGTGCTCGATCTGCTCCCGGCGATCGCCATGGCTTCCCCACCGGTACATCAGCGAGGCCTCGGTGATGACCGCGCTCAGCTTGGGCACCGTCTCGTCCGGGCGATCCAGGATCTCCTGCCTGCGCAGCCGCGCCTGTATGGCCCGGCGCCGGAACGCGGGCGGCCGGGGCCCGGTCTTCAGCAGCGCCTCCATGTAGGCCTCGGTCTGCAGCAGGCCCGGCAGCACGAGGGCGAAGTAGACGCGGATCGCGCTCGCGTCGTTCTCGTACCCGGGGAAGTCGTTGTCGAAGATCTCGCCGTAATCCCGCCACCACGGCCGGGCGCGGGCCCGCGTCGCGAGTTCCTCGATTTCCTGCTTCTCGGCCCCCTCGGCCTCGTAGATGCGCACGAGATCCCTGATGTCGCTCATCTCGGGCCGCTTCCACTGATTGGCCTCGAACCGGCCGACCTTGCCGCGGCCCCAGTTGAGGATGTCGCAGACATGGTTGGCGGTGTAGCCGGTTTCCTGCCGAAGCTCTGTCAGGCGACGAGACAGTCGCCGCTTGGCGACGGTCGCCCCGTAGGCATCATCACTCACAGCAACTCCTTCCGCCCAAGGTAACATCCGGACATTTAAGGCTGATAGGGCATGCCTCGCAACAACCGCCATCGTGCGCGTTAGCGGCAATCGGGCCACATCAGCCTCGCGCTTCACCGCCACCTCCAGGATACCCAAATTGCGATTCACAAATCAAGGTTCTGCAATGATGAACCTCGCAATTTCCGAAGGTCAGCGCACAAGGGGCAGCCTGCACCGCAGGCCGGGCACTTCGCACCCATCCGCCTTAATCGCCAGGCCCTGATCGTCAGAGCGAAATGTCGCGATTATCCGGGAAGGCGGTAGCTGGCGGCATTGTCGAACTCGCCGTTGCGGACGCCGTCGAGGAAGCACAGCCACTCGTTGCGGTCGAAGACCAGGACGCGGCCGCTGAGGTCGCCCGTCACCCGCATCAGCACCCAGTCGCCGCGCTCCCACGTCGCGGCACCGGTACCGGGACGGCCATCGCCGGCCGCCGCGGGCGGGGGCGCAAGGGGCGGGGGCGCAAGGGGAAACGCCACCTCGATGGACCCGTCGCCGTCCCCCGAACGGCTCCACTGCTGCGCCGCCAGGTCGATCCCCAGCTGCCGCGCAGTCGGCTTCATGCCACCCTCTCCGCTCACCCCCTCTTGGCCACCCCCGCGTACAGCCAGCGCGAGCCGTCGCTGTCGGCCAGCGCGACGTCCTCGGCGCCCCAGACGCCGGCATAGGTGACCTCCGGGCGGCCGCCCTCGTAGGGCGGCATGATCTCCAGGCCGTCGAAGAACCTCGCGACCTGGGCCCTGGACCGGAAGTGCATGCGCTCGGTCGCGTTGTCGAAGACGGCGCGGAACGCCTCGACGGTGGCGGGCGGCTTGGCGTCGGCGGTCAGGTGGGTCAGCGACAGGTAACTCCCCGGCGCCATCGCGCGAACGTACTTCGACACGCACCCGACTGGGTCGGCGGCGTCGGAGACGAACATGAGGACCGCCGTCATCAAGATCCCGGTCGGCTGACCTGGGTCGATGAGGTCGCGGACGGCGGAGTTGCCGAGGATGGAGTCCGGGTCGCGAAGGTCGGCGCAGATGACGCTGACCGTACCGCTGGAGTCCAGCAGGGCGCGGCTATGCAACTCGACCATCGGGTCATTATCGACGTAGACGACGTGCGCGGCGGGATGTACCTTTTTGACTACTTCATGGGTGTTGCCCACCGTGGGTAGGCCCGAGCCAATATCGATGAACTGCCGTACACCCTGGCGGGCTATCCACGCCGCGGTCCGCTGATGATAGCCCCGGTTCGCCCAGGCGGTATCCCTGATCTCCGGAACCGCGCCAATGATCCGCTTGGCCGCAGCTTCATCAGCTTCAAAATAGTTATGGCCACCAAGCATGTAGTCGTAGATCCGGGATGGTGAAGGCCTGCTGGTATCCAGGCCTTCCGGCGTGTTCAGCGCGTTAGTCATCATCGAGTCTCCGGGGGGCGCATGGCGGGTTTCCCCAGTCTTGCACAATGGCTGTTGATCTTGAATAAGAGCACCGCAAAGATCTGTAGATATACCTACTCTCTGGGGGTACAAACCAGCCCCCCAGGCCCCCGAACTTGCGCAGCCACCGTCCGTAGAATCCGGCTCGTGCCAGGGCTAGCTGACCGTCGAGCCCGGGAGGGTCCCGGAAACCGCGGGACCCTCCGACGGCTCGCCGGATCGCTCGAAGCTGCGCTCGCGGGCTCGCTTCGCCACGCGGGGGCGCCGTCCGTAGCTACCTGGCACCGGTCCCGCCGCATCGCCGCGGGCGGGATCCGGGTCGATGGCCCTTCAGACACGGTATGCAGCCTGTCCGGGCCGGGTCGATGGCCCTGCTGCCACGGATAGTCCCGGGTCGATGGCCCTTCAGGCACGGAACGCCTGGCGGTCGATGGCCCTCTTGACACGGATAGAGCGTGTCGATGGCCCTTCAGGCCCGGAATCATACCGGGGCGGTGGCCACCGAGCCACGGAACGGACCTCGGCTGCTAGCTTCATTGGGGCCTTCGCGGGAACTCCTAGGTAGCCTTCAGGGAAGACTGCAGCAATCCTTAAGCCTGATCGAGATACTCGCGCCGCTAGGAGTGTGCGGCGAGGCCATGATCTGGGTGGAGGGGGTCGTTGCGGGTGCACAATGGGGCAAGAGAGGTTATGGCAGAAGGTGATCCGATCCCGCGGGTGCTCGTCGTCGATGACGAGCCGAATATCCGCGAGCTGGTCCAGGTAGCGCTTAAGTTCCACGGGTGCGCGGTAACCTCCGGCGCGTCGGGCAAGGAGGCGCTGCAGCGCGCCCTGACCGACCATCCGGACCTGATCGTGCTCGACGTGATGCTGCCCGACATCGACGGCTTCGAGGTGTGCCGGCGGCTGCGGGCGCAGGCCAACGACGTGCCGGTGATCTTCCTGACCGCCCGGGACACCACCTCTGACACGATCACCGGCCTGGCGCTCGGCGGGGACGACTACATCACCAAGCCGTTCTCGGTGGAGGCCCTGGTGGCCCGGGTTCGCGCCGTGCTGCGGCGCACCACCCGGCAGGCCGGCGGAACCGGGAGCCCCGACGGCGCCTCTGCAGAGGGGACGACCCTCAGGGCTGGCGACCTGGAGCTGGATGAGGAGACCTGGACTGTCCGCCGCGGCGGCACCCCGGTCGAGCTGTCCCCGACCGAATTCCGGCTGCTGGCCTACCTGATGCGCAACCAGGGCCTGATGCTGACCCGCAAGCAGCTGCTGGAGAACGTCTGGGGCTGGGAGTACGCCGGGCAGTCCCAGGTCCTGGAGACCTACGTCAGCTACCTGCGCCGCAAGCTCGACCCGCTCGGCCCGCCGCTCATCCACACCCAGCGCGGCGTCGGCTACAGCCTGCGGCCACCGTGACCGGCGGCAGGCTAACCAGGACCCGGCGCTTGCTCATCGCGCGCGGCCGTCCCCGCATGTCGCTGCGCGCGCGGCTGCTGACCGGGCTGGTCGCGGTCATCGCGGTGTTCCTGATCGTGATGGGGACCGTCAGCATCCTCGTGCTCGGCACGCTTGAGCGGGACCAGTTCAACGCCAACCTGCGGCTAGCCGGCCGCCAGTCGGTCTCGGAGCTGGTGAAATCCACCGACGGCTACTCGGCGGTGTACCTGTCGCCGGGATCCGGCACGGTCGGTGAGCTGACCGCCGATTCCCCGGCCACCGCCGAGATGCGCGACCTGCTGCGGGGGCTGGGCAGCCAAAGCGAACGGCAGGCCATCGGGCACCTGATGAAGCTCGCGCGGCGCGACGAGCCGTTCAGCCTGCAGCTGCCCGGGCAGCCCGCGATGCTGGTCACCTGGCGGCCGGTCTCGCGCGTCGCCGCCCAGGCCAGCGGCGTGCTCCCCGGCGGCGAGGCCGTCATCTTGGTCGGCCGCCCCACCAGCGCCATCGCCAGCCAGGTCCGCGGCCTGGTGCTGGCCGAGCTGATCACCGGCGCGGCGCTGCTGGCGATCCTCGCGTTCTGCGGCCACTGGCTCATCTCCCGGGGGCTGGCGCCGCTGGGCCGGATGGCCCGCACCGCCGACCTCATCACCGGACGCGGAGACCTGACCGGGCGGATGCCCGTCTCCGGCGACAGCGAGCGGCACGAGACGGGCCGGCTCGCCGCCGCGATCAACACGATGCTGGACCGGATCCAGCTGTCGTTCGCGGCCCGGCAGCGGTCGGAGGAGAAGGTCCGCCAGTTCGCCGCGGACGCCTCCCACGAGATGCGCACGCCGCTGACCACCATCCGGGGCTATGCCGAGCTCTACCGGCAAGGCGCGATCGGCCCCGGTGAGCTCCCGAACGCCATGCGCCGCATTGAGCAAGAAGCCGAGCGCATGTCGCGACTGGTCGCCGAGTTGCTAGAGCTCGCCCGGCTGGACCGGACCTCATCCCTGGACCTGACCGACACCGACCTGACCGAGCTTGCCACCGACGCGGCGGCCGACGCGCTGGCGGTCGAGCCGGACCGCCCGGTCCGCACCGACCTCCCCGGCGCTCCGCTCATCGTCATGGCCGATGAGCCCCGGCTGCGCCAGGTGCTGGCCAACCTGCTCGCCAACGTCCGCGCGCACACCCCGCCGGGCACCACGACAACCGTCGCGCTGCGCGCTGAGGCAGACGGCGCGCTGATCGAGGTCGCTGACGACGGTCCGGGCATGTCCGCCGCCGACGCGGCCCGCGCGTTCGACCGGTTCCACCGGGGCGCCCGCCCCGATGACCTCAGCGTCGTCAAAGGCGGTGCCGTCAAAGGTAGTGGCCTGGGCCTGGCCATCGTGCAGGCGATCGCCGCCGCCCACGGCGGCTACGCCCGCCTGCGGTCCGACCA
Source organism: Streptosporangiaceae bacterium (assembly GCA_025934375.1). Lineage (GTDB taxonomy): Bacteria > Actinomycetota > Actinomycetes > Streptosporangiales > Streptosporangiaceae > Trebonia. Next base: position 18,889 of record JAICYD010000103.1, on the reverse strand, counting down.
CGGCGCCGGAACCACGGTGCAGGTCTGGATCCCGGTCAAGTCCCCGGCCTTCTACGCCCAACGCGACCGGGCAGCCCGCTCGTCGTCCCCGCGCCGCGTAGATGAGTGGCCGGCCCAGGGGCAGGCGCCTGCCGTCCCGGAGCCGGCCCGGACGGTCACGTCGTAACGGTGAGGGTGCGGCAGGCGACCTCCATTCCGTTGACGTCGCACCACAGCTCGTTGCCGTGCAGCAGCTGGCCGACCCAGTGGTAACTGAGGTTCAGCGCGGCGCCGCCGGCGTGGACCGGGGTGAACGGGTTCAGCGGGGTCTCGGTGATTGATGCCAGCGTCGCGGTCGGGCTGGTGAGCGGGAACGTCTGCGCGCCGGGGGCGGTGCCGTTCTCCACCCATCTGATCAGCGGGTCGAGCAGATCGGCGGTGACCTGCGGGGCGCCGCCGCCAAGGCAGTGGTAACCGCCGGGCACCATGTACAGCCGGGAGAACCGCTGGCTGGCCGCGAAGCCGCCGGCGGCCTGAGTGACCGCCTTGTAATAGTTGATCGTGCCGAACGGGTTGATCGCGGAGTCGGCGAGCCCGTGCCAGATGATGATCTTCCCGCCGGCCTTGGCGAAGGCATTCAGGTTGGGGTCCGTGGCGTCGTTGAGGCCGTTGAGCGCGGTGAGCCGCTGGTAGTTCCGCAGGGTGAACGTCCAGTCGGCGAGCTTGAACGTGGCCGGCGGGTTCACCCGGAACGCCAGGTCCTCGAGCATGCCCGTCGCCGCGCCGTAGTCGATCGTGTCGGCCGGCCAGTTCGCGTCGGTCGACGGCATGACGAACCACGGGATCCACGCCAGCTCCGACCCGTACGGCTCGCCGCCGGGGTACAGGTTGCCGCCCTGGGGGTCACGCGGGCCCTGGTACAGCTTGACGGCGACGGCGACCTGGGCGGGGGTCAGGCAGCCGCTGGTGTCGGTGCCCGCCGGGCACTGGATCGACTTCGGGTCGAAGCCGCACGCGCGGGGATCGGTGATGTAGCCCTGCGCGTTGGCGCACGCCGCCTCGACCGCGGCGTGCAGGGCGGGCAGCTTGTCGGCGGTGAGGATCTCGTGGCCGCTGGAGCTCATGTTGACCAGGACGTTCCACGCCTGGACCTCGCCGTTCAGCTCGGATGCGTAGATCTCCGGCGCGCCCGCCAGGATGCCGTTGAAGTCCGCCGGGTAGCGCTCCGCCTCGACGAGAGCCTCCCGGCCGCCGTCGGAGCAGCCGTCGAAGTAGCTATCGCTCGGCCCCTGGCCGTAGTACGCCTTGATGATCGCCTTAGCGGCCAGCGCCAGGTTGTGCTCAGAGGAATAGGCGTAGGAGACGCGCATGCCGGGGTCATAGCCGAACAGGGCGTTGAACCCGCTGCCGGTGTGCCCCTCGTTATCGGTCGCCAGCGCCAGCTCGTTCCCGGTCACCTTGGGGCAGCCGGTCGCGGCCTGCGGGGCCACCGAGCCGACCGAGCCGCAGTAGCCGCCGCAGCCGGCTTGCACGTAGCGGCCGGTCCACGTGCTGACCGGGAGCTTGAGGTCGAACTGCAGTTGCGGCGGCTGCACGCCCTGGACATCGCAGAAGCTCGCGCCGTTGTAGGTCGTGACCGTCGCCGAGGTGATCTGGGTCGGCGCGCCCGGAGTGACAGTGGCGAAATCACGCGTCGCAAGGACATTGCAGGTAATCGCCGGGGCGATCGCGGTGGCGTTGGCTGTACCCGGCTGGGCGGCGGTGAGCGCGCCGTTGACGGCGATGCGCGCCGCCGTCTGCGCCTGCGCGGACCCGGCGGCCCGCGCGCTGAGCTGGAAGCCGGCCAGGACCAGGCCGGCGATCGCGAGAACGGTGACGATGAGGAAAGCGGAACGGCGGGAAGCTCGTGTCATGCGGAATGGCCTGGGCATCGTCTCTCCCTTCAATCTGCGCCATTTCCGGCATAACACCCGTCCGCTATCCGGTCAACGGTCCGCCAGGCGAGCAGTTTCGGGCGACGGCGGCCGCCGCCTCGCCGCTACCCGCGGAAGATGGCGAAGGCTTCTTGATTCACGAGTCGAAAACTCTTCGCGATAAGGCGCTTTGCCTCACGCGTCGGGCAGCCAGGCGTCTAGTTCGGCGCGCGTTGGGCTGGTCGCGGGACCGGGCCTGGTCACCGACAAGGCGGCGGCGGCGTTGGCCCGGCGGGCGGCCCGCGCGGGACTGAGTCCGTCGGCCAGGCCGCCGAGGAAAACGCCGGAGTGGGTGTCACCAGCGCCAGTCGTGTCGACGACCGTCACCGCCGGCGCGGGAATGCGAGAGATCGCCTTGGCGGCCATCTCAGCGACGCGGCGGGCCAGCAGGCAACCTTGGGGCCCGCCGCGGACGAGAACCCCCGACGTGGCGCCTGCCCCGGCGGGTACCTCAGAGACCGCCGGCCTCGTCAGCCGGTCACGCAGGCGGCGGGCCGCCTCCACCGGATCGCCGGCGCCCGACAGCAGGGCGGCCTCGCGGCGGTTGCAGCTCAGCCAGTCACAGCGGGCCAGGACCTGGCCGAGCAGTACCCCCGGGATGTCGGAGGCCAGCGGACCGGGGTCCACGAACAGCATGACGCCGCCGCCGAGCGCCGCGGCCCAGTTCGCCAGGAGCGACCCCGATTCCGGGGAAACCAGGCCGTAGCCCGATATGTAGACGAAGTCGCCCGGCTCTAGCGGGGTCGCGTCCCAGCCGCCAGGTGCCGTCACGGCCTCGGCACCCAGGTGCGTGACGAAGGTGCGCTCGCCGTCATCGTCGACCAGGGCAACGTCGAAACCGGTATCGCGGCCGGGATCGGCGTCGCGCAGCAGGCCGATGCCCTCGGCCGCCAGGGCGGCGCGGACCAGGTCGCCCCAGGGGCCCGTGCCGTGGCCGCCCGCGTAGCTGACCGGCAGGCCCTGGCGCGCCGCGGCGGCCATCACGTTGAACCCGCCGCCAGCGGTCACGGTCGAACCGGTCGCGAGGACGTCGCCGCCCCGCTCGGGCAGCCGGGGCACCCGCATGACGATGTCCACGATCGCCTCCCCCGCGAACACCAAGCGCGCCATTGTCCTCCCGTCACGTCAGTACATGGTTGAGCGGAGGGCGAAGAGGGCGTCCGCTAGCTCGGTGAGGCCCAGGCCGTGCGCGTCGACCGTGGCGATCGCGTGCCCGGGGAACGCGGACATGCCGTGGCAGGCGCCCGCTATCGCGCCGGCCATGGCGGCGATCGTGTCGCTGTCACCGCCGAGGGATGCGGCGAGCAGGCACGCCCGCCAGGGGTCATCGGGCACGGCGGACAGCACGCCGAACGCGGCGGGCACCGATTCAATGGTCGCCAGGCTCGTGCCGATCCGCGTGACGAGGTAGTCGGCGGCTGCCTCCAGCGTCCGGCCGCGCACCCGCTTGGTGGCCCGCTTAATGCGGGCGGGTATGTCGTCGTGGGCCGAGGACGGCGGCCAGCCCTGCATAAGGGTGCTGGTCATCGCCGCGTGGATCGCATCGCGAACAGTGTGGCGGCCTCCGATTCCGGCGCTCACGGCGGTGGCTACCGCTAGCGCGCCCGCCATCGCCACCGGGGTGTTGTGCGTGACGAGGCTCGCTTGGCGGACATGCTCAGTGAGGCTCAAGACGTCGGGGTAGGCAAAGGCGATGCCGACGGGGGTAACGCGCATCGCCGCGCCGTTGGTGTCGCCGCCGAGGCCCGCCTCCTCAGGAGGGGTTCCGGACAAGACAGCCGCCACCGCTCGTTTGGTAGAGGGCCCCAGCAGTTGGCGCCGCCCCCGGGCGGTCATGTCGCGTTCCCAGTCCACCAGGGCGGCCGCCCACTCGCGAGGGTCGATCTCGCCACGGCCGCGCACGAGGAGGCGGCCCAGCAAGACGGCCTGCTCGGTGTCGTCGGTCACCGATCCGGCGGGCAGGCCGTCCGCGATCGGGTGGCCGGGCGGGGCGGCCTCGAAGCCCGGCAGCAGCGACCCCCAGCGGGCGACGACCTCGGCCCGGGACAGCATCTCGGCCGGCATGCCGAGGGCATCCCCGATCGCCAGGCCGTAAAGAGCGCCTCGTGCCCGGTCCAGAGCTTGCATTCTGTCCCTCCGGAATGCGACGTTAGCGGGCGTAGCTGTATCTTGCGAGGCCGTATCTTGCGAGGCCGTATCACCCGAGGCACGGCGCGGCTCACGTGTAACGGGGAAGAAGGGAGCGCCTGGTGACCGCACAAGCGCCACAGCGACCGCTTGGTTACGAGGCCAACGGCATCAACGTCATTGGCGAGGACGAGCGGAAAGGGGTGCCGCGGAGCCTGTTCTGGCCATGGTTCGCGGCGAACATCTCCGTGCTCGGGCTCGGTTACGGAGCGTACGTGCTGGAGGGCGGGGTCTCGTTCTGGCAGGCGGTCATCGCCGGGCTGATCGGGATCATCGCGTCGTTCCTGCTCGTCGGGTTCATCGCGGTGGCCGGCAAGCGCGGGTCCGCGCCGACGCTGGTCCTGTCGCGGGCGGCGTTCGGCGTGCAGGGCAACAAGCTGCCATCGCTGGTGTCGTGGGTGCTCAACGTCGGCTGGGAGATCATCTTGGTGGTGCTCGCCACGCTGGCCACGGCCACGGTGTTCCACCAGCTCGGCTGGTCCTCCGGGAACGCGACGAAGGTCATCGCGTTCCTGGTCATCACCGCGCTGGTGGTTGGGTCGGCGGCGCTCGGCTTCGACACGATCATGCGGCTGCAGACGATCATCACGGTGATCACCGGCATCTTGACGGTCGTCTACTTCATCCTGGTCGGGGGCAAGATCCACTGGGCGACGGTCTCCGGGCTGCACTCCGGTTCGTTCCAGGCGTTCCTCGGCGCGATCGTGCTGGTCGCCACCGGCTTCGGGCTGGGCTGGGTGAACACCGGGGCGGACTACTCGCGTTACCTGCCGCGCCGGTCATCCGGGGCCGGGGTCGTGTTCTGGACGACGTTCGGGTCCTCGATCGCGCCGGTGTTCCTGCTCGCGTTCGGGCTGCTGCTCGCGGGATCCTCGCCAACGCTGTTGCAGGCCATCAACAGCGACCCGATCGGCGCCCTGTCGACGATCTTGCCCACGTGGTACCTAGTGCCGTTCGTGATCGTCGCCGTGCTCGGCCTGGTCGGCGGCGCGGTGCTGGACATCTACTCCTCCGGGCTGACGATGCTGGCCGCCGGGGTGCGCATCCCGCGGTGGAGCGCCGCGCTCATCGACGGGGCTCTGATGATAGCCGGGGCGGTCTACATGGTGTTCTTCTCGTCCAACTTCTTCGGGCCGTTCGAGGGGTTCCTGATCACGCTCGGCGTCCCGATCTCCGCCTGGTGCGGCGTGATGCTCGCCGACATCCTGCTGCGCCGCCGGGCGTACGCGGACGCGGAGCTGTTCACCTCCGCCGGCCGGTACGGCACGATCCGGTGGGCGCCGGTCGCGCTGCTGGTCGTCGGCACCGCGATCGGCTGGGGCCTGGTCACGAACTCCCTCGCGGGCTGGCTGTCGTGGGAGGGGTACCTGCTCGAGCCGATTGGCCTAGGCGGTAAGTCCGGGGCGTGGGCGTACGCGAACCTGGGCGTCGTCGTCGCCCTGGTCATCGCGTTCGCCGGCTGGCTACTGCTCGGCCGCGCCACGATCCGCCGCCAGGAAGCGGCCGGGGACGCACCCGCCGAGGTCAGCCCGGCCAGTGCTTAACTGAGCACATGAGCAACGAGCCGATCGACATCGCGGCGATCGAGGCCGAGCGCGCCCGGCTGCAGGCGGAGTACCTGACGCCGGGACGGGCGCCGACGCCAGCGCGGGGCATCCACCACGCGGCGTTCATCTGCTCCAACGTCGAGCAGACGATCAAGTTCTACCAGGAGCTGCTGGAGTTTCCGCTTACCGAGATCTTCGGCAACCGGGACTACAGAGGGTCCAATCACTTCTTCTTCGACGTCGGGAACGGGAACCTGCTCGCGTTCTTCGACTTCCCCGGGCTCGACCTGGGGCCGTACATGGAGACGCTGGGGAACCTCAACCACATCGCGATCTCGGTCACCAAGGAGAAGTGGGACCACCTGAGGGGCAAGCTGGACGCGGCCGGGATCGAGTACCACACCGCCAGCAAGACCTCGATTTACTTCAAGGACCCGGACGGGACCCGCCTGGAGTTGCTCGCCGACCCGCTCGGCGAGATGTACGGCACCAAGGTGATGTGAGCCTCCGGCGCAGCTTGCTGCCAGTGCGCCGCGAGGCCTGGGTCCACGTCCGCGAAATCCACGCCGAGCCGTCCCCCACCTGCTACGGTTACCTAGACGGTCCAGAGGATAACGCTCCGTGTTCAACAGTTCTTCGCTGCACGCGGCTGCTATTAACGGGTGGACGTTGTCAATCCCCTTTGGCGTGCGCCAGGTTATGCGCAGGCAGAGCACATGTGAGCTCCACTTTTCCTTCGGAATGCTCAGCTTCGTCTCGGCCGTCATTGCTAACGCCGGAATATCCGACGGGGGAATTGGGGGAATGATGGCGGAGTGGTTTTCTTGGCGTACGCTCGCCGGCCAGGGGGCGCCGGGCAGGAGGCGAGTCCTGCTGCCGATCGCGGCGGCGGCGTGCACGGTGGCGCTGGCCGCGGGCTGCCATCCGGTGTCCTCAGGCACGGGGAACGGCCATCCCGGGCCAAGGCCGCATCCGTCGCCTTCCGCCAGCCAGACGAGCCCCACGCCCGAGCCGACCACTTCGTCATCCAGCCCCACGGCGACGGCCGGGCCCACGCCGACCGACCAGCCCACGCCCACCACCGAGCCAACGCTCACCGACCAGCCAACGGACACGCCCACCACCGAGCCGACGCCTACTCCCGACCCAACGCCCAGCCCTACCCCCGCGCCGACGCCGACGGGCCCGGTCGCGATCCCTGGCGGGCACGTGTGCGGGAACGCGTCGGTGCTTAGCGGGCCGGCGAGTCCGCCGCCCGGCGCGATCACGGTCCCAGCTGGCGACGATTCCGGTGTTGACCTGGGCATGGGAGGAATCACCTACTGGTTCGCGCCCGGGGTGCACACGCTCGCCCCCGGGGAATTCGCGCAGATCCAGCCGGGCACCGGGTCCGCGTACATCGGGGGCCCGGGCGCGATCCTGGACGGCCAGCATGTCAACGACTCCGCCTTCGGTGGCGGGTCCGCCGACGTCACCATCAGCTACCTGACCATCCAGAACTTCGGCCAGCCGGGCGGCAACCAGGACCAGGGCGTCGTGAACCATGACTCGGCGACCTCGTGGACGATCGACCACTCGACCATCACGGACAACGCTGGCGCCGGCGTCATGCTCGGCAGCCATGACACGCTGCTCGCGGACTGCCTGAAGGACAACGAGCAGTACGGGTTCAATGCCTACTCGCCCTCGGGACCGGCCAGCCTGGTCCTCACCGGCAATGAGATAACCGGGAATGACACCTTCAACTACGAGGCGAAGTACCCCGGGTGCGGTTGCAGCGGCGGCGGGAAGTTCTGGGACGTCGACACCGCCGACGTCACCGGCAACTGGGTGACCGGCAACCACAGCGTGGGGCTGTGGGCCGACACCAACAATCGCGGCTTCCTGATCAGCGGTAACTACATCGCCGACAATTACGCGTATGGCATCGTTTACGAGATCAGCTATAACGCGGAGATCGTGGACAATACCTTCGTCCGCAACGGGATCGGTGAGGGCTCCACAGATCCCGGCTTCCCGACCGCGGCGGTCTACATCTCCGAATCCGGCGCCGACCCGCGGGTGAATAGCCGGTTCAGCCTCACGTTCCTGATCGCCGGCAATACTTTCCAGGACAACTGGAGCGGCGTGATCTTGTGGGAGAGCGCCAACCGCTTCTGCGGTTCCCCGGCCAACACCAGCAGCGCCGACTGTACCCTGGTCAACCCCACGGTCGCGACGCTCAGCACGTGCGACGCGGCCAATATCGCCAACGAGCCCTACTACGACGACTGCCGGTGGAAGACGCAGAACGTGCTGGTAACTGACAATACGTTCAATTTCGACCCGGCGACGGCCGGGGCGTCCTGCACCGCCGCCATCGGCTGTGGGTTCAACGGGCTATTCTCCCAGTACGGGACGTTCCCGTCGTGGAGCCCGTACCAGGGCACCGTCGTGGAGCAGCACATCACGCAAAGCCAGAACGACCGCTTCAGCGTGAACACCTACACCGGCCCCTGGCAGTTCATGGCAGGAGAACTGGGCACCATCGTGACCTGGAGTCAATGGCTGGCTAGCTACGGCCAGGACGTTGCCAGCCTGCTAGGGGCCTGACGCCAGGGGGCGAGGGTGGACGTCACGGAGCTACAGGACGCGCAGCTCGACGCTGATGTTGCCGCGGGTGGCGCGGGAGTACGGGCAGACCTGGTCGGCCGCGTCGACGAACCCGCGGACCTTCTCCCGCTCCATGCCGGGCACGTGGATCACCAGCGTGACGGCCAGGCCGAACGCCTCCCCCTCGGGGCCGAGGCTGACCTGTGCCGTCACCGTTGAGTCGCGCAGTTCCGAGTGCTGCCGGTGGGCAATCAGCCGGAGCGCGCTGTGGAAGCAGGCCGCGTACCCGGCCGCGAACAGCTGCTCCGGGTTACTGCCGGCCCCCGTGCCGCCCATCTCCGGCGGGAACGCCAGGTCCAAGTCGATCCGGCCATCGGATGAGGTCACATGGCCATTGCGGCCATCTCCGCTGGAGACCGCCTCCGCGGTGTAGAGAATGGTGTCTGGCATGGCTCGACACTACCGCGCAGGGGCCGTCGCCGCCCCGGGGGGCGTGCCCCGGTGACGTCATCGAGCGCGCCTTCCCGCGCCCGCATGGCGCCATTGCTGCCAGCGAATTAGCGGCGAGTTAGACGACGGTACTGGGGAAGCGAATGGGCGCCGATTTATCGTGGATGATTTTCGTGCTGCAAGGCATCTTCCCCGTTATAGGGTGGAAATTATTCCACAACCAGAAAATGTTCCACGATGACGACGGTGCCGCGTGAGCAAGGAGACGCCGGATGCCCGTGGGTCGAGTTGGTGGGATGATCTCTCTACAGTCTGGGGCGGGGGATCTCACGTTCGGGTGCGGGGCTGCGTCTTCAGGGCAGGAAGACGTCGCGCGGAAGGACGTGAAGATGGGGGTTGCGGCATCACCATGAGCGTGAGCGTGAAGCAACCGTTCGAGAAGGTCGTGGAGCAGCACGGCGGGACCGTGCTGCGGGTGTGCCGGGTGCTGCTCGGCGTCCACGACGCGCAGGACGCGTGGTCGGAGACCTTCCTGGCCGCGATGCGCGCGTACCCGGGACTTCCGGATGACGCCAATGCCGAGGCGTGGCTGGTGACGATCGCGCACCGTAAGGCGATCGACGTGCTGCGGGCGCGAAGCCGGCAGCCCGCGCCGGTCGAGGCGGTCCCCGACGCCCCGACCGGGCTCGGCGTGCCCGGCGCCAGTGACGGCGACCTGTGGCAGGCGGTCCGGGCGCTACCGGACCGGCAGCGGCAGGCGGTGGCGTATCACTACGTCGCCGGGCTGCCGTACGCGGAGATCGCGCGGATCATCGGCGGCACGACTGACGCGGCGCGCAGGGCTGCGGCCGATGGCATCAAGAACCTGCGGAAGAACTACCCAGGCGCAGCGCTGAAGGGAGCGCCGGCATGACTGTGTCCCCTAACCCCGTCTCACCCGACTACTTCGCATACCCCTCCGATGCCGACACGCTGGCCAGGCTGCGGGCCAAGCTGGGGCTGACCGCCGAGGCCGAGGGACTGCTCGATATCGCCTACACCACCGTTGACTCCCCGGTCGGGGCGCTGCTGCTGGCGGCCACGCCGAAGGGCCTGATCCGCGTGGCCTACGACATCGAGGACCACGACCGCGTGCTGGACGCGCTGTCGCAGCGGGTCAGCCCCCGCGTGCTGCGCGCCCCGCGGCGGCTGGACGCGGCCGCCCGCGAGCTCGGCGAGTACTTCGGCGGGCAGCGCCAGGTCTTCGACCTGCCGCTGGACCTGTCACTGTCCAGGGGGTTCCGGCAGCTGGTGCAGCGGCACCTGCCGCAGATCGGGTACGGGCAGACCCGCACCTACGGCCAGGTCGCCGAGCTGGTCGGCAACCCGAAGGCGGTCCGCGCGGTCGGCACGGCCTGCGCCACCAACCCGTTGCCGGTCGTCGTGCCGTGTCACCGGGTACTGCGCGCCGACGGGACCATGGGCGGCTACGTTGGCGGCTCCAGCGCGAAGGCGACCCTGCTCCGCCTGGAGGCAGCGTGAGCGATCACCGTGGCGACTGGGCAACGCCAGTTCGGCGGGCGAGGGCCGCTGCGGTTCCCGGCGGGATATCTCACGTTCTGGTGCGGGGGCGCGTCTTCAGGGCATGAGTACACGCGTGACCACCGACCCCTGGCAGGCTCGGGTCGATTCTGGCGACTGGGCCGCGATCACGGCCGAACTCAACGAGTACGGCGGGGCGCGACTGCCCGCGCTGCTCACGCCGGAGGAGGCCGGGCAGATCCGCGGGCTGTACGACCAAGGCCGGCGCTTCCGCTCCACCGTCAACATGAGCCGGCATCGGTTCGGGGAGGGCGAGTACCGCTACTTCGCCACCCCGTACCCGGAGCCGGTCGAACGGCTCAAGCAGGCGCTCTACCCCCGGCTGCTGCCGATCGCGCGCGACTGGTGGGCCAAGCTGGGGCGCCCCGCCCCGTGGCCGGACACCCTCGATGAGTGGCTGCGGATGTGCCACGACGCCGGGCAGGTCCGGTCGACCGCGATCCTGCTGCGCTACGGGGCGGGAGACTGGAACGCCCTGCACCGCGACCTGTACGGCGATTTGGTCTTCCCGCTTCAGGTCGTCATCAACCTCAACGAGCCCGGGGCCGACCATGAGGGCGGGGAGTTCCTGCTGATGGAGCAGCGGCCGCGGGCCCAGTCCCGCGGTACCGCCACGTTGCTGCCGCATTGCCACGGCTACGTGTTCACCACCCGCGACCGGCCGGTCCGGTCCGCGCGCGGCTGGTCGGCGGCCCCGGTGCGGCACGGGGTCTCGGTGATCAGGTCGGGGCAGCGGCACACGCTCGGGCTGGTCTTTCACGACGCGGCCTGAACGAGCGGGCCCGGACGCTACCGGGAGTGGAAGGCCGAGCGGCGCCCGCACCTTAGGGCTTCCTGGCCACCCCGCCGTAGCAGTTGACCTCGGCCGGCGTGGGGCGCGGGCCGAGGGCGGTCGGCCGCCACTCCGACACCAGCACCACGCCCGGCGGCACGAGCTCAAGGCCCCGGAACGCCAGGTGGGCGAACTCATCGGAGTCGCGCAGTTGCAGCGGGACCCCGGAGGAGCGGTAGGTATTCTGCGCGGCGGCGCCCTGGACGGGAAGGTGCTCACTGGTCGCGTGCGAGGCGGCCAGGTAGCTGCCGGACGGCAGCGCGTCCAGCAGCGTCGCCAGCGCGGCCTGCGGGTGGAACTCGTCGTGCACGAAGTGCAAGACGCAAACGAGGATCAGCGCGATCGGCTGGGTGAAGTCCAGCACGTCCCGCACCGCCTCCGATTCCAAGATGGCCTGGGGCTCGCGCAGGTCCGCCTGGATGTAGGCGGTGCGGCCCTGCGGTGCGGAGGTGAGCAGCGCCCGCGCGTGCGCCAGCACCAGCGGGTCGTTGTCGGCGTACACGACGCGGGCCGTGGGGTCGGTTGCCTGCGCCACCTCGTGCACGTTGCTCGCGGTCGGCAGCCCGGTCCCGATGTCGAGGAACTGGCGAACGCCCGCCTCCGCAACCAGGTACCGGACCGCGCGCCCGAGGAAGGCACGGTTCTCCCGCGCCGTGATCCGGGTGGTCGGCGCGGTCGCCAGGACCGTCTCGGCCGTGTTGCGGTCAGCGGCGAAGTGGTTCTTCCCGCCTAGGAAATAGTCGTACATCCGGGCCGGGTGCGGCCTGGAGGTGTCGATTTCCGAGGGTAGCTCGGCCACCCGTCAGCTCCTCACTCGCGTCAACGATGGCCTACGGCCCCCGCCAGACTCCCAGCCTCACTTTATAAGGCGATTTGTCATCCCATGCGCGCACAGGCTCGTGTGCCAGATCAGGTGCAACCGACTGGGCAGGACAGCCGCCGTCCGCCAACATGGGCAACCCATGAGTGCAGGCGAGCGGGTCGAGCATGACACCCGGCAGCTCGTCTTTCCCTTGCGGCAGCTCCTACGCCTCGTACCTTCCTCTGAGTCCAAGAGCTGGGACATCGCGGAAAGGCTGGCACGCGGAGAATCGCTGGTTACCGAGTCGGCTGAACGTTAGTCCCCGGCCGACACTCTCGGCCCGACACTGCTGACAGGCGGTTTAGAAATTTAGACCTGGACAATACAGCTTTTCTTGATATTAACAATAGGGATGCCACCCATCGATCCGTAACGTAAAGTTATCATCCGTGACTTTCAGTTGATTATACTCGCCCTGGCCAGCGATTATTCATTTCGATAGCAAGAAAAGTTCTAGCTAATTCGAGGATGCCGGAAGCCTGCCGTGGCCACATGAGAGGTGAAGGTGAGCCCGGCTCAAAAACTCCGTAAACTTCCCACCAGTTTCCGCCGTCATACTTCTGCACGCCGGAAAAGCCAGCGGGGGAACACGCATTGAAAGGCTACGCTGGCCCGAACAGCTTCGGGACCTGAGTAGACAACTCCCCAGCTCCTGAGCCTCCCGGTATGTCACGACATACGAGCTTCGGCGGATCGACCGAGTCCCACCCGTGAAGCTCGCGCTGGCTGCGCCTAGCGCGAGCGCAAGGGACCAGCTACCAGACCCAGTGACGGGGACTTCGTCATCTGCCGATACAACGACCGACTAGTGGGAGATCACATATGAAGAAGAGCACGAAGGTCTCGCTCGGAGTCGCCGGCGGCCTCGTCCTCATCGGAGCCATCGCAGGCTGCAACAGCAACTCGGGGAGCACTGCCAGCATGTCCGGCTCGCCTGCCGTGACGGCCAGCGCGCCCCCGGCCAGTACGGCGCCGACCCAGGCCCCCGTGCCCACGACCCAGCCCCCCGCGCCCACGACCCAAGCCCCCACACCCCAGGCCCCATCTACCCCAGCGATGACCCTCTCGCAGCAGCAGGCCGTGCAATCCGCACAGAGCTACCTCAGCGGCGGGCAGGGATTCAGCAAGCAAGGGTTGCTCAAGCAGCTCACCTCAAGCTTCGGCGAAGGGTTCGCGAAGTCCGACGCCGAGTTCGCGATCAACTACCTGCACCCCGACTGGAACCAGCAGGCCGTGCAATCCGCACAGAGCTACCTCGGCGGGCGGCAGGGATTCAGCAAGAAGGGGCTGCTGAAGCAGCTCACCTCAAGCTACGGCGAGGGATTCACCGAGACACAGGCCCTGTACGCGATCAACTACCTGCACCCCGACTGGAACCAGCAGGCCGTGGAGTCCGCGCAGGGCTACCTCAGTGGCGGGCAGGGATTCAGCCGGGCCAGCCTCATCCAGCAGCTCACCTCAAGCTACGGCGAGGGATTCACCGAGACACAGGCCCTGTACGCGGTTAACAAGGTCGGCCTGTAGTCCAACGAGAACCGATGCCTGCACGTCGAACTGGACCTGATCATCCACCATCAGGCGGCCCGCTGGTGAGTCAATCAGCCCTGGGTAAGCGCCATCTCATGAGAGAGCAGTGGGGAGATTCCCGCCTCGATGTCGAGCAGGGCGCGCTTGCGGGCCAGGCCGCCCGCGTAGCCGGTGAGCTGGCCGGTGCTCCCGATCACCCGGTGGCAGGGGATCACGATGCACAGCGGGTTGCGGCCGACGGCCGCCCCGACGTCGCGCGGATCGGTGCCGGGTCCCAGGCGGCGCGCGAGGTCGCCGTAGGTGGTCGTCTGCCCGTAGGGAATGGCGCGGATCAGGTCCCGCACCCGGCGGTCGAACTCGCTGCCGTTGGCCCGCACCGGCAGGTCGAAGACGGTCCGGTCCCCGGCGAGGTAGTCATCGAGCTGGGCCGCGACGTCCGCGAACCCGTCGGCGACGCGCGAGCCGAACGACGACCGGTCGGGCCGGGGCCAGTGCCTCGGGAAGTACAGGCCGGTCAGCGCCCCGTCGTCCTGGACGACCGTCAGCTCCCCCAGGCGGGTGGCGAGCACCGTGTGCGTGGCGGTCATGGTCAGCCTCCTGCGATGTAGGCGATTCCTTCGTCAGCAGGCAGACGCGCCGGGCGGGCCGAACGTGAGACCGGGAAGCCCGCTGCTTCCTTGCTGGCCGCCGACGGGCCGTGCGAGCGGACCGCGACCGGCGCGCCGGCGATCTGCGCGACGACGTCCGGCCAATCACGCGGGCCCACGGGATCGCCGTACACCGGGCGGGCGGTCAGCAGCATGCTGGTGAGCCGCTGCTGGTAGTCCAGGTCCCGCGCGGGCCCGGGCACCAGGCAGTCGGTGAGGCCCCGCGGGCCGACTCGGTAGGCGTGGCCCACTCGCAGCTGGCCGGCGTGCGCGGCGACGGTGTCGAGGTGGGTGAGCGCGATCGCGTCGACGCCGCCGCAGGCCTCGACCGCGTAGCGCAGCGCGACCGCGTCCAGGTGACCGCGGCGGACCGGCCCCTGCCAGCGGCCCGTCTGGTTGTGCGGCTCGAGCAGCTCCAGGGTCGGGTCCTCGGTGACGAACGGGCCGGGACCGTGCCGGGTCATATAGGCGCGGGTCACGCCGAGCCGCAGCGCCTCGCCGGGCATCCCGGCCTCGGCGAGCAGTTCCTCGGCGTTGTCGAAGGTCGTGGTCGACCAGGTCGTGTAGGGGTGGAAGCCGCGCCACTCATCGAGCAGCACGCCCTGGGCGCCCTCGAAGACGACGCGGCCGGGGCCGTGCAGCAGCCGCGCGAGGTGCCCCTCCCCCGTGATCGTCACCCGCTCGGCGATGGCGCGGTAGGCGTCGGTCACGTCCTGCGCAGGAGGCAGCGGGTCGCTGGCGGCGGAGCTGTCTACGGTGTTATCCGCGCTCACGCGCTCGCGGAGCAGGGCGAGCTTGCGGGTCAGGGTCCGCGGGGACCGGCAGTCGCCGACCCGGGGCGCGTCGCCGGGGTGCGTCAGCGCGTACGCGGCGGTCTCGCCGATTCCCATTCCGCAGGAGCCGTGCCGCGCCGTGCCGCGAGCCGCCTCCCTGGCCCGGTTGGCGGCCTGGTGATACGGCGTCGTCAGCAGCGCGTCGCGGTCGATCGCGACCAGGGCGAGCGGGTCGGCGATGCCCACGCTGGCGAGGTGCTCGGCCTCGCCGACCAGGGCGAGCGGGTCGACCAGCATGAAGCGCGACAGGAAGGTCCGCGCGCCCAGGCCGCTCAGCGTGCCCGACCCGAACTGCGCGAACGTGTGATGGCGGCCGCCTTGGGTGACGACGTTGTGCGCGGCCTGCGCGCCGCCGTTGAACCGGACCACCGTGTGCACCGGTCCCCCGGTGGCGGGACTGCCGCCGTGGGGCCCGGGGGGCCGCCCCCCCGGGTTACAGAGCCAGTCCACGATGCCGCCTTTCCCGGCGTCCCCGTAGCCGAGATCGAC
Source organism: Streptosporangiaceae bacterium (assembly GCA_025934375.1). Lineage (GTDB taxonomy): Bacteria > Actinomycetota > Actinomycetes > Streptosporangiales > Streptosporangiaceae > Trebonia. The sequence continues at coordinate 3,390 of JAICYD010000103.1, read as the reverse complement.
GACAATCGAGTGCTCTCTCATCGGAACGGTCCCTTCGTTACAGCCGCAGGTTGCCGCTGGGGCGGTCGAGCGGGCCGCCGGAGTGCGGGGCGTCCCCGGCGACCAGGGAACCGCGATCGCCGATGGCGGCCAGCGCCCGGGACACGACGGGCGCGGCGTCCGAGCCCACGTCGGCCAGGTCGGCCAGGCCGGTGTCGAGGTCGACGGTGTCCTCGCCGAGGCCGATTGTCAGCGCGATCGTCTCCGAGACGGCGTCCAGGTCGGCGAGCTCGATGACGTTCTGGCCGAGCAGCTTGCGCCAGAACGACAGCACCTCGTCGTCGCCGACGTAGGAGGCGCCCTCGGGCAGGATGTAGTAGGTGTCCCAGCGGCGGGTCACCTCGGCGGCGATCGCCTGCAGCGGGACCGGCTCGGTCAGCGTCTGCCCGATGACCGCGCAGACCTCCCGCGGCTTGACCCGGTCGTAGGCCATCTCGTCGCCGATGATGAACAGGTAGCCGCGCTTGCCGCGCTTGCCGAAGCAGTCGGTGGCGGTGTGCCGGGCCATGAAGTACAGCGCCAGCTCGTAGGACTCCCGCTTCTGGCCGCCTCCGCCGCCTTCCAGCAAGACGCGCTCGAGGTCGCTATCCATCCGGTTGTCGGACTCGAACTGGCCGACTTGCAGCGGTGCCCGGTCGCAGGTCGCGTCGCCGATCGCGCCGAACATGACCTGCGGGTCGCGCACGTAGCCCTTGCGCATGAGCAGCCCGAGAAGCTGCGGCAGCTTCGCCTGCAGGACCCTCGGAACGCCGCCCATCGACCCGGTGACGTCGAACAGCACCGCGATCGCGAGCGACGCCGGGTGCTCGTCGGAGTCCCGGGACTCCCGCACCGTGACCCCCAGCGGGTCCAAGGCCGCGTGCACGCTACGCGCTCCGGAGTCGCTGTAACCGAACGCGCTCGCCCCGCCGCGCAGCTTCTTCGCCGCGTCGTAGACGCTGGTTGACCAGATTCCACTACCCATGACTGGCTCCTCTTCCGGGATCGGGCTATGAAAGTGACGTTGGGCCGGGATCGTTGCGGATCGAATGCTCGCTGAGGTCTTTTGCTGTTATCAGTGGCTGAGTGGCTGGTCACGGCGACGGGAACGGCCGGAACGCCCTCGGGCCCCACATCCGCTCGATGAGGTCGTCGAACTCGCGCAGCAGGTCCCAGGCGTCAGCCGGGCGGCGGCGCTGGCTGGCCAGCGTGCAGCCGAAGGCGAAGGCGGCCAGCGGGGCGGGGACGGGCGAGGCGATCAGCGCCAGCATCGTCTTAGTGGCGAGGTAGATGTCGAGGTCGGGGCCGGGCGCGTAGCCGGCGCTGAGCTCGGGGGGGTACCAGTCGCGGTACCTGGCGACCGCGGCGGGCAGGTTGGCGGGGTTCGGCCCGCCGCACGAGTAGCACCAGTCGACCAGCGTGAGGCCGTGCTCGTGCGGCGCGATCATCAGGTGCGGCGGGAGGACCGCGCCGTGGATGAGGCCGGCGCGGTGCGCGAGTCCGATCGCGACGAGCACGCGCCGCCAGATCCACGCCACGTCGCGGGGGTCTAGCCCGGCCGGGAAGCGATCGGCCACCTTGTCGAGGCCGATGAAGCCGTCCAGGCGCTCCAGCACGTTCCCGCGCCGGATGCCCCCGGTGGCCGAGTCGGCGTAGCGGCGGGTGCCGAACAGCTTCGGGACATAGGGCAGGTATTGCCGGTCGCCGTTGGCGGCGAGCCAGCGCAGGGCGGCCGCCTCGCGGGCGATCAGGTCGCCGTCCGCGGGGTCGCGGGCGAGCTTGAGCAGGGCGGCCTTCCCGGGCTGAGGGGCCGGGGCCGGCAGCAGATTGGCGATGTCGCCGGAGGCGACCACGTCGCCGGTTCCGGCGCGATACTGCTGCCACAGGGCCGAGAGCTTCCTGAACGCGCCGGTGGCACGCTTGTCGCTGGCGGTCGCGTCGGGATGGATGAGCCGGGCGAGCCGGCGGTAAACCTGGTGGGCGTGGTCGGCATGGGCAGTGTCGGCGCGGGCGTCGCGGTCATCGTCGAGGACGTCGCCGAAGATGTCGCGCGGCCCCTTCGCCGCCTCGATCAAGGCGATCGCGGCGGCGCTGGTCATGGCGGTCGCGGCGGTCATTGTCTCAGCGCACCTCTTCCTCGCGGTCGGGCCGGAGCAGGGCGGGGTGGAGCAAGGCGGCGTCCCCGCCCCGGTACAACTTGGCCCGGGGGCCGCCCCGCGCTCCCCCGGTCTGAGTCAGGTCGCCGGTTGACTCGACGAAACCGGGGACGGACAAGACCTTGCGGTGGAAGTTGCCGGGGTGCAGCTTCTCGCCCCACACGGTCTCGTAGACCTCGCGCAACTCCGAGATCGTGAACGGCTCGGTGACGAACGCGGTGGCCAGGGGGCTGTACTCCAGCTTGGCGCGCGCCCGCTCGAGGCCGTCGGCGAGGATGCGCGCGTGGTCGAAGGCGAGCTTGCGGGTGGTGCCGGGACGCTGGCCGCTTTCCGAGAGGCCGAGGGCGCAGACCGGGACCCACTGGGCGTCGGCGGCGTCGCTGCCGGCCTGCGGCTCGGGCATTTCCGGGGCGAACGCGAGGTAGGCGACCGAGACGACGCGCATCCGGGGGTCGCGCCCGGGCGCGCCGTAGGTCTTCAGCTGCTCAAGGTGCTGGGTGCGCAGCCGCGATCCGGCTTCCTCGGCGAGCTCGCGGGCGGCTGCTTCGGCCAGGTCCTCCTCGGTGGCGTCGCCGTCGGGGCCCGGGAGTTGCCGGACGAACCCGCCGGGCAGTGCCCAGTGGTGCTGATAGGGGGGTTCGGCGCGCTGGACGAGGAGCACCTGGAGCTCGGCGTCGCGGATGGTCAGCGCGACCACGTCCACGGTCACCGCGATCGGCGGGAACGCGCGCGGGTCGTAGCTGGCGAGGAACTCGCGCTCGGCGGAGTCCGCGCTGCTGGCGGCTGGGCTCTTGGCGGCTGGGCTCTTGGCGGCTGCGCTCTTGGCGGCTGCGTCTGCCATGCTGGCTCCCCCTCGCTGGCGTTCCCCTGGCACTGGCTGAGACAGTCTCACTATGAGATTATCTCAGCTAGAGAATAACTCAGTTCGCCGCTCTTGTCCAACCGGCGTGGCGTTGCTTACTCGGCCGGGTGGACGCGGCTGGGTGAGGCTCCCGCGATGGCCTCGGTGAGGCCGGTAAACTGGGCCGCACTTCTCGCGGAAGCGGGCACGGCCCACTACGGTCAGTGATTTTCCCCGGCGACACTGGGACCCGCACGTAGCCGAGACGTGACCTTTGCCCTGCACAATGGGTCACAGAGCGCCGGTAGCTCAGTCGGATAGAGCGGCTGCCTTCTAAGCAGCGGGTCGCGGGTTCGAATCCTGCCCGGCGCGCCT